>NZ_JBHVVP010000002.1:0-846124 GCF_042882605.1 Streptomyces sp. NPDC058198
GGGCCGGTCACCACGCGTGGTGACCGGCCCAGCCGCTGATGCGCCCATTGTCCGTTCTCGGCCTCACTCCCGACGGAACATGCCGCCCCGCGCACGATGCTTTCCAACGCGGCGTCCCTCAGGCTGCTCGGTTATAGAAGCCGTGCTCACAGGTGGGGGGCGAGTCGGTTCGTCGTGAAGGAGGAGGGACTGCCAGACCTGCTCCTGCAAGACGTGGATGCACGGGCCGCAGGTGAACATCGCCGCCTGGGCACCCGCCACACTCACCGGGCCGATCCATAGAACACGGGTCCATCGCTGGCCGCAGTAGAGTCAGCAGAAGCCGTCAGTCCACGTATTGCCGTCGTCAGTGTCTGCTGCGGCGGGCAGACCGCCGCGCGCGAACTCGGCGATGCCGGGTATGACCCGAGGCGTCACGGTCAGTTCTATCAACACAGCTCGTCCCCAAGATCACTCGCCCGGGACAGCTGCCCTGGTCGAAGCCTGCTTGTCGGAGTCGGCGAAGAGGAGCGTGGGCTCGGCCAGGATGTCCCTGCCGGCCTCGCTCTTGTAGATCTCGTCGACACTGCCGAACCGTGCCTCGGTGTAGTCGAGGTCGAGCAGGGCTGCTGCCTGGCGGACCGATGCCTCGTCGGGACCTTCGATCTCGACGAAGGTGGGGAGGTCCGGCCAGGTGTCGAAATCGAAGGCGACTTCGCCCAGGCGCCACTCCTCGCGGAAGTTCTCCTGGTAGCGGACTTCACGCAGGCCGACGTTGCGGAGGATCTCGGCCATGGCGTGCAGGTCGGACACCTCGGTCTCGATCTCGGTGGTGCCGTCGATCGTCGTGGAGTCGGTGACCTGCTTCAGCGTGAGAGTGGAGCGGGTGGCCTCGTCCCTCAGGCGGACCCAGGCGCCGCCTTCGAGGGCGTCGTTCTCGAAGATCTTCCGGGTGAGGAGGGTGCGCGGAAATGCCTGGACGGCTCCGAGCGCCGTCAGTTTGGCCTGGAGGCCGTCGACGTCGACGGCGAGGAACTTGGCTTCGTACTCGTGCTTCATAGGTCCTTCTTCCCGTAGCTCTAGGAGGGGGTGGACGCACGGGCGGCGAGGAGGAGGCCCATGCGGTGGTTGTGGTCCTGCAGCTGCCCGACGTGCGCCTGCTCGGTGAACTCGTTGGTCCGCAGGGTGAGCAGGACGTCCCAGTCCCCGATGAAGTAACGCCGCAGCTTCTCGGGGGATGTGTAGTGCTCAAGCACGTGGTGGCGTTGCGTGAGGGGCATCATGAACTCCGCGCCGAACAGACCGCCGGGCCGGACCAGGCGCTGCATGCGGTCGACGAACTCGCCCAACGGCCGGTGGTGGTTGGCACTGTAATGCCACGAGCAGCTCGTCCAGACGGCATCACAGGGGGCGGTGACGGGTTCGGAGGCGAGGAAGTCGTCCTCCACGACCTGGACACGGTCGTGAAGCCCTTCCTGCTTCAGCCGCTCGATCATGCCCATCGCGTGACCGGTCCTGCCACCCGGAAGTTGGACCTCGCCGCCGTGGAGGGCGAGCGGGTCGCGCTCGATGGCGACGACCCGGTAGCCGGCCGCGGCCAGTGGCACGACGAGTCTGCCGTCGCTCGCGCCGATGACCGTCACCGTGGAGTCAGGCTCCGTACGCTCCTTCAGCGCGGCGAGGAACTGCGGGAAGAAGGTGAGGGTGTGCCGCCACATGCTGGGTGTCTGCACTGGCTTGCTCTCCTTGAAGGTGGGTGCTCAGGACGGCTCGGAGTACCTCGTCAGGGGTGCGACCGGTGGTGTTCACGCGGTGCATCGGGAACGAGGCGTAGGCACCGGTGATCTTGTCCGCGGTGATCTCGGCGAGCGCGTCCCACCGCGAGACAGGCTTGTCGCGCCTGGCGATTCGGCGCTGACGCTCGTCCTCCGCGCAAACGAGGTAGTAGCTGACGGGACGCGGGATGCCTGGCGGCAGGGACACGGAGAGATCGGCTCCGAAAGCGCGGTGGTTGGCCAGACAGCGTGCGAAGTAGCTCTCGACGACGACCGGGATGCCGGCGGACAGGTACCGCTGGATCTGATCGGTGGCGGTGAACAGGGCCGAAAGGTAGAAGCACATGCGTGCCTCTGCGTTTCCCAGCCGGTCGACCTCCTGCCGCAGTGCCTGGTAGGTGGGCGGCACGGTCGGGACCAGCACCGCGCCACGGGCGGCCGCGAGCATGGGGGCGAGGGTGGATTTTCCGGTGCCGCGGAGCCCTTCGACGCTCTCGAACGGTGCCGGGTCAGACACGTCCGTACACCACGTCCGGCACCGCGAGCGTGAGCTCGTCGGTGGCGGACGGCCGGTGGTCGATGTGATCGGCGAGCTTGTCGTACCAGAAGGCGTGCGAGTCCTTGCCGACAGCCTTGCAGGACATGGTGAGCGCGCCGCGCGGGTCGGCCTCGATCCGCTCGATCTCCACAGGGCCCCCGGAGGGGAGGCACGCGTCTGGTGCACCGAGCTCGGACAGGTCCTCGTCGAGGATCACCTCGATGTCCAGCTCGGCCGAGGCCAGGCACTCCCGCAGACGGGTGTAGGCCGTGGCGTCGTTGACGAGGAGCTCGGGGTGGTCCGCTGCGTTGCCGACCGGCCGAAGGCAGTGGAGTTTCAGCTGCTCCACCCCGTAGTGCTGCAGTGTGCGGGCGAGCGACAGGACCTCGTCGATGTTGCGTGAGGTGACCGTCATGGTCGCGCCAGCGCGGACGCCGAGCTGCTGGGCGATTTCGAGGGCGCTCAGGGCGCTGCGGTAGCTTCCGAACTTCCGGATCTTGTCGTTGGTCGTACCGATGCCCTCCAGCGACACCCGGAGCAGGTCCAGGTCGGGGGCGATCTCGGTCAGCCGGCGCTCGATCCGGTAGCCGTTGGTGCAGATCTCGACCTGCATGCCCAGGTCCCGCTTGGCGTACCGGACGACCTGGGCGAGGTCTCGGTAGACGAACGGCTCGCCGCCCAGCAGGGTGACAGCCTCGGTGCCGTACTCGTCGCGCATCAGCGTGAGGAGGTTGACCGCCTCGTCCGTGGTGAAGGCGTCGGCGTGCTGGAGCCGTTTGCCGTGGAAGCAGTGCAGGCATTCGAAGTTGCAGCGGTAGAGCAGCTGCAGGTACAGCATCCGGATCCTGCGGATCCCGGTGACTTCGCTGATCACGAGGGTCTCCTTCGAGGCGCTTGCCTGGTGGGAGACCTGATATTGGCGGGACAGGTACGGACCTCGTCACCGCGTATCGGGACGCTCCGAGGACGTCCTGGGACGTTTTCAGCGTGCGGAGAGCGCCTCCAGAATCCCGAGTACACGGCCGGTGTCCGTCAGATCGGGCAGGACCGTACGGGCACCGGCGGCTGCCAGCTCTTCGGTGCTGTGGACGCCGGAGGCGACCGCGATGATCTCGGAGCCTGTGGAGAGTGCGGCCTCCACGTCTCTCGGGGTGTCTCCGACGAGCACGACGGGCACTCCATCCGGGGCGCCTCGCAGCCGCTGGGCACGCTCCCGGGCGACAGCGACCAGGTCGGGGCGCTTAAGGGCGTCGGCCCCATAGGCGCCGACCGGCAGGTCGAGGAGGGGATCAAGGCCGAAGGCCGCGACCTTCACGCGGGCGTTGTCCGCGATATTTCCGGTGAGTACCGACGACACCCAACTGCTGCGCACGGAGACCTCCTTCAGGACTTCCCGCACACCGGGCAGGGCTGTTCCCCGCTGGCTGAGGGCGTGGAGACGGGCCTCCCCGGCGTCGGCGAGAGCCTTCTCGACCGCTGGCCAGTCCGGCTCGGCCAGGCCGTTCCGCTCGAACATGTCGCGCATGATCAGCCGGTCCGTACGCCCTTCCGTCCGCGCCGGCCCCGCGGGCGCCCTTCCCGCCAGGGCCGTGAAGGCGGCGGCGTAGATCTCCTTGCTGACCCCTGAGTTCTCGATGAGAGTGTGGTCGATGTCCCACAGGACGATGAGCTCCATGCATCCAGCGTAAATACAGCGGTCATGGCCCCCTCCTTCTGTGGAACGTCCCGAAACGTCCTTGCCGCTCCTGACCGGTCTCGGCTTGTATGGCGTCTGTGAACGAGCGATTGCACTCCGTGCTCGCCCAGCGCGGCATCCCACCCGAATCACTCGCCGAAGTCTGTGAGGTGGACCCCAAGACCGTCGGTCGGTGGCTCGGCGGGCGCGTTCCCCATCCTCGCCACCGCTTCCGCGTCGCCAAGCACTTACGGGTCGAGGAACTGTTCCTCTGGCCCGCACCAGCGCCGACCACGCCGCAGCAACTCGAAGGTTCAGGGCAGGAACTGGTCGGGACCTACCAGAACCGGGCGAGCGTCCCGCGCGACACATGGCTGTCGCTGCTCAACGGCGCCCAGGAGCAGATCAGCGTCCTCGTCTTCTCCGGCACCTTCTTCGCTCAGTCCAACCCGCACGTGGCCAAGATGCTCGCCGAGCGTGCGTCGAGCGGGGTGCGAGTGCGGCTCTGCTTCGGCGACTCGAAGGGCCGGGCTGCAGCAATCCGTGGCCACGAAGAGGGAATCGGCGACACACTCGCCGCCAAGATCCGCGCCTCCCTGACCTACTATCGCCCCCTGTTGTCCGAGGCCGGATGCGAGGTGAGACTGCACGACACTACGCTCTACACCTCCATGTTCCGGTACGACGATGACCTTCTGATCAACCCGCACGTCTGGGGCCAGCCGGCCAGCGCCAACCCCCTCCTCCATCTCCGCAGAGCAGACACGGCGGGCTGGTTCGACAACTACGCTCAGAGTTTCGAAGCTGTCTGGGCCACCGCACGGCCCTGGACACCAGACCAGGAGGAACCCTCGCCACATGGGCAGGACTGAGTACTACAACGACCCCAAGGCCCCCAAGGCGAACACGCTCATCCCCGCCAATAACCTGCTCGTCGTCGACGACGACGGCGCCATACTGCTCCAACGCCGCCGGGACACCGGCCAGTGGGCCCTGCCCGGAGGAGCCCAGGACATCGGCGAGACGGCGGCCCAGTGCGCCGTGCGGGAATGCCTGGAAGAGACCGGAATCATCGCCGAGGTCACGGGGTTCCTGGGGGTCTACACGAACCCGAACCACATCGTGGCCTACACCGACGGTGAGATTCGCCAGCAGTACGAGAACACCTACATCGGCCGCCCGGTGGGCGGCGAGCCCACGATCAACGACGAGGCCGACGGGGTCCGTTACGTCCTGCCGAGCGACCTGGACCAGTACGACATCCACCCCAGCATGCGCCAACAGATCGGCGACTACCTCGCCGGCACCTATCCCTACCTGGGCTGAGCCGCCAGCGCGACCTCCACGCGCTCCACGGCAGCGGAGATCTCCGGCTTCGCCCGGCGGATGAATCGCGCCACCAGGCTGTCCGCACCGTAGCGCTCCATGATCTCCTCCAGCCGATCCTCGGCAGACGTGCCCTTCCCATCAGGGGTCGTCGTCATGTCGCAATACACCAAGGCATCCACGAGCTTGTGGTCATCGAGCAGCGGAAACTCGGCTTCCAGATCGCCCCGCAAGCCGCGCTCCTCAGCCTCCAGCAGCGCCAACGAGTGGTTCGCCACCAACCGCACCAGCCGCTCATCCGCAGCGTGGCCGTCACGAAGGAACCGGGCACCATCCAGCGGATGAAAGCCTGTCGCTGCCAGCCGCGGTGCGTAGCCCACGTCGTGAAGCACGGCGGCAGAGGCCAGCAGGTCCGCGTCAGCGCCCAGGAGTTCAGTCAGTTCGGCCGCGCGCCGCGCGACCCCTTGCGAATGCATCCATCGACGAGGAAGGGGCTCACGCAGCTCCGCCTCGGCCACTGACCATGCCCACTTCGCCATCGATCCGTTCATGCTCATTACGTGCCCCAGCGGAATCCCGCCCAGTCTCAACTGAATCGATCGGACGTGCTCGGCCCCAGCGGTCAGGAGAAACCGGCAACACCAGCACGCATCGCACGCCGTAGCAGGATCAGGATGTGTCAACCCCCGGGTTTCGTAGAGACCTCGGTCATGCAGCCTGGTCCTGGTGAGCGGTGTGGCCACGCGCTTCTCGGATGGTGTTCTCGAAGGTGGCGGGCGGCTGCCCGTCGGCCGCGCGATGGATACGCCTGGTGCGGCAGAAGCCGGTGACCCATATCGCGATCTTCAGCCTCGCTTCCGCCCGGGTGGCGAAGCGGTGCCGGCGAAGAGTTCGGCGATCCGGTTGGCCTGCTTGCTGGGGCCGGACAGATGGAGCGTCGGGTGCTTGCCGCCCATCGGAGGCGATCCGACTACGGCGGCATCGATGACCGGCGTTGGGCCAAGTCCTGCCATCGCTGACCGCCGATGCACAGCGCCAAGAAATTATCGGCAGCGCCAGAAAAAAGTCGCAGCAAAGTGTGGGTTCTCGAGTCTTCGCATCCATATGAGTCGCCAGACTTAAAACTACCGTGCGAGGACTGGTGTTGCTCAAAATGATTAGCAGTGGCGACAAGGCCGAGCTGAAGGTGAAGATCCCATTCGAGGACGGGGACGATCCGCCTCCCCCGACCCTCGTGCAGGACCGAAGACTGTACGACGAGTTGCGGCGGGTGGAGTTCTGCGGCCCCCGCTACGACGTCTTCGCCCAGGAGCTGTGGACCTACGGCATCCGCACCCTGACGGCATGGATGCGCACGGGCGCCATCTCCCATCACTGCCACCGCTACAACGTGGCCTTCGACGCCTCAGAGGTCGAACTGTCCATCTTCGCCCGAACCTCAGAAGTGCGCGAAGCCCTGGCCGTGGACAGCGTCACGGCGGCCGCACCCCGCTTCCTGGAGCGCTCGCTGCGCGGCGGCGAATGGAACCCGGACAAAGGCGCCAGCATGTTCACCTTCTTCGTGGGCGGATGCGTCATGGCCTTCGGCGACGTCTTCAAGACCTGGTCCCGGAAGCGGCGCCGGGAAGTGAAGATGATGGCTTACGGGCTCCTCAACCTCACCGAGACCGACGCCGTGTTCCCCGGTCAGCTCAGCCTGTTCGACGACCCCGCCGATACGGTCGCCTCGCGTGACACGCTGCGGCGGATACTGAGCGAGGCCACCCCGGAGGCTGCTGCCATCTGCACGCTGATGCTGGGCCGCCCGGAACTGAACCAGCGCGAAATCGGTGCTCTGCTGGGCGGTATGAGCGCCCGCGCGGTCGAGGGACAGCTGCGCCGGCTCCGCGGAACCGCGCGCGTGCTCGCGGCGAGCGGGAAGATCAGTCGGCCGCAGTTCTTCGAGGCAGGCCAGCGATGACTGTACAGATCTCCTCCGAAGCCGTGATGCTCCTCGTCATCGGCTGCGCCGTCGGACTCTCCGTCTACAAGCACACCACGCGGACCCATACCGGTGCCTCCACCCGAGGAGACCTGGTGGGCGCGATCGGAGCGGCAGTGGGCGTCATGACCGTCCTGGCACTTCTCTTCAGCCTAGGAGACGCCGGCGAGACGTTGCAGCGGCCAGGCCCGGCATCCGGGCCGACGACGATGACGAGCGCAGAAACCCGAGCTCCGTGAAACCCACGGTCTCCGCTGCCTGTCCGGCGTACATGGTGGCGATCAGGTAGCCCCTGGCCGAGGGGTTCTGGATGACGGCGAGCACGGCGGTGCAGCCGTGCTCTACCTACGCGGCTCGGAGGCGTACTGCACCAAAGTGACTGAGGATCGTGTCCCGGCCTCGCGCTGCCCGAGGCCGGCTACTTCTCGTACGCCTGCTTCCAGCGCGCTCGGTGACGGGAGTCACCCTGCCCTTGGCCGTTCACCTCACTCAGGGACAGCAGAGAGGCCCCGTTGTTCCACAGCCCGAGGTGGTCCCGGTGCACAGCAAGAATTCCGTGCTGCAGGGCAAACTTCTCTGAGGGGCGGCTAAACCTTGTGGTCGTGACGAACACGGCCAGGTCTGCCGCGAAGTGCACCTTGGCGCCCAGCAAATCGCGTAGTTCACGGCTCGCGATCGTGCTAGTCGGCGCGTAGCGCTTGCACTGGATCACCACGCTCCGGCCGTCCGGGAGGCGGCCGACGACGTCAGCGCCGTTGTCGTTCGCACCGCCCACCCGTCGCACCTGTGTGCAGCCGTCCCGCCGGCACAGGCTTGCGACCAGGTCCTCGAACTCGGTGCCGGTCATCGCGTCCACCTTGGCGAGTGTCCGGTGCCCGGCCTTCACCGCCTCTTCCTGCCGCCACAGATGGTCCCGCCCTCGCACGAGCCGGTCCGTACGCCACAGCCACCAGCCCGCCGCGCCGACGCCGCCCAGGACCAGTGCACCCGTGATGTACGGCCACACGGTCGACCAGAACACCGCCAACAGGACGAGCACCAGACCACCGCCGGCCGCCACCGCCTTCAGCCGCGCAGCCCGCCGCCTGCGTGCAGCCGTACCCCGTCTACGCCCAGCCACGATCGAAGCCCCTCCCCCACAGGTCCGTGTACGGCAGTCTGGGCAGCCCGAGGCAGCGCGAGAAGGGCGCAAGTCGGCCATGTCCGGATCGAACTGCCGGGAGAGGTGACGTGATCCCAGCGACGGCGAGCGACGCGATCACCATGAATGTCAAGGGCAGCGGCCTCCGCAGCTCTTGCTGGTTGTCATCGAGCTGATCGACTCCGTAGAAACGGACGGCGAGACAAGACTCCAACAAGCTGCATTACATCCGCGAGCGCGGCCCTCTTACCTTGATATGCGGCGGTTCTCGGTCACTGGATTTCTCGCAGGCAAATTCAAGCAGCGGATTCGACTCACCTGATTCCCAACCAGGCGGCGCCACAGCGACACCTATGCCCCGAAGACGCGAGCGACCTCACGATCGAATTCCGCGCACTCGCGCATATATGGATCAATATCGGCCCGATACTTAAGAGTGATTCGCTCGAACAACCACTTGTCGAGCTCGCCAGCCTTCTGGGCATACGCGTCAACCACGTCAACGATGACAACCGCGTCACCCTGACCGGCGATCCAGGTGCGCAGCTCACCGTTCCAACGGCTCCACGCGAGCAGGGGATCAACTAACAGAGTAAAGGTGACCTCGAAGGACTCTTGCCCGAACGTCTGCCTGCTCTGCGCTACAGGGAGTTGAGCATGGGTGATGTAATTGCGCAGCCCTTTCAAGAATTTAGCCTCCACGTCATCCTTAAACATGGAGGTGACCTTGCTGCGGTATTCATTCATCAGCGCCGAGTCCTCTTGGAAGTGTTCCTCCATGAAACAGCGCTGCTGATCGACGCGCGTGCTCATCCCCATCAGCACGTTATGCAGAAGCCGCTCAGCCTCGGAAAGAAGCCGGTCGTGTGCCTCGGGATTGCGTACGTCGAGGATGGGACCAGATACCACCGGGTTCTGCAGTTCGGCGACCAGGGACTTGCACTGCGCGACGTTGCCCTGAAACACGTACCCTATGCGCTTGACTCGGTCTCCGAGCGCGATGGCGCGACAGCCCGGCGAGGCGTTAAGCCGCTTCTGCCAATCCAGCAGGGAAGGTCGCCCCGCTTCCTCAGGAGCCGTCTGCTCGTCGGCAGGATCGGGCTGAACACCAGTCTCGGTCACGCGGCATGACGTTACCGGGCCCGTCAGTACGACGCAGACGGATTTCAGCTCGGACCGGACCCACCCCGTACTGGGGCCTGGCCGCCTGGACGTCGATGGCAGCGGCTCCTGCCGCTCTTCCCAGTGATCACCAAGCTGATCGATCCCTTAGGGCATGACTGCGCCGTCACACTCACCACGTGGCCGACACGACACCGCACGCGCCAGAGGGCCCCGGCCCGCCTTCAGAGCAAACCAGGACAGCGAGATGGTCGGCGAGAGGCACCGGCCGAGTGCGGTTCCCGCTGGCGCGCTGGGTATTCATACGCGCACCTGGACGAACTGGCAGGCCCGCCGGCTGACGGCCGAGTTCGGGCCAGGCAAGGATGTTAGCGCGGCTAGCACGAACCCCCGAGGAACACGGATACGCAATGCGGCTCCTGAACGATGCGGAGAACGCTGGCTGATCCCCGTCCGAGGGCCCGCTGCCGATGCGGCCCCACACCCGCCAGGTCCGTCACGATCCTGCGCAACGTGGCAATCTCTGGTCTCAGTTGTGACCTCATCCAGCCCCGCCCGGGCCACCCAAACCGCCTCTCAGCACCCGCTCTACCGCAGTTCGGGACGCCACCGTTCCGCCCCGGGCCGCCGGGCGAACCCTTGGAAAGCGGGTTAGGGGAAGCTTTTCACCAGTTCGAAGCACATACGATCCGCCAGTGCCTCACCGGGCGCGATATCGAAGGGCCCCACCGTTCGTGGTGGGGCCCTTCGACGTGCGTGGTCTCAGTTTGGCCGTGGCCTCAACCTGATTGGCCGAGGCCTAAGGGATCACCAGCCTCCTGAGGCGATCAGCGACGCCACCTGTCCCAGAGCCACCCAGCCACCGTGACCGTAACGAGGCCAAGCATCTGCTGGGCCTCGTTACCCATGCCAGCGGCGTAGCCCGCCGCGTATCCGACGGCGATGGCAGCCACAAACATCTCGAACCTGGGCGGTCGCTCGCTTCCGACCGCAGGGACACGCATACTGAACATGGTTCTTCTCCTCATCAGATGGGTTGGACCACCCGCCGGAACCCGAAGATCTGTGGAAGGTGAAACGGGTTCCGGCGGAAGACTTTGAGTCAGGAGACAGCGTTACCGCCACTGTCCGGCGTCAGCGGGTCGTCACTGGAACCAGCGCTGACGAGTTCCCCGAGCTTGGCCATGAGATCGCGTCGGCTTGGCGTGGGCAAGCTTCGATAAGCGCGCCAGGCGAGTTCGGCTGGGCTACTGGGTCGACGGTCCATCGCCATCCACCCGAGAACGAGGGCACGCTCCTTGTCGGATAGCGCTTGCAGCCGGGTCCAGACCTCACCCGGACTGGCGATTGCGTGTCGTTCCGCAGCACGCGAGCGCAGCGTGAACTCAGCCGCACGTGGATGGGCAGCTCGTGCCATTGGATCCCACACGTGGACGCCCGCCGTAGCGAAGAGGAACTCGTTCGGCTCCAGGTTGGGGTGCGTGTGGAAGGTCTCGATCCGCCATTCGTAGTCCCGAAGATCACGTACTCGCCGCTCGATGGACGCGAGGCTGGGGAACGCCTCCCGCAACTGCGCTTTAGTGAAGGTCTTCCCTTCACCAACCTCTGCGACGAGCCACAGCGCAGCGCGCACCAACCCGCCGCGCTTCTCATCCCTCCAGTCCATTTCGGGTGGAGCGGATACCACCATTGGCCACACCCCTCCACTCGCAGCTAGGGCACGCACCCCGGCCTCGTGCTGCCACCTTACAGCAATGTGGCAGGAAGTGGCAGAGAAGATTCAATGCGGCAGCTTGCCAGTATGCGCTGCCACTTACTCAAAGGCCCATGAGGGTGCCGGAGAGCAGGTCCGGCCCCTCCTCATAGACCGGCGACGTCACTAGTTGTCGCCGTGCTTCCCCAGATCGCGGGCCCGACCACAGCCGGTGTGCACGCATTGGTAAACGCGGCGATGACATCCTTGTCAGCGCCTAGAACCTGGGCCTCGGCCTCCTGGCACCACTTCGGGGATGCCGCGGGTGAGCAGAACAGCCGTTGCGGTGTGACGGGGGCCATAGAGGCGGCCGTCATGGCCCTTCGCTGCATAGAGCAGGTTCGTCCACCAGTGGAACTCGGTGTTGGGCTCGTCTACTCGACTCCACAGCACGGGACCACCCGCCGAGTCGCGCCACCTGTGTCCGCAGCCGCTGACTGCCAGCGAAAACTATGCCCTTTGGTCGGAACCATCTGAATGAAGCTATCGGCTGGACACAATGGGGGCACCGCCCTGTAGCCGGCTTCGTGACACGTCGCGTGCACCGCGGCATCGGTACGTGGCGAAGATCAGCTGTCGTCCCCTCCACCGAAGGTAGCGAATGACGCAGAGCTCAGCCGCCCGAGCCGGACGCTTCCACATGGGGCGTTTGTCCGAGAGCCGGCCCCAAGCCCTGGACGCCTGGCGTGTCACAACAGACGATGCCGATGTGGCCGCTCGTGTGGCCAGCTTGATGGGTGGCGAACCTCAACCGAACGAGGGGGGAGGAGGCAGTCTTGCCTACGAAGTGCTGACGAGCCGCGAGAGCGTACGCATTCTGTTGAATGGGCCTGCCGCGGTGGCGGCTCGTATGGTCCTCTGGGGCAGTAAGGGCATCATCCACGAGTGCGACGGCATGGAGTTCCTGTCGCCAAAGGAGAAGAAGGGCCAGCCCTGCGGCTGTCCTCCTCTGTTGGAGAACAGGAGGCTGGAAGCCAAAAATGGCCGCGGCCCGATGCCGTCCATCGACATCACCTTCCGAATGGCAGCGGCACCTGTGCTGGGCTCGTTCCACTTCATGACGAGCTCCTGGCTGATGGCCGCACAACTATCTGACCTGCTGGACGCGCTGGAACGTGTCGACGGCCCAGCCGTCTGCGACCTCACCATGGAGCTCGTCGTCTATACGACCAAGGCGGGCAGAGGCGTTTGCTACCGAAAGCCGGTGTTTACGGTACTCGGCAGCCCCGACACGGTTGCCCCCGAACCCCCGCCGCCAGCCCAGCCCAAGCTGGCACCATCCGCACCCGGCCGCAAGGCTAGGGCGACTCCTGAGCCGCCCACCCCGTCTGCGCCACAGTCGAGCCACTCGGTCAACGTGGATGCCGATCTGCTCCGCCGTGCCGCCCAAGTGTTGGGCACCGGCGACCATCAGGAAACTGTCATCGCCGCTCTGTCTGAGATCGTGGCAGGACGACAGCAGACCGCGGAGCTTGCCCAGCTGCGAGAGGATGTCGAGCGCATCGCCGCCATCGCGGGGCAAGCGCTCCAAGGCCGGGATTCCTCACTCACCTGACCGCTTCCCACCGTCTCGCAATGATCACCGGCAGCCGGAGCAAGTTGGTCTCAGTCCTGGTCTCATTCACCTCCGTCCGAGACTGTTCGGACGAGTCTGGAGCGGACACTCCGCCGCAGGTCAGGACGTCCACGCACATCCCAGAACCTCCAGACGAACATTTGGAAAGCGTGTTGGGGGCAACCCCTCACGAGTTCGAATCTCGTATCCTCCGCCATTGCTCTCACCGGGCAATACGTCGAA
This sequence comes from Streptomyces sp. NPDC058198, assembly GCF_042882605.1. Lineage (NCBI taxonomy): Bacteria > Bacillati > Actinomycetota > Actinomycetes > Kitasatosporales > Streptomycetaceae > Streptomyces > Streptomyces sp. NPDC058198. The sequence goes on from NZ_JBHVVP010000002.1 coordinate 13,089, forward strand.
GGCCCCCGCTGCTCGCAGCGGGGGCCTTCGACGTTGTCCTCCCAGTTGGTCTCCGGGGCAGGACGGGCCGGCGGCCTCGTCAGCGGGACTGGCTGATGCCGCGCCGCCAGACGTTGGTGATGGCGCGGGTGGCGGTGATGTCCCGGGTGGGGTCGCCGTCGACCAGTAGCAGGTCGGCGCGTAGGCCGGGGGCGATGCGGCCACGGTCGGCCAGACCGAAATGGCGGGCGGGGACGCTGGTGCCGGCGGCCAGCGCTTCCCGTGGGGAGAGGCCGGCCTGCGTCAGCAGTTCCAACTCGCGGTGCAGGCCGTCGCCGTGGAGAGGGGCGAACGGGTTGGCGTCGGTTCCGGCCAGCAGCGGCACCCCTGCCCGGCGCAGCGCTCCGGCCACGTGCCTCGCGTTGGCGACCCGGTCCGGGCTGCCGCTGCCGCTCACCTCGTAGTTGACGATCGCGCTGATCACGAACACGCCCTGGGCTGCGACCCGTTCGGCCAGCTCGTCGGCGGCTGGATCGCCCGGAGCGGTGTCGGCCCAGATATGGGCCAGGCCATCTACTCCCGCATCCAGCGCGATTGCGGTCTCCTTGGCGGTGACCGCGTGCGCGATGGTGCGCAACCCGGCGGCTCGCGCCGCATCGGCCAGGGCTTTGACGGTGTCAGGGCCGAGGGTGGGGACCGGGGCCCGGCCCGTCGCGCCCTCATCGATCACGATCTTCAGGTAGTCACTGCCCTCGGCGATCCGGGCCGCGACGAACGCCGCGGCGTCTTGGGGGTGCGTAATCGTCTCGAACGGCCCGTCGGCATCCTCGGAACGCTCCAGCATGGGTGCAATCGCCGCTATGACTGCCGACGGGTGGCCGCCCGGTGCGGTGGCGAGGACTCCCGCGCTGCGCAGATCGGCAATGTCGTCGCGAGCGGCGGCCAGCGTGCGTTGCCGCGCCAGGTTCGGCGGCAGGCAGAACATGTCCAGTTCGGTGGTCACCCCGAACGTCAGCGCCTGCGCGAGGCTGCCGTCGAAGGTGTGGGTATGCGCGTCGATCAGCCCCGGGAGCAGCGTTCTGCCCGTGCCGTCGACCTCGACATCCGCCGGACGGCCATCCGGCTCGGCTATGTGGTCGCCGACGACGAGAACGTCAGCGCATGCGACAGCCTGCGCGCCGTCGAAGACGCGGACGTCACGTATGAGGGTTCGCAGGGCGGATCGCATGGGGGCCTCCAGGACCACTTCGCCAGTGTATAGTTCGCTAGAATACAGTACTCCAGCTAACTATATTCGAGCAAATAGAATGCCCGCCATGACCGACCACGACGCGAACCTGCCGGATCGAATCACCGAGGACTGGCTACGTGAACGGCCGGACCTGGACCTGTCCGCGCTGGCGATCGTCGGCCGGCTGTCGTTCGTCGCCGAGAACGTCATCAGTCCGGTCGGCGAACGAACTGTCGAACGCCACGGCATCGGGAAGGGCGACTTCGACGTGCTCGCGACGCTGCGGCGCACCGGAGCCCCGTACACCCTGAGCCCCTCGGCGCTGTCCGCCGCGCTGATGATGTCGCGAGCAGGCATGACGAAGCGGCTCGACCGCCTCGACAAGGCCGGGCTGGTGGAGCGCACACTCGACACGGCTGACCGCCGCAGCTTCCGGATCGCCCTGACCGGCGAGGGCCGCCGGGTCGTCGACGCCGCACTCACCGACCTCGCAGCCACCCTCACGCGCCTGACCGCCGACCTCACCGCCGAGGAACTCGACGGCCTCGAACGAGGGTTGAACGCCTTGTCGCGCGCCGCCGGACGCACCACTCACCCGCCCGCCACGGGGGCGTGACGCGGTACCGCGTGGTCGCAGTCGCTTTTTGTGTCGGTGGACCGGGCGCGTTCAGGTTCCTGCGTGGACGTAGGCCGCCCAGATGTGGGGGCGGTCGGGGATGCGGCGGCGTAGTTCTCGGACGGTGTGGTGCAGGGCGTATGCGGACGTGCCGGCGCCGGTGGTCGTCATGCTGCGGTAGAAGTCCCGGGTGACGTGGTCCGCGTGGGTGCTGTCGATCTCCCAGAGCGTGCCGACCGCGGTGGGGAAGCCGGCGAGAAGGAAGGCGCTGGTGATGTGGATGGCCTCATCCGAGAGCCGCTCGGACGTGCGCGCGGTGCCGCAGGCGGCGAGGAAGGCGAGCCGTGCTGATCGCGGCTGCGTCCGGCAGATCTCAAGGACGGACAGCGGCTCGCCGCTCGGCAGGTGGAGCAGAGAGCCGGAGGGTTCCGTCGGGTCGGTGGCCGCGTGGCAGCCGAAGTGCACCCACGGGGTGCTGCCGAGCGCGGCGAGCACTGCCTCGCGGGTCGCGGCGGCGCCGACCAGCGGCTCGCGCGCGCCGAGCAGTCCGGCCGCGTAGCCGGCCGCCGCCGCGACGCCGGGCAACTCGTCCTCGGGCGAGGCGACCAGCAGGGCGCTGCCGTTGTCGGCGGTATCGCGGTGTTCGGCCCGGGTGCGGGCGTACGCCAGGGTCCGGAACCCGGGGACGTACGACGACACCACGGCGTCGAGCGCGGCGCCGCAGCCGTCGAGTTCGCAGTCGGGCAGCGTGCACTGGGCCGCGTGCAGCGGCAGGGCGTTGAAGGAACCCGTGGGCACCCACCAGATCCGCGGCCACGCGCCTTCGTCCGGAACACCAGGAACATTAGATACACCACGAACATCAGGAACGGGATCGCGCGACCCTACGAGTTCCAGGACCGGGCACACGATCTTGTGCCAGGTCCACGCCAGCGTCTCGCGGAGCGTGGCCCCGGCGGCGATGAGCTGTGCCGGGGACGGTCTCGACGCACCGTGCGCGTTGATGGCGTCGACAGCGTCACGCAGCCGCCGCGCCACATCCGTGACCTCGTCCGACTCGGCTTCGAGGCGAAGGGCGGTGATCGACCGGGCCGTCACGACGAGGGCGTGGCAGTGGCGTCGCGCGTGGTTGAGCACGACGATCGGGCCGTCGGCCGCGAGCGCGCGTAACTGCTCGACGGAGAGCGGACGCAGGAAGCCGTCGAACCCCGGCCGGGTGCGGATGCGCTCCACCAGCTCGTCGAGTTCCCGCGACGCGCGGAGCCGGGCGAGTCGGGACCACTCGGCGTGCCCGCTGGGGGCCGGGTCGGGCAGGTCCGGCTCCGCGGTGAGCTGGTCGGTCAGCCGCTCGAACTCGTCAGCCAGTGCGGGGTGCTCCGACCGCAGTCCGCTGAGATCGGTACGGGCCTCGATCCGCCGGGACAGCAGCAGCCCGCGGCCACGCTCGAGCAGCTCGGTGGCGCGGTCGACGTCGGGCCCCGCGACGATGCGGAAGAGGCTCTCCGGCGTGGGCAGGGCGGCCGGCGGGCGCTGTTCCCGCAGGGCCGCCGCGAGTTCGTCCCTGAGGTCGCGCGCCCAGGCGGCGGCCTCGCGGCCGAGGGCCCGCAGGAGGACCAGCTCGATGATCGAGCGGATGTCCCCCTCGAACGACGTCAGGCCGTGCTCGGCGGACTGCTGGTCGCTGCCGCGGTCGGTGATGTCCGCCATGGCCTCGACTGCCGCTTCGAGGTGGGACAGGGCCAGATCGACTGGTTGGCCCCTCCCCAACGCACCTGCCGCTGCCCCGAGTTCGCCGTGCGCCCGCATCCACACCGGGATCATGGGGCCACTCCACGCGGCGTCGTCGGCGGCGCCGAACGGCTGGGTCCGGAGAACTGCGAGCATGGCCTCCATGGCGTTCGCAGGGGCCCGGAGTGGGGCCTCGGGCGGCTGGTCCGACGGGGAGAGCGGGGCCTCGTCCGGCCGTTCCGACGGGAGGATCGGAGGCAGGCGTCCCTGATCGATGGCACCGATGAAGGTGCGCATCGTGTCGGCCCAGCTCGCGGGTGCCTCCTCCTCGACGGCGCGGAGCACCTCGTCGGCCTCGGCCACGAGACGTGCCCCGTGCTCCGGGTCGGCGCCGCGCACCACGACGGCGCGCTGGGTGAGCATCCGCAGGAGCGTGGAGGCGGTGAAGATCCGCATCGGGTGGTCGGCGGAACACGCCTCGAACGTTCTACGGCACTGATCGACCTGGTCGTCGGTGAGGTCGGGCTTCGGACCGCCGCCGGGCCCGATGCTCTCGACCAGGTCGAGCAGGGCGTCGCCCATCACGTCGAGCCCCGGCAGACGTTCCCCGGCCTCGGCGGAGGGTTCAGCGGTGAGCTCCTTGAGCCGCCACGCGATCTCGCGGGCGCGCACGAGCTGGCCCGGTTCGTGGCCGAACAGATAGTTCTGTACGGCGTTGAAGAATTCGGTACGAGCCGACAGCACCGCCAGGTTGATGTCGGCGGGTGCCCCTTCGGTGGCCGCCGAGGCGAGCAGCGCCGACGCCTCTCGCGCCATTTCCGCGTCGAAGCTCCCGATCGACTGGAACGTGAGCGCGAAGGCGAGGACCTGATCGAGCTCTCCGGGTAAATCGGACGCGTGCGAGCGCGCGTAGCGCAGCAGCGGGACGGCCTCGTCGAGGGCCTCGCCCAAGGTCGCGGGATCGCTCTGTCCGGCGCCGAGGGCCGAGAGGGCACTGCCGAGCGTTCCTGCCACCGGCGCCCGCACGAAAGGGTCGTCCTCCCCGATCTCCGCGAGCAGTTCCCGCAGGACCGCGATGTCGGAGGCGAGGTGTTCCGGGTCATCGAGACGGATGTCGTCGAGGCGGGACAAGAGGTAGCCCAGCTTGGCCAGTTCTCCGTCCGCCGTGTCAGACACGCTGTCGACGATGTCCGCCAGCGCGCCCATCAGAGGATGTCCGGGCGCCATGGTGCGCAGGTCCGCCGCGCGCGCGTCCGCCGCACCGTCCGGTAGGTCGGTGCCGATCGTCGACAGGGCGACAGGCAGTGCGACGTCGAAACGACCGCGGCGCAGCAGGCCGAGCGGCAGGAAGTCGGCCGGGGCCTCGGCCGCCGCCTCGTCGGTCAGCGACCGTGCCTCCGCGGCGAGTTGAGCCGCCCTGGCGGGTTCGGTCTCTTGCAGAGCCTGCGCCCGCGCTCCCGTGAGAGCGGCCAGCACAGCGACATAGCCGTGACGGTGCGGCTGGTCGGCGGGCAGGGCGGCCAGTGCGGCGCGGTACCGGGAGATCCGCTGATCGGAGATCGCGTCGGGGTTTCCGAGCGCGGTGGTTATGTAGAGAATTTCGATCTCGATGTCCGGAACGGGTGAGGGCTCACCGTTCCGCGTGGTGCGCTCCTTGAGCTGCTCGATCACGCGGCCGAGCGACAGCCCGGCGTTCTGGACGCGGTGCGGATCGTCGCCCGGCCTCAGCTCCTTGACCTCTCTTACGGCGGCGAGGAGTTCGGCGAGGAGTTCCTCGCCGGTGTCGCTCATCGTGCCCGTCACGTCGACCATGGCGAGGAGTTCGGCCGCCTCGCGTGCCGCCTCCCGTGCCGCCTCCCGTGCCGCCTCCCGTGCCGCCTCGTCGTCGCCACGCTCCCGGGCGAAGGCATCGAGCGCCCTGCCCAGCGCGGCAGTGACGAGGGGACGGGCCGGATGGCCCGCGGGGGTGTGGGCGAGCGCCGCGCGCAGCCGCCGTACGCCGCAGGCGATCCGGCTCGCGTCGTGCTCGCTCACCCCCGCGTCGGCGATGAGCGAGCCGACGCGCAGGTCCCGTTCCCCCGGCCAGGAGAAGGGTTCGGCGTGCAGCGCGCGCAGGAAGCTCAGCCCCTCGGCGGCCTCCGGGGTGAGCGCCTCGTCCGGGGCCGCCGCGACCAGCCGCTCGACCTCGTCGAGCGCGGGCTCACCGAGCAGCCTCGCCGCGTCCAGCACGGTCCTGAGGGCGAGCGCTGCCGCCTCGGCGCCTGCCGGGCCGAGGGAACTCAGCCCGACGGAGGGCAGCCGCTCGCACACCGCTCCCGCGTGCCGGGCCGCGGCGGCGAGCGCGTCCGGATCCGCCGCGAGCTGGAAACGCATCGTGTTGAGCCCGAGGGTGTGGAGCGCCAGCTCGACGAACCCCTCGTGGTCCTCCGGCAGGTATTGGTGTGCGGTGGCGGACCAGGCGAGCGCGCGGTCGAGCGCGGTCAGCCGGTCGGGTTCCCCGAGCTCCGGTACGTCGACCAGCGAGTTGTCCGGTGCGCCAGCCGGAGCGTTGACCAGCAAGTCGTCCGGCGCGCTGTCCGGGCCGCCATCCGGCGAGTTGAGGACGGCTTCGCCGTACGCCGAGCTCACGAGGTACGCGAACCGCGCGTCGTGCGCCGGATCGGCGGGATCGAAGGCGTCCCGCAAGGGCCCGGGAAGCTGTGCGTCCGCGGACAGGCGCGGGCACAGGAATCCGAGGGTGCTCACCATGATCGTCACGTTGCGCTGCGCGTCCGGATCCTCCGGGCCCTGGTGTCGGAGCCAGAAGGTCCAGCAGACAGCGCTGACCGAGCCGAGATCGATCGCTCCCTCGGGCGACGGCGCGGCCTCGCGCAGCAGGGCCAGCGCGTCGCCCACCGCGTCCTCCCCGCGCAGCGGCGCGGGATCCCGGGCGTTCTGAGCGGCTACGAGACGTGTGACAACTCGGTCATGAAGCTCAGTCATCGTTCATTAACGTAGTCTGATTGCACGTCAAGTAGCAGTGCTTTTCCGGGCTTTCAGGGAGTCTGCGGTGGGGGACGGGGCGAAGGCGCGCAGGGTTTACGAGGATGCCGTCGAGTACCTGTGCCGCAACGTCGACGCGGTACGCGAACTGATCGGCCCGGACCGCTGGGACGCTTCCTTCGCGGTCGTCCGGGACACCGATCCTTCCGCCGATGTATGGCGGGACGCGGTGCGTGCGTTGCACAACGCGGCCGAGAGCGCCGGGATCCCCGGCGGGCTCGGCCTGCGCTCCACGATGGGCGTGGGCGACTGGCCGTCCGCACCCACGCCGCAGTCGGTCGGCTGGGTCTGCCCCACGGGCCGCTGTGCCCGGGTGGACCTGCACGAGGGCGGGACGGCCACGGAAGCGCCGACGTGTGCCCTGGCCGCACGGCCGATGCGCCTGGTGGACGGCTGAGGACAGTGGGACTGCTCGCCGAACTCCAGAAGCGCATCCCCGACGGGTGGTTCCTGCGGCGGTTGCTGCCCGCCGCGCTGTTCGTCGTGGTCGCGACCGTGGGCGGCGGGCAGCTCGGCCAGCGCCACTGGAACGACCTCGGACTCGCCCGCGAGCGGATCGCCGCCGCGCTGCGGCTGAGCGGCGGCATGTCCGCCGACGGCGCCGCGTCGCTCGTGCTCCTCGCGGTGGCGGTGGTGGGAGCCGCGTTCGCGGTGCCCTTCGCCGCGGGCGCGATCGGCGCGCTGGCGTCGGGGGCCTGGCCCTGGTGGCTGATGCCGCTGGGCCGGCGGCTGACCGCGTTGCGGGTACGGCGCTGGGCGCATCCCGACGAGATCGGAAGGGAAGCCGTCCGGGCACGCGCCGCCGGAAGGGAGCTCCGCGCCGACCGGCTCGACGCGCGCAGGGCCCGTACGGGATCGTCCAGGCCCGGCTCCCCCACCTGGTCGGGCGATCAGTTCCGCGCTGCCGAGGCGCACGTCGAAGCGGAGACGGGTGTCGACATCGCGAGCGAATGGACCGCGTTGCTGCTCGCGGTACCGGACACCTCCCGCGTCGCGCTGAGCGACGCTCGCGACGCTTACGACGCGGCGTGCGAGGCCCTCGCGTGGAGCGCCGCGTTCACGGTCCTCGGCGCGTGGTGGTGGCCCGCCGCGCCCATCGGGGTCGTACTCTGGCTGGCTTCCTGGCAGTCGCTGCGCCGCGCGGTACAAGCGCTGTGCCGCACTACCGAAGCGGTCTTCGCCATGTAGCGCACCCATCACCTTTCGCAGCGCTGCGCCTCGGGAGCAACTCACACCACGGAACAGCAGTGTTCACTCTTCCTGATGAACACTCATAATTTTTCCGGATGCGCCGCCCACCGCCCCACATAGTGAAACGCGCTGTTTCCCGGATTCTGAGACAGCAAGAAGAAATCCGTTGATCGAAAGGTGACTCACCATGCGGACGGAAGCACTCGACCGGGTTGAACTCGTCTTCACTCTCTTCGACGTCAACGGCAACGGATATCTTGAGGCCGAGGATTTCGAGGCCATGGCGAAGCGCGTGATCCAGGCGGTACCCGACGCCGACGACGGCGCGAAGAGCACCATGCTGGCCGCCTTTCAGACGTACTGGACGACCTTGGTCAGCGAGCTGGACGCCGACCACGGCGGCAGGGTCAGCTTCGACGAGTACACGGCCTGTGTCCTTTCTCCGGAGCGCTTCGACGAGGCGATCTCCGAGTTCGCCGAGGCGCTCTCCGCCCTGGGCGACCTGGATGGCGACGGGGTCGTCCAGCGGCCCGTCTTCGTCGCGCTCATGACGGCCATCGGCTTCCAACTCGCCAACATTCACGTCCTGTTCGACGCTTTCGGTCCCACGGATTCGGATCGGATCGCGCGGGCGGTCTGGGCCACCGGAATCAAGGAGTACTACAGCCCCGACAAAGCCGGCATCCCGGGGGACCACCTGGTCGGAGACGTAGCGGCCTGACCACCGCGTGCCGCCCCGCCGCCCAGCGGCCGCCGTCAGCCGGCCCTGCGGCCCCACGCCGTGAGGACCGCGAGGGCCTCATACGCAAGAATCCGACGGCCCTCTTCATGAGTGCGCACGTTCTGGGCTAGATTCAGGGAGATTATCGGCGGTTACAGCCACGGGGGGCGTGTTGTGCGGATACTCCTGTCCTTTTGGGACGGCGGAGAAGGTCATCTGGCCCGCGTTGCCTATCTGACATCGCTTCTCGAAGATCGTGGCCACCGCTGCATGATCATCGCGAGCAGCTCAAAGGCCGAGCGCGCCCGCCAACTCGCCCCCACCGCACAGATCCGGACGGTGGAGAACCGGCCCGCGCGGCCGCAGCCGGTACGGCCCGTGCCACCCGTCTATTCGCATGCGTTCCGGCACGCTCAACGACGGCTCGCCCTCGGATTCGATGACCACGAATTCATCGTGGCCAACACACAGCGGATCCTTGAGGTAATAAGGGCGTTCAGGCCGCACGCGATAGTGAATGACTACCACGACACGATCCGGATCGCCGCCGAGGCGGCACACGTACCGTTGATTTCCATAGCGATGGCACACGGGCTCTGCTCCGGCCCGACGCTCGGCGCCTGGAAGCAGGACGAGTTGGGCGAGCGCCCGCTGCCGGAGTGTGTCGGAAGTTTCAACCACAGCCGTAGTCTTTGGGGCCTGCGGCCCTATGAGGACGAACGGGAAACGTTCGAGGGAGAGCTCAACCTGGTGCCGAGCTGTCCCGCGCTGGATCCGTTACGGCGACGCGACACCGACGTTTACGTGGGCCCCGTGATGAACCCGCCGTCCGAGCAGGACCGCCCTCCGCGCCGCCGACCACTCGTCGTCTCCTACCTGGCCGAAGGCAACAACCGCCCGCCTTCCCCCTATCCCGAGGCGCTCGCCGAGTTGGTGGGCACCGAACGCACCATGGACTTCGCGATACTCGGCGGCGCACGGTACGCCCGCTGCTTCAACACCGGCGACTCAACCGGCGACTCATTCCTCGGGATGGTCCCGCCCCAGCGATATCTGGAACTGCTCGGCCGGGCGGACCTCGTGATCACGCACGGCGGAACCACCCTCGTCCACGCGGTGGAACGGTCCGTACCGGTGCTCTGCCTCCCCTGGACCTCGTCGGAAGCCGCTTGGGGCGTGCAGGTGGAGCGGCAAGGATCGGGAATCCTGTTTCCCGCCTACCGCCGGCCGCTCGAGTGGCGGGTGGACAGGACCGTCCATCCGTCGGCACCGCTGGCGGGCCACTGGTCACCGCACATCACAGCGGAGGGATTGCGGCAGAGCGTACGTCGGATCCTGGATGAGCCGAGCTACCGGAACGCCGCGGCCGATCTGGCCCAGCAACTGTCCGCCGCCCGCGCCGGTGTCGACCTCGTCGACCTTGTGCAGAGCATTGCCGCCCGGTAGTGCCAGCGACCGAGACCACTCGGCCGCGTGACCGATGCCAGATCGGGGGGTGACAAGTCTGCTCCGCTACTGCGGCGAATTGTCGGCCGTATCAACAGGACTACGACACCACGCGGACGAACCCGCTGCGGCAACGGAATCGTCGGTGACCGCGATGCTCGGTCACCGACTCTTGTCGACCGTGACATCGCACAACACGCCAACCGCCCTCTATTACTTCAGCGCGGGCGGCGCCACCTACGTACTGAAGGTCGAATTCGGACAGGGGCAGACGCTGCGGGACGAGATCCAGTGGTATCGCGACACGGCACGGATCAGCCTGCCCAGAGAGTTGTTCGTCGGGAGCCACATCGGAAAGAACTTCTCTTTTGTGCTGCTGAAATACTTCGGTGACGGATCGACGGTTGACGACGCCGCGCTCGCCGGCGCGCCGGCCCATGAACTTGGACGCCACATTGTCCGCGCGCTTCGCGGCGAGGCCGAGCTGTTCGAGCGTACGAAGCGTTCCGCCACGTCCGCCCAGATGCACCTTCTCGTGACGCGACGGTACGACCAACGCCGCACCCAGGCCCTGGCGTTTCCCTACCTACGACGGCTGATGGACGCGCGGTTCGTGACGGTGAACGGCGAGTCGCTGCACGGTCCGGCGCACTGCTGGAGCCGGACGGCCGACGCGAAGCCGATTCTGGAATACCTGACGCCCCGACAGGTCGGTATGACCTTCGGGGATCTGCACTGCGGCAACATCCTCATCGGCGGCTCTTCGACCGAGGTGGTTGATCCGCGGGGCGGGGCATTGCTGCCGGTCACCTATGACTACGGCAAACTCGTCCAGTCCATCGAGGGCGACTACGGAGCCATCATGGCGGGCCGGTACGTCCTGCGCCGGCCGGCCGACGGGGAGTACGAGTTCGCCGCGGACAGCACGGCCGGATACGCCGGGCTCGCGGCGCTCATGGCGGAGCACTGCGATGAGCGTCTCTATCTTCAGTCCCTCTATCAGGCGGCGCTGCACTTCTCGGCGATGTTGCCCCACCACGCGTCGGCGGAGGAGGAGACCACGGCGCTGTATCTGTCCGGCACCGTGCTGTTCAACAAGCTGCTCGCGCGGCTCGCGTAGCGGGTACGGCTCGCTACCGCCCCCGCTCCTCCTGCCTCAGGCGGTCGAGTTCCCGACGGGCGGCCCGGGTATCGGGATGGTCGGCTCCCAGCACCCGCAGTCGGCCGTTCAGCGCGCTGTCCACCGCCACGATCGCTCCCGCGATGTCGCCTGTCACCGCCCGCCACCGACCGAGCTCGGCGCAGCTGACCAATGTGTGCGGGTGTTCGGTGCCGAGGACGCGCAACCGATCCGCCAGTACGGCGGCCAGCCCCGCCACCGCCGCCTCCGCGTCACCCGCCTCGCCCTGCCAGCGGGCGAGTTCGTGCCGGGTCGCCATGGTGTCTGGATGATCGGGACCGAGTATCCGGACGCGGTCGGACAGCATCTCGGTCAGGCCCCGTACCGCGGCCTCGGGAGCTCCTCCGTGCCCGCGCCACCGGGCCACCTCGTGCCGCGTGGTGAGGGTGTCCGGATGGTCGGGCCCCAGGACGCGGAGCCGATCGACGAGCAGGGCCTCGAACGCGGACGCCGTATCGACCGGCCAGCCCGCCTCACCACCCCACCGGGCGAGATTCGCCCGGGTGTCGAGCGTATCCGGATGATCCTGCCCGAGCACCTTGATCCGATCCCGCAGCAGGTCTCGGAACTCGGCGGCGGCGGAGGCCACATCACCGGCCTTGCCCCGCCAGTACGCCAGGTTGCTCCTGGTGGCGAGGGTGTGGGGGTGATCGGCGCCCAAGATCCTCACGCGGTCCACGACAAGCTGTGCGAGCGCGCGCGCCGCACCGACGCTGTCACCCGCCTCACCGCGCCAGTAAGCCATGTTGTTACGGGTGTTGAGGGTGTCCGGGTGATCCGGGCCGAGTACCCGGACCCGGTCCTCGAGGAGTGCCTCCAGTGCCTGGGCAGCGCCGGCCGCGTCGCCCGCTTCACCACGCCAGTAGCCGAGGTTGTTACGGGCCTTGAGCGTGGCCGAATGGTCCGCGCCCAGCACGGTGAGCATGTCCTCGAAAACCTCCTCCAGCCCTGCCGCGGCACCGGCCGCGTTACCGGTCTCGCCGCGCCAGCGTGCCAGCGTCGCGCGGCTCGCCAGTGTGTCCGGGTGCAGCGGGCCGAGCACCCTGCGCCGCGCGGCGAGAACCTCCTGTGTCGCGGCGAGCGCACCGCTCGCATCGCCTCCGTGGCCCCGCCAGCGTGCCAGGTCCTGCAGGCTGGCGAGGGTGCTCGGATGGTCCGCGCCCAACAGCTCGGTCTGCTCCGTCGCGACCTGTCGCAGCGTGCACACGGCCGCGGCGGGATCCCCGGCGTGTCCCTGCGCACGACCGATCCTGGCTCGCGCGCCCAGTGCGTCGGGATGTCCCGCCCCGAGGAAACGTACGGCCGATCCGGCCATCTGCCGCCAGTACTCCACCGCTGCGACTTGCAGGCCGGCATCGAAAAGGCTGTCACCGGCCCGGTACAGGAGGCGGTACCGGCCCGACGCCCATAACTGGTCCGCCGCACAGCGCGCCAGCGCGTCGACATTGGCCCGCAGTATCGCGACCAGGCCGGCGTCGAGGTGGTTGTGGGCCGGCCACATCTCGGTCAGCGCGTCCGCCGCCGCCTCGGCCACGTACGAGAGATCGCCGGGGCCGATGGTCTCCCGTACCGCCCGGGCCGTGATCGCGTGGACATTGACCGCCCGGTGACCGCTCGACGAGTCGATGTGCAACAGGCCGTACGAGTGCAGCGCCAGGCAGGCGTCCCAGATGTGCTCCGCCGAGATGGCGCGAGCGGTGGTGCCCGGCCGAGCGAGCCGCGCCACGAATTCGGCGATCGAGGGGGTGTCCCAGAGCTGCACCGGATGGCCCGCCGGATCCAGCATCGCCGCCACCTGAAGCACGGCCCGGGCAGCGCCCTCGGGAGGCAGTGCGTCGGCGGCCTCCAGGCCGAGCGTGAGCGTGACGGTGACCGGCCGCCCGTACGCCTCCGCGTCGGCCCACCCGGGCAGCAACTCGGCAAGCGAGGTGGACTGTTCCACATAGCGGGCGAGGTAGCCGCCGCACGTGACCCGCTGTTTCCGGATGAGGTAGGCGGCGGCGTGCGACAGGGCCAGCGGCAGATGGCCGAGCGCCTCGGCGAGATCCGCGACGGAACCGTCGAGCAGGTGCCCGAAGCCGGCGGAGGAGAGCCGCTCGGTCAGGTAGGCCGTTGATTCCGCCGGGGTGAAGGTCCGCACGTCCACCACAGCTCTGCCTCCGCCAGTCAGTGCGGGATCCTTACGCCGGGTCGTCGCGACCACATGCCCTTTGCCCCCGGAACCGCGCGGCCAGAGGTCGTTCACGTCGTGCACATCCGCGATGTCGTCGAGGACGACCAGCCACGATTTCGTCCCGGCGGTCAGCCAGGACAGCAGGACATCGGCGTCACGTACGACATCGTCGCCGGTCGTACCCGGAATCGCCAACCGCCGCGCGGCCTCCGCGTAGGTCAACTGGATCGTTCCGCGAGACACGGCGGTCACCCAGATGACCAGGTCTCTGCGGTCGTCCTGTGCGTCCAGCGCCCGGTACGCGATCGACGCGGCGAGCTGGGTCTTGCCCGTCCCACCGCCCCCGACCAGTACATGGGTCGGCACCACGCCGGGCGCCGGGGCCCGCGTAGCGAGCAGCGCACCGCGTACCTCCGGGCGGGATTGAAACGCCGAGGCGAGGGCCGGGAGATTGCCGATGACAATGGGCCAGGGATTCGCGGACTGCGGAACCCCGTGGAAGTTGATCTGAGTGTTTCCGCTGGAACTGTTCAGCTGGGCGCCCTGGGCGATGTCCGCCGCCAGAGCGAGAGCCTCGGTGTTGCCCGAGTGGGCCGCGCTCGAACCGGATGTCATGTCGTCAAGACCTTGACGTAGCTTGCCTGAACCACAGGTGATCGATCTCTGGCATGTCTGGCATTCGGTGCGTTGGGGGCCAGCAACGCTACCCCTCGGTCCACTCCGGGCACAAGGCGTCACCGGACGGCACGCTTTATCAACCTGACCCACCTCGATAGCATGTCGTAACAGCGGCTCATCGATGAGTGACGAGTGAGGCGGTAGGGATGGAACTGGAAGCGGCTTCACTCGTTGTAGGGGCGCTCGCGGCCGGCGCCACCCAGGGATTGCAGGACACGGCGGGTGCGGCGGTACTGGATGTGTACACGCGGCTGCGCGACCTGATAACCACCCGGTTCAGAGGCCATCGCGAGGCGGAGACGGCGCTCGAGGGTTACGCCGAGGACCCGCAGACCTGGCAGGAACTGCTCGTGGAGTCGCTGCGGGAAACCGGTTCGCTCGGCGACCCGGCCGTGCTGGAGACCGCGGGGCAGCTCATGTCGCTGCTCGATCCGGAAGGCGCCGCGGATGGGCGGTACGTCGTCCGTGTCCACAACTCACAGGGCATACAGGTCAATCACCGCGGCGGGAACGTACAGACCAATACGTTCCACAGCTGACCCCGCGGATGGCTGACACGGTAGCGGTCGTCGGGGCCGGGCTGTCCGGCGCCGCGGCCGCGTGGCTGCTGACGCGCAGGGGATTCCAGGTCGAGGTCTACGAGAAAGCGGCCGTCGTGGGCGGCCATGTGCGCACCGAATGGATCCGGGGAATCCCGTACGAACCGCATGGGGCGCACATCTTCCACACGTACGACCGGCGCGTGTGGCGGATCGTGTCACAGGCCGTCGAGTTCGTGCCGTACCGGCATCGGGTGCTCACTCGGATACGCGGGCACGTCATCTCCTGGCCGCCGCAGGAGGACGAACTGCGCGGCCTGCCCGACTTCACCGACATCACGTGGGAACTGGCGCTCCGGCCGGCCACCGCGGACCCCACCAACTTCGAGACCTACTGTGTCTCCCTGCTCGGCCCTACGCTGTACGAGGAGAGCGTCCGTGGGTACACCCGGAAGCAGTGGGGACGGGATCCGCACACGCTGTCGGCGTCCGTCGCGAAGGGGCGCGTCGAGCTTCGCAACGACGGAAACGTCCATCTGTTCCGCGACCCGTACCAGGGATGGCCGCGCCGGGGCTACGGGGAACTCGTCGAGGCCCTGCTCGGTCCCGCGGTGGTGCACCTCGGCTGCACCGTGACGGTGCAGGACTTGCCTGCGATAGCGCGGGGTGGCCGGCCGGTGATCGTCACGTCCGCGTTGGACGACTTCTTCGACGAGCCCGGAGCTCTCCCTTGGCGGGGAGTACGACTCGAGCCGACGTACCTGCCGGAAACCACCCTGGCGCAGCGGGCGATGGTCGTCAACGAACCCGCCGACACACTCGCGTGGACCAGGTCGATCGAGACGAAGTGGGCGCTCAGCGAGTTGCACGACCGGCCGGGAACGGTCGTGATGCGGGAGTTCCCCGGCGCGCCCGCCAAGCACTACCCGGTGCTCGACTCGGCGGGTGAGAACCGGCGGATACAGGACAGCCTCGAACGCCGGCTCGTGGGCCGCTCGAGGAACCCGGTCTACGCGGCCGGCCGACTGGCGACGTACCGGTACATCAACATGGACGAGGCCATTCTGAGTGGGCTGCGTGCCGCGGAGCGGATCGCGGGTAAGGGCAGCGGCGGCACGTCGTAGACCTCACCGACCTCGGCGCGTACGGCTTCACCGCCGACCTCGTGAAAAAGAAGCCGGGATACTTCCGGGCCCCCGTTCGGTCCTCACCGGCCGGTCCCACCGGGGACGCTGTCCGGGTCTTCTCCTCTTCAACCGCACCAATCTTCACAACTCCTCCTCACCTGGGTGCCGGGAACGCTACCGTTCGACAGGTGCGCATCACGTATCCGTTGCGTCACAGAAAGGCATGTTCGCGGCTACCTGGGCCCGCTCCCGTAGCCGCGCGTCTGGGAGGGGGCCGTATGCATCAGATGGCCAAGGGTTCCAATGTCGGCCTGGCATCGCTGAGCGATGCCGCGGATTCCGTGATCGTCAGCCTGTGCTGGAGCAGCGCGGCCGGAGACGGGGACGCGGATGTGTCCGTGTTGCTGCTGGACGGCAACGGCAAGGTGCGCAGCGACGCCGACTTCTTCTTCTACAACAACCCCGCGGCAGCCGACGGCAGTGTGCAGCTGTTGGGGAAGAATCCGACCGGCAGTGGAAGCGAAGACCGCATCAGTCTTGATCTGACCGCCGTGCCCCAGGATGTCGAGCGCGTCGTGGTCGCGGCCAGCCGGGACAGCGGCTCTCCCTTCGGCGAGTTGGACGACCTACTGGTCACAGTCAGTGACCGAGTGGGCGAGACGCTGCTCGGGTTCTCCATCGCGGACGCGAGCGTGGAGACCGCGTTCATCTTCGGCGAGCTGTACCGCCGGGGCGAGGAATGGAAATTCCGGGCGATCGGGCAGGGCTACGACTGCGGGCTGGCCGGCCTGGCCACGGACTTCGGCATCGACGTGGACGACGAGAGCGATGATGCCGCCGCAACGGAACCGGTAGCGGTGGCGCAATCGGCGCTCGCAGCCGAAGTCGCGCCTCCATCGGTGGAGCCGGCGGTGGCCCTGCCCACGCAGGGCGCACGCGGCCCGCAGCCGGTCGAAGCCGAACCGCCGCCGGCGCGCGCCCGTCGCCCCCGTACCGCCAAGAAGAAGGTCACGCTGGCCGCCGTGGCGAAGAAGTCCCTCGCCGAGAACGACGGTTGGAAGCCTGCGCGGCTCTTCCCCGTACCGTCGCTCAAGAGCGACAAGGAACGGGAGGTGCGCGCCACCTCCGTACTGCTCTCGGTGATGGCGGAGGTACCGGAATTCGGGCGCCGGCTCACCGCCCCCTTCGGCGCACCGGCCGGACGCATGCAGACCTTCACCGAAGTCCCCCTGCCCCACGGAGAAAACCCGAAGCGACCCGACGGTGTGATCCGTGTGGAGCGGGCGGGCAAACTGTGGACTGCCCTGGTCGAGACAAAGACCAATGGAAATCCGCTCAAGCCCGATCAGGTCCAGAGCTACATGGACATCGCAGCTCGGCGCGGGTACGAGACGGTCATCACCCTCTCCAACGACGTGGCTCTCGAGGGCAGTCCCCTGGTGGCCGTCAAGACGGACGGACGGCGCAAGCACAAGGTCGCCCTGTGGCACTTGTCCTGGGCCGAGGTCGCACACCAGGCGCAGATGCTGATCCGCCACGAGGGTGTGGGCAATACCGCCCATGCCTGGCTCCTGCAGGAACTGCTGCACTATCTCCAGCACGAGAACTCCGGCTGTCACGGCTTTCAGAACATGGGTCCTGCCTGGGTGCCCGTGCGCAACGGCATCGACACGGAGACTCTCTGCAAGGGCGACCAGCGCGCCACCGAGGTTGTCGAGAGCTGGGAGCGGCTGATCCGCCAGGTCTGCCTTCGGCTGGGCGGTGAACTCGGGCAGAAGGTCCTGCCTGTACAACGCGCCAGACGCGGCACGGACCCGCACTCCCGGCGAGCCCTGCTCACGGACCGACTGTGCGAGGAAGGCCGCCTGAGCGCCGAGCTGCGCATCGACGGGACGCCCGGCGTCCTCGCGATCGTCGCGGATTTGCGGACCAGCAGAATCCGTGTCTCCATCGAGATCCCGGCCCCCGAAGGCAGTTACCCCCTCACCTCGGCCAAACGCCTGGCCCGGCTCCTGGCCCAGGCACCGGCGGATCTACACGTCGAAACCCTCGTCGAGGGAGGCAACGGCCCGCGCGGCACACTCGAGAAACTGCGCCCCGAGCCGGCGGACATGCTTCCCAAGGACGGCGCTCACATCACGGGCTTCCGGATGTCGTTGTTCAAAGGCATGGGATCGACCCGGGGCAGCGCCGAATCCGGATTCATCCGCAGCATCGACGATGCCGTGGACCGGTTCCACGGAAACGTCGTCGCTCACCTGTCCCCCTTCGAGCGGCTCACGGCACGCCGCACGCCGTCGTCCGCTCCCTCACCACAGGTGAAGGTGTGAATCCGGAGTCGCGGTGACGGGTGAGCTCGGGGGTGGGCTCAGGGGTGGCCGAGTAGTTGGCTGCCTGCGGCCAGGTCGGTGCGCGCGGTGAAGAACTCGGTGAATCCTCGGACGAACTCCTCCTCCGTGATGCCGCCGTCGCCGTCCTGGTCGAGCTGCCGGAAGCCGTGTGACAGCTCGGCCGGGTGCAGACGGGGGCCGAAGACGGCGCGGTACTCGTCCGCGTCCAGGACACCGCTCCCGTCGGTGTCGGCCGCGTGGAAGACCGCGCGTACGGCTATGTGCAGGCCCCGCGCCAGGTAATCCGGATCGTGGTCGCAGTGGGCCATGGTGGCCGCCACGAACTCCGCCTTGCTGATCCGCCCGTCTCCGTCCGTCTCCATGGCCCGGCGGAGCTGTTCCCACCAGACGTCGAAGGCCGCGTAGACCTCGGCCTCCCCGCTCTCGTTCAGTTCGAGTTGCCAGCAGACGTTGTGGGCCATCGCCCGCAGGTCCTGGGCGCCGACGAAGCCGTCGCCGGTCTGGTCGAGGACCTGGCTGAAGAACCGGCCCAGCTTGGGCCCGCGTGCGTCGCGCCGCCACCGACCCGGCCGGGCCGCGTGACGTGGAGCCGGAATGTCAGCGCGCTCCGCGGGCGGAGCCGACGAAACCGGAGCTGAACGGTCCGGAGCCGGCCGCGACCGGTAGCGCCAGCGGTCCGGCAGCCGGGTCGCCAGTCGGCGCAGCCCGTGGTGCAGCGCCCAGGAGAGCCATGCGTGGCGGCGTTTTCCGGAGAGCCCGAATCGCTCGCGGTAGGCGGGCGGCAGATCCGCGAGGGTCAACGACGTCACCACCACGGCGATCAGCAGCCGCAGCAGCGGCCACACCGGGCCGAGGTAGCGCGGCCGCCGGGGCCGCGGGGCCTCGCGGAGCATGTCGTACAGCAGGTAGCGCGCCTGCTCACCGAACTCCAGCCGCTCCCGTACGACCGAGTCGATGTACGCGGGCACCTCGGCCGCGGTGCTCGGCAGAAAGCCCTCCGGCAGCCCGAACGCCTCGCAGATCGGCCGGTACTCCGCGTAGAGCTCCGCCAGCTCCCGGGGGGTGTACGGATCGCCCGACAGCTCCCTCATGGCCACGATCGCCTCGTACAGGGTGATCAGGACCCAGGCCTGCGTGGCCGGATCCCGGGCCGAGTACGCGCGGCCGTGTTCATCGGTGCCGGTGATGCGCTTGTGCGCGCGGTTCAGCCGGGCGACCTCGCGCCGCAGCGTGTCCCGGTCGGCGCAGACCAGCCGCTGTCCGCTGCCCATCGTGTGTTCGATCCTGCGCCAGGGGTGGGCGCGGTACGTGGAGTGCTCCGCCGTCCCGGCCGCGACCACCGGGTGGGAGACCTGCAGAACCAGCAGCCGCCACGCCACGAGGGCCATGCGCCACTCGCTCAGGCCGCGCCGGAGCGGGGAGAGGGGGTCGGGATGAGCTGTGCTGTCCACGGATGAACTCCTCGGTCCGCGCGGATATTCTCGCCGACCCCGATCTGCTCATCCGCGACGGACCGGAAACTCATCCCAAATAAGTCATACCGCAAGCCTGGGGGCGTGCGATCCGGCGGACAGGCAGGCGCACGGGGCGCGTTCCGGCACTGTCACAGTTCCGATAATGTCTTCTGTCTCACGTTGTGGTACGGCAGACTCAACCCCTCACGTTCTTAGTCCTGAACTCGGCCAGGGGGAGGCTTGTTCGGTGACGAACGCAGATTCCGGCATCCGACGGCAGTACGCGACCACACCGCACCTGATCGAGATGCTCGACGCGCTCTTCCAGGGGTTCCGCCGACGAAGTCCCATGGCGCTGCCCGAGTTCGTTCTGCACGCCGAGTCCGGCACGGACAGCGCGGACGACCATGTCGAGGGCATCCTCTCCGAACTCGGTGAGGAGCTCGAAGCACGAGGCGTGCCGGTCGCTCTGGTGAAACCCTCGCCTCAGGACAGCGGTCTCGGGCCCCGGGTCCGTGCTCTGCGCATCGTGCAGGAACTCGGTGGCAAGGTCCCCGGGAGCGGGCAGGGGTCGTGCCTCGAAGACGAGCCGTGGAAGGGCGGCAGCCGCCAGTACGGCAGCTACACGTTTCCGCGCAGCAAGCTCCTCTCGACCATCGAGGATGTGGTCAAGGAGCAGGACGGCCGGGCCGATGCGGCGGCGTTGCTGAAGGAGCTGAACAGCAGGGGCTGGCGGCCCAGTGGCACTCACTGGGCCGAGCGGCTGGCCGAAGCGGCCAAGGACGCGTCCAAGACGCTGCCCGCGCTGCTGATCGCGGTCGTCGCCGTGCTGATCGCCAACCGGCCCTGGTACATCACCCTGGCGTTCGCCGCGGCCCTGCTGGCCGCGGTGGGCACCCTGAGCGCCCTGCCAGGCAAGGCGCCCGTCTTCCTCGGGCTGCGCCGTGAGATCCGCTGGTTTCTCGGTACGACCTACCTCAACCAGGGCCCGAGGGCGGAGCGCAGTGAAGGCCGTACCTGGCGGGTCCTCCACCTCTGGCCGCCCGGCTCGGTCCGTCAGCGTCTCGGCGCCGTCGTCCGGGACATCCGGGACGGCGGCCTGATGGACAACGCGGAGCCGACCGGGCTGAACGAGGACGCGCAGCGCAGGCACCTTCAGCTCCGTGTGCACGCCTTACGGGAAGACCTGCGCGACGCCCACTCCGCCTGGGCGCCGGACCTGCGCGGCCGCAAGCGCCCGACGCCGCCGGTGCTGATCCTGCCCCGGGCCGACATGGACAACGGCCGCATCGAACTGATCAAGGCGATCAGCGACATCCGCAGTATCCGCAGCGAACTCGACCCGATGCTGGTGATCGCGGCCGTCCGGCAGCCGGACATCGAGAATCTGCAGCGCAGCGTCACCGCCCGGCGTTCGGCGGGTGGTTCCCTTCCCAGGTCGGCCGCGGAGCTCCCTGACTGGTACGCCGCCTGGAACCGGGCCCGACGTGTGAGCCAGTCCCCGAGTCTCGAGGGGAGCACCCTGCCCTGGGTACTGAGGATGCCGCTGCCCGACAGGCTGCTGCACCAGCCGGACCTGGGGGTGGGCAGTCTCCGCCGTCCGGGACTCTCCGCCGGAAGGCCGCGGTGGACCTGGCTCTGGTCCCTGCCGGCCCTCACCCTGCTGCTGGGCGCCGCGGGAGTGGGCGTCGTACTCCGCGACGCCGAACTGGGCAAGGAATACTGCGTGGGCGGCCTGAGCGGCATAAACCGTGACTCCGAGCGCGTCCCGTTCGGGGGCGGCGAGAACGCCGAGTGCGTGGGCGTCGCCACCGGCACGGTCACCTTCCCCGTCGCGCCGAAGGTGCAGGCCCTCATAAAGAAGGCCAACGAAGAGATCGGCGACAGCGACTACGTCACGATTGTCTACGCGGGTCCACTGAGCGGCACCACCGGGGAACTGGTCAAGGGCGCCGAAGAACTGCGCGGCGCCTACCTCGCGCAGGTGACACGCAACGAGCAGTCCCCGGTCAAGCTCAGGATTCTGGTGGCCAACGGCGGCAAGGACATGTACAGCCAGCAGATCATGGCCAAACACATCGTCGACCTCGCGCGCAGGGACAAGTCGATCGTCGGCGTGGTCGGCATGGGCCGGGACATGACCGACAGCGACAAGGTCCAGGACATGTTCCGTGAGGCCGAACTGCCGGTGGTCTCCGGCACCAACTCCGGGACGTACCTCGCCCAGTACCCCAACTTCTTCGGCCTTGCCGCGACCGACAAGTGGCAGAGCGAACAACTCGCCCTCATCGCTCAGCAGTTGACGACGACGCCCGAGAAGGAGCGTGCTGTCGTCCTCGCCCGCGACCCCGGGGAGAGCCACGATCGCTACACCGTGGAGCAGAAGGAGTACGGCACGCGGATGCTGACAGCCGCCGGCTACCGGGTGGAGGTGCTGCCGGACTACGGCCTCGAGAACGGCAAGCCCGTGCTCGACAGTCAGATCGCGGACATCTGCCGGGGAGACGTACCGCTGGCCTTGTACTTCGCGGGCCGGTCCGAGGACGTCACGCCGCTGATGAACGGCATCATCTCCACTCCCGCCTGCAACCGGGAGCAGATCGCGGTGCTGGCCGGCGACGACCTGTCCAGGGCGGGCTTCGCGACCAAGCGCAGCCTGGTCGCGGCCAACGTCACGCTCTATCACCTCACCCTGACCGCGCTGGAGAAGTCCGCGGACCGCTCGGTCTTCTACGACCGCCTGGCCAACCTCCCCAAGAAGGCGAGCGAGGACCTCGGCCTGAGCCCCCGGGCGACGTACAAGTCAGAGGAACTGGCCGACGGGCAGACGGCGCTCACGCATGACGCGACGGAAGTGCTGTACCGGGCGGCCACCCGCGACGGAAAGCCGCGCGGCCGGGCGGAGGCGTGGGCGAACCTCCGGATGATGGACGTGACGTCACTCGCGACAGGGCGCATCAACTTCACCGTGCCGTTCTCCGACGAGCGCCCCAAGGGGTACGCGGTCTCCCTGGTGCGGGTCGCGAACCCGGGCAGCGGTGACTACAAGCGGACCGTGCTGTGCGCAAGGGCGGCGGGCGACACCGAGCCGCTGACCAAGGAGCTGTGTTCCATCGGGTGAGCCGTTCACGTCACGATTGCTTCAAATAGACTCTAAAGGGGAAGTAGGGGCTGTAAGGGGCATCCGAGGCAGCCCTGTCGTACGCGTGCGCGGCGGGAGGTGGGCGAATGGCGGAGCAGGTCCCCAGGGACATGGATGCCGCCTCTGCCGCGCGGCTGAACATGATCACCAAGGCGGGTGACGAGCTGGGGGGAGCCGATCTCCTGGGCTTCGCGCTCGACCACGCGGTGACAGAGGTGGGCGGGCTGGGCGGGATGGTGCATCTGCGGGGGCCCGGCGGGCGGGGCCTGCTGCTGATGGCGGCGCATGGTCTGGTCCGTACGGTCGCCCAGGACTGGGAAGAGATCGAGGAGACCGGACCCACCGCCCCGGCCCGCGCGGTGACCGACGGCACGACGGTCTGGGTGCCCGCCCATGACGGTGGGGGCGGTACGGACGGCCATGACGGCGGGGACCGTACGGACCGCGAGCCCGGTCCAGTCAGCCAGGACGACCCGGACGGTCCAGACGGTCCAGACGCCCGGGATGATACGGACGGCGGAGACACGGTGCCCGGGGTCGCCCCCGGGCACCTCCCGTACGGAGCCGCGCACCGGGAGCGCGGCTCCGCGCTGCCGGCCGGCAGCGGCCTGCTGGCCGTCCCGCTCCTCACCCCGGGCGGCGTGGCGGGCGCCCTGTCCGTGCTGGCGGTCGACGGCGACGAGCCCACACCACGGCAGCGGGCGACCGTCGAGGCGCTCGCCGCCTGGGCCGCCCTCCGTCTGCGCGAACACTCGGTGACGCCGCGGGCGGCGGACGCCGGTCAGCTGTGGGAGCAGCCGCCCGACACCCCACTGTGGGAACAGCCGCCGGCCACCCCGCTGCGGCAGGCGCTGCAGGCGGTCAGGGTGGGTTCGTGGGAGTGGGAGCTGGCCACCGGCGAGCAGATCTGGGACGAGCCGACCCTCACCCTCCTCGGCATGGACCCGAGCTCACCGAAGCAGCGCTTCGAGACCTGGACCAGCCTGGTCCAGCCCGATGACCTGCCGTGGGTGCTGGTCGAGGTCGAGCAGGCGATCCGCAACCGCAGAGTGTTCAGCGTGGAGTACCGGATCTGCCGGCCGGACGGAACCACGGGCTGGGTCAACGCGCGTGGCCGCGTTCTGCTCGGCCAGGACGGTGAACCGTCCCGCATGGTCGGCACGCTGTGGGACACGACCGAGAGCCGTATCGCCCGGGATTCGGTGAGCCGCGCGCTACGCCACATGAGCGACGCGTTCTTCGCGGTCGGCAGGGACTGGCGCATCACCTTCGTCAACGTCGAGGCGGAGCGGCTGCTCGGCGCCTCCCACACGCTGCTCGGCCGGGTCCTGTGGGACGCCTTCGCGGCCGTCAGCGTCGATGTCGTGGAACTGGGCCTGGAGACGCGCTACCGGGAGGCCGCCGAGAGCGGCACCCCGGTCGGGTTCGACGTGCGGTGGCCCACCAACCAGCACTGGTACCACATGCGCCTGGTCCCGGTGCCCGACGGACTGACGGTGTACGCCGCCGATGTCACCCAGACCCGGTCGCGGGAGGCCGAGCGCACCGCCGCGGAACACGCCGCGGCCGAGCGCAACGCCCGGATCACCGAGCTGACCAACGCGCTCGCGGAGGCCCTGACGATGCACGACGTGGTGAACGCCGCCGCCGAACGGGTCATGCAGCCGTTCGGCGCCACCGGCCTCGTCGTCCAGCTCATCCAGGACGAGACGATACGAGTCGCCGGGGCCGTCGGGTATCCGCAGGCGTTTCTCGACAGCATCGACGGCTCTGCGGTGGGCGCCGTCGGCGCGGTCGAGGATGCCTTCCGCAGCAGGAAACCGGCCTTCATCTCCTCGGTCGAGGAGTACGTCGAGCTCTATCCCGAGTCGGCCGAGCGCCCCGCCGAGGCCGAGAAGCGCGCCTGGGCCTTCCTGCCCCTGATCGTCTCCGGCCGCGGCATCGGCTGCTGCGTCATCTCCTTCAACGAGTCGCGCCATCTCATCGGGGAGGAGCGGGCGCTGCTCACCGCGCTCAGCGGGCTGATGGCGCAGGCCATCGAGCGCGCCCGGCTGTACGACACGGAGCACACCCGGGCACAGGAGCTCCAGCGGGGCCTGCTGCCGCACGCCCTGCCGACGCTGCACGCCGTCACCGCCGCCGCGCGCTATCTGCCCGCCAGCGAGGGCATCGACGTCGGCGGCGACTGGTACGACGTGATCCCCCTGTCCGGCGCCCGGGTGGCGCTGGTCATCGGCGATGTGATGGGGCACGGCCTGTCCGAGGCCGCCACCATGGGGCGGCTGCGCACCGCCGTGCACACGCTGGCCGATCTGGAGTTCCCGCCCGCCGAACTGCTCACCCGCCTCAATGACGTGGTGAACGACCTCGGGGACGACTTCTTCGCCACCTGCCTGTACGCCGTGTACGACCCCGCCACCTCCACCTGCACCTTCGCCCGCGCCGGGCATCCCCCGCCGGCCATCCTGCATCCCGGGGGCACCGTCCAGTTCCTCGACCACTCGCCCGATCCCCCGCTGGGCGCCGCCCGACCGCCGTTCGAGACCGTCGAGGTCAGCCTGCCCGAAGGCAGCCTGCTCGTCCTCTACACCGACGGGCTGGTCGAATCCGCCACCCGGGACATCGACCGCGGTATGGAGCAGCTGGCGAGCACGCTGGCCGACGCGGGCACCGGTCCCGGCGTTCACGCCGCGGGCACCGGCGTTCACGCCGCCGGGACCAAGGCCGCACGGCGCGACATCGCCCGGGGCGAGAGCGAGTCACTGGAGCGGCTGTGCGACGACGTACTGGCCGCGCTGCTGCCGGAGAAGCAGCTCACGGACGACGCCGCGCTGCTCATCGCCCGTACCCACGCGACCGCCCCCTGCGACATCGCAACCTGGCGGCTCTCGGACGGGCCGATCGCCGCGGGCGAGGCACGCGACCATGTCCGGGAGCAGTTGACCCGCTGGGATCTCGACACCCTCACCATGACCGCCGAGCTGCTGGTCAGCGAGCTGGTCGGGAACGCCATCCGGTACGGCAAGGGCCCCATCGGGCTGCGTCTGCTGCTCGGTGAGGGGCTGATCTGCGAGGTCTCGGACGGCAGTCTGACCACGCCCCGTATCCGCCATGCCTCGGACACCGACGAGGGCGGCCGCGGACTGCAGCTGGTCGCCGCGCTCTCCCAGCGCTGGGGTACGCGCTACACCGCCACCGGCAAGTGCATCTGGACCGAACAGCAAGTGCCCTGACCCCCGAGCCCGGCCACTCCGCCTGACCTGCGGCCCGGCCCCGCGAAAAGATTCCAAAAAAATCTTCCGCGCGGTGTCGAGAACCCGTCGCCCGCTCCGACGTCCCCTGTGAGAGTTGCCCACGAGGGGCGACGGCGCGGCCGAGGAGCAAGAATCATGAAGTATCTGGTGATGGTGCAGGGCTCTCAGGCCGACTACGAGGCGATGCGCGGCAAGGGCTCCGCGCACTGTCCGGCCTGGAGCGAGAAGGACCTGCAGGCGATGTTCGCCTTCATGGGGGAGATCGCGAACGACCTCGCCGAGTCCGGTGAGCTCGTGGACGGGAACGGACTGACCGAGCCCGCGGAAGCCCGCTTCGTGAGCGCGGGCGACGACGGCCGGCCGGTGATTTCGGACGGTCCCTACGGCGAGACCAAGGAACTGCTCGCCGGGTACTGGGTGGTGGACTGCGAGAGTCTGGAGCGGGTCACCGAGATCGCCGCGCGCCTTGCGCAGTGCCCGGGGCCCGAGGGCACCCCCGCCTACCCGGTGGTCATCCGCCCCAT
Organism: Streptomyces sp. NPDC058198; assembly: GCF_042882605.1. Taxonomy (NCBI): domain Bacteria; kingdom Bacillati; phylum Actinomycetota; class Actinomycetes; order Kitasatosporales; family Streptomycetaceae; genus Streptomyces; species Streptomyces sp. NPDC058198. Next base: position 39,465 of record NZ_JBHVVP010000002.1, read on the forward strand.
CCAGGGCGCCGGCGGAGGCGATGTGTGAGACGCACGACCGGCATCGAGGACCTGCTGCGCCTGCACGCGCCGCAGGTCCTCGGCGCGCTGGTACGCCGGTACGGGCACTTCGGCGCGGCCGAGGACTCCGTACAGGAGGCGCTGCTCGCCGCCGTGCGGCAGTGGCCGGAGACCGGCCTGCCCGACAATCCGCGCGGCTGGCTGATCAGGGTCGCCTCCCGTCGCCTCATGGACCAGCTGCGCGGCGACGAGGCGCGGCGCGGACGCGAGGAGACGGCCGCCGCGCTCACACCGCGCGACGCCTTCACGGCGCCACCGCCCGGTGAGAGCCGCGCGCCGTCCGAGGACGACACCCTCACCCTGCTCTTCCTGTGCTGCCACCCCGGGCTGACCCCGGCCGCACAGATCGCGCTCACCCTGCGGGCCGTCGGCGGTCTGACCACGGCCGAGATCGCCCGCGCGCATCTCGTGCCCGAGGCGACGATGGCGCAGCGGATCAGCAGGGCCAAGCAGAAGGTCAGGGGTGTGCCCTTCCGGCAGCCGGGCCCTGGGGACCGCTTCCAGCGGCTCGCCGCCGTGCTCCAGGTGCTCTACCTGATCTTCAACGAGGGCTATACGGCGACCTCCGGCAGCGATCTGCACCGCGCCGATCTCGCCCGCGAGGCGATCCGGCTGACCCGGGCCGTACGCCGGCTGCTGCCCCAGGAGGGAGCGGTGACCGGGCTGTTGGCGCTGATGCTGCTCACCGACGCCCGCAGCGCGGCGCGCACAGGACCGTACGGGGAACTGATCCCGCTCGACGAGCAGGACCGTACGCGCTGGGACCGGCGGGCCATCACCGAAGGCACCGCCCTGGTCGAGGAGGCCCTGTCCCAGGGGCCCGCCGGCGCCTACCAGTTGCAGGCGGCCATCGCGGCGCTGCACGACGAGGCGGCGCGGGCCGAGGACACCGACTGGCCGCAGATCCTCGCGCTGTACGACATCCTCGTACGCCGCGCCCCCGATCCCATGGCCGAACTCGGCAGGGCGGTGGCGGTCGCCATGGTGCACGGCCCCCGGGCCGGGCTGGCCGAAGTCGCCACGCTGGAGGAGCGCTTGGCGGGCCACCACCGGCTCGATGCCGTACGCGCCCACCTGCTGGAGAAGGCAGGGGATGTCGAAGGCGCCCGCGCCGCCTACCAGTTGGCGGCCCGGCGCACGCTCAGCATCCCGGAGACCCACTACCTCCACATGCGCGCGGCCCGCCTGCCGCGCTGAACCGGCCCCTGATCCGGCCCCGGAAGTGACGCGGCGTGACGCGGCGTCGGCCGCCGGTCCTGGGGACCGGCGGCCGACTGTGTGGATCCTTGAGGTACCGGGCGCGCTACTTCACGTCGACGTAATCGCCGGCGGTGGTCACCGGACTCGTCGTGGCGGTGCCCGCGAAGCTGTAGCGCCAGTAGCCGTCCACGGAGGCGGTGACCGTCGTCTTCAGATTGCTGGACGCGTCGGTCTTGATCGTCTTGACGGTGGTGTAAGTGGTGGAGTTGGCCTTCCGGAACTGCAGCTTCACCGACTGGCTCGCGTACCCGTCGTACGCGGACGCCTGCCAGCTGCTCCGGGTCAGTTTGCCCGTGACGGTGATGGTCTTCCCCTTCGTGACCGGCTCGGGCGAGGCGTTGACCGTCAGCTTGGCGAAACGCAGGATCGAGGCGTTCTGCGCGGCGTGCAGGTCGGTGAAGCTCCGCCCGTCGGCGGACTGCGCCCAGGCGGCCACCTTCCACACGCCCGCCAGCCCGCTCAGGCCCAGGTCACGCCGTACATCCACGACGAAGTCGGTCCTGCAGGCCGAGGTGGTGGCGTTCACCTTCGTACAGGCGGCCGGCCAGGGGCTGATGAGGACACCGTCGGGCGTGGTGTACGAGCGGTGGTAGAGGTACAGATCGCCACCGGCGATGCCGGCCGGGTCGGTGGCGGTGAACTGCGCCGGGATCACCTGCGAGCCGGCCGTGTCGAAGACGACGGGCTTGCCGCCGTTGACCAGCACATTGGAGATCTTGGTCGCGCCGGCCGTTTCGTCTCCGCGGGGTGTCGCGCCCGCGAAGGCGCGCGTGATCGTACGCCGCAGGCTCCCGCCCTGGTCGTTCACGGCCGTCGCGCGCAGCGAGACGAAGGAGACCGACGACGGAACGGTCAGCTCGGCCGAGGCGCTCTCGCCGGAACCGGAGAGGGGCAGCGCGGTCCAGTGCGCCCCGTCGTCCGTCGAGTATTCGAGGCCGGTGAGGGTGTCCGCCGCCTCGGAGTGCCGGGTGGCGGCCGTCGCGCCGATACGGACCGGGCCCGCTCCGGCGGTGTTCCTGGCGTCGAGTCCCGACGTCGCGAAGTCGAGGTCGATCAGCGGCAGTTCACCCGAGCCGCTCTGGCTCGAGGAGCTGAACGTCCACTCGCTCCGCACCTGCGTGGAGAGCCGGGCGTACGGCACCCTGCGGGAGACGGTCTGGTCGAGCTCGTATGTCGCCCGCCCGCTCGGGACGGTGGCGGACAGCTGCTGATACGGCGTCATGTCGGCGCCCGAGGCGAGGGTCTGCCCCTGGGAGGTGAGCAGGTACGACGTCTTGGACCGGTCGTCGATCCCCGCGTTGCCGTCGCTGTCGGTGAAGGCCATGGGCTCGTACAGCCACATCTTCGTGGACTGCCGGGACGAGCCTCCGCCGTCGCGCGGGCTCGGCGCGAACGGGGCCGCGCCGAGCGTCTCCCCCGCCGATGTGCCCGCGGCCAGGGTCCTGTCCTTGAGCGTCAGAGAGTGGTCGTAGCTGCCGTAGTGCAGGATCCGCGAGTACGAGACGCCCGGCGTCGCGTACTCGGTGACGGTTCCGGGGACCGGGACCGAGGAGCCGAGGTACACACCGGTCCATTCCCCGAGGTTCGGCACGGAGAGCAGTTCGCCCAAGGTGCCGTTGCCCGGGGCGCGTACGGACGTGACCGTCTTGGCCAGGCTCGCCGTGCGCACCTGGGCCACGGGCGAGGCGGGAACCGTGTTCTGGAACGCGTGCGTCAGGTCGTACCGGTACGGGCTCGGCACACTGGCCGAGGTGCCCTTCTTCGCCAGCACGTCATGGATGCGGAGCGCGGTTCCGGGGACGGAGAAGGGAGTCACGTACACCGCGGCCGATCCGCTTCCCGCGAAGCCGGCGAGGTCACCTCCCGGGAGCGAGATCCATACGGCGGAGCTGTAGCGGCTCGCGGTCGTGTCGTCGACCTTGATCGCGGTCTCCTTGGCCGCGCTCTGGTCGAACGACACCGTCAGGCTCTTGGCGGCCACCGTGAAGGTCTTGGTGAGGAGGTAGCTCGGCTGCTCCCAGTCGCTGTGCAGCCCTACGGCGAAGTAGTCGCCCGGCGGCAGATTCACGCTCGCGCTCGCGCCTGCCGCGTCCGTGACGGCGTAGGCCGCCCAGGTCTTGCGGTCCCACACCCAGAACATCTTGCTCGTGACGTCCGCGTTGGTGATGGTGAGCTTCACCGGGTACGTAGCGGCGGCGGCCTTCGTCACAGCGGCGGCCTTCGTCGCGTTGAGCGTCCGGGCGCTCCGGTCGCCCGTGGCGATCTCCGTCGCGGCCACGGGCTGCCGCTGGTCCACCGGCCGCACCCGCAGGCTGCCGTCCGTGGACGTGTAGGCGTAGCGCCCGAGGGGCTTGCCCTGCGCGGGGACGACCTGGAAGTCAGGACCCGAGGCGGCGCCGCCGTCCAGGAGTTCGAGCCGCTCGCCGGTGGCGAGCCTGGCCGTTGTCGCGTCACCGGCCGTTGTCGCGTCACCGGCCGCTCGGGCGTCACCGGCCGTTGGCGCGGACTCGACCGTTCCGGCCGTCGCGGCGGGGGCCGTACCGTCGGCCGCCCAGCTGCCGCCGGGTATGAGCAGCACGGAGGCTGCCACCACCGTCCCGGTCAGCATGGCGAGTACGGCTCTTCGCGGTCTTCGGCTCCAGGTGTGCGGCATGTACGCGCGTCCCCCCTCTTGTCAGCATCGCTCCTCACATGTCGCATCATCACAGGAGCTGATAACCGCACACCTTAAGGTCCGTCTTGTACGTCCGCAGGACCGGCCCGGACATGGATCATGCAGGACCGTGAAGGACCTAGGTCCTGTCCGGCGGCAACCGGTTCCCCGCCGCCCCCGGCGCGAGGTGGGCCACCACCTCGGCCAGGTCGTTGCACACCTGATCGATCTTCAGACGGATGTTGCGCTTCTCGGTGACGATGGCCGACAGCAGCAACGCGGTCAGCGCCACGGACCCGTTGAAGAGCTGCAGCGTGACCACGACCTCGATGAGGGTGTGGTGGGCGAACGGTCCCACTCCGTCGGTCGCCGCCAGGATCGTCAGGACGGACGCGAACAGCGCGCACGGCGCGCTCCCGGCGAGCTGGAAGCGCAGGGCCGCCCAGATGATCAACGGGAAGACGAGGAAGAGCAGGGCAAGAGGGCTCCTGGTGGCCAGCGGTGTGATGACGGCGGCGCCGATCACCAGGGCAAACATCTCGGCCCACCGGTGGGTGTCCCGGGGCAGCCGGATCTTGCGAAGGACGAGCAGCACCGGTGTGACCACGAGCACCCCCATGGCGTCACCCGTCCACCACGCCGACCAGACCGGCCAGAAGTCGTCCAGATGCAGCCGGCCGCTGAGCACCAGCATCCACGTTCCGATGGTCGCGCTGATCAGCATCCCTCCCATGGCACCGAGGAACACCAGCGCCAGCCCGTCCCGCAGCCGGTCCACCTCGGTGCGGAAGCCCACCCGCCGGAGCATCAGACAGGCGCAGACCGGTGCGAGCGTGCTGGCCGCGATGATCCCCGGGTCGGTCGAGTAGATCGGGCCGATCGTCACGATGTTGAGAAGGGCGCCGAGAGCGATACCGGGCCACACCCCGATGCCCATGTAGAGCAGGCAGGTCAGGGCGATGCCCGTGGACGGCCAGAGAGGTGTGACGACCGCGCTCTCGACGGTCACCTCCCGCAGCAGGCCGAGCTGTGCGCCCCCGTAGTAGAGGGCGGCGACAGCGAGGATCCGGAGAGCAGCCACGGAGAGACGTCGGGTTTCCTCGGTACGCACCACACCAGCAATCAGACAGCGTCACCCGCCCGGCCGGGCCATGACACGCTGCCAGGACCCTCGCGTCACTCGTTCCCGTACGGCGCCGCGTCGTGGCACAGCACGAGGACGGCGGAGTCGTCCTCGTGCCCGGTGAACTCGGCCACCTTCATCACCTCGGCGGCCAGCTCCTCGGGTGCGGCGGCGGCGCCGTCACGGACCAGCCGGGCCACCCGCGCGAGTCCCTCCTCGATCGGGAAAGACGGCCCCTCGACCACCCCGTCCGTGACCAGCACGAACGCTCCCGCCGTCGTCAGCCGGTGCCGCGTCACCGGGTACACCTCCACCGGCAGGATGCCCAGCGGCAGACCGCCCGGGTCCTCGGCGATGCCGTACCGCCCGTCGACCGTGGCCCAGATCGCGGCGACATGGCCGGCCCGGGCTGCCTGCAGCTCCCAGGCGACGGGGTCGAAACGCAGATAGGTGCAGGTCGCGAAGAGGCTGGAGTCCACCGACAGCAGCAGATCGTTGGCCCGCCGCAGCACCTCGCCCGGGTCGGGGGTGGCGGTGGCCACGGCCCGCATCCCGATACGGATCTGCCCCATGAACGCGGCCGCCTCGACGTCGTGGCCCTGCACATCGCCCACGGAGAACCCGAGCGCGCCGTCGGGCAGCACGAAACCGTCGTACCAGTCACCACCGATGTCCAGGCCGTCCCGGGCGGGCGAATAGCGCGCCGCGCTCCGCAGCCCCGGCAGGGCCGGCAGTACGGCCGGCAGCATCTCGCGCTGCAACGCCTCGGCCAGCTCGACCCGGGCCTGCTGCAACTCGGCCCCTTGCCGCGCTTGGGCGGTGAGTCGTCCAAGTGTGGTCAGCAGCTCGTCGGAACTCGCCGGCTCCGCAGGACGACGCCAGGTCATGGACCGCTCCGAGGGACGTCCGTTCATGGACCGCCACGAGGGCTTCCTCGCCGCGGCATACGCCTGAGGGCCCACTATGCGCTGCTGACCTGGCCGGATCCTTGATCCCTGCGTGGTCCCGGTCCCAGCCGCTCATACGAAGGCTTCCCCTCGATTGTATTTCCGCGGCGCTACTTCCGCCGGGCGAGAGCCTCTGAGTGAGAGCCACCGCGCGCGAGCCACTCCGCTGCGGTGTGCGGATCGCCGAGGAAACGCGCCCGGTCGACGACGACCGGGGCGCCGGTCCTGAAGGCCGCCACGAGGTCCGCCGCGCGGGACAGGTCGCACGCGGCGCGTCCGAGGAGTTCGCGGGTGATCACGAGCGCCACCACGGCCGGGGACCGGCAGTCGACAAGGTGGGACTGGACGGCGTCCATGCCCGACTCGGCCAGCACGGTGCGATGGGCTTCCGTTCGTGGTGCGAGCCAGTCGGCGAGGCACTCGTAGGGGCTGTCGGCGCTCGGGACGAACGTGGGGGCGACGGCGATGAGGAGCCGGGCGAGCTGGTCGGCGCCGTTGCCCGGGAAGTCGGGGTAGTCCTTGCCGAACTCGAACCAGTCGGCCTCCACCTGGGCGAGGTCGTCCAGACCGACCGGGTGCTGGTGGTAGTACGTGTCACTCCCCATCCGGAACACCCGGTGCAGCAGGTCCTCCGAGAGGTCCGTGGTCTCGGCGAGCAGGATCGCGTCGTAGAGGTCCTTGGCCTCGGGGTGGACGTCCGAGACCAGCCAGAGGATCTTCCAGGCGAGCGACAGTTCGCGCGTCGCCGCGTTGAGCACCAGGTCCGCTCCGCCGCGGAGCGGGGCGACCGCGGTCATGGCCGGGGGCGCGGGCAGGGGCTCGTTGAAGACGAAGTCGAGCTGGACCGTGCCGCCGAGCGCCTCCGCCGTAGCCGTCGACGGAGGGACCGCATCCGGCCCTGCCGGGTCCACGGCGGTCCAGGGCAGGACCAGCCGACGGCCCGGCACCCGGTCGTACGTCCAGATCTCGTCGCTGAGCGCGCCCGCCGCGTCGATACGGACCGGGCCACCGGCGCGCGACAGCGCCTCGGCGGTGCTCGCGAGGTCGTTGAGCATCGTGTCCGTACGGGGGTCGGTGAGTTCCCAGGTGTCGGGGACGACGACGAAATCCAGGTCGCCCGGATCGCGGGCCGCGTCCCCGAACCATGACGTCAGCAGCCGGCTCCCGCGCAGCGCCAGGTGCTCGGTCCACCGGGAACCCGCGACGGCCGCCAGGGCGTGGTCCAGCGCCTGGCGCCGGCCGGCGAACCAGGCGGCTTCCCTGCGCGCGTCCGCGAAACGCGGCTCGCTCAGCCTCATTCCCCTCGCGTGATGCGCCGCCGCGGGGTCGAACACCGGACGCTGTACGACACCCTCGCCCGGCACCGGACGCAAGGTGCCCGGCAGGCCCATACGGGCGCGGACGACGTCGGCCGGTGACTCCTTCGGCACGGTCTCGGTGTTGTCCCACGGCCCGTAGCCGAACTTCTCCCAAGCGCTCACCATTGGATTACCCACCGCTCCGTCGCCCACTGTCCGTCGTCCGCCACCGGGTGGGACTGCGATCGGCTCACCGCTGGTTCCTCCGTCCGTGGCCCGGCCGGGCTACCGCGCCATGTCCGGTACGGATCCGGGCCCCGGCAGCACCAGCCGCGCCGCCGAGGTGCCGAGCCCGCTCGGCACGGGCGCCAGCCAGCGGGTGATGCCCGACCGGTCCTGGATCAGATCGGACTCCTTGTAGCGATGGCAGCCCTCATGCCAGTTCAGAATGCCGGAGAGCCAGTGCTCCAGCTCCTTCACATAGCCGTCGAGCACCCCGCGGGCGTCCTCGTCCAGATCGAAGTCGTCGTACAGGACGGGCAGTTCGTTGGCGGCGACATGCTGGAACTGGCGCATCCGCGAGTTCATGAGGTCGTCGATGATGGCGAGGCCGGTCGGATAGTCGCAGTTGAAGAAGTTCTGCACGACGAGCACACCGTTGTGGACCTCGCCCTCGAACTCGATCTCCTTCTGGTACGAGAAGACGTCGTTCAGCAGACAGGCGTAGTCCTGCGCCGCGTTCTCCAGGGATTTCATCGGACCGCTGCGGTAGATCTCCGGCGGCACCTCCCGGCCGTGGCTCAGCCGGGACAGACTCATCGTCATGTCCGAGCCGAAGGTCTGCCGGCGCATCTCCATGTAGTCGACAGGGTCGGGGATGCGGTTCTGCGCCTGGTTGGCCAGCTCCCACAGCCAGCTGGCGGTCATGTCCTCGACGGACTTACGGAAGGTGCGGCGGCCCGCCTGCTCCATCGGGCCCGCCGTACGGGCCCACAGATCGGCCAGGCCCCGTTCCAGCGCGGTCGCCGGCACCGGCGTCTCGGAGGTCTCGACCGGCATGAACAGCGAGAGCCGTTCGTTGCACGCCTTCGCACCCGCCAGATCGCGGGTACTGCCGTAGACGACCGGGAAGTAGTCGTCGCCGTACGTCCCCCAGGCCAGCCAGTCCGAGGTCAGATCGAGCCCCTCGGGCGTGGCGTCCGGATGGATGCCGGCCGAGCAGAGCGGCAGGTCGATCCGCCTGATCCGCTCCTCGTCCCAGACGTCGGAGCCCGGGATACCCGGCTGCGCCCGCAGAATCCCCATCCGGTGCGCCCACTCGACAACATGCTCCCGAGAGTGATCCAGATGCGGGCTCAGGGTGAGCTCGAACGGCATGTGGAACTCGGGCAGCAGGGAGGGACCGACGCGCTGGAACGGGACATGGCTGTGGCTGCGCGCCCGCGCGGGGGCGCCCACGCCGATCGTCTTCGCGATATCGGCGGCGGCCGTGCCGAGACCGACCGGGGTCATCGAGAACGACGTACCGGACGGGTCATCGGACTCGGACCCCGCGCCGTTCATATAGCGGCTGGAGCGCATGTGCCACTCGTGGCCGCCCGACTGCCAGTCCTGGAGCCCCTTCACATAGGCGAGGGTGTCGGCGCACGACTGCGGGTCGAGGCCCTTCTCGGCGAAGAGCGGGCCCAGTTCCGTCAGCGCGGTGTTCTCGAACTGCTGGATGCGCGAGGTGATCAGGTCGTTGACGGCGTCCGCCGCCTCCTGCGTCGTACAGCCGAGGAAGGTCTCCAGGACGAGCACGCCATTGCTCAGCTCGCCCTCCTCCTCGATCTCCCGCTGGTACGAGAACAGGTCGTTGCGCAGATGGACTCCGTCGGAGAACGTGTCCTTGAGGACCCGCAGCGGGCGGGAATCGGCGATCTCCGCGGGGACCTCGGCGCTCGCGGCATATTCGATGAGACCGGCCGACCAGGGCGCTCCGCCGACCTTGCGCCGCATTTCGATGTACTCGACGGGGTTCGCGATGCGCTCCGCGTTGATGTTCGCGAGCTCCCAGTCGGACTCGTTGAGCAGATTCTCGGTGCTCTCCGCGAACCGCTCGCGCCACCCCATGGACATGCTGGGGACCGTACGGGCCCAGAGATCGGCGAGACCCGCCTCGACGGGATTGGTCGGCTCCGGGAATCCGGCGGACAGGTCCATCGGCATGAAGGCCGCGAGCCGGTCCAGATACGCCTTGCCGCCCTCCCGGTCCTGGGGCCGTTTGAAGACCTCCAGGAAGTGGTCGTCGAAGAAGAACACCCACACGTACCAGTCGGTGACCAGCGACAACGCCAGGCCGTCGCAATCCGGATGGGTGTACGAGCAGAGCAGGGCGTAGTCGTGTGAATCGAGGTCGTGCTCCTCCCAGACCCCCGAGCCTTCCAGCATGCCCATGTCCCTGGCCCACTTCTTGGAATGCTCCCTGGCCTCTTCCAGGTGGGGGTTGAGTCGGGCCGGATAGGCCATGTAGAAATCCGGCAGTTCAAAGGGCTGTGTCACGGGCGCGCGGCCTTTCCCGAAGGTTCCGGAAGATTTCCCCTGCGCCGGAATGAGCCGGTCAGGAATGCCGGCATCGCGTACCGCCCCCCTGCCGTGTCACCCGGTAGGCCCAGATCTACCCCTCGTCCGGTTCCGCCATCCGCGCCCCAAAATAGTCATATGAACACACCGCCAGCGCGTGGCGTACATGCGATGCGCCGGAGCCGGGGCGATCATCGCTTAATGAGCACCACAATTCGGCTCGCACAGCAGCCCGAGGCCGACGAACTGCTCGGCCGCAGCCCGCTGGCCGCGCTCGTCGGCATGCTGCTGGACCAGCAGGTCCCGATGGAGTGGGCGTTCTCAGGCCCGTACACCATCGCCGTACGCATGGGCGGGGACGATCTCGACGCACGGGAGATCGCCCTGTACGACCCCGACGCCTTCGTGGCGCTGCTCTCGGACAAGCCCGCCGTGCACCGCTATCCGGGGTCCATGGCCAAGCGTGTGCAACAGCTCTGCCAGTACCTGGTCGAGCACTACGAGGGCGATCCCGGCGCCGTCTGGCGTGACGTCGCCACCGGCGCCGAGGTGCTGGCGCGGCTGAACGCGCTGCCCGGCTTCGGGAAGCAGAAGTCCCAGATCTTCCTGGCGCTGCTGGGCAAGCAGTTCGGGGTAAGCCCCACGGGCTGGCGGGCGGCCGCGGGCGCGTACGGCGACGAGGGGTCGTACCGCTCGGCGGCGGACATCACCGGGCCCGAATCGCTGGCCAAGGTCCGGGCGTTCAAGCAGGAGGCGAAGCGCGCGGCGAAGGCCGGAAAGCCCGCGGGGAAGGGCTGAGCACGAGGGGCGGTCCACGGGCTGGCGTCGGCCGGTACGCGGCCGATCTGCGGCTGATCTGCCGATACGCGTCCGTGACCTGTGGCACACCTGTTCCCACAGGGCACGCCGGTCGCTAGCTTTCCCTCACATTCGTTCGCACCGGAAGGACCCCAACCCCTGTGAACGCAACTCCCCGCAGATTCCTGGCTGTGGCGGCCGCGACCGCGCTCGCCGCCCCTCTTCTGCTGTCCGTCTCCCCCGCGTCCGCGCGACCGCACGACCCGGCCAAGGACGCGGCGAAGCTCTCCCGCGAGCTGGTGCGTGAGGCCTCCGCCAAGGACGCCTACCGGCATCTGAAGATGTTCCAGGCCATCGCGGATTCCGCCGACGGCCACCGGGCCGCCGGGACGCTCGGCCACGACGCCTCCGCCGCCTACGTGTACAGCCAGCTCAAGAAGGCCGGCTACCGCGTCTCGTACGACACCTTCGGCATCACCTACATCGAGACGCTCGCCGAGAAGCTCTCGGTCACCGCGCCGACGCCGCGCGATGTCTCGATCGCGGCCATGTCGTACACCAAGTCCACCCCGGTGGGCGGTGTCACGGCGGCCCTCGCCGTCGTCCCGGTCGACGCGACCACGGGCTGCGAGCCCACCGACTACGCCGCCGGCGCCTTCACCGGCAAGATCGCGCTGATCCAGCGCGGCGGCTGCGACTTCGCCACGAAGCAGAAGGAAGCGGGGGCCGCCGGCGCGGTCGCCGCGATCGTCTACAACAACACCGAGGGCGCGCTCAACGGCACGCTCGGCGGTCCCGACGCCGGTGTGATCCCCACGGGCGGAATCACCCAGGCCGAGGGCCAGGCGCTCGTCGCAGAGGCCGGCAAGGGCGCCGTGACGGTCTCCCTGGAGGTCCGTCAGCTCCAGGAGGAGCGCACCACCCGCAATGTGATCGCCGAGACCGAGGGCGGCAAGGCCGAGAGCACCGTGATGCTCGGCGCCCACCTCGACTCGGTCACCGAAGGCCCCGGCATCAACGACAACGGCTCGGGCTCCGCCGGTCTGCTGGAGGTGGCTCTCGACCTCGCCAAGACCCACGAGAAGCCCACCAACAAGGTGCGCTTCGCCTGGTGGTCGGCGGAGGAGCTGGGGCTGCTCGGCGCCGAGGCGTACGTCGCCGACCTCACCCCGAAGCAGCGCGCAAGCATCGCGCTGTATCTCAACTTCGACATGATCGGCTCGCCCAACGCCGCCCAGTTCGTCTACGACGGTGACGACTCGGACGGCGAGGGAGCGGGACCGGGGCCCGAGGGCTCCGCCCAGCTGGAGAAGGGCATCACCGACTTCCTCGACGGCAAGAAGTCCCCCCACGAGGGCACGGACTTCGACGGCCGCTCCGACTACGGGCCGTTCATCGACGCGGGCATCCCCTCCGGCGGCACCTTCACCGGCGCCGAGGGCATCAAGACCGAGGCCCAGGCAGCGAAGTTCGGCGGCGAGGCCGGTGTCGCGTACGACAAGTGCTACCACTCGGCCTGCGACGACCTCTCCAACATCGATATGAAGGCCTTCAACGTCAACATCGACGTGATCGCCAACGCCGTGGGCACCTACGCCCATGACCTCGGCTCGCTCTCGAAGCCGGCCGTGGCGGCGCGTACCGCGCGCGGCGACAGCGGCAGCGGCGTTCCCGCCCGCGGCCACCAGCCCGCCGCGTAACCACGCGACGCGTAACCACGCGACGCGCCCTACCGAACACAGCCCCTTTCGAGCGAATCAGCGGTTCGCGCGCGGGGCCGGCGAATCCGCCGCCGAGGACGATCTCGGCGGCGGGCTCACCGGACGATGGGCTTCCGCTCTTGCTTCACTCCCGCTTTGACGCCCAATGACGCTTTTACACTCCGGCGCCATGGCTGCGCCCGGAGCCGCTCGCCCGGTAGGCTTTCCGTGTGATCTTCAAGCGCATCGGTAACGGGCGGCCCTATCCCGACCACGGCCGGGAAAGCACCCGGCAGTGGGCGGATGTCGCGCCGCGCCCGGTCCGCCTCGATCAGCTCGTGACCACGAAGGGTCAACTGGACCTGGAGACGCTGCTCGCCGAGGACTCCACCTTTTACGGAGACCTCTTCGCGCATGTCGTGAAGTGGCAGGGCGATCTCTATCTGGAGGACGGGCTGCACCGCGCCGTCCGCGCCGCGCTCCAGCAACGCCAGGTGCTGCACGCGCGCGTGCTGGAGTTGGACCGTGGCTGACCGGCGCTGACCGTGGCTGACCGGCGCTGACCGGGACCGTACGGGTGAACACTGAGCCTTTCGGGGCCTTTCCCACCACGGACGGATCAATCAGTTGATCATTTAGTAGGAATCATTACCAGCGCGCACTACGCTGCGGCCATGAGCATGCTGACTCCCCCCGGCATGGGCGGAAAGTACCGCATCACGGGTGGCAAATACCCGCGAATGCGCCGCCCCCGTCATCGCCGCAGGATCGTGCTCGCGGCTGTCGCCGCCGTTGTTGCCCTCGGCCTGGCCGGCTGGGGGACCTTGCAGCTCATCGACGTCTTCACGGGCGACGGCAAGAAGAACACCGCCGCCGGCCTGAAACCCGACTGCAAGCCCTCCAAGGCGCCCGCGAGGTCGCTGCCCAAGCCCGGCCAGATCACGGTCAACGTCTACAACGCGACCCCGCGAGGCGGTCTCGCCCAAACCACCGCCGACGAACTGAAGAAACGCGGCTTCCTCATCGGCAAGGTCGGTAACGCCCCTGCCGCGTACGACAAGAAGGTCCCGGGCGCCGGAATACTGCTGGGCGCCACGATGACCTCGGACGGTCCTTTCAGCGTCCTCGGCACCCAGCTGAAGGGGGCCACGTCGAAGACCGACACCCGCGAGACCGCGGACGTCGATCTGATCATCGGCTCGGCCTTCAAGGCGCTGACCGTCCAGGCGGACGCCGACCAGGCGCTGGCCACGCTCGCCAGTTCCACGTCCAAGGCCTGCGGGGACCTGGCCTCCCCGAAGAACCCCTAAGGCGCGCTCTTATTTGAGGGCTCGGTTCGCCTCCGGGCGCTTTGTGCCGCCCTTCGGCTCACTCGCCGGCAGTCGTGGAGACGGGCCGGCGCGGGCCCACCGGCGGGTGCCGCCTCTCCCCTCCCCAAGCGGGGCAGGGGGAGGCGGGCACTCGCCTTCGTCTCAGATGGACGCGGTTCCGTACATACGGTCACCCGCGTCGCCGAGGCCCGGGACGATGTAGCCGTGCTCGTTGAGCCGCTCGTCGACCGCCGCGGTGACCACCGTCACCGGCGCGCCCGCCAGCTCACGCTCCATCACCTCGACGCCCTCCGGCGCCGCGAGCAGCACCACCGCCGTGACATCGTCCGCGCCGCGCTTGATGAGCTCCCTGATCGCCGCGACCAGCGTGCCGCCGGTCGCCAGCATCGGGTCCAGGACGTACACCTGGCGGCCCGACAGGTCCTCCGGCATGCGATTCGCGTACGTGGACGCCTGGAGCGTCTCCTCGTTACGGATCATCCCGAGGAAGCCCACCTCGGCGGTCGGCAGCAGCCGCACCATGCCGTCGAGCATGCCGAGGCCGGCCCGGAGGATCGGGACCACCAGCGGGCGCGGGTAGGAGAGTTTCACCCCCGTCGTCGACGTCACCGGGGTGGTGATGTCGACCTGTTCGGTCCGCACATCCCTGGTGGCCTCGTACGCGAGGAGGGTGACCAGCTCGTCGGCGAGGCGCCGGAAGGTCGGAGAATCGGTGCGCCGATCGCGCAGCGTGGTGAGTTTGTGCGCCACCAGCGGGTGGTCGACGACATGAATCCGCATGGCGCCCACAGTAACCGGGGGCCAAGGCTCCACGCGCTGCCACCAAGGCGTCGGCATCAACCACCGTTACGGAGGGAAGGTGAGAAGGGGTCTCCCCGGTGAAGCCGCGGAGTTACGGACCCAGCCTTGGGGTGGTGAGGCGTCGATGCCGGACCGGTATCAGCAGGGGCAGGATCAGGACCGCGACCAGACCAGGGCCGAGGGCACGGACACGGACACGGAGATAGGCCCGGACGCGGCCCCGGAGAGCGAAGCGGAGCGCCGTCGGCGGCGCGCGCAGTTCCTGCGGGAGCTGAACGAGGCCAAGGCCCTGCGCGAGCGCGTGAAGCCGCGGCAGGCCCGCGCCGCGCGGATGCGCCAGCAGATGCGGATGCGGACCTTCCGCTGGTAGCGGCTCCCGAGACACGGGGCGGACGACGCGCGGGCCGCGCGTGGGCCATATGCGGACCGTACGCCCGCCGGACGCGGGCCATGTGCGGGGCCGCATACCGGGCCCGTAAGCGGCCGTTCGCCCGGTCCCGGGGCCGCACAGAGGGCATCCGACGCGTGGGGCCGAACAGGCGCCTAATAAAATGGGCCCCCGACGCAACGGTGGAAGACCTCTCGCGAAGCGCTCGTTTCTGCCACGATTCCGAGTAGGCGGGGCAGAGCAGCGCACCGCCGGTTCGTCACACCTCTGACCAGTGGGAGAGTCACGGTGTACTTCGCCGCACTGCTCGCGCGCACCGAAGACGGGTGGGAAGCGAGCGATACAGAGCTCGACGATGTGGAGACCTTGTCGGACCTGACCGACCTGGCCCGCGACGCCTCGGTGGACGAGGACACAGTTCTCCTCTTCATCGAGCAGGAGGATGCCTGGTTCGGCATCCTCCGCGTGGAGGGCGAGGAGGACCCTCGTATCTACGTCTCCGACGCGGCCGCGGCCGCACGCTCCTCGTACGGGGAGATCCTCATTGATGAACTGCTCGGCGGGGAGGACGACGACCCGGCCGACGACTTGGACACGCTGGACCTCGACGGTACCGAGGACGGCGAACCGGACGAGAACGACGAGGAGGACGAGGACAGCCCCGTGATCGACGGGGAGACCGTGCTCTCGGGAGCCGTCGGCGACCGTGAGATTCTCGCCGACCTCGGCCTGCCCGAGGCCGATCTGCTGGCGCTGGAGACCGATGCGATGGCCGAGATCGCAGAGGCTCTGGGAGCCGCCGAAGTACTGGAGACCGTCCGCTAGTGCCGCGACCGGGAATGTTTGCGCGACGGGGCAAACCTTGCCGGGAGGGGCACGGGTGACCCGGCACGACACGGTGCCCGACCCGGTACGCGATCCGTGGCGGGCCTCCATGCTCCTCGCCCTCGACGAGGCGGCACGGGCGGCCCGGTCCGGTGATGTGCCGGTCGGCGCCGTCGTGCTGTCCCAGGACGGCACGGTGCTCGCCGTGGGCCACAACGAACGCGAGGCGACGGGCGACCCGACGGCCCATGCGGAGATCCTGGCGATCCGCAGGGCCGCCGGGACGCTCGGCTCCTGGCGGCTGCCGGGCTGCACGCTGGTGGTGACCCTGGAGCCGTGCACGATGTGCGCGGGCGCGATCGTGCAGTCCCGGGTGGACCGCGTGGTGTTCGGCGCCCTCGACGAGAAGGCCGGCGCGGCCGGCTCACTCTGGGACGTCATACGCGACCGCCGGCTCAACCACCGGCCCGAGGTGATCCACGGCGTACTGGCCGAGGAGTGCTCCGCACTCCTGACCACCTTCTTCCGCGACCGCTGACCACCCCCGACACCCCCTTCTGCACTCCCCGGACCCCCCTCCGACCCCCCTCCCCTCGCCACACCGCGATATCGATTTCGGAGCACGGCCCACCGTGGGCTAAGCTCTCTCCCGGTAGCGTGTCCGAGCGGCCGAAGGAGCTCGCCTCGAAAGCGAGTGTGGGGAAACTCACCGAGGGTTCAAATCCCTCCGCTACCGCCATCGAGAACCGCCCCTGACCTGTGAAAACAGGTCGGGGGCGGTTTTTTATCACCGTTTCGGCTGTCTGTTTGGTTACCGCGGTGGTTTCGCCGACGGTCAGGCCGCGGCCGAGGTTGGCGCCGAAGGTGTGGTTGCGGGACAGGGGTGAGGAGCAGGTGGCGACGAGGTCGCCCATGCCGGCGAGTCCGGCGAGTGTCTGGGCGTTGGCGCCCATTGCCTGGGCGAGGCGGGTGGTCTTGGCCAGGCCCCGGGTGATGAGCGCGGCCTGAGTGTTGCTGCCGAGGCCGTGTCCGTCGGCGATGCCTACGGCCAGGGCGATGACGTTTTTGACCGCGCCGCCGAGTTCGCAGCCGACGACGTCGGTGGTGGTGTAGGGGCGGAAGTAGGGGGTGTGGCAGGCGGCTTGGAGCCGTTCGGCGACGTTCATGTCCGCGCATGCCACGACGTCGGCAGCGGGCTGTCAGCGGATGATCTCGCCCGCGAGATTGGGGCCGGATACGACCGCGATCCGCTCTGGCCCTGCGCCTGTCACGTCTGCGATGACTTCGCTCATCAGTGAGGCCGTGCTGAGCTCGACGCCCTTCATCAGGGAGACGAGACGAAGGCGGCGGAACGCGTCCTCGGAGGCGGCGAAGACGTCCGATGCGGCCGTGATCGACATCTGATAGCGCATGCCGTAGCACGGGGCGAAGCTGTCGCGGGCGGAGCGTTCCCGTTCAACGGGATCCAGGTCCTGGTTTCGGGCCAGGCCGCGAAAGGCGTTGCGGGCCTGGGAAAGGCACGTGAGGTAGTCGCCGTACAGGATCTGGCGTAGGCCGATGAGGCGGTCGTCCTGCTCGCGGCGGAAGCGGCTGCGGTTGAGAATGGCGGCGGAAGCGGTCGCGATCAAGGCACCGACTACGGCACTGGCCAGCGTCATCCACGGCATGAGCTAGAAGTTAGGACGCGCGCCACGATGCCGAAAGGTGCCGAAGCTGCCATCGGAGGGCTCGGCGGTGCGTCCCCGCTCTGCGTGCTTCTCAACTCTGTAAGCGGACGGGCCCTCCGGCAATGTTGACGGGGCAAGAGTCCAGGAGCACTGAGTTTGTCTTCTAGTAACTAACCCTCCGTCAACGTCGCAGGGCGCCGACGGAGGTTGAGACGGTGTCAGACCCGTCCGGTTA
Source organism: Streptomyces sp. NPDC058198 (assembly GCF_042882605.1). Taxonomy (NCBI): domain Bacteria; kingdom Bacillati; phylum Actinomycetota; class Actinomycetes; order Kitasatosporales; family Streptomycetaceae; genus Streptomyces; species Streptomyces sp. NPDC058198. Next base: position 57,113 of record NZ_JBHVVP010000002.1, read on the forward strand.
CTCAAGATCGAGGACGGCTTTGCCATGGAGGCGGTGGCCGAGCAGAAGCTGTACTGCCTCGGAGTGGCGAGTCCACGGGTCGCGCCAGCTGATGCCCGGATCGAGGCGGCTCGCGGCGATCTCTCCGGCCAGCCAGGTCAGATCCGCGGAGAAGTCGGTGGTGGGATTGCCGAGGAGGTAGAAGGTGCGGATCGACCGGTCGTGCCCTCCTTCGCTGCCCAGCAGGGCATCCGGTGCTGGTGCAACTGCCCGGGGATTCCCACCGGCACCTCCTTGATGATCTCCTGCGTGCCGTCGATGGACCCCGTGTCACTGATGACCCAGCAGTCGATCAGCGGCAGCACCGACTCCAGACACCGGCGGATCACCGCCGACTCATTTGGCGACGCCCGGCAGGTGCTTCTCAAGCGCCTCGTGCAGCCCCACCGCCTGGTCGTCGTCGACTGGAACCGGTTCCCGCCGTCACCGTCCGGCCTCCGGCGGGAGAACCGGGCGTTCCCGTCCCTCCGGCACCGGAGGTCGGACAGAATGCAGGTGTCCGGTGGGGAGCCGACAGGCCGGTGCCACCGCCCGAAGCGGAAAATGGGGGCACGGTTGACTGTGCGGGACGCGGACGGCTCTGACGCGCGGAAGGATCCTCAGCCCCCGGGACGGCCACGGCCCGGACCGCCGGCCAGGATCCGGGCCGTGGCACGAACACCACGGGCAGGGACACGGGCTCGGGCCGCCGCACCACCGCGGCCGGGCGGCGGCCAGGCCAGTGGCGGAGCGGCTGTCGGAGGGACGGGTGCGTAGGAACCGCTCAGGCCCTCCCCCCGGGCGACGCCGACGGTTACTGCTCATGGCGGCGGCGGTGCTGGGCATGTGGCTGCCGATCTACTTCGGCCCCCTCGGCGAGTGGATGAAGGAGCGCCCGCCGCCGTTCATCGCCTGGATGGAACAGCACACCACCTTCGCGGTCGTCCTCTTCATGGCGGCCACAGCCCTCGCCGTACTGGGCTCCATGGCCAGACAGCCGAACGAGCCGCAGCCGGTGGCGGAGCTCGCCGAGACACTGGCCACCGCGGTGGCCGATCAGTGGCGCAGGGAGGAGACGGCCCTCCAGCTGCAGGCGCCATGGCCGATACCGTTGCGATGGGAGAACACCGCACGGCCGGTGGCAGACCATTGGGAGGCGATCAACGGCACCCACGACCTGGGCGAACCGGTGGATCTGTCCGGACGGCTGGGCGGGGACGGCCGGGCGGACGACAGCATCGTCGCTGTGTTCCACCGGGTGGCGTCACGGCGGCTCGTGATTCTCGGCGCACCGGGCGCGGGCAAGACCGTCCTCGCCCTGAATCTGGTGCTGCATCTGCTCGACCGGCGCCAGGAGGGGGAGCGGGTACCCGTTCTCCTCCCCATGGGATCCTGGGATCCCGCCCAGGAGACTCTGCACTCCTGGATGGCCCGTCGGCTGGCCGAGGACGACCCGGCGCTGCGCTCCCGGTCGAGGTCGGGAGCGACTCTCGGCCAGGAGCTGATCGCCTCCGGACAGGTGCTGCCGGTGCTGGACGGGCTGGACGAGATGCCCCCGCAGGCGCGGTCGGAAGCGCTGGCAGCCCTGAGCCGGCAGCTGGGACGGGGCGAACCGCTGGTGCTGACCTGCCGGGCCGACGAGTACCAGCGGACGGTGGGGAGTACGGTGCTCACCGCCGCCGCGGTGGTCGAGCTGTGCCCGCTGGACCCGGCCGACCTGCGGACCTATCTGCGGGTGAGCACGGTCCCCGCCCGGACCGGCTGCTGGGATCCCCTGTTCGCCGAGGTGGAGAGCACCCCCGGCGGGCCGGTGGCCCAGGCACTGTCCACTCCCTTGATGGCCTGGCTCGCCCGTACCGCCTACGCGGACACCACGGCCGGGCCCGCGGAACTGCTCGCCGAACAGGGAGGGATCCGCCGGTTCGCCGACCGGACGGCGGTGGAGGAGCACCTCCTGCAACGCCTCATCCCGGCCGTGTACTCCCGCGATCTTCCAGGGGAGGACACCCGGAGGTGGAGCGGCGAGGAGGCCCACCGCTGGCTGAGCTTCCTCGCCCGGCATCTCGACAAGTTCCGTACGCCCGATCTGGCCTGGTGGCAGCTCGGCACCACCGTGCCCCTGGCGTCGCGCATGGTGCTGGTCGGGATCGCCACCGGACTGGTGTACGGACTCCTGTCCTGCCTGGTACACGGACTGGGCGGGTTCGGGCTCATGGACGTCTTGGTGAGCGGGCTGCTCAACGGGTCCATGACCGGGCTGTCCTTCGGACTCGCGCACGGGGTTGTGGCCAGGTTCATCGACGGGGCCTTCCAGCCGTCACGCGTACGGCTGAGCCTTCGCGGCCGGCAGACCGGGCGGGCTCGCCCGAGGTTCCTGCCCCGGTTCATGGCAGGGCTCGTGGTAGGGCCGATTGCCCAGGTCACCGGCAATCTGCTCGCCGGAGTGGTGAATGTGGCGGCCTACCAGGAGCCGTTCTGGCTGCTGGCAAGGGTGCTGAACGCGGGGTTCTGGGGTTTGGTGGTCGGGGTCGGGGCCGCGCTCGTCCTCGGCTCCACGGCCTGGTTCGAGGAGCCCATTGACACGCAGGAGGCCACCAGTCCCACCGGTCTGCTGAACACCAACCGTGCGACGGTGCTCCGCCAGGCGCTGGTGCTCGGAGTGGTGTTCGGGCTTCTGATCCTGCTCGGGAGCTGGGTCATGGCGGGTCTGCTGCCCCGGCACATGTGGGGCGTCACCGTGGTGTGGACCCCCGCCGTGGGGCTGCGATCCGGGATTCTGTCCGGGCTCGGGAGCGCGCTCGTGGCCGCGCTCGCGCTGACCGCCTGGGGCCGCTGGGTGATCCTGGCGCGCGGCTGGCTGCCGCTGACCGGACGACTGCCATGGGCCGTGAGCGCCTTCCTGGAGGACGCCCACCGACGTGGCGTACTGCGCCGGAACGGAGCGTTCTACCAATTCCGCCACGCCCGGCTCCAGCATCACCTGGCCCCTGTCCCACCACCACTGCCGCCCCAGCGGCGCTCCCGGCCACGGGTCCATCTCTCCGGCCTGCTTCGCCGTCAGGACCACGGCCGCGTGGGAGAGCCCGACAGTGACGGTGAGATGTCTCGGTGACTGGCTGCTCACGCGATCTGGTGGACCTCGCGCCTCGCGATCAGCCGGTCGATCGCCGTCCGCGAGCGCGCCGGGGTCTGGGAGTCCGGCACCGCCATCCGCTTCGCCCACACCGGGACCGCCGGGGCGTCGTGGCCGCGCTCGCGGCACCAGCTCAGCCAGGACAGCACCGACGCGCGGCGCGCGTTCCAGGTGTTGACCGCCGAGGTGCCCCACAAGAGTTCGAGCGCCTCGCCGATCTCGTCGTCCGCCACCGTCGCCAGCGGACGGCCCTCGCCGAGCCGCTCGGTGGTCTTGCCCACCGCGATTAGCTCCGCACCGTGTTCGGGTTGCCAAGCGAGTCGAGGAACACATCGGCCACCGTCCGGACGGTGAGCGCCGTGCCGGCCGGTAGTTGTGCGACGGTGGCGACCCGCTACGACGCCCGCGGCTTCGTCGAGTGGTGCCGCAAGAACCGCCACATCGGCAAGGGCCTGGAAATCCCGGCCCGCGAGAAGCTGAGCCATGTCCGACCGACGGACGAAGACGATCGCTGGAAGCTCAGCCGCCGCCTCATGCACGACAGCGGCCTCGCCGTCGAGGACCGGTTCGCCGGGCTCCTCGTCCTGCTCTATGCCCAACCCCTCACCGTCGTCTCGCAGCTGCCAGTCACGGCGGTGATCACAGAAGGTCCGCAGACCTCGCTGATGCTGGGCGACATTCCCCTGCTGCTGTCTGAACCCATTGGCAAGCTCGCCCGGCAGCTCGTCGCACGGCGCCATGGGCACACCACCATCGGCACCTCGTCGGACTCACCCTGGCTCTTTCGCGTTGCGTGACCTGGTCGATGAGCTTGCGGGCGCGGGAGTGGCGGCGGGGTCCGGCCTCCGAACTCGGCGGAGCGATCAGTTGGGCTTCGCCGACGGCGCGGCCGATGGGGTGGGCGGGATAGTCGTCGTGGGCTGGGCTTTTGCGGGCATCGTCGTCGGACGCGTCTAGGGGCCCTGGTGCCGTATGGCACCAGGGCCCCTGGGGGAACAACACCATCTGTCGGCCTACTGCTGCGCCGACTTACCGTTTCCGCACGTCCGTCTGGGAGGACCGGGGTGCGGGGATCGCGGATGCGTGACCGGGGACCACCTTCCATTCCGGGGCCTGCGGTACCCGAGCGGCTACAACCTCGCCCGGGCGATCCTGATGGCGTCCGCCTCCTTCTTTCCTACCTGTTCCTTCTTGCCTACCTGTCGTACTGCTGGAACTGCTGGACTGCTTGCGGCCCCTCTGAGCCGCCGGCCCGGCTGTCAGTGGCGGGGCCCCTGCGTACCGTCCGGGCCCCGCCACTCCACTGCCGTGCCACAACCTGCTGGACCTGCATGCGTGGCAGTTCGTCTCTGCCGCGCCTCACTTGCCGTCTTGGCTACGGACAGAACATTAACCTCGGCAGGCACCCATGTCTACTCCCGCCACAACAGATTTTCTGTCAGCCCGGAGGCGGGGATTCTGCCACCCGCGCATACTGGAAGCTGCATCGAATGTGCCACTCCCGGGTGTCTGAACGCCGGAAGAACGGGCACCCTTCCCCTCCTGAGCGGTACAACCGATACAGGTGGGGTGTACGCGCATGAACCACACGAAGAGCACCAGCAGGTCAGCCCCCACACCGATCGTGGTGCGGGGAGACAGTGCCGTCGGCGTCCACCGCGTCCGCGACATCGTCCGCACGTTCACCGGCGGCCTCGCCCCGGCGCCGGACTCCGACACGGCGGAGAGCCTCGTCCTCGTGGTGTCCGAACTCGTCACCAACGCACTGCGTCACGGTGGTGGCCGATACACCCTCGTCCTGTCCGCCGGAGCCGACCTCGTGCATGTCGCCGTCAGCGACCCCAGCCCCACGCCTCCGCGGGAACGCGCGCCCGACCTGAACGGCGGCAGCGGCGGCTTCGGCTGGCACATGGTCCGCCGGCTCAGCCACCGCCTGGCCATCACACCGGGCCCCGGACCCGGCAAAACCGTCCACGCCCAACTCCGCCGGTAGCGTCCCGGCATGCAACCCCGCCGCCCGACCGGCCGCCCGCCCGACCTCGCGCCTCGGACCCTGCCGGAAATAAATATCTGATGCGGCAAGTGGAGAAATAGCGACCGCGCGGTGTGATGAGTTCTGCGGCCTTGACGTTGAATTACAGAAAGTCGTCCCGCATGGCCGCTCGGGTCGTGTTACTGTTGATGGCAGTTGCAGTTGTGGTTCCCAAAGACTTCAAGTGCCCTCACTGGTCTCTGTACCGGTGGGAGCACTTTTGTATTTCCGGTGCTTTCCGGACGGGGTAATCATCGCGGCGACGCGGGGCTCGCACAGTGCGGACCCCGGGTAATGCCCCGAAGGAGATTGACATGGCTACTGGCACCGTGAAGTGGTTCAACGCGGAAAAGGGTTTCGGCTTCATCGAGCAGGACGGTGGCGGCGCTGACGTGTTCGCCCACTACTCGAACATCGCCGCCTCCGGCTTCCGCGAGCTGCAGGAGGGCCAGAAGGTGAACTTCGACGTCACGCAGGGCCAGAAGGGCCCGCAGGCCGAGAACATCGTTCCCGCCTGACGCTGACGCGTACACGAGCTGGGGCCCGCACCTTGGGGTGCGGGCCCCAGCTCGTTCGTCTTTTGCGCTCCACGAGCCGTGACGGCTCCACGAGCGGCCAGGGGACGGCATACACCCGACCGTGATTCTTTCCGGCGGACCGCCGCCCCTTTTCGAAGCACCGAGTCTCCTATTCGGCCTTGCTTCATTTCGTTTTCTTCGGCCCGTTCTTGCGATTCCTCCTGCGGCCCCTTGCTGCCGGGAATTCCTCGATACGTGCCGCATCGAGGAAGGTTCCGCATGAACCGCACAGCACGTTCGAACGACCGTTATTCCCGCACTCGTACCGGCGGGTCCGCCGGCTCTGGCGGCTACGGGGGCTCCGGTGGCTCCGGCCGGGGTGGCCGCTTCGGCGCCCAGGCCTCGGGCCGCTCGGCTGGACAGGGCCGTTCGGGAGCCTCCGGCCGCTCCGGCGGTTACGGACGACGTCCCGCCGCGCTGCAAGGAGAGTTCGCCCTTCCGGTCACCATCACCCCGGCCCTGCCCGCCGTCGCGTCCTTCGCCGAGCTGGGCATGCCGGCAGAGCTGCTGGCCACTCTCACCGCCGAGGGCGTGACCGTGCCGTTCCCGATTCAGGCGGCGACATTGCCGAATTCGCTGGCGGGCCGGGATGTGCTGGGGCGGGGGCGTACGGGGTCGGGTAAGACGCTGGCTTTCGGGTTGGGTCTGCTGGTCCGTACGGCGGGGCAGCGTGCGCAGCCGAGGCAGCCGGTGGCTCTGGTGCTGGTTCCGACGCGGGAGCTGGCGCAGCAGGTCACCGATGCGCTGACGCCGTATGCCCGGTCGCTGAAGCTGCGGCTGGCGACGGTGGTGGGTGGTATGTCGATCGGGCGGCAGGCCAGTGTGCTGCGTGGCGGGGCCGAGATCGTTGTCGCGACGCCGGGGCGGCTGAAGGATCTCATCGAGCGGGGTGACTGCCGGCTGGACCGGGTTGCCATCACGGTGCTGGACGAGGCCGATCAGATGGCGGACATGGGTTTCATGCCGCAGGTCACGGCCCTGCTCGATCAGGTGCGGCCGGAGGGGCAGCGGATGCTGTTCTCGGCCACCCTCGACCGTAATGTCGACCTGTTGGTGCGCCGTTACCTGCACGACCCGGTGGTCCATTCGGTGGACCCGTCCGCGGGTGCTGTGACCACGATGGAGCACCATGTGCTGCATGTGCACGGCGCGGACAAGTACGCGACGACGACGGAGATCGCGGCCCGTGACGGCCGGGTCCTCATGTTCCTGGACACCAAGCACGCCGTCGACCGGCTCACCGAGCACCTGCTGAACAGCGGGGTACGTGCCGCGGCGCTGCACGGCGGCAAGTCCCAGCCCCAGCGCACCCGGACGCTGGCCCAGTTCAAGACGGGTCATGTCACGGTGCTGGTGGCCACCAATGTCGCGGCCCGGGGCATTCACGTCGACAACCTGGACCTCGTGGTCAACGTCGACCCGCCCAGCGACCACAAGGACTACCTGCACCGCGGCGGCCGCACCGCCCGCGCCGGCGAGTCCGGCAGCGTGGTCACGTTGGTCCTGCCCAACCAGCGCCGCGACATGAGCCGTCTGATGGCCGACGCCGGGATCACCCCGCAGACCACCCAGGTCCGCTCCGGCGAGGCCGAACTCAGCCGCATCACCGGCGCCCAGGCCCCCACCGGAGTCCCCGTCACCATCAGCGCACCGGTCACCGAACGCCCCAAGCGCGACGGTTCTTCCTCGCGCGGGCGGCGTAGCCGCCCCGGCCAGGCCCGACGCTCCGCGGTCTCGTCCCAGCGACGTTCCTCGCTCGGCACCGCGGCCTGAGAGCCTGTCGGGTGACCTGAGCACGGCCCGGACGGATACGTCCGGGCCGTTGGTTCATCCCGCCACGACGTGGCGTCCGCGTTCTCTCCCGCTGATCCGCCGCCGGTCCGCGATCCGCTGCCGGCCTTCTTCTCGATCCTGTTGAGGCACTATGCGCTGCGTCATCGCCCGCTTCCCCTTCGACCTCGTCAAGAACGACGTGCAGGCATCCATGAAGGGCATCAAACCGGAGCCCATCACGGGCGAGTCCGTGATCATCGGCCGCCGCCACTACCCGGTCAAGCAGGTCGGTGAAGTCATCACCCGCCAGGACCGTCGCGACTTCACCGCCGGGGAAGTGACCCGGGCACTGACCCGCCTCGGCTTCACCTGCCGCTCCGCCCCCACCCTCGCGCCCGCCCCCACCCTCACCCCGTTGCAGACCGCGGCCGCGCTCCTCGGAGCCACGACAGCCGCGTAACGGGCTACGCAGGACAGAGAGGCTCGCACGGTGCGAGCTCCTGAGCACTTCCTTGAGGAGGTACGACATGGCTGCCGGCACCGTGAAGTGGTTCAACCCGGCAAAGGGTTTCGGGTTCATCGAGCAGTCAGACGGGGGCGCCGACGTGTTCGCCCACTACTCGAACATCGCCGACCGAAGCCTCCCGGGGCTACGGACAGGCCAGAAGGTGGAATTCGAGGTCACACCGGGGCTCGAAGCCCCGTACGCGGAGAACATCGTTCTCGTCTGACGTCGCAGCACCTTGGGGGGAGAGCGGCGTCAAGGGGACAGGCCGCTCCCCCCGGGACAGGAACCGGGCCCGCAAGCCCGCACAAAGGTGGATCAACGCGTGAACGGCCTCCAGGCGGTGGCGTTCATATGGTTAGACTCTCGCGACCGCACTGGAGACGCAGGGGAGGAAGCGGCTGATGGGGCAAGTGAGAAAAGTCGTGCTCTATGCGCTCGCTGTCTTCGTGCTGTACACGATCATCACGTCGCCTGCCCGGGCCGCTGATCTTGTCCAGGTAGGGTTCGAGGGCATTTCGAGCGCCGCTCAGGGCGTCGGCCAGTTCATGTCCGAGCTCATTAACTAGCCCGGACGCTCGGCAACTGGCCGGGCCGCTCGGCCGACAGCCAGGATCGTCCCCCAAGGAGTGCCCGTGATCCGCCACCTGGTCCTCTTCAAGCTCAATGAGGGCGTCTCGCGCGACGAGCCGCGTGTGATCGCCGGTGCGCGGGCCTTCGCCGAGCTCGGCGGACAGGTGCCCGAGCTGGAGTTCTGGGAGTGCGCCTGGAACATCAGCGACCGGCCGATCGCCTATGACTTCGCCATCAACTCCGCCGTCGCCGACCGGGATGCGCTGCAGCGCTACCTCGACCACCCGGCCCATCAGGCGGGCGTCGGCCAGTGGCGAGAATTCGCCACCTGGGTGATCGCCGACTACGAGTTCTGAGCCCTCCGCTCCCCCTGCCCCACACCCCTCGGGTGTGGGGTTTTTGGGCTTAATGCCCCAACTTGCCGTCAACACGGTGTTATCTGGTGCTTGCACACAGTGGACATGTCTTGTGATGCTATGACCGCTTTTGACGGATGAGTTGACCGTAGTCGACCGCTAAGGGGTGGCGTGACCGTGCCGGCCAGTACTACGCCTCAGGTGCCGCCCCAGATCGAGACCGAACCCCGCCCCGCGACCCAGAGCCGGGGAGCGGACACCAGGGCGCTGACGCAGGTGCTGTTCGCCGAGCTGAAGGAGCTGGAGCCGGGCAGCCAGGAGCACACCCGGGTGCGCGGAGCGCTCATCGAGGCGAACCTGCCGCTCGTCCGCTACGCCGCCGCCCGGTTCCGCAGCCGCAACGAGCCGATGGAGGATGTCGTCCAGGTCGGCACGATCGGCCTGATCAACGCCATCGACCGGTTCGACCCGGACCGCGGGGTGCAGTTCCCGACGTTCGCGATGCCGACGGTCGTCGGCGAGATCAAGCGGTACTTCCGCGACAACGTACGGACGGTCCACGTGCCGCGCCGGCTGCATGAGCTGTGGGTCCAGGTCACCGGTGCGACAGAGGACCTGACGACCGCCCATGGCCGCTCCCCGACGACCGCCGAGATCGCCGAGCGGCTGAAGATCTCCGAAGAAGAGGTACTGGCCTGCATCGAGGCGGGGCGTTCGTACCACGCGACCTCACTGGAGGCCGCCCAGGAAGGCGACGGGCTCCCCGGCCTGCTGGACCGGCTCGGCTACGAGGACCCCGCCCTGGCCGGGGTCGAACACCGCGATCTGGTCCGCCATCTGCTCGTACAACTGCCCGAAAGAGAGCAGCGGATCCTGATGCTGCGCTATTACAACAACCTGACGCAGTCACAGATCAGTCAGGAACTGGGCGTTTCCCAGATGCACGTGTCAAGACTCCTGGCCAGAAGTTTCGCCCGACTGAGATCCGCAAATCGGATCGAGGCGTAACCCTCCCGGGCAAACCACGAGCAAATCCACTCCGGTCCCACCTCCCCCGCCGAAAAGCCCCACACCCTCCCTTTCCTGGGCGGATGCAGCTCCCACTTGTCGACATGTCACTACAGCGTGTTGCCGACATGTGACATTCTGCTGGAACCGCGTTTGCCGCAGCCCCACCTCCGGTATTCAGGTGGAGGCTGCGTTCCTCCGACGGGAGCGGCCGACGCGACCGTCCGCGACCTTAAGGGGGTGGCATGTCCGTAGAACAGGGCAGCTCGAAGGTGCTCACGCTCACGAAGAGCGCTCCCGCGCCCGATGCTCTCGACCACGTGGTTCAGCCACGCGTGTCCCAGCCGGAAGCCATCGACACCCGCACTCTGTCCCGCTCCCTGTTCCTGCGGCTAGCCGTGCTCGACCAGGACAGCCCCGAGCGCACCTATGTACGTGACACCCTCATCGAGCTGAATCTGCCGCTGGTGCGCTATGCCGCGGCCCGGTTCCGCAGCCGCAACGAGCCGATGGAGGACATCGTCCAGGTCGGCACGATCGGCCTGATCAAGGCGATCGACCGGTTCGACTGCGAACGGGGCGTGGAATTCCCGACGTTCGCGATGCCGACCGTCGTCGGCGAGATCAAGCGCTTCTTCCGGGACACCTCGTGGTCGGTGCGCGTGCCGCGCCGGCTCCAGGAGCTGCGCCTCGCGCTGACCAAGGCCAGCGACGAGCTGGCGCAGAAGCTCGACCGCTCGCCGACCGTCCCCGAACTCGCCGCCGTACTGGGCGTGTCGGAGGAGGACGTGGTCGACGGTCTGGCCGTCGGCAACGCATACACCGCCTCCTCGCTCGACTCGCCCTCGCCGGAGGACGACGGCGGGGAGGGCTCGCTCGCGGACCGGCTGGGCTACGAGGACATGGCGCTGGAGGGCGTCGAGTACCGCGAGTCGCTCAAGCCGCTCCTCGCCAAACTCCCGCCCCGCGAGCGGCAGATCATCATGCTCCGGTTCTTCGCGAACATGACCCAGTCGCAGATCGGCGAGGAGGTCGGCATCTCGCAGATGCATGTCTCGCGGCTGCTGACCCGTACGCTCGCGCAGCTGCGGGAGGGGCTGATCTCGGACTAGTCCCGTGGCCAGCAAGCTGTGACCGGCTCGTGCTCGGCAGGCGGGAGCCCCGCCTGCCCAACTCCGCTCACCGGCGCGCGCGTTGGTGACCGGTCTCGGCCCGGCGGCCGCGCCTGCGTGAGCCGTGGCGGATCTGGGCGGATCCAGCGGCGCCGGCCCGATGATTTCGCGCCGCTCGCGCGGTCTTCCTTCCGACAGCACACGCGTCGAAAAGGCGGACCGATGACGAACCTGCGCGACATCCTGGATCAGCACGTCAGCAACGGACCGGTGCCGGGAGCGGTGGGCCTGGTGGCTCGCGGGGACCGGATCGAGGTGGAGGCCGTCGGCTCTGTCGACGTCGACGGCTCCTCCCCGATGGCCAGGGATTCGATCTTCCGCATCGCTTCGATCACCAAACCCGTCACCGCCGCGGCGGTGATGATGCTGGTCGAGGACGGCCTGATCGCGCTGGACGACCCGGTCGACCGATGGCTGCCGGAGCTGGCGTCGCCGACCGTCCTCCGCACGCCGGCCGGACCGGTCGACGACGTGGTCCCTGCTGCCCGGGCGATCACCGTGGTCGATCTGCTCACCTTCCGCGCCGGGTACGGCTTCCCGTCCGACTTCTCGCTGCCGGTGATCCAACTGTTGTTCAGCGAGCTGCGCCAAGGGCCACCGCAGCCGCAGCATGTCGCGGCGCCGGACGAGTGGATGGCGACGCTGTCCCGTATTCCGCTGCTGCACCAGCCGGGCGACGTCTGGCTGTACAACACCTGCTCCGACATCCTCGGCGTGCTGATCGCGAGGGTCTCAGGCCGTCCGTTGCCCGAGTTCCTGGCTGAGCGGCTGTTCGAGCCGCTCAGCATGGTCGACACCGGATTCGCGGTGCCGGCCGCCAAGCTCGACCGGTTCACCAGCTACTACCGGCCCCTTCCCGAGGGAGGTATCGAGCTGGTCGACACTCCCGACGGAGGTTGGAGCAGCCTGCCGGCGTTCCCGTCCGGCGCCGGCGGGCTGGTCTCGACCGTCGACGACTGGCACTCCTTCGCCCGGATGCTGCTCGCCGAGGGGGCCGTCGACGGACGTCGGCTGCTGTCGGCCGCGTCGGTGCGACAGATGACCACCGACCACCTGACCCGGTCCCAGCGCGAAGCCAGCGGGCTGTTCACGGAGGGCCAGGGATGGGGTTTCGGCGGTTCGGTCGACGTCGCGGCCATCGATCCCTGGAATGTGCCGGGACGCTACGGCTGGGTCGGTGGCACAGGAACGGCAGCGCACATCACCGCGTCCACCGGCGCGGTGGCCATCCTGCTGAGCCAGCTGGCAATGGCCGGACCGACCCCGCCCGCTCTGATGCGGGATTTCTGGCGGTACGCGGCCCAGGCCTGAGGCCGCCGCCGGGTGCCTCAGCGCCGGGCGCCTGGCGCTCCAACACCCCCGCGGACCCCGCCCATCGTGCGTGCTCCCGGGCGGGGTTCCGAAGGGCATCAGGCGAAGGGCATGAGGCGAAGGAGGTCAAGCAGAGGGGATCAGGCGAAGGCCAGCCAGGCCACCACGGCCAGGATCACGACGACCGCGACGACGCCGACGATCAGTCCGACCTTCGGTCCGCTCTGCGGAGGCGCCTGTCGGCGCTGCGGCTCGCCGTCGTCGACAAACGCACGGAACATCTGGGTGCTGCCCGCGGGGTCGGGATTGCCCTCGGGGCCCTGCGGGGCATGGGGGTTGTGTGCCATGGGGCAGGACCCTAGCGAACGCGGGGATCCAGCCCAACCCCGGGCCTACCCCCGCCTCCCCCTAACCGCCACAAATCGGGGCCGGTCGTCCTCGCCACCCAGGCCAGGCGCCCTCCCGCGACTCTCCTGCGTCCCCCCGCGCCCCTCACACACCATCCCGCACCCTCCCGCGCGAGGCATTGACCCCGTCCATGCGAAGCCTTTTGGGTTCCTTTACTCCGCTCGGCCCGATTTCGTTTGCCTGCAGCAACCAACAGCTTCTATGGTTCTATGGTTGCCCTAAGCAACAAGATGTCGGGAGGGCCCATGGCCGCAGCACGGAGTCAGTACGCGGAACTGGCCCGACAGCTCAGCGCCGTCGGCGTCGTCAAACGAGGCCTGGCGCGCATCCTGCCCGCCGAGTGCCCGGCCGGCTCGGCCGCCGTGCTGACCCTGCTGGAGCGCCACGGCGAGATGCGGATGAGCCGCCTCGCGGAGCTGCTCGCCGTCGACATGTCGGTGACCAGCAGACATGTCGCACACACCGCGGAACGCGGCTGGATAGAGCGGTCCCCCGACCCCGCCGACAAACGCTCGCGCATCCTGCGGCTCACGCCGACGGGACAGGACCTGCTCGACGAGCTCGTCCGGCGGACGACCGAGATGTTCGCGCGCACGCTCGACGACTGGACCGACGACGAGGTCGGCCAGCTCAGCACGATGCTGGAGCGGCTGCGCGGCAGTTTCGGCGACTGCCGGGACTGGCGCTACGAAGATTCGTACTCCCGTACACCCATGCGGCAAGAGACGTAAGACAAGGAATTCAATGGCTACGACCACACCAACGGGTGTGCGGGGCGGCCACGCCAAGCACGGGGGCGACCCCGCTTCCGCGACCGGCGCGCCGATGACACACCGTCAGATCATGGAGGCGCTCTCCGGGCTGCTTCTGGGCATGTTCGTCGCGATCCTCTCGTCGACGATCGTCTCCAACGCGCTGCCCGAGATCATCTCCGACCTCGGCGGCGGCCAGAGCGCCTACACCTGGGTGGTGACCGCGTCGCTGCTGGCGATGACGGCGACCACTCCGCTGTGGGGCAAGCTCTCCGACCTCTTCAGCAAGAAGCTCCTGGTCCAGATATCCCTGATCATCTATGTGACGGGTTCGATCGTGGCCGGCCTCTCGGTGAACGCCGAGATGCTGATCGCCTGCCGGGTGTTCCAGGGCATCGGCGTCGGCGGTCTCTCCGCTCTCGCCCAGATCGTGATGGCCGCCATGATCGCCCCGCGCGAGCGGGGCAGGTACAGCGGCTACCTCGGTGCGACCTTCGCCGTCGCCACCGTCGGCGGCCCGCTGCTCGGCGGTGTCATCACCGACACCTCGTGGCTGGGCTGGCGCTGGTGCTTCTACGTCGGCGTCCCGTTCGCCGTCATCGCCCTGATCGTTCTCCAGAAGACCCTGAAGCTCCCGGTCGTGAAGCGCCAGGTCAAGGTCGACTGGTCCGGTGCCTTCTTCATCAGCGCGGCCGTCTCGCTGCTGCTGCTCTGGGTCACCTTCGCGGGTGACAAGTACGACTGGGTCTCGTGGCAGACATACGCGATGGTCGGCGGGGCGATCCTGCTCGGCGCGATCTTCGTCTTCGTGGAGTCGAAGGCCAGCGAACCGATCATCCCGCTGCGCCTCTTCCGTAACCGTACGATCACCCTGGCCTCGCTGGCCTCGCTCTTCGTCGGTATCGCGATGTTCGCGGGCACGGTCTTCTTCAGCCAGTACTTCCAACTGGCGCGCGACAAGTCGCCGACGATGTCCGGTGTGATGACCATCCCGATGATCGGCGGGCTGTTCATCTCCTCCACCGTCTCGGGCATGATCATCACCAAGACGGGCCGCTGGAAGGTCTGGCTGGTCACCGGTGGTGTGCTGGTGACGGCGGGCCTCGGGCTGCTGGGCACCATCCGGTACGACACCCCGTACTGGCACATGGCGATCTACATGGCGGTGATGGGCCTCGGCGTCGGCATGATGATGCAGAACCTGGTCCTGTGCACGCAGAACCAGGTCTCCCCGCAGGATCTCGGCGCCGCCAGCTCCACCGTCACCTTCTTCCGCTCCCTGGGCGGTGCGATCGGGGTCTCGGCGCTGGGCGCGGTACTCGGCAACCGGGTCACCCACTATGTGAAGGACGGCCTGGCCGATCTCGGCCCGCAGGGCGCGGCCCTGGGCCACGCCGGCACCGGCGGCGGCGCCATCCCGGACCTGGACACGCTGCCCGCCCCGCTGCGGACGGTCATGGAGATGGCGTACGGCCACGGCGTCGGCGATGTCTTCCTCTACTCGGCTCCGGCCGCGCTGCTCGCCTTCCTGCTGACGCTGTTCATCAAGGAGGTCGCGCTGAAGACGCGGGCCGGCGGTGAGACGGCGGAGACCGCCGTTCCCGTATCCGCAGGGGCCACCGCGGCGGTCGGGATGGCTGCCGGGACTGCCGCCGGGACCGCTGTTCCGGCGCCCGCGATGACTGCCGCGATACCGGCCCAGGCCGGTGGGCCAGAGCCCCTGGGGGCGATGTCCCTGGCGGCGACACAGGCCACAGCGATCCAAGGCATCGCCGTACGAGGTGTGGTGCTCGGCTCCGAGGGCACGGCCGTGCCCGGCGCGGCCGTCACCCTGATCTCCCTGGCCGGGCGCCAGCTGGCCCGCTCGGTCGCCCAGCCCGACGGCGGCTACGTCCTGGACGCGCCGGGCTCCGGCTCGTACGTCCTGATCGCCTCCGCCGACGGCTTCCAGCCGCAGGCCTCCACGGTGGTCGTCGGTGACGGGCCGCTCGGGTACGACATCCTGCTCTCCGGTACGAGCGGCCTCACCGGATCCGTACGCAGCGCGGACACCGGGCTGCCGATCGAGGGCGCGATGGTGATCGTGACCGATGTGCGCGGCGATGTGCTGGCCACCGGGAAGTCCGTCGAGCAGGGTGAGTTCGCCTTCGGTGAGCTGATCCCCGGCTCGGTGACCGTCGCGGTGAACGCCGCCGGCTTCCGGCCGCTGGCCCTGCCGGTGGAGATCGGCGGCCACGGGGTCACCCGTATCGAGGCCGTCCTGCAGTCCGGCGCCCTGCTCCAGGGCACCGTCAGGGCGGGCGCCGCCCGGCGCCCCGCGCCCGACGCCCGCGTCACGCTGATGGACGCGGCCGGGAACGTGGTCGCCACGGCGACGACCGGGGAGGACGGCGCGTACGCCTTCGCCGACCTGAACACGGGCGACTACACGGTCATCGCGACCGGATACCCGCCGGTGGCGGGCGCCCTGACGGTCACCGGCCGCGGGGTCGACGGCCACGACATCGAGCTCGCCCACCCCGGCGAGTAGCGAAACCCCCCGGACGGCGCGGCGCTTTGTAGCGGGGCGGCGCGTGTGTCCGGGGCGGACATGGGCCCCGGTGGCGGAGGTGGCGGGCAGGGACGGCCTGCCACCCCCGGGCCGGGGCCCGGTTCTTGACGAGATCAAGGAGAGAGAACGGGATGGGACTTCGCGGACAGGTACGGACGAGGGACGGCTGGGCGGTCCAGCACGCGATCGTGACCATGACCGATATGACCGGCGCTCAGGTGCTGCGGGTGCCGGCCGACGAGGACGGGGCGGTGCGCGCCGACATGGCGCTGGCGCCGGGCCCGTACACCGTGATCGTGACGGCCGTCGGATACGCACCGGTCGCCTCCACCGCGCTGGTCACGGCGAGCGGCCGCGCCGAGGTGGGCACGGTGGTCCTGGCCCGCCAGGGCGGGGCCGAGCTGCCACCGCCCGGCGTGTGGAGCCTGGATCCGGCGCACTCCTCGGTCAGCGCGGTGGCCCAGCATCTGGGGATCTCCAGTGTGCACGGGCGGTTCAAGGAGTTCGGCGGACGGATCGAGATCGTCGAGGCCGCCGGGGGCCATGAGCGGTCGCGGGTCGACGCGGTCATCGGCGCGGCGAGCATCGACACCGGCAACGCGCTGCGGGACAAGCACCTCAAGTCGCCGGACTTCCTGGACGTCGAGCGCTTCCCGGAGATCACGTACCGCAGTACGGGGCTGACACCGGCGGGTCAGGACCGCTGGACGGTCCACGGGCAGCTGTCGCTGCACGGGGTCGTACGCGAGGTCGATCTGGAGCTGAGCTATCTGGGCACGGGGCCCGATCCGTGGGGAGGTGTACGGGCGGCCTTCCGCGCGACCACGGAGCTGCGCCGCGAGGACTTCGCGATGAACTACAACCAGGTGGTGCAGGCGGGGATCTCGGCGATCGGGACGACGCTGCGGGTGGAGCTGGACATCCAGGCGGTCCAGGGCGAGGGCCTGCCGGTCGCTTAGGCCCTGTTCGCCAGGTCCTCTTCACGCGGGACGGTCGCTCCGGCCGGGTGGCGCCGGTGGCGTGAGGCGGGCGCGCATGTGGAGTCGTCCCGGCGGCCGGGCGGGCGCGGAGGTCGTAGGCTGCGGACCATGGCCCCGAATATCGCAACGAATACCGCCGTTGACCTCGAAGAGCTGCTGGAGTTCGTACGCCCCCGGCACCGGGCGATCCTGCTGACCACCCGCTCCGACGACCGTCCCCAGGGCTCGCCCCTCGCCTGCGGGGTCGACGATTCGGGCCGGATCGTCGTCTCCACCTACCCGGAGCGCGCCAAGACGCGGAACGCCAAGCGGGACGAGCGGGTGAGCGTGATCGTCCTGTCGGACGACTGGAACGGTCCGTGGGTGCAGATCGACGGCACGGCCGAGGTCATCGACTCCCCGGAGTCGGTGGAGCCGCTGGTGGAGTACTACCGGAACATCGCCGGCGAGCACCCCGACTGGGACGAATACCGCGAGGCGATGGTGAGGCAGGGGAAGTCCCTCATCCGCATCACCCCGACCCGCTGGAGCCCCCTCGCCACCGGCGGCTTCCCGGCCCACCTCGCCCCGAAGGACTAGGTCCGGACAGGGCTTACGGAGCCTCCGAGGCGTGTTCTAGCCTCGGGCGCGCATCGTCTCGATGCCGGCGATGAGGAGTTCGAGCGCGAACGTGAAGTCCCGTTCGCGCATCTCCTCCACCGTGTCGCCGCCGCGCGCCTCCATCAGCTCGCCCGCGCCCTCGAACAGCCGCTGGAAATGGGGCTGTTCATTGATCGTCCCCATGGCCTGCCGGTAGTACTCGTCCTGGGTCAGCCCCGCCTCGGCGCAGCGCTGCACGAAGTGGCCCTCGATCGTGCCGAAGCCGTACACGAACTGGAAGACCGCGGCGAGCGCGCCCATCTGGCCGTGCGGCGCCAGGCCCGTACGTCCGACGACCGCCTGTACGGCAGCCGAGAAGACCATCGAACTCGGCCCGATGTTCAGGTACTTGCCGATCAGGGGCGATACCCACGGGTGACGGACCAGCACCGACCGGTAGCTGGCGGCCAGTTCGCGCATCTGGTCGCGCCAGTCGGCGGTCTCGTCCGTCAGATCCGGGACCTGGACCTCGCCGAAGACAGAATCCAGGGCGAGTTCCAGCAGGTCGTCCTTGGTGTCGACGTACCAGTAGAGGGACATCGCCGTCACACCCAGCTCCGCGGCCAGCCGCCGCATGGAGAACTTCGCCGGGCCCTCCGCGTCGAGCAGCCGCACCGAGACCGCGATGATCCGGTCGCGGTCGAGCCCGGCGGGCTGGTCGGCTCCCTGATCGGACCGCTGGTCCGAACGTTCGGAGCGTTCGGGGCGTTCGGGGCGTTCGCTCTTGCGGCCACGGGCCGCCGGCTTCCCCTCCAGCCATACGCTGGTCCGGGTCGGACGCTTGGCGCGATCGGCTTCCGACACCATGGGTGAGCCTCCTCGGTTCCTTCCGGCCGGGCGGACCGGACTCCAGTGACCTACCCCCTCCGGCCACCGGACGACTGTGCGGCCGGCTACCGGAGCCCGGCAGTCCGCCCGGTCCCGATGCTATGCCGCCCCTGCGGAAGAGTCTGCCCGCTCGGCGCGGCGCAGCAGCAGCGCGGCCGGCACTCCGCCCACCAGTACGGCCACCGCGCCGACCAGCTGACTCGTCTCCAGACCCGAGGCGAACGCGTCGGAGATCCGCAGCCGCTCCGCCTCCCCCTCGGCCGCCGCGAGCGCGGCGGGCAGCGAGGCGGCTCCGACGGCCGCGGGAACGAGCGCGGCGAAGCGGGAGTTCAGTCAGTACGGCGCCGAGGACGGCGACCCCGAGGCCGTTGCCGCATTCGGCGAGCGTGCCGTTGATGCCCGCGCCCACGCCCGCCTTCTCCGGCGGGATCGCGCTCATGATGGCGTTGGCCATGGCCGGCATGGAGAGGGCGACACCCGCGCCCATCACGATCAGACCGAGCAGCATCCCGCCGTAGCCGTCGGCGCCGAGTACCGCGATGGCGGCGAGCCCGGCGGCCACCAGAGCCATTCCGCCGGCGATGGTGCCCGGGGTGCCGAGCTTCGGGAGCAGCCGCGCCCCGACACCCGTCAGGTTGAGGACGATGACGGTGACCGCGAGCGGAGCCGTACGCAGACCGGCGTCCAACGGGCCGTAGCCGAGGACGAACTGAAGATGCTGGGTCAGCAGGAAGAGCGAGCCGCTCATGCCGAAGGCGACCAGGATGGCGCCCGCGACCGCCCCGATGAAGCGCTGGTTGCGGAAGAAGTGCATATCCAGCATGGGGTACGGGATGCGCAGCTCCCAGGCCACGAAGAGGCCGAGGACAGCCGACCCGACGGAGGCGGAGAGCAGGACCTGACCCGAGGTCCAGCCGTGGTCGGGGCCGGAGACGATCGCGTACACGACAGCGGTCATGCCGATGGTGGAGAGCACCGCGCCGAGCAGGTCGGGGCGGTCGCCCTCCTTGCTCTTCGACTCCGGTACGAGCGCCAGGACCGCGACCAGCCCGATCACCGCGACCGGGATATTGATCAGGAAGATCGCCCCCCACCAGAAGTGGTCGAGCATGACTCCGCCGACCAGCGGACCGGCCGCGAAGCCGAGAGAGCTGACGGTCGACCAGATGCCGATCGCCTTGACGCGCTCGGAGTCGTCGAACGTCTGCACGACGACGGCCAGGGTGGTGGTCATCAGCAGGGCGCCGCCGATCCCCATTCCGGCGCGTGCGGCGATCAACTGGGCGCTGGACTGGGCGAGTCCGGCGGCGAGTGAGCCGATACCGAACAGCGCGAGGCCCGCGGTCAGCAGCTTCTTGCGGCCGTAGCGGTCGGCGGCGTTGCCCGCGGTGAGCAGCAGGCCCGACTGGACCAGGGAGTAGGCGTTGATCATCCACTGAATGTCGGCGGTGGACGCGTGCAGTTCCCGGGTGAGGGAGGGGATCGCGACGCTGAGGACGGTGTTGTCGAGCAGCACGGTGAGCTGGGCGAGGCAGATGACGCCGAGGATCAGCCAGCGCTGCGGGTGACGTGCGGGGGCGGTGTGGTTCTCGGCGGCCGTGGCCGTCATCGGGGACTCCCTTGTACGGTGTACGGGACTCGATGCCGTACACCGTACAAGGGAGTCTTGTACGCCGTATAGTTAATTGCTCCGGGTCAGGTCGTAGAGGGTCGCGCCGTCCACGGTGACCTGCTTGAAGGTGGCCTCCACCCAGGCGGTGATGCCGGAATTACCACCGCCGGGGCCGCCGCCGTTGCCGCCTTCACCCCCGCCGCCCCCGCCGCCGCCACCGCCACCGCCGCTCGCGAGGAAGTAGTGGATCTTGCCGTCGGCGACGTACTGCTTGAACTGCGCGAGGGTCGGGGACGGGTCACTGCCGTTGAAGCCGCCGATCGCCATGACCGGCTTCTCGGTGGCGAGCTGATAGCTGGCGGCGTTCTGAGAGCCGATGGCCGCGGCGACCCAGGTGTAGTCGGAGGCGTCCTTCTTCAGGGTGGCCTCGACCTGGGAGCTGACGTTCTGGCCGTTGAGGAGGCCGCCCATGCCGCCTCCTCCGCCGCCGCCACCGCCGGGGCGTTCGGGCAGGGTGCCGCCGCCGGGCAGCCCGCCGCCCGGAAGCCCGCCGTTCTGCCGGGGCGGCTGGCCCTGAGCCTGTCCCTGGCCTTGGCCTTGGCCTTGGCCTTGGCCTTGGCCTTGGCCCTGACCCGGCCCCCGGCCTGTTCCCTGCTGTCCGGGCGGCCGCATTCCTCCGTCGCCGCCACCACCGGGGCCACCACCACCGAAGCCGCCGCCTCCCGGGCCGCCCCGCATCGAGGCCGGGCCCGCCGTGACGATCGACCCCGTGTGCGCGGTGCCGACCGTGGACAGCGTGTACGCGAGCGGCCCGGCCAGCGAGGCTGCCACTCCGAGACCTGCCGCCCCAAGGGCGAGCCGCCGCCCGAGCCGTCCCGCGCCGAGCAGCCCGGCAGCGGCCACCAGACCACCGATCAGTACCGCCCAGCGCAGCCACGGCAGATAGTCCGGGGTCCGGCCGAGCAGAACGTACGCCCAGCCCGCCGTCACCGCGGCCGTCACCCCCAGCGCCACCGAGGCCGGCAGCCCGGCGCGCTCCTCCCACAGCACCGTGACACCCATCCCGACCAGGGCGGCGATATACGGCGCGAGCGCCACCGTGTAGTACTCGTGGAAGATCCCGGCCATGAAGCTGAAGACCCCGAGGGTCATCAGCAGCGAGCCGCCCCACACCAGGAATGCCGAGCGCGCCGTGTCCGTACGCGCGCTCCGCCGGGTCACGAGCAGTCCGGCGATCAACAGGAGCAGAGCGGCGGGCAGCAGCCAGGAGATCTGGCCGCCGACGCTCTCGTTGAACATCCGGCCGAGACCGTTCTCGCCCCAGCGGCCACCGCCCCGGCCGCCACCACCGCCTCCGCCGACGCTGCCGGTTTCCTCGCCGTTGATCCGGCCGAGGCCGTTGTAGCCGAAGGTCAGCTCCAGGAAGGAGTTGTTCTGCGAGCCGCCGATGTACGGCCGTGAGGACGCGGGCCACAGCTCCACGATCGCGACCCACCAGCCGCCGGAGGCCACCACGGCCAGCCCGGCCAGGCCGAGCTGGCCGAGCCTGCGCCGTACGGACGTGGGCGCGCACACCGCGTACACCACGGCCAGCGGCGGCAGGATCAGGAACGCCTGCAGCGTCTTCGTCAGAAAGGCGAAGCCGACCGCGACGCCCGCCCAGAGCAGCCACTTCGTCCGCGCGCCCTCCAGCGCGCGCAGCACGCAGTAGACGGTGACGGTCATCAGCAGCGCGAGCAGCGCGTCCGGGTTGTTGAAGCGGAACATCAGCGCGGCGACGGGCGTCAGAGCCAGCACCACGCCCGCGATCAGCCCGGCGGAGGCGCTGAAGCGGCGGCGTACGGCGGCGTACAGCACCGCCACCGTCCCGACCCCCATCAACGCCTCGGGCGCCAGGATCTGCCAGGAACCGAGCCCGAAGAGCCGTACGGACAGGGCCATCGGCCAGAGCGCGGCAGGGGGCTTGTCGACGGTGATGGAGTTCGCGGCGTCGGAGGAGCCGAAGAAGAAGGCCTTCCAGCTCTCGCTGCCGGCCTGGACGGCGGCGGAATAGAAGGAGTTGGCGTAGCCGGAGGCGCTCAGGTTCCAGAGCTGGAGCAGGGCGGCGGCCAGGAGGAGGGCGAGGAAGGCCGGGCGTACCCAGCGCGCGTCCTCGGCCCTGCCCCGCCAGAAACGGGCGGAGGGTGCGGCACGGCGGCGGTGATGGCCGTCCACCGCCCGCGGGGGTCCGTCGGGGTGAAGGGTCGTGGTCATCGAGCGTTCCTCGGGTCGAGAGCGTCGGGGGCGTCAGTTGCGGGGGCAAGCGGGGCGGGGCCGTGAGTTGCGGGGTCGAGCAGGTCTGCGTCGAGCGGGGCGGGGTCGTCCGTGCGCCGGTCCGGGAAGACCCACGCGCGCAGCAGCAGGAAGCGCAGTACGGTCGCCGCGAGGTTGGCGGAGATCAGCACGGCGAGTTCCGTGGAGTGGGAGGGGGCGCCGGAGGCGGCGTCCAGCGCGGCCAGCGAACCGCTGGTCAGGGCCAGTCCGATGGCGAACACGACCAGGCCCTGGGCCTGATGGCGTACGGCGCGCTCCCGGCCGCGTACCCCGAAGGTGAGTCTCCGGTTGGCAGCGGTGTTGGCGACCGCGGACACCAGCAGGGCGGCCGCGTTGGCGAGTTGTGGACCCACCATGGCGCGGAAGAGGGAGTAGAGCAGAAGATAGAAGAGCGTGGACAGGGCGCCCACGACACAGAAGCCGACCAGTTGCCGGGCCAGTCCGCCCGGCACCCCACCGATCCGGCGGTCCCTCGGGTCATCCCCGAAAGGCCTCGCAAGCCGGTCCAGAGGCAGCGCGCCCACCGCCAGTGCCCGCCCCACCCGCCAGACGCCCTTCAGATCCTCGACCGCCGTGCTGACGATATGCACCCGGCTGTCGGGGTCGTCGACCCAGTCCACCGGCACCTCGTGGATCCGCAGTCCGGCGCGTTCGGCGAGCACCAGCATCTCGGTGTCGAAGAACCACCCGGTGTCTTCGACCATCGGCAGCAGCCGCTCGGCGACCTCACGCCGGATGGCTTTGAAACCACACTGCGCATCACTGAAGCGGGCGGAGAGAGAGGACTTGAGGATGAGGTTGTACGCCCGCGAGATGAACTCGCGCTTGGGGCCACGCACGACGCGCGACGAGCGGGCCAGCCGTGACCCGATGGCCAGGTCGGAGTGCCCCGAGATCAGCGGTGCGACCAGCGGCAGCAGTGCGTTGAGGTCGGTGGACAGGTCCACGTCCATATAGGCGAGGACAGGCGCGTCCGAATGCGTCCACACGGTCCGGAGAGCCCGGCCGCGGCCCTTCTGCTCCAGGCGGTACGCCCGTACCTCGGGTATCTCGGCATCCAGCCGGGCCGCCACCTCGGGGGTGCGGTCGGTGCTCGCGTTGTCGGCGATGGTGATGCGGAAGCTGTACGGGAAGGTGCGGGCGAGATGACTGTGCAGGCGCCGCACACACGGTTCGAGGTCCTGCTCCTCGTTGTAGACGGGGATCGTCACATCGAGCACGGGGGCGTCGGTCACCTCGACCGGGAGATGCTCCCGGGCCGGGAGGGCGCCCCATGGGGTGTCGGTTCGCATGAATCGACACTCGCCAGGGGCGCTGTCACGGCCGTGTGGTGAGGCTGTGCCCTGTCTGTGAGTCGCGACCGGACTCCGGCGGGTGCGGGCGCGCGGGCGCGACCGGGAGACGTACGGCGAAGACGGTCCTGCCGGGCACGCTCCGTACGCCCACGGTCCCGCCGTGCGCGGTGACGACCGCCTGGACGATCGCGAGGCCGAGCCCGGTGGATCCGGCCGCGCGCGAGCGTGACGCGTCACCGCGCGCGAAGCGTTCGAAGACATGCGGGAGCAGCGCGGGCGGAATCCCGGGACCGTCGTCCTGCACCTCCAGGAGCACGAAGGGCCTGCCGCCCGGGGGTCTGCCACCGGGGGATTCGGCGCAGCTTCCGCGGACGCGCGCGGTGACGGTCGTGCCGGGCGGGGTGTGCGTACGGGCGTTGCCGAGCAGATTGACGAGCACCTGGTGGAGGCGGGACGGGTCACCGAGCACGGCGGCGGCGGGTTCGTCCGGCTCCGGCAGTTCAAGACGCCAGTGGTGACCCTGCCCGGCCGCACGGGCATCGCTCACCGCGTCCACGACAAGCGGCGAGAGATCAGTGCTCTCGTACGAGAGCGGACGTCCGGCGTCGAGTCTCGCCAGTAACAGCAGATCCTCCACCAGACCGGTCATCCGTTCCGCCTCGGACTCGATCCGCCCGAGCGCGTGCCGGGTGTCAGGACCGGTCTCCTCGGGGCCGCGCCGGGTGAGCTCGGCGTACCCCCGGATCGAGGCCAGCGGCGTCCGCAGTTCATGGCCGGCGTCGGCGACGAACCGCCGTACCCGCATCTCGCTCTCCTGCCGGGCGGCGAGCGCGGAACCGACATGCCCCAGCATGCGGTTGAGCGCGGCGCCGACCTGCCCGACCTCGGTGCGGGGGTCCGCCTCCGCCGCCGGTACCCGTACGAGCGGGGCCACCTCACCGCTGTGCAGCGGCAGTTCGGAGACCCGGGTGGCGGTCGTGGCGACACGCCTGAGCGGCCGCAGCGCGACCCCGACGACCGCGCCGCCCGCGAGGCCGGCGGCGATCAGCCCGGCGACGGTGACGCAGACTTCCACCACCACCAGGGTGTTGAGGGTGTTCTGCACCTCGGTGAGCGGTACGCCGACAAGGAAGTCTCCGTTGCCGCCGCTGACGTACTTGACGCGGTAGTCGCCGTGGCCCGGCAGCGCGACGGTATGCGGGGCGCCGTCACGCGGGACCGTCGCGAGTGCGGCGGTCTGCGCCTCGCCGAGCGGCTCTCCCACGATCGGCGTCTCGGAGTCGTCGGCCTCCGGCAAGGCGCTGACCAGGGCCCTACCGATGTCGCCGCGGTCCCCCACCACCGCTCCGACGGTCCCCACGGGCGCCCCGCCGCCCGTGACGATCTTCAGCGGGTCCTTGCCCCCGGGCAGGCCGCCGGGCGGCCCGCCGCTGACTCTGCCGTCGAGGTCGCCGTCGAGGTCACCGTCGCGGCCGGCCGGCGGCCCCGCGGCCCGTCCCGCTATGGCCTGTACCTGCGTGTCCAGCTGGTCGTAGAGATACGAGCGGAACGCGATCGTCGTGACCGCCCCGATCACCGCGGCGACC
Organism: Streptomyces sp. NPDC058198; assembly: GCF_042882605.1. Lineage (NCBI taxonomy): Bacteria > Bacillati > Actinomycetota > Actinomycetes > Kitasatosporales > Streptomycetaceae > Streptomyces > Streptomyces sp. NPDC058198. Next base: position 82,536 of record NZ_JBHVVP010000002.1, read on the forward strand.
ACCGCGATCAGCGCGACCGCCGACACCACGAGCCGCGTCCGCAGCGACCAGCGCCGTCGCGCCGCCCCGCTCATCGTGGTGCGTCGCCCGGCTCACCGGGCTTGATCAGATATCCCGCCCCGCGCCGGGTGTGGATCATCGGCGGACGTCCCGCGTCGATCTTCCGCCGCAGATAGGAGATATACAGCTCGACGACATTGGCCTGGCCGCCGAAGTCGTACGACCACACCCGGTCGAGGATCTGCGCCTTGCTCAGCACCCGACGCGGATTGCGCATCAGATAACGCAGCAGCTCGAACTCGGTCGCCGTCAGATGGATGGACTGCCCGGCGCGGGTGACGTCATGGCTGTCCTCGTCGAGCGTCAGATCCCCCACGACCAGCATCGATTCACTGCGCGCGGCCGCGGCGCCGGACCGCCGGATCAGCCCGCGCAGCCGCGCCACGACCTCCTCCAGGCTGAACGGCTTGGTGACATAGTCGTCGCCGCCCGCGGTCAGTCCGGCGATCCGGTCCTCCACCGCGTCCCTCGCGGTGAGGAAGAGCACGGGCACCTGCGGCAGCTCGCGCCGCAGCCGGCCGAGCACCGCCAGCCCGTCCATGTCGGGCAGCATCACATCCAGCACCACCGCGTCGGGCCGGAAGTCCCGCGCCGAACGCATCGCGCCGGAGCCGTCACCGGCGCTGCGCACCTCCCAGCCCTCGTACCGCAGGGCCATGGACAGCAGCTCGGTGAGCGAGGTCTCGTCGTCGACGACGAGCACACGGACGGGGCTCCCGTCCGGCCTGAGCATTTCGGTACGCCCCCGGGGCGAGGTGATGGTCATGGTGGCCACCCTGGGGACGGCCTCTTAAAGCGCTCTTGCCGCTTCCTGTGAATCCGCTGAGAAACCCCTAGGAACTGACCCCGACGCTGGGACCGCTGCGGCCATTGGGGCCACTGGGCCCATCGGGCTTCTCAAGGCCGAAAAGCCGGGCCCCGTTCCCGTAACAGACCGCCCGCAGCCAGTCGTCACCCAGCCCGAGCCGCTCCAGTGCCTCCAGCTGATGGACGTACGGATACGGGATGTTGGGGAAGTCCGTCCCGAGCAGAATCCGGTCTCCGAGGTCCGCCAGCCGCCCCCGCGCCTCCGCCGGAAACGGCGCGAAGCCCTCACTGAAGTCCGTGAACGCCATGGTCGTGTCGAGCCTGACCTCCCCGTACCGCTCCGCGAGACCGAGGAAGTCCCGGTACTCCGGCATGCCGAGATGCGCGACGACCAGCCGCAGCCGGGGATGCCGGGCCAACAGCCGTCCGACCGGCTCGGGCCCGGTGTGCTTGCCGGGCGCGGGCCCCGAGCCGCAGTGCATCACCACCGGAACGCCGGCCTCGGCGAGCAGACCCCACACCCGGTCGAGCCGCTCGTCGTTCGGGTCGTACGCCCCCACCTGAAGATGCGACTTGAAGATCCGCGCGCCGCTTTCGACGGCCTCCCGCACGTAGGTCTCGACACCCTCTTCCGGGAAGAGCGTGGCGGTCCGCAGACAGTCCGGCGTGCGCGCGGCGAACCCGGCGGCCCAGCCGTTCAGCCAGTCGGCCATGCCCGGTTTGTGGGGGTAGAGCATCGAGGTGTACGCCCGCACGCCGAACGCGCGCAGCAGGGCGACGCGTTCGTCCTCCTCGTGCCGGTAGGAGATGGGCCACTCTCTTCCTATGAGCGGCCCGGCGGCATCGAAATAGGCCCACACCTTCTTGAGGACGCGTTCCGGCATGAAGTGCGTGTGTACGTCGACGAGTCCGGGCAGCCCGATCCGCTCCCGGAACCGGCGTACGGCCTCGATGTCGTGATCGTTCATATGCCCCACCCTCCGACCGATACCGATGCCGTGTCCACCGATCGCGTGTCCACCGATGTCGGCGGGTTCAGAAGAGCCCGTCCTGCACTACCCCGTTGCGTACACCCTTCACCGGCACGGTGACCGCGGCCCCGGTCTCCGCCGCCAGCTCCCACCCGCTCATGAGCCGGGTGTCGAGGACGACGAGCCCGCCGTCGGCCGTGGCGAGATGCAGATCGGGCCCGGCGGCCGCGACCAGCCGCCCCGCGACGCACCCGCCGTCGACCAGCTCACCCACCACGCCCGTGACCGGCGCCACCCCGTCCAGACCGAATGCCCCCACATGATCGGCCGCCGCGAACTCCAGCCGCTCCAGCGACTGCGGCCACCCGTTCAGCGCGACCGCCCGCGCGTGCATCCGCTCGATCTCGGCCGCCCGTTCCACCGGGCCCGGCAGGGCGGACCGTACGGCCCGCTTCCGCGCGTACGGAATACGGTCCGGCACCCCGAGCGCCGTCCGCAGCAGCTCCTCGGTCCGCCGCGCGGCCATCAATGACCCACGCCCGAGCCAGCTGAACGTCACAGCCCCCTGCTCCAGCAGCCGCGCGGGCCCGCGCTCCTCGGCGGTGATCCCCACCTTCACCATCCCGGGCCCGAACCACGCCAGGTAGACGCGATACGTCCGCGGATCATCGGCGACGGTGTCGGCGGCCACAGAATGCGCCCGGTCCAGCCGCGCGCACTCGGGGCACTGCCCTCCGGTACTGCGCCCGGCGACCAGCGCCCCGACAGGACACACATTCCCCCGAGCCCCGGCACAGCTCCGCGCCCCGAGGGCACGAAACCCCAGGTCACGCCCGTAGGCCAAGGCACTCTCCCGCCGGCCCCCGCCCTTCCGCCACACCAGCACGGGCACCCCGTCCGCCCACCTGAGCCCCCCGCACTGCCAGCCCATCCACTCCGCCGTTCCCCAGGTCCGTCCCACATCGCCCCCTGGCACGATGGCACCCACGCCCGACAGAGGCGAACCGAAGCACGCTCCCCACCCCACAAACCGGCCGGGGGCGGGCGCCCGGGTGACCGACGTGATCCCCTTGGCCCGGCCCAGCGTCCCGTCGGCGTTGACCTTCTTCATAGAGCGGGGGCTACTTCACCGACGCCGGCGGCTCGGCCGGGATGACGGGCTTGTTCTGGCAGTCGAGTTCGGCGGTCATCACCTGGGCGGAGTGCAGCAGGTGGGTGAAGCGGGTGCGGATGCCGGTATCGCCGGTGAGCGTGTCCGTCATCCGTCCCTCGATCGGCACGGAGTTCTCCTGTTGCGCCGGTGTACCCGGCAGCTTGCAGGTGACGAAAACGACGTACTGGACGTCGTCGCCGTCGGCGACTCGACGCAGCAGCCGCACGTCGGAGTTCACCGGCGTTTCGGTCAGCTCACTGTCTGTGGAACCGGTGATGGGAGCGTCGAAGGGGAGGATGGAGGGACGGTACTCGAGGGCGAGTTCGCTTCCGGGGCCGTCGGCAGCCGCCGTCACCCTGCAGACATCGGACTCCGCGTAGAACGGAATCCCCTTCCTGCCCGGCTCCCAGTTCTTGATCTGGCCGCTGAGCATCGAGCGCGCCTTTTCAAGGCCGTGGTGGCTCATCATGCGAACCGATCCGGCCCCGCCTGCTCGGCTCTCCAGCCACTTCACACCCGCGTCACCGAGGAGTTCTCCGCACGTGGCCTGTTCGGCGGCCGCGTCGTCCGCCGCGGCATCCTCGCCGTCGTTGTCCGAGGTGCACGCGCCAGTCAGCAGCACGAGTGCCATGACGGCGATCGGGAGGGTTCGCCTCAGCATCAGAATCCTCGGGAGTTGGCGGGCGGGACGATGGCGAGGGCTCGGGCGGGGTGCCGGTGGCCATCTGATCCCCGCTGCGGGGCGGTTGCCGTCAAGCACTGCCGTCAAGGGAAAAAACCAGAGGCCCTGTCGATTACTCGACAGGGCCTCTGGCCTGCTGTGCACTCGGCAGGATTCGAACCTGCAACCTTCTGATCCGTAGTCAGATGCTCTATCCGTTAAGCTACGAGTGCTTGGCGTTCCGGGCTTTTTTGTCCCGGTCGGCGTTGCGAGAACAACATTACATGACCTGCGGCGCCAGGTGAAATCCATTCCTCGCACCACGCCTGAGCTGCGAAGACGCCCCCAGAAGCGATGCGGATCCGGCCCGGAATCGGCGCTGCAACGGCCGAAGCCCCGGCCGTTGGGCCGGGGCTTCGGTGATCAACACGCGGAGGCGGAGGGATTTGAACCCTCGATGGGCTTTAAGACCCAAACCGCATTAGCAGTGCGGCGCCATAGACCGGACTAGGCGACGCCTCCAGCACATCCGCGCGGGCGCGAACGGTGCGTGCAGATGATGACACAGCTGAGTGCGCTGTCACCAATCGCTTCTCACGGTACTAGGCAGGTGGGGCGCAGAGCAAAGCATCTTCGGTGCGCAACGCCGGGGCTTGACGCGCGTTAGAGATGCCGGGGCGCCGCCCCGGATCCGTAACCCGTCAGGAGCTTCCATGCTGCGCCGCCTCGTCTTCACCGTCGCCGCCTCCCTCGCCGCGTCCGCCGCCACGCTGGGTGCCGTCGCGCCCGCGGCCGTCGGCGACACGTCCGCCGCGGCCGTCCCGTTCAGCCGGCTCGCGCCGCTGCCGCTGCCCCTGCTGGGGGAGGCGCCGGGCGATGAGTTCACCGTCGCCGTCGCGGACACCGGAATCAGGAACGCCGACGGGACGTACCAACTGAAGTGCGGGCCGGCCGGCGGGACGCATCCGGAGGCGCGGGCCGCGTGCGACCGGCTGGCGGAGCTGGCCGGCGGCGGCCAGGACCCGTTCGCACCGGTGCCCAGGGGCGAGATGTGCACCATGCAGTACGGCGGAGGCGCCACCGCGCGCATCACCGGCACCTGGCGGGGCCGGAGCGTCGACGCCGCCTTCAACCGGAAGAACGGCTGCGAGATCGCCCGCTGGCGGACACTGGAGCCGGTACTGCCCAGCGCCAGGTAGTGGTGAACCCGGGTATCGACCGGGCCCCGGGCGGGTCGCAGCCCGGGCGCCGGCGGGTCGCAGGCCGACCACGGGCCGGGCACAAGTCGGCTATAAAGGGGCATGGCGGGCCGGTGGCGCGCCCCCGGCGGGGACCATTCGCACACAACCTCGGTGAGGGCTCCACCTCATCCGCCGTCGCGTCCGTCGCCTCAGCCTTTAGACTCCCTTCAGTGACAGGCCGAGACCCGAAGGGCAAGATGGGGGAGGCCGTCCGCAAGGTGCAGTAGGTCAGGGAGGAAGCGTCGATCGTGAGCAGCAGGCCATCCCGAGGCGCTGCTCGCCTCGCGGCGATACTCGACGCACTCCCCGACGGCTTGGTGCTCGTCAACGCCAACGGCACGGTCGTCAACGCCAACACCATCGCGCTGGAAATGTTCGAGACCCCCGGCACCGCGCTGGTCGGTCGTGGGCTGCTCGATCTGCTGCCCGAGTTCGACTCCAAGCTGATCCCCGGTTCGATGCGCCGCCCGGAAGCCGCCGACGAGCGCGGCAGGACCAAGCCGACGCGGATGGTCGCGCGGCGCACGGACGGCGGTGAGTTCCCGGCCGAGGTGACCAGCGCGAGCCTGGAGGACGGCCGGGACGCGTACAACGACTCGCACAGCTACACCGGCGACGAGCTGCTGATGCTCGTCGTGCGGGATCTGTCCGGGACGATGGACACCGAGGCCGAGCTGGCCCGCTCGCAACGGCAGACCGAGATGATCCTGCGGGCCGCGTCGGAGGGCGTCGTCGGTACGGACACCGACGGCCGGGTCGTCCTCGTCAACCCCGCCGCCGCGCAGATCCTGGGCTTCCGTGCCAGCGACCTGGGCGGCCATGAGCTGCACCCGCTGATCCTGCACTCGCGCGCGGACGGCGAGCCGTTCCCGTACGAGGACTCCCCGCTGGCGGACACGCTCAGGTCCGGCCGCAAGCACCGGGTGCGCGGGCAGGTGCTGTGGGCGAAGAACGGCAAGCAGGTGCCGGTCGATCTGACGACCGCGCCGGTACGGGACGGCGACCAGCTCGTCGGCGCCGTGATGACCTTCACCGACCGGCGGCCGTACGACGAACTCACCGAGCAGCACACCACCGAGCTGACGCAGGCCAAGGAGCGGCACGCCGCCGAGCTGGCCGAGCGGACAGAGCGGCACACGGCGAAGCTGACGGAGACGACGGACCGGCTCACGGCGGAGCTGACAGAGACGACGGACCGGCTCACCACCGCGCTGGCCGAAGCGACAGAACGGCACGCGGCGGAGCTCGCGGACCGCAGTGACCGGTACGCGGCCGAGATCGAGGAGCTGACGGAGCGGTACGGGGACACGGCCGCGCGCCACTCCCAGCTGACCGCCGTGCTCGGCGAATCGCTGCGCGGACCGCTGGAGGAGCTGCGCGGCGAACTGACCACGCTCGCCGCCGACCCCGCCGGCCAGTTGTGGCCCGAGGCGAACCAGATCCTGCACCACCTGGCCGCCGGGTACGCGCGGATGACGACGCTCGTGGACAACGTCCTCGGCTACCAGCGACTCGATGTCGGCGCCGAACAGCTGATCAAGGCGAATGTGCTGCTCGACGGAGTCGTGGCTGCGGGGGTCGAGGGCGCGATCGAGCTGATCGGACCCGGCAGGGCCCAGTTCGCGGTGCACGCGCCGCCGATCGAGGCCGAGGTGGACGGGGCGCGGCTGGCAACGGCGCTCGCGCATCTGGTCGCCGATGTGGCCGGGGTCGACTCGACGGGCCGGACCCGGCTGGTACCGGGCGGCGGCTACGTCGACTCGACGATCGTGGTGGCCGCGGCGCAGCGCGGCGATGTCGTACGGATCGAGGTGCGCGGCCCGTTCGCCGGCGGCGATCCGGTGCACGAGCCGATCGTCCGCGGGATCGTCCGGGCCCATGGCGGTGTGCTGCAGACGCATGAGGTGCCGGGCATGAGCGGCAGCGCGTATGTGCTGGAGCTGCCGCTGGGCGAGGGCGCGGGGACAGTGAAGGCTCCCGCCGAGCCGTCGGCGCCCGCCCAGCCGGTACTGCCCGCGCAGCAGCAAGGTCCTGGGACCTCGGGCGGTGGCAGGCGGCGCGCGCGGCGGGCGTCCACGGACGCGTTCCTGGAAGGCCCGGCGGAGGACCCCGGGGAGCCGACAGGACGGCGCAGGGCGCGTGCGGCCGGACCCGAGAACGACGAGACCGGAACCGGCGCGGCGACCGGCGCAGGGCCCGCGACCGGGACCGATACCGGCGCCGGGGCTGCCGGACAGGGCGGTCGTACGGACGGTCAGCAGGCTCTGATTCCGGCGCAGGACTCCGGCGGGGGCGGTGGCACCGGCCGTCGGCGCGGGCGGCCGAGCCCGGTGGAGGACGCCACGGCAGCGGGGACGCATCCCGGGTCCGCCGTCGCGCTGCCGTCCGCCGCGCCCTCCGAAGGGTCGATCGTGACGGCCGCCGAAGGGGCTCATCCGAACGGGCGCGCGGCGCTCGGCGCGGCCGTACCGCCGCAGGGTGTGCCCGTGGAGGCCGCGGGGACAGGCCGCCGGGCGCGACACAGCGAGCAGCGGGCGCTTCCGGCACTCCCCGCCGGGCCGACCGCGCCTTCCGCTCCGACCAGCCACGCTCCGGGCCAGGCCGCACACCAGGCGCCCGGCCAGGTGGCACGTCAGGCACCAGGTCAGGTGGCACGTCAGGCACCAGGTCAGACAGCGCGCCAGGCACCGGCACCGGGTACGGCTCCCGGGCCCGCGGCGCCGGCGCAGATGCAGCCTCCGGCTCCGATGCCGCCCGCGCAGTCACTTCCCGCGGGCGCCGCCTCGGCGGCGTCGGCTCAGCCCGCCGGGCGCCGGGCCCGCCGGGCGCTCGCCCCCGCGCAGGAACGGCACACCGCACCGGCCCAGGCGGAGGGGGTCCGTAGCCCGTTCGCCCTCCCGCCCGCCGCGGCCGACCGCACCCCGCCCTCGGCCCCGCACGCACCCGCGCCGGTCCCCACCCGCATGCCCACCGGGCCTGCCAGGCCAACCGCGCCCGACGCTTCGCTGCCGGCCCGCCATGACGCCGTACGTTCGGAACCTGACGCCGACCACACCCCGCCGCAGGCACACCCCCTGCCGGCCGGGCGCCGCGCGCGCAGGGACACGGCGGCGCCGCTCGAGTGGCCCGGGAACGGCACTCCCGGCCCCGGTCTCGCCGCACCGCCCGGTAACGCCGGAGACGAGGTGGACGAGCGGCCCGTCACGCACGGCACCGGCTCCATGTCCGCCGACCCGAACGGCTGGGCGACTCCTGGCCAGGGCATGCCCGGCCAGAGCGCGGGACCGGCTTCCAACGGACCGGCGATGCCCACCACTTCGGGCTTCGGCGTGATGACGGGCCCGCCCGGCTGGCCCGACGACCCCGACGCGGGGGGCGGCACCAGCCATGGCGGACGCGGTGAACGCGGCGCGGGCACCACCCACTCCGCCCCCGAAACGGACGGCACCATGGGCGGCGGCGCCGCGACGGGCGACGGCGGCGGTGTGCCGGCCGCATCGCCCGCGCCGACGGAGTCCCCCGCACCGCTTCCGCGGCGCGGCGCCCATCAACCGCTCCCGCCCGCGCAGCCCCTGCCACAAGAGACGCCGGTCTCGCCCGACTCCACTCAAGGGCGGGCCTTCAGCGTGCGCACGCTCGGCCAGGGCGTGCCCTTCGCCCAGCACCTCACCCAGCAGCAGAACCAGCCGCAGTCCCTCGGCTCGGGCCGGCGCCGCAAGCTGGGCACGCCGCCCGACGGCGACGACCACCCCGAGTCGGACGCCAGGCCGCACCCGCAGGCCCAAGGTCACGCCCAAGGTCACCCCCAGGGCCAGTCCGGCTCCTCCCAAGGCGGCTCGCGACTGCCCTCCGCCCACTCCGAGGGACGGTCGTACGCGATAGGGGCCCCCGACGAGGGCGCCGAGGGCCCCCAGCCGCTGGACGGCCCCGGCGGTGCGGTCGAGGTCGCGAACCGCCCCCAGCCACGGCCCGTGGACGACGAACTCCCCCCGGAGCCGCTCGACAACCCGCGCCGGCTGCTGGTCTGGCCCGCGCCGGATGTCTCCACCCAGCAGGCGCTGAGCGACCGCGGTTACCGCCCGGTGGTCGTGCACTCCCGCGAGGAGGTCGACGCCCAGATCGCCGCGTTCCCCGCGGCGCTCTTCGTCGACCCGCTGACCGGACCGATCACCCGTACCGCACTCCAGTCGCTGCGCCAGGCCGCGGTCGCCGCCGAGGTTCCCGTCATGGTGACGGCGGGTCTGGGCCAGGCGACGCGGGAGGCGGCGTACGGCGCCGACCCGGCCGTACTGTTCAAGGCCCTGGCACCGCGCGACAGCGAGCAGCATCCGTCGCGCGTGCTGCTGATCGAGGAGCACGAGGAGATCGCGCTCGCCCTGACGGAGGCACTGGAGCGGCGCGGGATGCAGGTCGCACGGGCGGCGACCGACAACGAAGCGGTCACCCTCGCCACCCAGATGCGGCCCAACCTGGTCGTCATGGACCTGATGCAGGTACGTCGCAGGCGCGCGGGGATCATCGACTGGCTGCGGGCGAACGGCCAGTTGAACCGGACCCCGCTGGTCATCTACACCTCGACCGGCATCAACCAGGCGGACCTGCCGCGGCTCGCTTCCGGCGAGACCGTGCTGTTCCTCGCGGAGCGCTCCACCAGCGCCGAGGTGCAGGACCGGATCGTGGATCTGCTCGCGAAGATCGGAACGAACTAGGTCCTGTCCTGCTCCTGTGCGGTCCGGTCCGGTCGGGCAGGACCTGGAACGGGCAGTGGAACGGGTGCTGGGGCGGCGATGGTTTCACGTGAAACCGTCGCCGCCCCAGCCACGTACCGCTCACCCCATTCGGCGCGCTACAGCTGAGTGATGTCCAGCTCGCCGTTCGCGTACTGCTTGCGGATCACCTTCTTGTCGAACTTCCCCACGCTCGTCTTCGGCACTGCGGCCACCACCGCCCACCGCTCCGGCAGCTGCCACTTCGCGATCTTCCCGGCGAGGAATCCCCTGAGCGCCGCGTAGTCGGCGGTCGCGCCCTCCTTGAGGACGACCGTCGCGAGGGGCCGCTCGCCCCACTTCTCGTCCGGCACGGCCACGACCGCCGCCTCCGCCACCTCCGGGTGGGCCATCAGCGCGTTCTCCAGCTCAACGCTGGAGATCCACTCGCCACCGGACTTGATGACGTCCTTGGCGCGGTCGGTGAGGGTGAGATAGCCGTCGGGGCTTATGACACCGACGTCACCGGTCCTCAGCCAGCCGTCCTCGCTGAACTTGTCGTCCGGCTTGACCGCCTCGCCGCCCGCGCCACCGTAGTACGCGCCGGCGATCCACGGGCCGCGGACCTCCAGCTCACCGGCCGACTCGCCGTCCCAGGGCAGGAAGTCGCCGCCGGGGCCGGCCAGCCGGGCCTCGACACCGGCCGGGAAACGGCCCTGGGTCAGGCGGTACGGCCACTCCTGCTCGTCGGTGAGTCCGGCGGGCGGGTTGGACATCGTGCCGAGCGGTGAGGTCTCCGTCATGCCCCAGGCGTGGCAGAGCCGTACACCGAGCTTGTCGTACGCCTCCATCAGCGACGGCGGACAGGCCGAACCCCCGATCGTGACCCGGGCCATGGACGTCAGATCGCGCGGGCGGGCGGTCACCTCGGCGAGCAGGCCCTGCCAGATGGTGGGGACCGCGGCGGCGTGTGAGGGCTTCTCGCGCTCGATCATCTCGGCGAGCGGGCCCGGCTGCAGAAAGCGGTCGGGCATCAACATGTTCACGCCCGCCATAAAGGTGGCGTGCGGCAGGCCCCAGGCATTGACGTGAAACTGAGGGACGACGACCAGGGTGGTGTCGTTGTCGGTCAGTCCCATCGACTCGGCCATGTTGACCTGCATCGAGTGCAGATAGATGGAGCGGTGGGAGTAGACGACCCCCTTGGGGTCACCGGTGGTGCCGGAGGTGTAGCACATGGCCGCGGCGGCCCGCTCGTCCAGCTGGGGCCAGTCGAAGGTGGTGGGGCGGCCGGCGATCAGCTCTTCGTACTCATGCACCTGCGCGTCGGCCCCGTCGAGGAGACCACGGTCGCCGGGGCCGGAGACGACGATGTGCTCAACGGTCGGCAGATGCGGGAGGAGCGGGGCGAGCAGCGGCAGCAGCGAACCGTTCGCGATGACCACGCGGTCGGCGGCGTGATTGACGATCCAGATCAGTTGCTCGGCGGGGAGCCGGAGATTAAGGGTGTGGAGGATCGCGCCCATGGAGGGGATCGCGAGATACGCCTCGACGTGCTCGGCGTTGTTCCACATGAGGGTGGCTATGCGCTCGTCGTCGGCGACTCCGAGCTCGTCACGCAGGGCGTTGGCGAGCCGCGTCGCGCGCCCGCCGACCTCGGCGAAGCTGCGGCGCTGTGGCTCGCTCTCCCCGGTCCAGGTGGTGACCTGCGACGTCGCGTGGATGGTCATCCCGTGGTGCAGGATGCGGGTCACAGTCAGCGGTACGTCCTGCATGGTGCTCAGCACGGCGTCCTCCCGGTGGGCGCTAGCGCTACGTGGCGGTAAGGGTTCCGGAGATTCTGCGCACGTACCGCGCGGTATGTCACTACCCGGGAGTAGAACCCATGTAGAACCCACCGCAGGAACCGTCGGGATCAGGAGGAAGGATCAGCGGACGGGATCAGCGGACAGGTGAGAGTTCCGGGTCCTCGCGGAGCTTTCCGAGCGCGCGGGACACCGCGCTCTTGACCGTGCCGACCGAGACCCCGAGCACCTCCGCCGTCTGGACCTCGCTGAGATCCTCGTAGTAGCGCAGGACCACCATCGCCCGCTGACGGTCGGGCAGTTTCATGACCGCCCGCCACATCGCGTCGTGCAGCACCTGCCGCTCCGCCGGGTCGGGCTCCGGCACGCCCGCCGGCTCCGGCAGCTCCTCGCAGGCGAACTCGTCGACCTTGCGCTTGCGCCACTGCGACGTACGGGTATTGACGAGGGCCCGGCGGACATAGCCGTCCAGGGCGCGGTGGTCCTCGATCCGGTCCCAGGCGACATACGTCTTCGTGAGGGCCGTCTGGAGCAGGTCCTCCGCGTCGCACGGATCCGAGGTGAGCGAGCGGGCCGTACGCAGCAGCACGGGCCCCCGTGCCCGGACGTACGAGGAGAACGACGCATAGGGCTGGTAGGGCGAGTACGAGGCCGCCTTGGCGGCTTTGGAGGCGCTCGTGCAGACAGACGTGGTCATGGCTCCACGCTAGGAGTGGGGCCCACCCCGGGGGATCGGCCCCAGGTCCCGAAGCGATGTCCGCCTCAGGGAGTAGGGGTGGTGCTGGCTCCACCTCCTGAAGGTGGAGGAAAGGCCGGGAGGCCGTCAGGGTCGACCCCGGGGAAACGGCCTGCGCGACGGTACCGGAGCACCGCCGCGCAGCGCTGTCACCCCTCAGTCACGCCCCCATCGGGCCGCAGTCACGCCCCCCATCGGGCCGCAGGTCACCAGAGATTGGTGAAGTTCACCGCGACTTTCTTGTTGGACTGGTCGATCAGCGTGGGGCCCCCCGAGCCGACCACGTTCGCCGTGTTGTTCCGGTTGGACGCCCCGGCCCCCGTCGCCACCTGCTGTGTGGTCGTCGAATTGCCGAAGTTGGCACCGCCCACCCCGCTGCCGCTGAGCGTGGCCACGGTCGCGTTCGCCCCGTCGTCGGAGAGAGCTCCGTTATCGGCCTGGGCCACCCCCGTGAAGAGCGCGGCTGCGAGGGGCAGCGCGGCAACAGCGGCGGCGGCACGGGCGGTACGGAAGCTTGCCATGTCATTTCCTCCAGGAACCAGAAGTGCGGCTTTTCCAAGGAAGTTGGCCAACCGCCTTGGACGTGATGACGACGTCGCGCTTCAGAGCTGCCCGCCGAATCCACCGCGAACCACCATGGAGCCCCCGGAGCACCTGATTCCCTCGTAAGCGTGAGGACCAGCCGATAAACCCCTTGTAACCTCGAAACACCCTCGAAGCACCCTCGAAGCCCGCGTTTCCGGCCGCTGCGCACCGACGGATCCCGGCCCCGCAGGAGGTGAACCGTTCCGCCAGATTCTCGGCCCGCCCGCAGACCGTCCACCGCCCGTCCACCGCCCACCCATCGCTACGCCGACCCCCCTTCCCTTCTTCGAACGCTTGTACGAAAATGGACGCATGGCCACCACCGCCCGGCACACCGCCACCCCGGCCCTCGCTCACGCACTGTCCGCCGCCGAGCGCGGGCTCCCCGTGTTCCCCCTCTCCCCCACCAAGCTCCCCGCGCTGCGCTCACCCCACCGGGGCGAGCCCGAGCCGGTCCTCTGCCGCAGCGAGTGCGGGCTCCCGGGCCACGGGGTGTACGACGCCACCACCGACCCGGCCGCCGTACGCGCCCTGTTCGCCCTCGCGCCCTGGGCCACCGGCTACGGCATCGCCTGCGGCAGGCCCCCGCACCGGCTCATCGGCATCGATCTCGACATCACCCACGCGGACGGCTCCCCGCACGAAGCCACCATCACGGGCGCCACCGGTACCACCGCGCAGGCCGGACCGGCCTCGGACTCCGTCGCCGCGCTCCAGCAGCTGGCCCTCCAGCATCTGTTCACGCTCCCGGAGACCGTGATCGTCCTGACCCCGAGCGGGGGCCGTCATATCTGGCTGACGGGCCCGCCGAACGTCGTGGTGCCCAACTCCGCGAGCCGGCTCGCCCCCGGCATCGACGTGCGCGGCGCGGGCGGCTATCTGGTGGGCCCCGGCTCGGTCACCGCCCGTGGCGCCTACCGGCCGGCTCCCGGCACGGCGGGGCTCTCGCCCGCGCCCTGCCCCCGCGCGCTGCTGCGCCTGCTCACTCCCCCCGCGCGCCCTCACCACTCCCGGAGCCGGCCCGCGCAGGGCCACGGCCTGGTGCAGTTCGTCCTCGCCGCGCACGCGGGCCAGCGCAACACGCGGCTGTTCTGGGCCGCGTGCCGCGCGTACGAACACGGCTTCGGCGAGGCGCTCGTGGAGTCCCTTGTCGACGCCGCCGTACGCACCGGCCTGAACGAACACGAGGCGCGCGCGACCATCGCCTCGGCCGCCCGCCTCACCGCCGGCCGCTGAGGAACGGCAGAGGGGACCGCCGAGACAACAGCAGAGGGCGCCCTCCGGCCAGGAGGGCGCCCTCTGCCGTGCGTCAGGAAGCGTCGGCTCCCTTACGACGACGTACGCCCATGACCAGCAGGCCACCCAGCGCGGTGACCGCTGCCGCCGCGCCCGCCACGAGCGGTGTGCTGCCTGCGCCGGTGGAAGCGAGGCTTCCGGTGGTGACCGCCGAGGGAGTCACGGCGGACTGGGCCTGCGGGACATTGCCGCCCGTGCCACCGGAACCCGCGTCGGAGCCGCCGCTCCCGCCCGTCGTACCACCACTCGTCCCGGAGCCGCCCCCGGACCCGGAACCCGACCCCGAACCCGACCCGGAACCGGAGCCCGAACCGGACCCCGCCCCCCGCACATCGATGTCGATCTTCGCCTTGTCGTTGGCCGGGTTGTGGTCGAACTCCGGGTGAATGTCGTACACCGACGTGGCCTTCACCTCACCCGAGGTGTCGTGCGCGCCCTTCTTGATCTTCAGAACGAAGGTGTACGAGTGGACCGACCCGACCTCCAGCGTGTAGTCGCTCGGGTAGCAGACATACCGCGGCTTGCCCGGCTCGGACGGTCCGCTCGGCCCGTCGATGGCGAAGGGCTGGCATTCCTCGGGTACTTCGATCGCCGTCGTGCCCTGGGGAATGGTCACCATGATCGCCGGCTGATCGTCGCTCACATGGTTCTGCACCCAGCCGGGGCCGTCGTTGCGGAGCGCGGCCTTGACGGTCACCGTGCTGCCCGGCTCGCCCTCGGCCCGGTCGCCCACCGCGACGAGATCGGCCGAGCTGTCCGAGTCCACCGCCAGCCGGTGGTGGCTCTCGGTCATCCCCTCGACCGGTACGCCGCCGGTGGGGCCCGTGCCGTACTCGATGACCTCCATCAGCGCCTTCGGCAGCACCTTGAACCGTATGGGCACGCTGAAGCTCTTCCCGGGCTCGATCACGGTGTCCAGTTGGCAGAGCGCCTGGCGGACCTGATCACGCACGGTCGTGTACGTACAGCCCTCGACCGGCTCCGGATACTCCAGGCCGCGGGTGAGGCGTATCCGGAAGACGACACCGTTGGCGGCGGCGGTGCCGTTGTTGGTGATCGTCACGGAGTCCTGGCGGAGCTCTCCGACCTTCAGCTCCGTCCCGGGCAGCTCCGTCACCACCAGACGGGGCTGCCCCTCGTCGGCCTGCGCGGCCGGGGCCATAGCGAGGACGGGTACGGCGGCCGCTACAGCGGCGGCAGCGGCCACGGCAGCGGTCGAGGGACGGAAAAGCTGACGCACGACGGTTCTCCTCGGTGGGGGAAACATGGGACGAACTGCGGGTGCACATGAAGTGGCGTTCGATGGCTAGACCATCGAGACGGGGCGGTGGTTGTAGCCAGCCACCCCCCAGGACCGGCCCGGCCACCGCCCAGGACCGGCCCGGCGGCCGCCACCGCGGACCGGGCCGTCGGCCGCCACCGCCCGGTCTCGCCCAACCCCCTCACTCCCAGGAGTTCTCCTGGTAGCTTCGAGCTCTCTTGGCCGTCGTGGACCATCCGTCACTGGGGGACCGTATGGGTATCGAACTCGCCGACCTGCTCGCATCGTTGAGGTCGGAGATCGACAGGGCCCGTCTCGACGCGGACGACCAAGAGGTCCGCTTCCGGATCAACTCCATCGACCTGGAGCTCCAGGTCGCTGTCGAGCGGTCCGCCGAGGCACAGGCAGGTGTGCGGTTCTGGGTCGTCTCGCTCGGCGGCAAGGGCGGTGTCAAGACCGGGGAAACCCATGTCGTCAAGCTCAGCCTGACCGCCGAGACGAAGACCGGCGACGCCGTCCTGACCGGTGACGACGTTTCGGACCTCCTCGCCGCGGGCTGACCCGTAGATGAGCCCTATCGACGCCGGCCGGGTGGCCGAGGTCATCGTCGGGCGCGGTACCGCGTACGGTTCCGGCTACCGGATCAGCTCCCGGCTGGTGCTCACCGTCGCCCACCTCTTCAAAACCACTCCCAACGGCGCCGGCACCCGCAGCAACAACGACAGCGACAACGGCCGGGGAATCGACTGCACCGTCCGGCTGGGCGGAGGCACCACCGACCTCCCCGCCACTTCGGTGTGGCACAGCGCCGGTCACGACCTCGCGCTGGTCCGCCTCGACGAGGTCACCGACAAGGTGCCGCCCGTCGCCTTCGGCAGTCTGCGCCCCGGCGTGGGCCGTATCCCCTTCACCGCCATCGGCTTCCCGGCCTTCGCGGAACGCCCCGCCTCCGTCGGCGTCCAGGGGCTGCTGCGGCGGGACAACAGACAGGTGGACGGGTTCATCCAGCTGGGCTCCAACCTGAAGTCGGGGCTGCTGGACCTCTCGTTCACCACCTCCCCGCCTCTGGCAAGCAAACCGGACCCGTGGAAGGGGATATCGGGCGCGGCCCTCTTCGTCCAGAACGGCGCCCTGCTCGTCGGCGTCCAGGCGAGCCGGCTGCCCGCGGGCGGGACCAGCAGCGCGGAGGCGGAGCCGATCGCGGAGGCGCTGAAGGATCAGGAGTTCGTCGACCACCTCGTCATGAACGGGGTGCGCCCGCACCCCGTACTGGTCGATCCTCCCGGTCAGATGTCCCGGACCCTGCTGCGGGCGGTGATCCCGCAGGAAGAACTCATCGAGGGCTTCGGGGACTTCAAGAAGAATCTGACCCCGGAGCGGCTCCCCTTCGTCAGCCCCGGCACCCACCACCTCGCGGAACCGCAGAACCTCTTCCGGCGGCTGGTGACCTCTGCCGAGCGAGGCGTCCTGCTGGTGGGCGCGGCGGGTACCGGGAAGACCCGTACCAGCATGGAAGTGGGGCGCAGAGCGCTCGACGCCGGCTGGCGGGTGCTGCACGTCCTCCCGGGCGAGGACGCGTCGATCACCGACCAGATCGCCGAGCAGGTGTTCGCGGAGGCCAGTGCCGTACTGGTGGTCGTCGACTACCTCAACGAATCCCTGCTCGACCTTCCCGCGCTGCGGCATCGCCTCATCCCCGAGGCGCACCGCCGCGGCGTGTCGGTCGCGCTGCTCGCGTCCGTACGGCCCGGCTGGCTGCAAAAGGCCGACCGCGCCCTGCTGCACGAGCTCTTCGACGAGGTCGAACTGCGGCAGGACGACGAGTTCCAGCGCATGGTCACGGACAAGGCCCTGGCCACGATCGCGCCGACCGCCATCCACCAGCTGGGGATGGGCCGAATGCTGGAGGTCTGCGGGCACCGTCCGATCGTGGCCCTGCTGATCGCCCGGGAGGTCGAACGCCGGGTCGTGGAAGGCCATTCCGTCCCGGAGGCGGCCGGCCTGCGGTCCGGCGGCGAGCTGCCCGGCTGGCTGGAACGCAGGCTCAGGGAGGACGGACTGACCGTCGCGGGACGCGAGGACACCTTCCGTCCCGCGCGCGCCTCGTCCGCGCTCGTGGCCGCCGCGGCGGCTGCCGCTGCCTGCCCCCAGCCCCGTACGGAAGTGATCGCGGCCGCGCACGCGGCGCTGTCCCGGGCCACCGGTCAGGTCGAGGAGGCGGCGGCCGACATCGTGGCGACGCTGCTTGCCCTGGGGTGGCTGGAGCCCGACAACGGGGTGCTCGCGGTGGCTCACGACGTGGTGGCGGACCAGCTCATGGAGTCCGTGATCCTGCCCGAGCGCGACTCGGTGCCCGACCTCTCCGGCACCGACGCCATGCTCGCGGGCTGCCTCACGAACCCCCGTACGGTGGGGCGCTTCGCCGTCAACGTCGGGCGTCTGGTGAACGACCTGGCCCTGGCGGGCCGCGCCGGCCCGGTCACTCCCGTACTCGACAGCTGGTTCGCGCGGCACGCGCCCGACATAGGCCGCGTCATGCGCAGCGACGCCGACGTGGGCAGCTACGCGCTGGGGGCGATCTGCTCGGGGCCGCCCTGGTCCACCGCCGCGGTACGGAGCTGGCAGGAAGTGGTCACCCCCTGGCTGACCGACTTCGGTACGGGTCTCAACGCCCGCCACCTGCTGTACCGAGGGCTTCGCCATCTCACCGGCGACGGCGCGCTCCTGCTGGTGCCCACCGCGCTGGCGTGGCTGAACCGGCACGGTCTGTCGCTGAACGCCAGTTTCGTCCTGAATCCGCTGCTGTCACGACCTGACCTGACACCCCACGACGTCCAGCGGACCGTCACCACCGCACTCACCTGGCTGACCGCGCACAGCACGACCGTCGAAGCCCAGTTCGTCCTCAACCCCCTGCTGGCCCGTGCCGACCTCACACCCGACGACGCCCAGCAGGTCGTCACCACGGCGCTCACCTGGCTGGCCGGCTACGGCACCACGGCCGAGGCCCGGTTCGTCTTCCACCCGCTGGCGTCCCGCGCCGACCTCACACCCGACGACGCCCGGCAGACCGTCACCACGGCGCTCACCTGGCTGGCCGGCTACGGCACCGTCTCCTACACCCCGTTCGTCCTCGCGCCACTCCTCGCACGCGCCGACCTCACACCGGACGAAGCCGAGCGGACCGTCACCACGGCGCACACGTGGCTGGACCACCACGGCACGACGGTCGAAGCCCAGTTCGTCTTCAACCCGCTGCTGTCGCGCACCGACCTCACGCCCGACGACTCCCAGCGGTCCGTCACGATCGCGCTCACCTGGCTGAGCAGCCACGGCGCCATCACCGACGCCCAGTTCATCCTGGCGCCGCTCCTGGCGCGCGCCGACCTCACACCGCACGACACGCAGCAGGCCATCACCACCGCACTCACCTGGGCCCGGGCCTTCCCCTCCCTGGTCAACGCCGATTTCCTGCTGGGAGCGTTACTCAGGCTGCTGCCCTGGCAGGAGATACCGGCGGACATGACCGGCCTGGTCGACACCTGGGTCACCGCGCATGTGCCGGCCCAGGACTTCACGTATCTGAGCAAGTGGATCCTGCGCAAGCGGCTGATGAGTCTCACGATCTTCGAAGCGCTGCTCGCCTGGGTCCGGACCCACACCGACAGCGAGGATCTCATCCCCCGTCTGGCCTCGGCGGGACCTCAGGTCCGCCCGTACATCACGTCGAGGGAGAGCGCCACGCGCTGGCTCAACAGCATCGGCAGCTGCCTCGACTACGCCGAGCGCCATGGGCCGGCCGCGAACATGAACGGGGCGCTGGACACCCTCATCTGCGACCTCACCCTGCAATTCAGCACCGGAGTGGCCGCCGCGTGGGCGGACGACTACATCCAGCGGTGGCTGGCGCTCCCCTTCTCGATGGACCCTGCGGTCTTCCGCTACCACGACCAGGTCGTCCGCCGCTGCCACGCCTTGATCCTCATGGGCCGATTCGACGAGCCCGAGGCGGCCGCCCTGGCCGTACGGCTGCGGAAGTGGGTCACCCAGTGGAAACAGGCCGAGCGCAGCGCCGAGACACTCGCCTTCATCGACGAACACATGCCGGCGGCCCCGGCCGGCGATCAGCGCCCGGCGCCTGGCCAGTGATCGACGGCCGTCGCGTGGTCCTGGCGGGTTCCCCCACCTCGTCAGGACCACGCGGTGGCCGGCTGGGTATTAGTTGAACGCGCGCTTGTCGGCGTCCAGGCGCTGCGAGAGCCGTACGGTGATGAACTCGTTGCTGTCCGGCTTGCCCGGCGTGCGGCCCGAGGAGAACGGGAAGTTGTTGTCGTTCATGACAGCCACCGTCCGGTCGTCGAGCAGGACCACGTCCTCGATCGTGGTGAACGGGAAGCGGAAGGTCTTCCCGAAGCCGCCGAGTCCCTTCGGGTTCGCCACGTTCAGCAGATCGACCACCAGCGTCTTGTCCATGACCCCGTCCCGGTTGCGGTCGCGGTTGTCGGCCAGGTAGATGCGCTTGAAGGCGGCGGCGTCGCCCTCACCGCCGTCGCGCTCGATGACGAGGAAGCGGTGGCTGTCCACGGCGATGGCGTCGCCGATGGCATGCGAGGGCGACTCGAGGCGGTAGACCCAGTGCTTCCCGGTGTAACGCCCCTTGCGGAGGTCGAAGTCGTTCAGGCGCAGGTCGCCGGGCTTGTCCCCGTCCACCGTGCCCTCAAGGAGCGGGTAGAGGTGACGGCCGTCGACCGAGCGGACCATGCCCTCGTAGCCCTTGCTGCTGCCGAGGTTGGGCTTTCCGCCGTTCAGATACGGATTCTCCGGGGCCTGCACGCCCTTGAGCGGGATCGGAGCCTGGAGGAGCTGCCCCTTCGCCGAGAAGTGCAGCAGGAACGGGCCGAACTCGTCGCCCATCCAGTAGGTGCCGTCGGAGGCCCGGACGATGGACTCGACGTCGAAGTCGGCGCCGGTCAGCACCCGGTCGGCGCGGGTGAGCGCGAACGGCACGCGGCGGTGGGGGTCGCTCAGGTTGAACCCGCCCAGCACCTTGACCTTCCCGGTCCGCGCGTCCGGCTTGATGTGGTGGACACGGAGCAGGAAGTCGGCGCTGTTGGCCTTGTTGCCGTAACCGTTGTCGGACAGCACGTCGAAGGTGCCGTCGTGTCTGTTGAGGATCCCGCTGAACCCCTGCACCGGCTGCCCGGCGAACGGCGCCGTGATCCCATTGGTCGGCTCAGTGCCGAGAGCGAAGCCGGACGGCAGGCTGCCAGGCACGAACGTCTCGGCCGGAAGCGACGCGAATCCGGTCAGCGTGGCCTGACCGAAGTTCTCATGTCCCCGGTCGGCCATCGCGGGCGCGGCAAGACCGATGGTCAGCGCAGCAGCGCTCAGTGTGATCAAAAGCTTCTTCATGCCGCGCACGGTAGAGAGAGCGAATTACGGACATCCCAACAGAAGGCAACCCACGCAAGACCGCCACACGGCCCCGCCGCCCCCAGGTCTGCCCACCGGCCCCCCATCCGCCGGCCGGCAGCGCCAGATTCGAGGGTCCGCCTGTGGGACCAACACCGATCCCAGGCGATCCAGCGCCGAAGGGGCGCCTCGGCGAGAGGCACCCCTTCGGGGCCGCGTCCTTCGTCGCGGAGGCTGAACCCGGGCAGGCGAGGTAGGCGGTGCCGAGTCCGGCGAGGACGCTGACGATCGCGTTGTTGCCCCAGGGGAAGACGGTGTCGCGGCGAGCCCGACGGGCGGGTCCGTCGGGCGGTGCCGCCGCGTTCGGCGTCCCGTGGAGCCCGGGATCCCGGGCTCCACGGGCAGTGGGGGGCTCACAGGTGTTCGGCGAACCAGTCGCGGGCGGCGGCGGAGGCGATGCCGAAGCCCGGTCCGGTGTAGGCCGCGAAGTGGCCACCGGGCACGAACACGATCTTCTTCGGTTCGGCGGCCGTCTGGAAGGCGGAGGCGGCCAGGTTTCCTCCGGTCAGGCCGTCGTCGCGGCCGACGATCATGAGCAGCGGCGTCGGCGTGATCAGCGGCAGGTAGGAGCCGGGCTCGTAGCCGCGGAGCAACTCCAGGCTGCGCAGGGTGACTTCATCGTGCCATTCGGGGGCGAGTCGCTGGCGGGCGTCCGTGAACCAGGCATGGGCGTCCGGGGTGGGGATGCCGGTCACTTGCGCGGGGTCCTCACCGATCACGGGGATCATCGTGGGGGCATGGCCGGCCGCGCGGGCCCGCCGGTCATCGGAGAAGATCTTGGGGTCGACGACCTGGTTGTTCGCTCGGGCGACGTTGTCGTAGGTGGCGCGTCCGCTGATGAAGGGGGCCTGCCCGCTGACCGCCTTGATCCGCTGGTCGACGGCGGCGACGACGAAGGCGTGCCCACCGGAGAAGCTGCTGCCCCACACACCGATGCGGTCCGGGTCGACTTCGGGGCGGTTCTGAGCGTAGGTGATGGCGTGCTGGTAGTCGCGGATCTGCTCCCAGGGGTCGATCTCGTAGGGGGGCTTGCCCGGCGCGGTGTCCGAGTCGCCGAAGCCGCGGTTGTCCCACACCACCACCGCCATTCCGGCGGCGGCGAACACCTCGGCGAAGCGGTCCAGGTAGATCCTCCGGGTGGCCGACCAGCCGTGCGCCATCACCACGCACGGTGCAGGGCCTGCGGCCCCCTCGGGCTCGTAGAACCAGCCACGCAGGGTGACGCCCTCGGCGTCGAATTCGATGTCGTGTCGCATGTTCTCACTCAGCCTTACGTTTCCGGGTGGGCCGGTTCTCGGTTCCGGACGGGAGGGAAAGCGGGACGCGGGCGGGGACGGGCCGTCCCGCGGGCCGGCACGGGGACGGGCCGTCCCGCGGGCCCGGTCACTGCCGGGCGGGAAGGGCGATCCCGGTGAGGCCGGCGCAGTAGTCCAGCAGTGCGCGGCCCGCCTGGTGGGAGCGGGCGCCGACGGGGGTGGGGTGGCGGCGCTGGTGGAAGAAGTGCTCTCCGGTGAGCGTGGCGGACGGTTCGTCGCTGACGGCGAGCCATGCCTGGGTGACCGGCCCCAGCGCCAGGTCGTCCGGGGCGCCAGGCCCGCCCATCTTGGTGGGCACCCATCCGGGCTCGACGGAGTTGGACAGCACGCCGGGCCAGTGCTCTGCGACCGCGCGGGCGAGCAGCATGTCGAGCAGCTTGCTGTCGCTGTACGCCTGCGCGCCGTTCCAGCGCCGCCGCGTCCACTGCGGATCGGACAGGTCCGCCTGCCCGTGGCGGGCCATGCCCGAACTCAGGTACACCAGCCTGTCCGGTCGTGTGATCAGCGCCGTGAGGACGTACGGGGCCAGGACGTTGACGGCGAACACGTGGCACAGCCCGTCCTCGGTCCCGACGCGGCGCGCTTCCCGGTAGCCGATGCCGGCGTTGTGCACGACGGCGTCGAACCGCCCGCAGGCGTTGGCTCCTTCTGCGACCGCGCGCATTCCGCCGAGCGAGGAGAGGTCTCCGGTCACGACGCCCTCGGCATCGGGCAACGCCGCCCGCGCGTCCTCGCCGCGCTCGGTGTCGCGGGCGTGGAGCGTCACGCCGTGCCCTTGCCGGATAAGCAGCCGGGCCGCCATCAGGCCGAGGCCGTCGGCGGACCCGGTGATCAGAACGCGGGCCATTCCCGTCATCTCCCTTCACCTCAGTGTTGCCTCCACCCTGCGGTCCGCGCGCAGGGCGCGTCCAAGACCTGTTCCAAGCGCTGTGATGCCCTCGCGGCATGGGACCTCGGGCGCTTCCGGCAGAGCCGCTGCGGGCAGGGCGGCCGGGCGCTTCTCGGCGCGCCGTACCGTCGACGGGCTCGGGCCCCGGCGGCTGTTGCGTACGGGATGCCGGGCACAGCGCGGATCATCCGGTGGTGCCCGGAGGCGTCACCCCACCCGGAGCCGGGCCGCTTCCGCCGGTGAGGCCAGTCCTCCAGGGGCACCGGGCCACGCGAGAGGACGGTGCGGATGACGAACGTACTGCGGGCGTCGATGACGTGGGGGACGGCGAGGATGTGGTCCAGCAGCACGCGATCACCGGTGTTCCCGTGGGCTGCCTCATCGGTGGGCGGTATGGCGGTCGCGGCCGGCCGGCCCGGCTGCGGCACGGCGGTGGCCGCGGGGCTGCTCGTCCTCGCGCTGCGCCTGTCCGGAGCGGGCGGCGACACCCGGATCCAGCTGCTTCCGATGGGGTTGCTGCTGGCCCTGCTCGTCGTCGCCGCGTCGTGGGAAGCGCCGGGTCCGTGCATTCCGGCAACGCCTCCTGGTGGCGGACGGTCCCGTCTCGGCCGCCGCGCTCGGCGCGGTCGCCGTGGTGACGGCCTCCATGACTGTGATGCTTCGGCAGCATCACAGCCGCCCGAACGGGTCTTGGACACCGGTACCGGACACGCCGCAGGCTGTAGGCGATCCCGAAACGAGAGGACGAACGTCATGAAGATCTTCGTCACCGGCGGCTCCGGCTACCTCGGCAATGCGGTCATCGGCGCGCTGCTGAACCACGGCCACACCGTGCGCGCCCTGGCCCGCAGCGAGCACGCCGCACGGGCGGTCCGGGCGCTCGGGGCGGAGCCGGTCCACGGCGGCCTGACCGCCCTGGGGGTGCTCAACGAGGCGGCGGCCCACGCCGAGGCGGTCATCCACCTCGCGCAGGCCGAGTCGGGCGACGAGGACCTCGCCGCGGCCACCGCGATCCAGGACGGCATCGGCGCCGGAACCTACCTGCATACTGGCGGCACCTGGGTCTACGGCGACACGGGCGGCGTCGTCGACGAGGACGCCCCCTGGAACCCGCCCGCCCTGGTCTCCTGGCGCCGCCCCGTTGAGGACGCCGTCCTCGCCCGCGCCGCACGAGGCGGCCGTCCCGTCGTGATCCGGCCCGGCCTGCTCTACGGCGGCGACAATCGCCTCATCGACGTCTTCTTCACCCGGCCGGGCAAGCAGGCCGGGGCCATCGCTCATATCGGCGACGGATCCCAGCACTGGGCCCTGGTGCACGTCGAGGACCTCGCGGAACTCTACGTGGCCGCGCTGCGCGCCCGGCCCGGCTCCGTCTACGCGGGCGTCGGGGGCGTCAACCCGACTTCCCGGGAGTGCGCCGAAGCCATCAGCCGGGGCGTCGGGCTCGGGGGCAAGACTGTCTCCGTCACCCTGGAGCAGGCGCGCGCGGCCATGGGCGACATCGCCGACGCCTTCGCCCTGGACCAGCAGCTCACCCCGGCACGCGCCCGCGACGAGCTCGGCTGGGTGCCCGCGCGCACCGACCCGCTGGCCCTCTTCGCCCAGGGGTGAGCGATGCCCCGTCCTGGGGCGAGCGCCCTTCTCGTCCGGGTCGGCCTCACCCCGCCGGACCCGCGAGCCGCCGGACCCGGCGGGGTATCAAGCGGTCCTACCTTGTTGGTGGGTTGGACGGGCCAGCCATACCCGGAGACCCGGAGACTCCGGGTATGGCTGTCAAGCGGTTGCCCTCGATGGTTCACCCCACCTGGCCACCCGGAGTCTCACGACGACTCGGCCGCTGATGAGGAGCTGCGAGCACCTGCGGGTGTATCGCTGAGTAGCACCACGCTGGCGAGGTCGTTCGGGAGAACAACAATCACCGACGGACCGGAGGAACCCGTGCCCCAGATATGGGCGGGCGTGGACATCGGCAAGACCCACCACCACTGCGTGGTCCTGGATGCCGAGGGCAAGCGACTGCTGTCGCGCCGCGTGCTGAACGACGAGCCGGAACTGCTGGCTCTGCTCGCCGACGTGCTGGCGATCGACGAGGACGCCGCGTGGGCGGTCGATGTCGCCGACGGCATGGCGGCCTTGCTGATCAGCGTGCTGCTCAATCACAGCCAGCAGTTGCTCTACATCCCCGGTCTCGCGGTCAACCGGGCATCGGCCGGCTACGGGGCATGGGCAGGACCGACGCCAAGGACGC
The DNA here is from genome assembly GCF_042882605.1 of Streptomyces sp. NPDC058198. NCBI lineage: Bacteria > Bacillati > Actinomycetota > Actinomycetes > Kitasatosporales > Streptomycetaceae > Streptomyces > Streptomyces sp. NPDC058198. The sequence continues at coordinate 107,743 of NZ_JBHVVP010000002.1, forward strand.
CACCGTCATCGCCGACCAGGCCCGGATGCGGCGCGACCTGACCGTGCTGCGGCCGGACGACGAGGACGCCATCGAGCTGCGTGTCCTCACCAACCAGCGGGCCGACCTGAACGCCGACCGCCTCGCCGGCCTCGCCGGAGTAGCCCCCGTGCCATGGGCCGTCCTCGCGCTGACCCGGCGACGGGTCAACGTTCCGTGGGCCCTGATTAGTGACGGACGGTGCTACCAACGTGAGCTCCCGGTCACAGCAGCGGCTTGACAACATCATTAGGAGGTGGATGGATACGGATGAGGACGGGAGGCGGAACGGTATGGACGTCGACCTGCGAAAACTGCGGTACTTCGTGGCGGTCGCCGAGGAGCTGCACTTCGGCCGCGCCGCCCAGCGGCTGCACATCGCTCAGCCGGCCCTCTCCCGCCAGGTACGCGCCCTGGAGGACGACCTGAGCGTGGCCCTCTTCCTCCGCGACCGCCGGGGCACCGTCCTTACCCCCGCCGGAGCCCGGCTCCTCGACGAGGCGGGCCCGCTGCTGGCGGCAGCCGAGGCCACGGTGCGCCGGGTCACCGCCGCGGCCGCGGACACCCCGGTGTTCACCATCGGTTTCATGCCCGGCATCACCGTCACCCCCGCCGTGCGGGCGCTCTCCGCCCGCCACCCAGGGCTGAGCGTCCGGTTGCTGCGCACCGGCTGGGAAGATCAGGTGGAGGTCCTGCGCGACGGCCGGGCCGACGTCAGCATCGTGCGCCTGCCGATCGACCAGAAAGGGCTGCGCGTACGGCCCCTGTTCACCGAACCCCGCGTCGCCGTCCTTCCTGCGGACCACCCCCTGGCCGGGAAGTCCGCCCTCACCATCGCCGACCTGGCCGGCGACCACCTCCTGCAAGACCCGGACGCCGTACCGGAGTGGCGGGACATCGCCCAAGAACTGCGCACCGGCGAGCGCCCCGAGGTCCCGCCCATCCACAGCGTGGAGGAGAAACTCGAACTCGTCGCCCGCGGCGCGGGCGTCTGCGTCATCCCGCTCTCCACCGCCACCTTTTACACTCGCCCCGACGTCGTCGCCCTGACCGTCGAGGACCTCGGACCGGGACAGGTCTGCCTGGCCTGGACCGCCACCCGCCGCTCCCGGCTCATCCACGACTTCGCCGACCTGGCAGACTCCCTGGCACCACCTGCCACGGCGTGAGCACCGTCGCCGCCCGCGACCTTCGGATCCTGCAAATGCTGCGCTGGCTTGACGTTGGTCACGCGCACGGTGCCCGCTCGCGTGACCAGCAGAAAGCCCGGCACGTGGCTGCGGACCTTGCCGTCGATCCGCGCGACCAGGCGACACGGCTGGGCAGAGATGCCGCATACCGTGGGATCGAAGTCCGCCAGCAGCAGACGGGCCGGCTCCAGCCGGCTCTCGTAGACCACCTGACCGCCCGTGGTCGAAGCGGCGTAATCGCCCGAGTGGTGCGCCATCCCGTGTGCTGAACGTACGCGACGCCACGGCTCCGACTCGGCGAAGTCCGCCAATCGCAAATGCGAGAAGGGGAGTTCGCGTACCGATGTGTCTCGGCTACACGGTCGGCATCGCTTCCACCTACCAGGTCACCGACGGAAGTGGCCGCCGGTGGGAGGCCCGCAAAATGATCAGCAAGGTGCGGCCCGGGCAGTGGATGCGCCGGCAGACCGGACCCGGCACCAAGGGCACCCGCGAGTATGACTGGGCCTGGCTCGATGTCCGCCCCGACGACGCCCCCGACGAGAACGAGGCCGGTACGGGGATGAGCGTGCTGGTCGCCCGCCGGCACCGATACACCGGCGAGGTGTCCTCCTTCCGCTGCTGGGCGCCCGGCGATGTTTCGCTCGGCACGCTGGTGGAAGTGATCTGTCGCAGCTGGCGGATTGAGGAGACCGTCCAGCTCGCCAAGGGCTTCACCGGACTCGACCAGGGCCAGGTGACCTGCTGGAATTCCTGGATGCGCTGATCGCTGTTCTCCCTGATCGCCGCCGCCGTCCTCGCCCTCATGGCCACTGCCGCGCAGTCCAGCCCTGCCATCTCGGACCGGCTCATCCCGCTGACCTGTCCCGAACTCATCCGCCTTCTGCAGGCCCTCCTGCTGCCGCCCGTCCGTGACCACGTCCTGCACTGGACCGCCTGGCGCCGCCGGCACCAAGCCATCGCGGCAACCTGCCACCAGCAACGGCACCGCACGAGGGGTGATCCTGGCCCACACATGGCCCACACGCACTGATTCACGCTGGGATTTGTGGGCTCAGGGTGAGACAGGGTGAACACAGAGGGTGCGACTCCGAAGCGGAGCCGCACCCTCTGACCTGCTACTTCTCTGACCTGCTGCGGTGGGTGTGGGATTTGAACCCACGGTGACATCGCTGCCACGACGGTTTTCAAGAGGATCCAGCGGCCAGCGACGGCACGTCACTGACCAGTACGAACACCACCTCGTGGCCCAATCAGAGCACCGCTGGGGGACACCAGGGGGACGGGCAGACGCGAGCCTGGCTCACCCCGCCGCCCAACCCCGTCCCCGCGAGCGGCCGGCCACGCCCTGGCTGTCATGTACCGCATCTACATCAAGACCCTCCGAGGCCGCCAATCCCGCGCCAGCCAACTCATCGCCGCTACCTCATGGACGATGGTCACCACCACCCAGCCGCACGTAAGCAACTGGTTCGGTCGTGAGGCCTAGCCTGTACTGCCCTCAGATGTTGGTCGCGCCATAGATCTCGCCCTTCAACAAGGTTGGACGCCCACGGCTCCGCAGGTCCCGTTTCACCTCGATTTGTCAGCCGGTTTCACGCCCTCACCCTAAGTAAGGCAATAGAACCTAAGCTCGGGAAACTTAGGTGCTCTAGGGCGCGCTGGCCTGCGGGGAAGCAGTGTCGGTGCTTGGTCGCCCGCCGCACCGATCCCCGGTGCGACCCGTGGATCCCGCAGTGGCACGAACCTCCCGTCAGAGAATCCCGTGTACGTCGTCCCCGGGGGCTGGCTACGATCTCCACATGTCTAGCACTGGTGGGATCTTCGATGCGGACATGTTCCTTGTATCGTCACGGCGTTGGATGCATGAAGCCATGCGGCATGCCGCTGCCGAGCCGCCCGCGTACGACCTTGCTGTCCACCATGCCCAGGTTGCAGCAGAGCACCTTCTCAAAGGCTTCCTATTTACCGTGGAGCCCACAATCATCGCAGACAACACAACGATGATGCTGCATCTGACGGGGGCGATTCATCGGCGAACTCGGCATGCTGCGGAACGCCGATTGGAGAATGGGGCATCGATTACAGCGAGAGACGCCCTTGAGCTCGCGCGAGAGTTCACAAAACGTCTCGACCGTGTCAGTACCCAGCGCTGGGTGTCGGTTCTAAACGCACGCAATGGCGTGGCCCATCTCGGCATCATTGACGTTTCCATGGCTGAGAACAATATGGCTACGTGCTTCGATGTCGTAGACGCACTCCTGCAGGAACTGAGGGAATCACGTGACGCCTATTGGGGCACTTGGGTTGGCGTGCGAGAGAGTCTCGGCAAAGCGCATCTAGATGATGTTACCCGCCGCATGCGTGTGCGATTGGCGAAAGCGTGCACCTATATCGCAGAAAATTATGGAAAATTGGATTCCCCCGCCCCGCCAGGTCCAATTCTGTGGAGTTATGCAGGGATGTTCGGTCCCGGGAGATCTGGATTTGGAGTGCCGTGCCCGGTCGAGGGTCACTCTGGGATGCTGGTTGGCTACCCCACACGCAAAGATGACAGCGGGATCAGCACATTTGTGGCACATTCCTATTTCTGCCAAATCTGTGGGCTTGAGGCTGATGTAGATGAGTTTGAACCACTCGGCATCCCCGCCAGTCTCGACATAGGCACGGAAGGGCCAATACCCGCCCCTGTAGACCGTGATCCAATCGAATGGCGGGATTACTTGGCATCGGAGAGAGATTCTGAAAAGGTCGCTCTGCAGCGGGAGATCACTGAAGGTCGCTGGTGTGGTTTTCCTGGAATCGAGTGCCCTTGCGATCGAGGTGAACCCAAGCCGACCTTGTGTGCTCAATACCGGTAACCTCAAGATCATCTATGGCAGCGATGCCACCGTGAAGAAAGAGCTGCCCCTAACCTGGTTGGCCGGTCGGGGGCGTTCGCATGTTCGGCCCCTGCCCGATGTTCCGGCCGCCACCGCCGCCAATACCAGAGTGATGATCACGGGTCCATTCACAGAGCGACACTCACCACCCGCCTGTCGCCCAACACCTCAGACAGTAGTCAGGGCTTGCCTCAGCACCGCTCTTGCACGCGCCCTCAGGAAGATTCCAGCCCTCGCTCCAAATAGTCAGCGTAGATCGCGAATGACCCCGTTAAAATGAGTCGCACAGCCGCGTACAGAACTCTAGAATCATCTTCTCCTGAAGAGCCTGGTCACAAGAATTGGGGAGGGGCAATGTTATGCATTTTCTGCAAGAGGGACGCTAAAGGATCGCGTAGCGTTGAGCACGTCGTGCCTGAATCGCTAGGCAACACCACCATGATCCTTCCTGCAGGTACGGTCTGCGATGCATGCAATAACTACTTTGCCGTTAAGGTTGAGAAGCCATTCTTAGAGTCACCCGAAATTATTGCTCTACGCTTCCACCAAGCCATACCGAGTAAGAAACGCCGCATCCCTCCCCTGGAAGGAACAGTTGGCCCGAATCTCCCCGCGATTATCCATCGTTACGCCGATGGCGTTGTGGATGGAGTGATTAGCGTGCCGCCGGAAGCCGTGCCGCACTTGACTCGCGGGGGGCGAGCGATAATCAACCTTCCAGGCGCAAGCGATGAATGGCAAGTAGGGGAATTTTCGCGATTGCTCTTGAGTCGCTGGCTGAGCGCTTACTGGACAATCCCGTAGCCATGCACTCCCTGGTTGCTGACGCCCAGCTAGATCCCATCCGGGAGTATGCCCGCTACGGCAAGGGGAAGCTGTGGCCGATCCACTCGCGTCGTATATACGATTCGGAGAGATCTTGGGTCCTGCCCACAGGTGAGACCGTGCAGCGTGTGTGGGAGTCGGACTTTCTTCACACTTCACGGGGCGAGATTTATTACGTGCCGTACGCTGGCCGGTAACTCGGGCAGGCTGTGATCCTGCCCGGAATTTGATCGAGTGGCCCCCTGGTCTTACTCGACGCAGGCCCCGAATCGGGCAGGTGGCTAAAGCCATGGAGCCGACCGCCCCAGCCAGAGAGGGTTTCTCCGCACCACTGGCGTTCGCTCTCAAGTTGCGCGACCGGCGTAGCCGGGGCCCGGAGCAGGGCAGAGACAGGAGCGGCGGGAGCGGCGATGAGCCGGGGAGCGCGCAGCGAGCGGAGCGAGGCGCCTTGAAATCGTAGAGAAACTTGTAACTCAAGGCCGTACCGATCCTGCGGCACGTGGAGTCGCCCGGCTCGATCTGTTCCAAGGAGTTGCCGGATCCTGGGGGACAGCTGGGGGACGTGCACTGATCCACAGTGGTCTACGGGTGAGAAACAGTGAGACAGGATCAATGCGGAAGGGGCGCCCCTCACCGAGGAGCACCCCCTCTGACCAGTGCCTACGCTGATCTGCTGCGGTGGGTGTGGGATTTGAACCCACGGTGACATCGCTGCCACGACGGTTTTCAAGACCGTTCCCTTAGGCCGCTCGGGCAACCCACCCATGCCCCGCCTACCTGCGACGGAGCGGCTACAGCCTACCGGGCGTGGCCGGTTCGGGGGGACGTTGGTGGGGGTCAGGGGGCGGGATCCGGGAACGGGGTGGGGGTGGGGCTTCGTTCGGGGTGGTCATCGGCCACCGCCTCACGGGGGCGATATGAGGAGGCGGAGGGCGAGGGCGGTGATCAGGGTGCTGGAGACCAGGGCGGTGATGAGGCGTCCACAGGTGCCGGTCAGGGCCCGGCCGAGCAGTGCGCCGCCGCCGGCGAGGAACAGTTGCCAGATGGCGGACGCGGCGAAGGCGGCGAGGACGAATATCGCCTGGTCCGTGTGGTGGGGGACTGCTGCGGGTTGGCTGCCGAGGACGAGGGCGGTGAAGTAGACGACGGTGGTGGGGTTCAGCATCGTGATCCCCAGGAGGCCCAGGTAGGCGCGGATGGGGCTGATCGGCGCCTCGTCCGCCCGGGCGGCCGGCCGGCGCTTGCGGTAGTGGCCGATCGCGGTCGCACCGACCCGTGCGGCCAGTGCGATGAGCACCAGGGCCGAGGCCCAGCGCAAGGGAAGCATGATCGGCTGGATGGCGTGGGTGAGTGCGGAGCCGCTCGCCACGGCGATCAGGGCATAGAGGCCGTCCGCCGTCGCGACGCCGAGCGCGGCGCAGACGCCGATCTTGAGTGATGTCCGAGCGGTGAGGGTTACCAGGTACGTCGCGACCGCTCCCACCGGAATGGCGATGCCGAAACCGGCGAGAAGTCCCGCGACCAGAGCGGCGGTCACGGCCGCGCGTGAGTCGGCCTCCGCGAGGAGCCGGGCTGCTGGACCGGCGCCGGTCGAGCGGCGCCGGTCAGCGGCAGGGAGGCAGAAATCGTGGTCATGGGCAGATGGTGGCGACAGCGCGGTGCCTGAGCAACCTCTTTTGGACATGCGGAGAGGCGGGGCACCGGAATCCGTCCGGTGCTCCGCCTCGGCCGTGCTTGCGCGGAGCGGTCAGCTCTCGCCCTTGCGTTCGCCCAGGGTGACCTCGACCGTGGACTCCTTGCCGTCGCGCTTGTAGGTCAGGGTGACCTTGTCGCCCGGCTGGTGGGTCCAGATCTCGCTGATCAGGGTCGGGCCGCTGTCGATCGGGGTGCTGTTGAACTTGGTGATGATGTCGCCCGCCTTGAGGCCGGCCTTCGCGGCGGGGCCGTTCGGGGTGACCGCGGGAGCGCCGCCCTCGCCCTGCGGGGAGATCGTGGCGCCCTCGCCGCCCTCTGCCATCGTGACCGTGGCGCCGATCAGCGGGTAGACCGGCTGGCCGGTCCTGATGAGCTGCTTGGCGACGTTCTTCGCCTGGTTGATCGGGATGGCGAAGCCGAGGCCGATGGAGCCCGCCTGCGACTGGCCCATGCCGCCGCTGCCCGCGGACTGGATGGCCGAGTTGATGCCGATGACCGCGCCCCGGGCATCCAGCAGCGGGCCGCCGGAGTTGCCGGGGTTGATCGAGGCGTCGGTCTGCAGGGCACTCATGTACGAGTTGCTGGAGCCGGAGCCGTCGCCCGAGGCCACCGGGCGGTTCTTGGCGCTGATGATGCCCGTGGTGACGGTGTTGGAGAGACCGAAGGGGGCGCCGATCGCGATCGTCGAGTCGCCGACCGCGACCCGGTCCGAGTTGCCGAGTGCCAGCGGGGCCAGACCCGCGGGAGCGTTCTTCAGCTTCACCACGGCCACGTCGTAGCCCTCGGCCCGGCCGACGACCTCGGCCGCGTACTTCTTGCCGTTGGAGAAGGTCGCCGTGAGGTCACCACCGTTGGCCGCGGAGGCCACCACGTGGTTGTTGGTGAGGATGTGGCCCTGCTTGTCGTAGACGAAGCCGGTGCCTGTACCGCCCTCACCGTCGCCGCCCTGGGCCTCAATGGTGACCACGCTCGGCAGCGACTTGCCGGCCACCGCCGCGACGGTGCCGGGGTCGCGCTTGAGCTCCTGTGGCGCGTCCTCGGCGGAGACGGTCGTTGAGCCGATCGAGCCGTTGTCACTGCTGTCCGCGGCCCAGTAGCCGATCCCGCCGCCGACACCGCCCGCGATCAGCGCGGCGACGACCACGGTGGCGATCAGCCCGCCCGACCGCTTCCGGGGCGGCTCGTGTCCCGGCACCGGTGCGCCCCAGGAGGGGTCGTTGCCGCCGCCTCCGTAGGAGGGGAGAACGGGCGGGGGCGGCGGCCATCCGGCGCCGGAGGCTTGCGTCGCCGGCGCCTCCGCGGGTACGCCTCCGTCCGGCACCTGCCCCGACGGCGGGACCGGCCCCGGCGGGACCGGCCCTGACGGCGGCACCTGCCCCGGCGGAGGCGGCGCGGCGGCATGCGAGGGCTGGGGGGAGTGTCCTGGCTGCTCCGCCGCGGCCGCCGGCTCGTGCGCGGCCTCTCGCGAACCGGACGCCGGCGCGCCCTCAGGAGCGGCATCCGGCACGGGAGGTACGGACGGGGCGGCGGGGACCGCGGTGCCCTCGTTCTCGGTGCTCACAGCTCTTTCTCCTCGGTTCCACATCAGTCTTCGGCAAGAGTTCCGCATAGTTTCGCGGTGCAAGTGTCTGCGGTCAGCTTTTCCCACAGCACGTCAGGCCACTGTAAGCAGGAGCTGTGCGTCTTCTCGCCATCCTTTATTCCCGACAAAACGACCGCACCCGGAATCGACCGGCCGGGGAACCCCGGCCGTTCACCCACCTACCCCCTCACGATGGCACCATGACGCGGTGACTCAAGCACGCCAGCACAGCATCCAGGTCGTCGCCCACCGCGGAGCCTCGGAGGACGCCCCCGAGCACACCCTGGCCGCGTACACGAAAGCCATCGAGGACGGCGCGGACGCCCTTGAGTGTGATGTGCGGCTCACCGCCGACGGCCACCTCGTCTGTGTCCACGACCGCCGCGTGAACCGCACCTCCAACGGACGCGGCGCCGTCTCCGCCCTGGAGCTCGCCGATCTCGCGACACTCGACTTCGGCTCCTGGAAGGACAGCGAGGAGAGCCCGGACTGGCGGGACCGCGAGTTCACCTCCGTACTGACGCTGGAACGCCTGCTGGAACTGGTGGCGGACGCCGGCCGCCCTGTCCAGCTGGCCATCGAGACCAAACATCCGACGCGCTGGGCCGGACAGGTGGAGGAGCGGCTGCTCCACCTGCTGGGGCGGTTCGGGCTGGACGATCCGACGCCGGGCGAGTCGGCCGTACGGATCATGAGTTTCTCGGCCCGCTCGCTGCACCGGATCGCGTCCGCGGCGCCCCGGCTGCCGACCGTCTATCTGATGCAGTTCGTCTCGCCCCGGCTGCGCGACGGGCGGCTGCCGGCCGGCGCGCGGATCGCGGGGCCCGGGATGCGGATCGTCCGCAACCACCCCGGCTACATCGCCCGACTGCACAGAGCGGGCCACCGTGTCCATGTCTGGACGGTGAATGAGCCGGAAGACGTCGACCTCTGTGTCCGCCTCGGAGTGGAGGCGATCATCACCAACCGGCCCAAACAGGTGCTGTCCCAGCTGGGGCGTCTTGCCTGACTTCGCCCGACTCGACCCGCACGGACGGTGACGGGGAGTGCACCGGCGCGTTCAGCCCGTATTCGGCTGTTGCGAATGCGTCGATGGCCGTCGCGTGGCCGGTTTCCGGTCCAAGCCATTGGGGCATTCACACCGTGGCGTGGGGCAAAGGAGGTCTCGGGGGTGGCGTTTGTGGTGGCACAAGAAGTGCCCACGTCGTCATGCATGGCCGTTCCCCATGGCCCTGCGGGCGTGGGTAAAGCGCGGCGCCGGATGCGTGAGCAGTTGAGGCGCAGCGGGGTGTCGGATTCGGTCGTGGACGATGCGGTACTGATCCTTTCCGAACTCCTCAGCAATGCCTGCCGACATGGCAGACCACTGGGGCGTACGGAAATCGGCGACGGCGACATACGGGCTGCCTGGCGCGTCGACAAGGCGGGCCGGCTGACCGTCGAGGTGACGGACGGCGGTGGCCCGACGAGGCCCATTCCGGCCACACCCTCGGTCACGGCGCGTGGTGGCCGCGGGCTCAACATCATCAGCGCCCTGGCCCAGGACTGGGGCGTACGGGACAGCGCTTCCGGCGAAGTCACCGTGTGGGCTCTCATAACGAAGGGGCATCGCCGCGACGATTTTGCTACGCGCGTCACTGGCCCTGAGCTGGGAGGACTCGACGGCCTGGACGGGCTCGGCGGACCGGACGGTCTGGACGCGCTGGACGGCCTGGAGGGGCTGGACGGGTTGGACGGCCTCGGCTTCGCGGGCGCCTTCGACGACAGGGAGTGACGCGGGCGTGTGCGTACCGGAGTCGCGTACGTAACGGAGTTGCGCTGATCCGTACCGGAGTAGGCCGGGTCTGTACCGGAGTGCGCCGGGTCCGTACGTACGGCTGTGTGGCGGGCCGCGCGTTCACACGGCGCATTGCGCCCCCGGGAATCCCAGTACGGCTAGGCTCGCGCCGACACCGCACCGCCGCTACCGGGAGAAAGCCACACCATGGCCAAGAAGCGCCCCCAGACGAAGGCCGCGAAGGCGCAACTGAAGGACGGACCGATTCCGGTGGTGGGGGCCCGCGAGCCCTGCCCGTGCGGTTCGGGCCGTCGCTACAAGGCCTGTCACGGCCGAGCCGCCGCGCACGCCGTGACCGAGCTGGTCCAGCGCCCGTTCGAGGGCCTGGCCGGTGAGTGCGACTGGGTCGCGCTGCGCGAGCTGGTGCCCGCCGCGACCGCCGAACTGACCCTCAGGGACGGGCTGCCCGAGGGCGTGCCGTCCGTGACGCTGGCGACCGTCCTGCCGATGGCGTGGCCTGCGCTGCGCCGTGACGACGGCTCCGTACTGCTCGCGCTCCAGAACGACACCTCGTCCGGCGACCTCAGCCGCGACCTCGCCGACACGCTCCGGCGTGCGCTGGTGGCCGAGCCCGGCAGTCCGGTCGCCGCCCAGCGAGTACCCGCCGACGGTCCGCGACTGCAGGATCTGCTCGACCCCCAGGCCGACTTCACGCCGGTCGTGCACTCCGGATTCGAGTTCTGGGTGCCGGACGCGGAGAACTCCTCGGCCGAGGTGTCCGCGTCCCTGGAGAGGGCCAACGCCGCCGCGATCCCGACCGCCCTGCTCTCCGGCACGGACGCCGCGTACTGGTGCGAGACGCCGGAGAAGAACCATCTGCGCTGGGTGATGCCGTACCCCGAGGAGAAGCTGCTGGACGCCCTCGCCCGGCTGCACGCGGCGGGCACGTCGAGCCTCGGTGAGGGAACGCGCCTGGTCGGCTCCTTCCGGGCGCACGGCCTGACCGTGCCGGTGTGGGACCTGCCGAGCGCGATGGGCGCGGAGGAGTGCGAGAAGCCGGCGGCGGAGTTCGCCGAACGGCTGGCGGCGGCGCTCGCCGTCGACGCGCCGCTGACCGGGGACGAGCGCCGGGCGCGCGGCGGGCTCACCAACCGCCAAGTCACGCTCAGCTGACCGTGATGCCAGCGGTATCGGCCGCGGTATCGGTGACGGTATCGGCCGCGGTTTCAGCGGCGGAGGCAATGCGAGGGCAGCGGTGGCAGTGCCGGTGGTGGTGACATCCGCCACGGAAGACCGGTGACACCTGTCACACCTCCCTGTATCCGCCGGTAATTCATTGTCCGAATACACCGGATCGAATTTGCTAACTGCCGATCTCTTGTTACCGTTCTAGAAGCCCGGTCGCTGGTGCATCCCCCGTCGCCAGCGACCGGGCGTCTGCGTTCCCAAAGGAGTGCGGCGCGTCAGGCGGATGAGTCAACGGACCACCACGCATGGGGAGTTACTCCCCGACCGCTGCGGCAACGATCCGATCCTGCCGCCGGTGCCGCCGCCCCCGAACGGTGTGAACTCCGCCACCGCCATGTATTCCTCGGTCTCCGGAAAGAGCGAAGCGCCCTGGTCCGGATCGATCCGGACCAGGGCGCGAACATCTCTCACGCGGCTAACCCTGTGGCGGTACGGACAGTTGTCAGTACGCGAGCCGACTGCCGCCGTCCGGCGCGCTGGTGCTCGCCTCGACGAGCGCGTCCACGACCGCCTCCACATCCGGCAGCCATGGCGCCGCCGAGCCGGGCAGGGGCGCCCGCTCCCAGCGGACCTGTCCGCCGGCCGCCTCGGACGGCGGCAGTACGAGATAGCCGCCCTCCCCGTGGAACCGCAGCGAACTGGGCACCCAGTCCTTGCTGTAGAGCAGCTCACCGAGCCGTTCGAGGGTGTACGGGGCCACCAGCAGCGACCAGCGGGTGGGCGTCGCGACGACCGGCCCGAGCCGCATGCCCATCCGGTCCAGTTCCTCCAGCGCGCGAGCGCCGACGACGGCCGGCAGGCTCACCGCGCACGGGGCGCCGCCGCCGGTGGCCATGACGATCGGAGCCGTAGGACGGTTGTTCCACCACCAGCGCACCATGCGCTCGTCGGTGGTCGCCGCGAGCAGTCCGGGGTCGAAGGGGTGCGCGCCGGGTACGACGCATTCGAGGTCGGGGCAGGCACAGCCGGGGCCGCGCGTACCGCGTCCGTCAGCCGCCTTCAGACCGGCGCCCGGGAGTACGGGCCATCTCCACGCAGTGGCGCAGGTGAGCGCCGCGTCGAGCTGGGCAGGCCTCCCCTTGCCGAATCGGAGCCTGCGTCGCCTTCCGAGGATCTCGCGCATGAGCGCTCGTTCCTTTCCGTTGAACGCCGAGGTCCACATGACACTGACACCATGTGTGTGCATCACTTCACCGTGCGTACATTCGACGCTGAGCCGCCCCTTGCCGGAGGCATGGACAGACCCTCTTGGCCTGCGGCGCGTCGCGCCGTCCCTGGGCCGAGCACGGACTGTCTTCATTAAACGCGTGGCGAGGGGTGGCGTGCGCATGGCGCTTGTTGTCCCGCTGTACTTTTCTCGCCAGTCCGGGGGATGAGGCGTGGCCTACGGCGGTTAAGACGCCTGGACCTGCCGCCAGGTTCCGGGGCGGTCCCAACTGCCCCTGTCCGTCACCGTTTACGTACCCATCACGTTCGGAATGACGCTCCGCCCGGGCCGCGTTCGAACTCAGCCCTGGATGACTCCCTGTTGAGCGCCCTCAGTCGATCGTAAAACCTCGTGAGGGGGGTCATTTTTCAGTCACGTTAATCGTCTCACAGACACCTACCATTCCGACCTGACAATGCTGGACATTGCATCAGTTGTACGTGTACATGTGGATGTATTGATAGCCGCGCAGAATGACATGGGGGTTTGCGATGCTATTGAGCGAAAAGAACCAGTCGGAAGACCGGACGTCATGAGCGCCCCGAACATGCCGAAAGTGGCTGGAATCGATCCCATCGTCCCTGCCCCCGCGCACACTACGTCTCCCTTCGACGACCTCCCGGCCGCGCCGGGCACGCTGATCCAGGACCGGCTGGCCGGCTGGGTCTCCGATCTGACCACCCTCCATGAACTCACTGAACGCCTGGCCAGGACAGGTTCCCTGGATGACGCACTTCATGAACTGCTGCGCGCCGGCGCGGCCCTGGTAGGCGCACGCCGGGGGCTGGTCGTTCTCGAACCGGCCGACGGCCTGGGGCCCGCCATCACCCTCGGACTGGGACTCGCGCACGCCGATCTCGGCCATCTGGAGACCGTGCCGCGCTGCGCCACCTCGTACGGCCGACTGCTCGACAGCTCCACCGCGCGGGCCGATCCCGTGGCCGTCCCCGATCTGCTCGGGGACGCGGAACTGGATCCGCGCCAGCGCGACGTCGCGGCGCGGCTGGGCTACGGAGCGAGCTACGCCGTGCCGCTGGCGGATGACACCGCGTCAGGTACGTCGGGCGCGGCAGGTACGTCGGGGGCGTCGGGCGCTTCGGGCGTGGCTTCCGGAAAGCTCGGTGCGGCCGTCTGGCTGTACGACGAACCCGCGGAACCGGTGGCGCGCCAGCGCCATCTGGTCGGTCTCTACGCCCGGTACGCCGGCGCGCAGCTCGCCCGGCTGCTCGAGCTGGAACGGGCCCGTACCCACGTGGCCGTCATCACCGAGGAGCTGCTCCCCAGCAGGCTGCCCCGGATCCCCGGCGTACAGCTCGCCGCGCGCCATCGCACGGGACCGCGCGGCGGCGGTGACTGGTACGACGCGCTGCCGCTGCCCGAAGGCACCCTGGGCCTGGCCGTCGGCTCGGTCAGCGGTTCGGGGCCCAGCGCGGTGGCCGCGATGGGACGGCTGCGCGCCTCTTTGCGGGCGTACGCCGTGATGGAGGGCGAGGACCCCGTCGCCGTACTCTCCGATCTGGAGATGCTGCTGCGGCTGACCGACCCCGCGCGTACGGCCACCGCCCTCTTCGCCTACGCCGAACCCGCCCTGCGCAAGATCGTGCTGGCCGGGGCCGGGCACGCCCCGCCGCTGATCGTCGGAGAGCGGCGCACCGAGTTCGTCGAGACGTCGCTGTCCGCGCCACTGGGAATGCTCGCCTGCTGGGAGGCGCCGAGCGTGGAGCTGTTTCCCGCACCGGGCGAAACGGTGCTGCTCTACACGGACGGGCTGCTGCGGCGTACCGGCGATCCCATGGACCGGGCCTTCGCCCGGCTGCGCGCCGCCGCGGCGAGCGTGCCCAGGGCCCTCAGGGGCGATCCCGGCGCGGTCGCCGACCATGTGCTGCGGACCGTACTGCCGGACGGGCTCGGCGCGGCCGGTTCGGGTGATGACATCGTGCTGCTCGCCGCCCGGTTTGACTGACTCCTGACGGATTCCTCACAAGGGCCCCGGGCCGTGTTCCCTTCGCACATACGATGGAAAGACCGTCCAGTTTCGTAGCCGTATGAGGAGAAGACGTGGCTGAGGAGCTCAATCCGGAGACCCCGGAGACCTCGGAAACAGAAGAAGAGCCGATCAAGCAGCGGAAGAACGGACTGTACCCGGGCGTGTCCGACGAGCTCGCAGAGAACATGAAGTCAGGCTGGGCCGACACCGAGTTGCACGGCCTGGAGCCGATCGCGCAGGCGTCCCACACCGCCGCCCGCCGCGCGGCTCTCTCCGCGCGCTTCCCGGGCGAGCGGCTGGTGATCCCCGCGGGCAACCTCAAGACCCGGTCCAACGACACCGAGTACGCCTTCCGCGCCTCCACCGAGTACGCGTACCTCACCGGCGACCAGACCCAGGACGGCGTCCTCGTACTGGAACCGAAGATCGACGGGCACGACGCGACGGTCTATCTGCTGCCGCGCTCCAACCGTGAGAACGGCGAGTTCTGGCTCGACGGCCAGGGCGAGCTGTGGGTCGGCCGCCGGCACTCCCTCGCCGAGGCGGAGCAGGTGCTGGGCATCCCCGCCAAGGACGTACGCGAGCTGGCCGCCGCCCTCAAGGACGCCACGGGCTCCGTCCGTAACGTCCGGGGGCACGACGCCGGCGTCGAGGCCGCGCTGACCGACAAGGTCACCGCCGAGCGCGAC
The DNA here is from genome assembly GCF_042882605.1 of Streptomyces sp. NPDC058198. Classification (NCBI taxonomy): domain Bacteria; kingdom Bacillati; phylum Actinomycetota; class Actinomycetes; order Kitasatosporales; family Streptomycetaceae; genus Streptomyces; species Streptomyces sp. NPDC058198. The sequence goes on from NZ_JBHVVP010000002.1 coordinate 122,843, forward strand.
GAAGAGCTGCGCGTGTACCTCTCCGAGGCGCGCGCCGTGAAGGACGCGTTCGAGATCGGCGAGCTGCAGAAGGCCGTGGACTCCACCGTCCGGGGCTTCGAGGACGTCGTGAAGATCCTCGACAAGGCCGAGGCGACCAGCGAGCGCTACATCGAGGGCACGTTCTTCCTGCGCGCCCGTGTCGAGGGCAACGACATCGGCTACGGCTCGATCTGCGCGGCGGGACCGCACGCCACCACCCTGCACTGGGTACGCAACGACGGCGACGTACGCCCCGGCGACCTGCTGCTGCTCGACGCCGGCGTGGAGACGCACACCCTCTACACCGCCGATGTCACGCGCACGCTGCCAATCGACGGCCGCTACAGCGAGATCCAGCGGAAGATCTACGACGCGGTGTACGAGTCGCAGGAAGCCGGCATCGCGGCGGTGCGGCCCGGCGCGAAGTACCGCGACTTCCATGACGCCTCGCAGCACGTCCTCGCCGAGAAGCTCGTCGAGTGGGGTCTGCTGGAGGGTCCGGTCGAGAAGGTCCTGGAGCTGGGGCTCCAGCGCCGCTGGACCCTGCACGGCACCGGCCACATGCTCGGCCTGGACGTCCATGACTGCGCGGCCGCGCGCAGGGAGGCGTACGTGGACGGGACGCTGGAGCCCGGGATGTGCCTCACCGTCGAGCCGGGGCTCTACTTCCAGGCCGACGATCTGACCGTGCCCGAGGAGTACCGCGGCATCGGCGTCCGGATCGAGGACGACATCGTGGTCACGGAGGACGGCAACCGGAACCTGTCCGCCGGGCTGCCGCGTCAGGCCGACGAGGTCGAGGCCTGGATGGCCGGCCTCAAGCAGGCCTGACCGGACCTGCCGCGCCCGGGCGGAGTCTTGCACCGGCGTTCACACCCCGGTGCAGCACCCCGATCCCATGCGCCGGTGCCGCGCCGGAGGGCGCTCCGCTCCGAGCTCACACGGCTCCGAGCAGGGCGTCCTCCCGCAGGGCGCCCTCCCGCCATTTCAGGATCTTGTCGAAGCTGACCACCGCGCCGTGCCCCGGCCGGTTACGGAAATCCACATGATCGGCGAGCTGCTCGATCAGACACAGCCCCCTGCCGTTCTCAGCCGTGGGAGGAGGCACGGGCGTGGCACGCCGCACCATCCGCCGGGCCGGAAACCCCGGACCGGAATCGGCCACTTCGATACGGCACTTCTCCCCGTCCAGATACGCGGTCACCCGGAAGCCCCCAGGAGCCTCACCGGACGCTCCGTCCCCGCCGTGCTCGACGGCATTCGCACAGGCTTCGGTGAGGGCGACGGACAGGTCGTAAGAGATGTCAGGGTCCACACCCGCGGTCTCCATGGCGCCGAGCAGAAGGCGACGGGCGAGCGGAACGCTCGCGGCTTCGCGCCGCAAGTGGAGTGACCACCAGATGCTCATGCTCCAGCCTCCTGGCTGCCGCTTGACATACCGATACGTATTGCCCCTCCCGGCGGGTTGTAAGCACGCGGTTGGCGTGATAGCGCTCATTCGGCGGACGCGTGTGCGGCGCACGGCGATGTACGGCGGCGCGGGGGACAGAGCGTGACCTTCCGGACCTGCCCTCCGGCGCCCGCGGCCGCAGTGCGATGATGACCCGGCCATGTCTCCCGTCGCACGTGCCGGAGCCGCTCCGCGGCTGCTGAGGGCCGCGGTGTTCACCGCGGTCTGTGTCGTGCTGTCCGCGACGGGACACGTACTGGCCGCGTGCGCGCCCGTCCCCTGGTGGACCCTGGTCCTCGGCTTCCTGGGTGTGTTCGCCGTCGCCGCTCCGCTCGCCGGACGCACGCGCTCGACGGCATCCATCGTGGCCGCCCTGACGGGCGGGCAACTCGCCCTGCACAGCGTGTTCGGCGTCGGCCAGCAGCACCTGTCGGTGCCGGCCGGCACCGACGACGCGCTGATCAGAATGGCCGCCAAACTGGTCTGCGGAGCGGGCCCCGTCTCGCTGAGCCCTCTCGACGCCCAGCGGATCGTCACCAACGCGGGGATCACTCCGCCGGGTTCGGCAAGCGCCCATCAGCACATGACCCCGGGCCTGGCGCCCATGATCGGCCCCGCGGCCTCCGCCGACGGACTGCTGCCCTCCCTCCCCATGGTGCTCGGGCACCTGCTGGCCGCCCTCGCGACCGGCTGGCTGCTCCGCCGCGGGGATCTCGCCCTTCTGCGCCTCGCCCAGCTCTCGGCGCACGGCATCGGCGAAGTCACGGAAAGCGCGCCGCTGCGCGCCCTGCGCGCCGCCCTCGCTCTCGTACGGGTCCTGCGCGCCGGACTGCCCGGCGTACCCGCCCCCGAGGCGCGCGCCCCGCACGCTTCGTACGGCACTCCCCCGGTACCGGCCGGGGAGACACTCCAGCACACGGTGATCAGGCGCGGCCCTCCGGCCGGCCTCGCTCTCGCAGCCTGACGCGACGCACTCCGCACGGACGGGAGTGATGTCGCGATGCCGTCACGCATCCGCGTCGCGGCGTCCCAGCCTGATCACCTTCTCCCTTCACACCGTGGAGTGTTCTGTGTTCTCAGCCAAGAACGTCACTCGCGCCTTTGTCGCCGGCTCCCTCGCCACCACCGCCCTTCTGCTGCTGGCGGGCCCCGCCTCCGCGCACGTCAGCGTGCAGCCGCAGGGCGAGGCCGCCAAGGGCGGCTACGCCACGATCAACTTCAAGGTCCCCAACGAGCGCGACGACTCCTCCACCACCAAGGTCGAGGTGAACTTCCCGACCGACCACCCGCTGGCGTCCGTCATGCCGCAGCCCGTGCCCGGCTGGAAGATCGTCGTCACCAAGAGCAAGCTCGCCAAGCCGCTGGAGATGCACGGCAACACCATCACCGAGGCCGTCTCCAAGGTCACCTGGACCGCGGACGGCGGCAAGATCGGACCGGGACAGTTCCAGCAGTTCCCGCTCTCCGTCGGACAGCTCCCCGAGGACGCCGACCAGCTGGTCTTCAAAGCCCTCCAGACGTACGACAACAAGGACGTCGTCCGCTGGATCGAGGAGCCCAAGGAAGGCGCGCCCGAGCCCGAGAGCCCGGCGCCCGTCCTCAAGCTGACCGCGGCCACCGGGGACGAGCACGGCGCCGCGGCCGACGAGGCCACCGCCGAGACCGCCTCGAAGGACGACGCGAAGACCGGCGGGACGAAGACGGACGACGCGAAGACCGAGAATGCCTCCGCGGAGAGCAGCGACGGCACCGCCCGTGTCCTCGGCATCGTCGGCATCGTCGTCGGCGTGGTCGGGGTGGCCTTCGGGGTCCTGGCCGGCCGGCGCCGTACCGCCGCCTGACACAGCAGCACCACGCAACAGGCACCACGCACCTGAGGCACGCGAGGCCGGGACACCCCGGCCCCGCGTGTCGGTGCCCCGCACACCACAACCAGGAAATATCCCCATGCGCAAGAAGACCCTGACCGCAGCCGCCGCCCTCGCCGCGGTGACAGCGCTCACCCTCACCGCCTGCGGCAGCGCCGACGACTCCGCGAAGGCGGTCGCCGACGTCTCCACCCAGGGCAAGACCAAAGCCGCGACCGTACTCGACACGCCCTTCAAGAAGCCGAACCTCGTCCTCAAGGACACCAAGGGGAAGACCTACGACTTCCGCGAGCAGACCAAGGGCAAGCCGACGCTGATCTACTTCGGCTACACCAACTGCCCGGACGTCTGCCCCCTGACGATGAGCAACATCGCCATCGCCAAGAAGTCACTTCCCCAGGCCGACCAGGACAAGCTCCAGGTCGTCTTCGTCACCACCGATCCCGAGCGGGACACCTCCGCCGAACTCGCCAAGTGGCTGCCCAGCGCAGGCGATCCGTCCTTCACCGGACTCACCGGCGACTTCGCCACCATCCAGGCGGGCGCCCGCCAGATCGGCATCGGCATCGACCCGGCCACGAAGGACAAGGACGGCACCGTCGTCTCCATGCACGGCGCCCAGGTCGTCGCGTTCTCCCCGAAGACCGATGCCGGCTACGTCCTGTACGGCGAGGACGCCTCCTCGGACGACTACGCCAAGGACCTGCCGAAGATCATCAGGGGGGAGAACCCGTGAACCGCCGAGCCCCCGTCGCGCTCGTCGTCTTCCTCACGGCCGCGCTGGCACTGGCCGGCTGCTCCTCCGATTCCTCTTCTTCATCCGCCTCCTCCGGCGACAGGCCCGAGCTGAAAGTCAGCGGGGGCTATATGCCGCGCCCGGTCAGCGACCTCGCGGCGGGCTTCATCGTCGTCACCAACAGCGGTGACGCCGCCGACAAGCTCACCTCGGTCACCAGCGATCTCTCCGACGACATCACGATCCACACGACCGAGAGCCAGAAAATGCGGGAGGTGACGTCCTTCGACATCCCGGCCGGCGGCGAACTGCAACTCGAACGCGGTGGCAGCCACATCATGTTCGCGAAGCTCAAGCAGCGGCCCGAGGTGGGCCAGAAGGTCGACATCGAACTGCACTTCGAGAAGACCGACCCCATAACGGTCGAGCTTCCCGTGAAGGAGACCACCTACAACCCGGCCCAGCACTGAGGGACTGAGACGTTATGACAGCCACTGCCCCGCGCTTCGGAGCCGCACCCTTCGTGCGACTGCTGCTCGTCACCACCGTCCTTCTCGGCGCCGTCCTCACCGTGCTCTCCGGCACGGCGTCGGCGCACGCCGCACTGACCGGGAGCACCCCCGAGGACGGGGCGGTGGTCGCCGCCGCTCCCAAGGACATCACCCTCACCTTCTCCGAACAGGTCGCCATGGGCGACAACTCGATCCGCGTTCTCGACCCCGGCAACAAGCGGGCCGACACCGGCAAGACCCGCGACCTGGGCGGCGGTGGCACCGTCCGGTACGGCATCGACCTGCACGCCGGACTGCCCGACGGCACCTACACCGTCGCCTGGCAGGCCGTCTCCGCCGACAGCCATCCCGTCTCGGGCGCCTTCACCTTCTCCATCGGAGCGCCCTCCGAGACCACTGCCGTCGTGCCCACCGAAGAAGCCGGCGGCGGACTCGTCGGCACCCTGTACGGCGCCGCGCGCTACCTCTCGTACGCCGGCTTCATCCTGCTCGTCGGCGGCGCCGCCTTCATCCTCGGCTGCTGGCCGCGCGGAGCTTCCGTACGGCCCCTGCAACGGCTCGTCGTCCAGGGCTGGATCACCCTCACCGCGGCCACACTCGTCATGCTGCTCCTGCGCAACCCGTACACCGGCTCGGGCCAACTGGGCGACGCCTTCGACCTCGGCGCACTCCAAGCCGTCCTCGCCACCAAAACCGGAGCCGCCCTCGTCTCCCGGCTGCTACTCCTCGGCGCCGCCGCACTCTTCGTCGCTGTCCTCTTCGGCGCGTACGCCAAGCGGGAAGCGCCACGGGACGAGGAGGAGAGCAAGGAGAGGAAGGACCTCACCTTCGGGCTCGCCATCGGCGGCACGGTCGTCGCAGCCGGGATCGCCGGAACATGGGCGCTCGCCGAACACGCCTCGACCGGGATCCAGACCGCGCTCGCCATGCCGGTGGACGTCCTGCATCTGCTGGCGGTGGCAACCTGGCTCGGCGGGCTTACGGCACTGCTCGTCGCCCTCTATCAGGCGCCCGTCATCGAGAGCGCGGCCGTGCTGCGCTTCTCCCGCACCGCCTTCATCAGCGTCGTGGTACTCACCGCGACCGGGCTCTACCAGTCCTGGCGGCAGGTCGGATCGTGGTCGGCGCTCTGGGATACGTCATACGGGCAGCTCCTGTTGGTGAAGGTCGGGCTCGTCGCCGTACTGGTAGGGATCGCCTGGTTCTCACGGCGATGGACAGGGCGGCTGGGACAGCGGTCGGAGGGTGCGGCGAAGGCCGGTGCCGAGGTCGGCGCCGAAGCCGAGGCCGCCGCGAGGGATGAACCCGCTGCGGAGACCGAGCGGGACAGCGAAGCCGAAGCCGCGACGGAATCGGAGACCGGGAGGGGGACCGGGGCCGAAACCGTCGCGGCGACGACCGTTCAACGTGACAGTGAAAGAGTTACCCAACTCGCCCGCCAGCAGGCCGCACTGGCGAGCGCACGCCAGAAGCGGATCCGGGACGCCGACCCCGAGCGGACCGGACTGCGCCGCTCCGTGCTGGCCGAGGCCGGGGTCGCCGTGGTGCTCCTCGCCGTCACGACCGTACTGACGTCCACCGAGCCGGGCCGGACCGCCGAGCAGGAGGCGAGCCGGACGGGCGGCTCGGCCGCCACCGCCCCCGCGACCCAGGGGCCCCTCGACCTCAGCCTGCCCTTCGACACCCGCGGCCCGAACGGCAAGGGCACCGTACGGCTCACCCTCGACCCCGGACGCTCCGGCGCCAATGTGATGCACATCTACGTCGACGGCCCCGACGAACAGCCGCTGGACGTGCCCGAGGTGAAGGCCGCCTTCACCCTCACCTCCCAGAAGATCGGCCCACTGCCGGTCGTTCCCGACCGCTTCGCTCCCGGACACTGGAGCGCGGACGGCGTACAGATCCCCATGCCGGGCGACTGGCACCTCCAGGTGACCGTACGGACCTCCGACATCGACCAGACGACCCTCGACAAGACCGTGAAGATCGGCTGACCCCTTGAGCAAGACCCGACAGAATCACGAAGAGCGAAACCCCCAGGACGTCCGGGACGACCATGAGGACGGGAGCGGCCGCCATCAGGACGGCGACGACCGCCAGGACGACGGGAGCGGCCGCGCCCCCCTCACCGCCATCTCCAGGCGGCGGCTGCTCGGCACCGTGGGCGCCGCCGGAGCCACCGGACTGGCGCTCGGAGCGGCGGGCGGAGCCACCGCGTACGCCGTCGGCCGCCCGGAGCCCGCGCCCGCGCTGACCAGCCTCGGCGCGGACTCCGTCCCCTTCCACGGCGCGCACCAAGCCGGGATCACCACGCCGTCACACGCCCGCGGCCACCTCATCGCCTTCGACCTGGCCCCCGGCGCGGGACGCAAGGAAGCCGCCGCGCTGCTGCGGCGCTGGTCGGCCTCGGCCCGGGCGATGATGGCCGGCGAACCGGCCGGAGGCCAGGCCGGCGGCCACGACACCGGCATCGCCCTGGACGCCGGACCGTCATCCCTCACCGTGACCTTCGGTTTCGGCCGTACCTTCTTCGACCGCACAGATCTGGCCGACCGCCGCCCCACCGCCCTGGACCCGCTGCCCGCCTTCTCCTCCGACCACCTCGACGCCGCGCGCAGCGACGGCGACCTCTGGATCCAGATAGGCGCCGACGACGCGCTCGTCGCCTTCCACGCCCTGCGAACGCTCCAGAAGGACGCGGGCACGGCGGCCCGGGTGCGCTGGCAGATGAACGGGTTCAACCGCTCACCCGGCGCGACCCAGCACCCCATGACCAGCCGCAATCTGATGGGCCAGATCGACGGCACAGGCAATCCCAAGCCATCCGAACCGGACTTCGACCGGCGGATCTTCGTCCCCGCGACCCCGGCGGCCGGCACCCCGGACTGGATGGCGGGCGGCTCCTATGCCGTCGTACGGCGCATCCGCATGCTCCTCGACGACTGGGAGAGACTCCCGCTCGGCAAGCAGGAACAGGTCATCGGCCGGCGCAAGTCCGACGGCGCCCCCCTCACCGGCGGCACGGAGACCACCGAGCCGGCCCTCGACCGGACGGGATCCGACGGCAAGCTCGTCATCGCGGCCAACGCGCACGCCCGGATCTCGGCGCCGGAGGCCAACGGCGGGGCCGCGATGCTGCGCCGACCCTTCTCCTTCCACGACGGCATCGCCGCGGACGGGACTCCCGACGCGGGGCTGCTCTTCGTCTGCTGGCAGGCCGATCCGCTCAAGGGATTCGTACCGGTGCAGCGCAAGCTCGACCGGGGGGACGCGCTGTCGGCGTTCATCCGGCACGAGGCGAGCGGGCTGTTCGCGGTGCCAGGCGGTGCGCGGCAGGGAGAGTACGTGGGCCAGCGGCTCCTGGAGTCCTGAGTCCGCACGCCTCCGACCTCGGGGTTCCTGAGTCCGGATTCATGACGGCCGTCGGCCCACTAGGGTGACCGTATGTCGGCCACGCGCTACACGTATCTCGGCCCTGAGGGCACTTTCACGGAAGCCGCCCTCCGTACGCTTCCGGAAGCCGCCACACGGGAGCTCGTCCCGATGGTGTCCGTACCGGCGGCCCTCGATGCCGTACGGAACGGGGACGCCGCCGCCGCACTCGTACCGATCGAGAACTCGGTGGAGGGCGGGGTCACCGCGACCCTCGACGAACTCGCCTCCGGCGCACCGCTGATGATCTACCGCGAGGTGCTGCTGCCGATCACCTTCGCGCTGCTCGTACGGCCGGGGACGAAGCTCTCCGACGTGAAGACGGTGACCGGCCATCCGGTCGCCCAGCCGCAGGTACGGAACTGGCTGCGAACGCATCTGCCGGACGCGCTGTGGGAGTCGGCCGCGTCGAACGCGGACGGGGCCCGGCTGGTGCAGGAGGGCCGGTTCGACGCGGCCTTCGCGGGCGAGTTCGCGGCCGCGACCTACGGTCTCGAGCCGCTGGTCACCGCGATCCACGACGCGGAGAACGCGGAGACGCGCTTCGTCCTGGTGGGCCGGCCCGCGCGGCCGGCGTCCCCGACGGGCGCGGACAAGACCTCGGTGGTCATCTGGCTGGGCGACGACCACCCGGGCGCGCTGCTCGAACTCCTCCAGGAGTTCGCGGTGCGCGGGGTCAACCTGATGCTGATCCAGTCGCGCCCGACGGGCGCGGGAATCGGTAATTACTGCTTCGCCGTGGACGCCGAGGGCCATATCTCGGACCGGCGGGTGGGCGAGGCGCTGATGGGGCTGAAGCGGATCTGTCCCAAGGTGCGGTTCCTCGGGTCGTACCCGCGGGCCGGGATGTCACCGGCGGACGTACGGACACTGCGGCCCGGGACCTCGGACGCGGAGTTCATCGAGGCGGCGGACTGGCTGGCACGCAGCCAGGACGGGCGCGCCTGACGGCTGCGACTGGGGGCTGTGGATAGAACCCGAAGTTATCCACAGGCTTATCTGCAACCTGGGGACAAGTCGACAACACAAGCCGACACAGTCGACAAATCGCTCCAGGTCTCCCACTTCCATCCACAGGCCACCAGGTCGCCCCGTGTCACCTCAATTCCAGTGATCAACTCGTTAGAGCGAGTAATTCCCACCCGAATGAGTGTGTGAAGTGGGTTTACGAGGTAATTCTCCGGCCCACTCCAGGCATTCAGAGCGATCCGTTTCGCGATCCACAGATCTTCCACACAACCTGTGGATAACTTTCCGTAGCTTGCGCGTTTCTGTGGACAAGCTAGACCGCGCTCGACCCAAGTCCCGTCTCCCGCAAGGGAAGTGGGTCAAGGGAACGGCGCCGGAACACCTCCTTCCGGGGAAGGGAATCCTCTTTATTGACGAACGGCAGGTGAGCGGCTGAGGATTTCCCGACAGCTTTCCCAATCGCGTCATTCAGGACAAAGCGGAACGCCTGTCGATATCGAGTGGGGCGGTGTCGGCGCGCACCGGTAGCCTGGTGGGGTGATTGACCTTCGCCTGCTTCGTGAGGACCCCGACCGTGTGCGCGCCTCCCAGCGCGCCCGTGGAGAGGACGTCGCGCTTGTCGACGCCCTGCTCTCCGCCGATGAGCGGCGCAGGTCGTCCGGCGTCCGCTTCGACGAGCTCCGCTCCGAGCAGAAGTCGCTCGGCAAGCTGATCCCCAAGGCTTCCGCCGAAGAGAAGGCGGAGCTGCTCAAGAAGGCGGAGCAGCTCAAGGCCGACGTCAAGGCGGCCGACGCGGAGCAGCATGAGGCCGACGACGAGGCAAAGCAGCTGCTTCTCCAGCTCGGCAATGTCGTCCACCCCGACGTCCCCGTCGGCGGCGAGGAGGACTTCGTCGTCCTGGAGACGCACGGCACGATCCGCGACTTCGCGGCGGAGGGCTTCGAGCCCAAGGACCACCTGGAGCTCGGCGAGGCGCTCGGCGCCATCGACGTCGAGCGCGGCGCCAAGGTGTCCGGATCGCGGTTCTACTACCTGACGGGCGTCGGCGCGCTGCTGGAGCTCGCTCTCGTCAACGCGGCTATCGCGCAGGCCACCGAGGCCGGCTTCATCCCGATGCTCACACCGGCGCTGGTCCGCCCGCGCGCCATGGAGGGCACGGGCTTCCTCGGCCAGGCCGCGGAGAACGTGTACCACCTGGAGAAGGACGACTACTACCTGGTCGGTACGTCAGAGGTGCCGCTCGCCGCGTACCACATGGACGAGATCATCGACGCCGGCAAGCTGCCCCTGCGGTACGCGGGCTTCTCGCCGTGCTTCCGCCGCGAGGCCGGTACGTATGGCAAGGACACCCGGGGCATCTTCCGCGTCCACCAGTTCGACAAGGTCGAGATGTTCTCGTACGTCGACCCGGCGGAAGCGCTCTCCGAGCACCAGCGGCTGCTGGACTGGGAGAAGCAGTGGCTGACCGGCCTCCGGCTGCCCTTCCAGGTGATCGATGTCGCCTCGGGTGACCTGGGCGCCTCGGCCACGCGCAAATTCGACTGTGAGGCGTGGATCCCCACGCAGGGCAAGTACCGCGAGCTGACCTCCGCCTCCAACTGCGACAGCTTCCAGGCACGCCGGCTCTCCGTCCGGATGCGGGACGGCAAGCAGGTCAAGCCGCTGGCGACGCTGAACGGCACGCTCTGCGCCGTACCGCGCACGATCGTGGCGCTCCTGGAGAACCACCAGCAGGCCGACGGTTCGGTGTGGGTGCCCGAGGTGCTGCGTCCGTATCTGGGCGGCCGTGAGGTGCTGGAGCCGATCGCCAAGTGAGCACCGGCCCTGCCTCCGCGGAGCCGCCTGCGGCGTCGCCCGTACCCTCGTCCGCGCAGTCGTTCCAGCAGTCGTTCCAGCCGTCGTTTCCGTACAAGCTCGTCGCGACGGACCTCGACGGCACGCTCCTGGGCGAGGACCACACGGTCTCCGCGCGCACGCGGGAAGCGCTCGCCGCGGCCACCGCGGCGGGCGCCGCGCACATCATCGTCACCGGGCGTGCGGTGCCCTGGACCCGGCACATCCTGGACGACCTGGGATACGACGGCCTCGCGGTGTGCGGCCAGGGCGCGCAGGTCTATCACGCGGGCGAACACAAGCTGCTGACCTCGGTGACGCTGGACCGGCAGCTGGCCGCGCTGGCGATCTCCAAGATCGAGGCGGAGATCGGCCCGCTGGCGCTGGCCGTGAGCCGGGACGGTCTGGACGGTGACGTGCTGGTCGGCCCCGGGTACCGGGTGCAGGAAGGGCCGCTCCCCGCGTTGGTCGTTGATGATCCGGCTGAGCTGTGGTCGGCGCCCCTCAACAAGGTGTACATCCAGCATCCGGAGCTGGACGACGACGCGCTGGCGCTGGCGGCGCGGGCGACGGCCGGCAGCCTCGTGGCTGTGGTGATGGCGGGGGCGGGCGTCGTGGAGATCCTGCCGCTGGGTCTGAGCAAGGCCACCGGGCTCTCGCTGGCCGCGCGTCGCCTCGGCGTCAAAGCGGCGGACACGATCGCGTTCGGCGATATGCCGAACGACATCCCGATGTTCGGCTGGGCGCGGCACGGCGTGGCGATGGCGAACGCGCACGAAGACCTGAAGGCCGTGGCGGACGAGGTCACGGCCTCGAACGAGGACGACGGCATCGCGATGGTGCTGGAGAAGCTGCTGCTGGGCTAAGGGCTGTCCGGCGGGTGTCCGGTCGGTGTGCACACACCGTGCGGGCTCTGCCGTACCGCTCGGCCAATCCTCCGGGAGGGGCGGCCCGCGCGGATGCGCGCTCGAAGCGGCCGCCCCCGGGCAGTGCGCCGGCGGCTGCGCGGAGTGGTGATGGCTACTCCGGTGCCTGCGCGGTGCTGCCCTACGGGGAACTCGACGGACTCGGACTCCCGGTCATCGCCGTGTTCCCCTCCCGGTCCTGTGGTGTGCCCTGACACAACTACTGTGCCCGGGGCGCCGCTTCGGCGCCATCGAATATTCCTGACGTGACCTGTGCTCGCCGGCGGATCCAGCCGGCGAGCACAGGCCCTGGATCAGCGGCGCTTACGGCCCCGGCGCAGGTCCCTCAGCTGGTGGACGACATCGTCCACCCGGGCGTCCACGCGGTTGATGTCCTCGGACATCTGGCACAGCCGGTTGCTGATGGCCGCGACGACCTGATTGGTGGCGTCGAGCCGCCGGTCCAGGCTGTCGAGCCGGTACGACATCCGGTGCAGAACCGGCCCCAGCTCCTGGAGCGCGACGCCGACCCCGCCGAGGCAGGTCTCGACATCGGTCACCCGCCGGTCGAGGTTCGCGTAGCCCTTACGAAGATCGTCCTCGGCGTCGAGGAGATACGTACGGACGCAGCGGGCGATGTCGCTGTCGCGCAGCAGCATCGCGATGTTGAGCACGGCCCGGCGGGTGAACAGCCGCAGGTGTGCTCGCCCCTGTGGATAACTCACGGGGGCGCCGTCAGCTGAAGTGGCCAAGTTGGCCATTTCGAAATCCTGCAGGTCAGAGCCCTTCAGGGTGATCATTCCGTTGGCGTGCAACTCGTCGCGGTGACGCTTGACGACACTGTGCACGGCCTCCCTGTGGATTTCGAAGTAGCGTGCGACGCCCTCCGTCGTGATGTGTACGCCGTCCGGCAGCAGCCGTAGCGCCTTGACCTTGTCGAGCGCGTCTATCCGCCCCATGACGCTGTCGCGCATCGAGCGCGATTCGAGCAGAGCACCTTCTGGTGGCATGGGTATGCCTTCCACTTCGTGAAACCGATGATGGTCGGCCCTCTCCCCGGGCTTCAGGGGTGGAGGTCGGCTCACGGTGGCTACTCATCCCATGACCGGTGCGGCTTTCGATCCGCCACCGGCAATCCTCAGTTTCACGAACGCTCGACGTTACGAACTCCAGTTGCCTCCACGCACGCTGAACAACGAGCCGATAACCGTACAGTTACGCGGCAACCCCCGCCCACGGGGCGGGGGTTGCCGTACGCGCGGTCCGCGCGGTCACTCCTCGCCCGCGAGCGTCAGCGTCCGCAATTTCTGGCCCGCGTACCAGGTCGCGAGCACCGTGACCCCCGCGAGCAGGCTCACCGCCAGCGGCAGTCCGACGTCCGAGGTGATCGTGCCCCCGCCGCCGATCTTCTGGGCGAGCGCCAGCGCCCACTGCTGGACGCTGAGCGTCCGCGCGCCCGCCACCAGGCTGCCGAAGAGCGCCTCCCAGACCAGTGCGTACACGAGTCCTATGACCACCGCGTGCCGGCTGACCGTGCCGAGCAGCAGGAAGAGCGCGCTGTACGCGATCGAGGCGACGAGCGCCGCGACGGTGTAGGCAACCGCTATCTGCTGTCCGTTGCCGTTGAGGATGTAACCGGCGATGAAGGTGGGGATCGCGGAGAAGGCCATGGTCACGGCGATGGCCACGATCAGTTTGGTGAAGATGATCGTCGGCCGCTTCAGCGGCTTGGACAGCAGATAGACGATCGAGCCGTCGTCGATCTCCGGTCCGATCGCGCCGGTCCCGGCGATCACACCGATCAGCGGCACCATCGTGGCGATGGCGAAGCCGCCCAGCACGTCCGACGCGACCTGGTCGTCCGCGCCGTTGAAAGCACGGACGGCAGCCGCGATGACGATCAGCAGAGCAGGCAGCAGGAAGAGGATCGCGGCCCGGCGCCTGCCGAGCAGGGCCCGGTAGGTGAGCCGGGCGACTGTGGGGTTGTACATGACGTCACAGCTCCTTTCAGGCCGCTCAGGCCGCTACGAGATAGGAGAAGACCGACTCGAGGGACTCGTCCGAGGGCGAGACCGTGAGCAGCCGGATGGAGTGCTCGCGGGCGACCCGCGGCAGCAGTTCGGTGAAGCGGCCGAAGTCGACCGCCTGGATGCGCAGTGCGCCCTCGGCGAGGTCCACCTCGATGCCCGCCGTCGACGGGTCGGCGATCAGCGCGGCGGCGAGCGCGCGGTCGTCGCTGGACCGTACGAGGTAGCGGTGCGGCCGGTCGGTCATGAGCCGGCGGATCTTGCGGAAGTCCCCGGAGGCGGCATGCCGCCCGGCCACGATCACCTCGATGTGGGAGGCGAGTTGCTCGACTTCCTCCAAGATATGGGAGGAGAACAGAACGGTGCGGCCCGTGGCGCCCATACGCCGCAGGAGATCCATCAGCTGCATACGCTGGCGCGGGTCCATACCGTTGAAGGGCTCGTCGAGAAGCAGTACCGACGGGTCGTGGACCAGCGCGGACGCCATCTTCACCCGCTGCCGCATGCCCTTGCTGTACGTCGCGATCTTGCGGTCCTGCGCGTACTCCATCTCGACCGTGGCGAGCGCCGCGCGGGCCGCCTTGGCGCCCAGGCCGTGCAGTTCGGCGTTGGCGACGACGAAGTCGAGACCGGTGAGGAAGTCGTACATCGACTCCCGCTCCGGCACGATGCCGATCTGCCGGTACACCGATTCGTTGCGCCAGATCTGCTGTCCGTCGAGGGTGACGGTGCCGGTGGAGGGAGCCAGGAAGCCGGCCATCATGTTGATGAGGGTGGACTTGCCCGCGCCATTGGGGCCGAGCAGTCCGGTGACACCCGGGCCGATCGTCATGGTGACGTCGTTGACGGCCACGACGTTGCCGAACCAGCGCGAGGTGTGCTCGATGTCGATGGTGGTCACAGCCCGACCTTCCGGTAACGGCGCATGAGGACGGCGTACGAACCGAAGACGAGCGCGAGGAGGACCAGCAGATAGGCCACGCCCACGCCGGCCGAGGGGCCCGCCTCGCCGGGGAAGGCGGAGGTGGCTCCCAGGAAGGCGGTCTGCACACCGTCGATGATCGTGACCGGCGAGAAGAGGCCGAGCCACTTGACGGCGCCGGTCGATCCCGTCTGCCAGGCGATGGCCTGGACCGTGGAGACCGCACCGTACGAGATGGTCAGTGTGGCGATCACGGCGGCGACGCCGAAGCCGCGGCGCGGCGTGAGCGCGGCCATGACGAGGCCGATCCCGCCGAAGAGGATGGAGAGCAGCGCCACCGACACCAGCCCCTGGCCGAATCCCTTGGTCTGGTCGGCGAAGTCCATCTTGGCGAGCAGCGAGCCGACGTAGAGGATGACGAGCGGCGCCGCGGTCAGTACGAAGAGGGCCGAGGCCATCGCGCCGTACTTCGCGAGGACGTAGTCGATGCGCTCGATCGGGCGGGAGAAGTAGAGCGGCACGGACTTGAAGCGCAGATCGCGGGAGACCGACTGCGGGGCCTGCGCGGCGAGATAGAGACCGATGACGGCCTGGGTGACGATCGCGTAGCGCGTGTAGTCGAGCGGCAGGTCCTTGAGATTGGTCGCGACGGCGACTGCGACGATGATGGCCGCGGGCAGGCACATCACCGCGAAGAGGATCATCGGCAGGACCTTGGACTTGGCCGAGCGGCCGAGTCCGTACGCGCCGCGCAGGGACTGCGAGTAGAGGGAGCGGCGGGCGTAGGCACGGCCGAGCCGCGGTCCTTCGTAGTTGCGGTACCCGATGTTGTGGATCCGAGTGGTCTCGGTCCCGGTCTCAGTGCTCATCGCGCGCGCCTCCCTTCTGCAGTGCGTACGTGGCCCGGTCGGCGCCGGTCGCTGACCCGCTCGCTGCTTGAGCGGCGCCTTCGGCCGCTCCGGCCTCTTCGGCCGCCGTCGGGCGGAAGACCTCCGCGATGTGGTGGCGTCGCTGTTCCATCCGTACGAGCCCCAGGCCGAGCCCGGCGACGGTGTCGCGGACGACGTCGTACGTCTCCTCGCCGGTGGCCTCGATCAGGAGGATGTGGCCCGCGCCCGGGAGCCCTTCCTCCATGCCGGCGTGGAGGGTGACGCCGGCCGCCGTGAGGGCCTCGCGCAGGGCGTGCGTGCCGTCGGGGTGCTTGTCGGAGTCGGTGACCTCGACCGCGAGGGTCGTGGTGGTCTGGGTGAAGTCGCTGGTGGAGCTGGAACGCAGCAGCTTCCCGCCGTCGATGACGACGACATGGTCACAGGTGCGTTCGAGTTCACCCAGGAGGTGCGAGGTGACCAGGACGGAGATGCCGAAGTCCGTGTAGACGCGGCGGATCAGCCCGAGCATCTCGTCGCGGCCGACCGGGTCGAGTCCGTTGGTCGGCTCGTCAAGGAGGACGAGTTGAGGGTCGTGGACCAATGCCTGCGCGAGTTTGACGCGCTGCTTCATGCCGGTCGAGTAGCCGCCGATGGGGCGGTATCGCTCCTCGTAGAGGCCGACATGGCGCAGGGTGTCGGCGGTACGCTCGCGGGCCGCGGTCGGCGGGAGTCCGGACATGCGCGCCATATGGACGACGAACTCGGTGGCCGAGACGTCCGGCGGCAGGCAGTCGTGCTCGGGCATGTACCCGACGCGCTCACGGATGGCGCCGCCACTGGTGGCGACGTCGAGCCCGAGCACCGCGGCCCGGCCTTCCGTGGCGGGGGACAGACCCAGCAGGATCTTGATCATGGTGGACTTGCCGGCTCCGTTGGCGCCCACCAGCCCGGTCACACCGGGTCCGATGTCCAAGGAGAGCCGGTCAAGCGCGGTCACCCGGGGGAACCGCTTGCTCAGGCTTTCGGTCGCGATCACAGTCACGGTACGACGGTAGTGGCGCGGGCCACAGTGGGCGTCAGACCAGGCGGCTGTATCCGTGTCCCCCTCCAGATGTACGGACCCGTAGGGGGCCACGGACTCAGCTGGACGCCCTCATGGGGGACCGCCGGCCTCCCCCGGGCGCCCGACACAGGCCCCGTCGTCCGGTTATCCACAGGTATGGACCGGCCCTTGACGCAGACCACCGGACATTGTCACATTCATCGGTGTCACGTTACTGACACGTACCGCACATGTGACGCCGGGCGGAGGCCGTATGAGTACGAGTGGAAGCGAAAGCAGCGGTACGAGCACCGGGCTGGAGGGCGCCCGGGAGCGCTGGGTGCGTACGGGCGGAATCGAGCTGTGCGTCGCCGAGCTGGGCGACACGGCGCGGCCGACCGTGCTGCTCGTGCACGGCTATCCGGACAGCAAGGAGGTCTGGTCGGAGGTCGCGGGGCGGCTCGCCAAGCGCTTCCATGTGGTGCTGTACGACGTGCGGGGACACGGCAGGTCGACGGCGCCGGTCCCGCTGCGCGGCGGCTTCACGCTGGAGAAGCTGACGGACGACTTCCTGGCGGTCGCCGACGCGGTGAGTCCGGACCGGCCGGTCCATCTGGTCGGCCACGACTGGGGTTCCGTGCAGTGCTGGGAGTTCGTGACCGTGGCGCGGACCGAGGGCCGCATCGCCTCGTTCACCTCGATGTCGGGACCGTCCCTGGACCACTTGGGGCACTGGATCAAGCGGCGGGCGGGGCGGCCCACCCCGCGCCGGGTCGGACAGCTTCTCGGGCAGGGCGCCAAGTCCTGGTACATCTATCTGCTGCACACGCCCGTGCTGCCGGAGCTGGCCTGGCGAGGCCCTCTCGGCAAGCGGTGGCCCAAGATCCTCCGGCGGGTCGAGAAGCTCCCCGTCGGGGCGTACCCGACGTCCTCCCTGCCACAGGACGCGGCGCACGGCACCTGGCTCTACCGGGACAATCTCCGGGCCCGGCTGCGCAGGCCGCGCACCGACGCCTATGCGCACGTACCCGTGCAGCTGATCACTCCGACGGACGACGCCTTCCTGTCGGAGCGGCTCTACGACGATCTGGAGCACTGGGCTCCGCGGTTGGTACGGCGCTCACTGCCCGCCAAGCACTGGGTGCAACGTACCCGTCCCGACCAGCTGGCCTCCTGGATCAGGGACTTCGTCGACGCCCAGGAGGGCGGCAAACATCCGGGCACGAGTTCGGCGCCGAGCGGCCCGTACGCGGAGCGCTTCGGCGGACAGCTCGTCCTGGTCACCGGCGCGGCCAGTGGCATCGGCCGGGCCACCGCCCTCGCGTTCGCCGAGGCGGGCGCACGGATCGTGGCGGTCGACCGGGACGAGGAAGGGGCGGCCAGGACCGCGGAGCTGGCCCGGCTGATCGGCGCACCGGACGCGTGGGGCGAGCCGGCCGACGTCGGCGATGAACGGGCGATGGAGAAGCTCGCCGGGCGGGTCGCCACGGAGTACGGCATCGTCGATGTGCTGGTCAACAACGCGGGGATCGGGGTGTCCGGAGCGTTTCTCGACACCACCACGGAGGACTGGAAGAAGGTCCTGGACGTCAATCTGTGGGGCGTCATCCACGGCTGCCGGCTCTTCGGCAAGCAGATGGCGGAGCGTGGCCAGGGTGGCCATATCGTCAATATCGCCTCGGCCGCGGCCTATCAGCCCTCCAAGGCGCTGCCCGCGTACAGCACCTCCAAGGCGGCGGTGCTGATGCTCAGCGAATGCCTGCGGGCCGAACTGGCCGGGCGGGGCATCGGGGTTTCCGCGATCTGCCCCGGCTTCGTCAACACCAACATCACGTCCACGGCGCGCTTCACGGGTGTCTCCGCCGAAGAGGAGGAGCGGCGCAGGAAGAAGACCGCTCGGCTGTACGGGCTGCGCAACTACCCGCCCGAGAAGGTCGCCGCCGCCGTGCTGCGCGCCGTCGTGCGCAATCAGGCGGTCGTGCCGGTCACTCCGGAGGCCTGCGGTGCGCGGCTCCTGTCCCGGATCGCACCCAGGGCACTGCGCGCGATCGCACGGGTGGAGCCACCGCTGTGAGCGCGGCGGGTATTCCGCATCACTGCGGCCGTCGAACGAGGGCTGCGTGCAAGGTCCTTGGACGGACTGGCGCCTCAACACACAGACAAGGCAACCATATGGGCCAAATAGCTTAAATAGTACGTTCGTTGTCCACAGGATTGCCAAATCCCCTGTGGATAACACGACTTGGCTGTGGATCAAACCTCTGAATCACCATTGCTTCGAAATGAGTAGCGCCGCGCCAGGACATCCGGGCACCCTGTTCGGATGACCGGATCACCCGACGAACGACGCACCGTGAAGGTGTCGAAGTACCTCTCGAAGCATCTGCGCCACCAGCCCGAACGGATCGGTATCGCTCTCGACGCGAACGGCTGGGTGGCGGTGGACGAGCTGATCCGTGCTGCCGCCGAGCACGGCTTCCGGATCAGCCGTGCCGAACTCGACCATGCCGTCGCCGTCAACGACAAGCGGCGCTTCACGGTCAAGGGCGACCGGATCCGCGCCAACCAGGGCCACACCGTCGAGGTCGACCTGGGGCTGGCCCCCGCCGAACCGCCCGCGTACCTCTACCACGGCACCGTCGCCGGGAACCTGGACGCGATCCGCGCCGAGGGGCTGCGCCCCATGCTCCGCCACCATGTGCATCTCTCGCCCGACCGCGAGACCGCGACCCGGGTCGGCGCCCGCCGCGGCCGGCCCGTCGTGCTGTCGGTGGACGCGGGAGCGATGCACCGCGGCGGGCTGGTCTTCCATGTCAGCGCCAATGGCGTGTGGCTCACCGACTCCGTACCGCCGGAGTTCCTGCGTTTCCCCGGCTGACCGCGACCGTTCGCCGGCTGACTGCGGCCGTACCCCCGGCTGACCGCGGCAGGCCCGTCCTACGGACGGAGCTGCGCGAGCGCTTCCGTGGCGATCTGCTCGAAGACCCGCTGATCCGCGGCGAAGTCCGAGTCCGGGATGGGGGCATGGACCGCGATCTCGGTGATACCCAACGCGAAGTGCCTGCCCGCGAAGTCCACGAACGCGTCAAGGGACTCCATCGGACCGCTGCGGTCCGGGGTGAAGCCGGTGAGCAGGATTTTCTCCACACCGGACACATCCCGGCCGATCTCGGCACAGGCCTTGCCGAGCCGTTCGATCTGTCCGCGGATGGCGTCGCGGGACTGCTCCGGCGTACCCGTCTCGAAGATCTTCGGATCGCCCGTCGTCACCCATGCCTGGCCGTGCCGGGCAGCGAGCTTCAGTCCGCGCGGGCCGGTGGCCGCGACCGCGAAGGGCAGCCGGGGCCGCTGCACACATCCCGGGATGCCGCGGGCCTCGACGGCGGAGTAGAAGGTCCCGTCGTACGTCACGGAGTCCTCGGTCAGCAGCCGGTCGAGCAGCGGCACGAACTCGGCGAACCGGTCCGCCCGCTCCCTCGGCGTCCACGGCTCCTGGCCGAGCGCCGTGGCGTCGAAGCCCGTGCCGCCCGCGCCTATGCCCAGGGTGATCCGGCCGCCCGAGACATCGTCCAGCGAGATCAGGTCCTTGGCGAGAGTCACCGGATGCCGGAAGTTCGGCGATGTGACGAGCGTCCCCAGGCGCAGGCGCTCGGTGGCCGCCGCGGCTGCTGTGAGGGTCGGTACCGCCCCGAACCACGGACCGTCGCGGAAGGTACGCCACGAAAGGTGGTCGTAGGTGTAGGCGGTGTGGAAACCGAGCCGCTCGGCTCGCCGCCACTCGTCACGGCCACCGTCGAGCCAGCGACGGACGGGAAGGATCACGGTACTCAGACGCATGACCCCGACCCTACGGGAGCGGCCATGGACGCATCCCCGCCCGACCGGTCGCCCTGACGCCGCTCCGCACATCGTCGGTGCGACGGGGGCGTCGTCGCCTGCCATGGCAGCTCGGCGGCGCGCGCCTTCTCAGATGTGCGCCCCTCCGCACGCCCGTGCACCCTTGTACGTGAGAATGGGGCCGTGACCTCGCCCAGCGATTCCCCGCTCCCCGCCCGGCCCCGGCTGATCGCCACCGACCTGGACGGCACTCTGCTGCACGACGACAAGTCCGTCTCCGACCGTACGATCGCCGCGCTCGCCGCCGCCGAGAAGGCCGGTATCGAGGTCTTCTTCGTCACCGGACGCCCGTCCCGCTGGATGGATGTCGTCAGTGAGCATGTGCACGGCCACGGACTGGCGATCTGTGCCAACGGCGCCGCGGTCGTCGATCTGCACGCGGGCGGAGAGCTGGTGGAGGTCCGTGCGCTGGACCGCGAGACCGCTCTGACTGTCGTGCAGGCACTGCGCGACGCCGCTCCAGGAACGACCTATGCGGTCGAGCTGACCACCGGTATCCACTACGAGCCGACGTACCCGCCCTTCCACGAGGATCCGGGCGCGACCGTCGCCACCGCCGAGAAGCTGCTCGGTACGGCGGACCAGGGCCCCGCCGCCCCCGTGGTGAAGCTGCTCGCCCACCACCCCGATCTGACCCCCGACGGCTTCCTCACGCTGGCCCGTACGGCGGTGGGCGACCTCGCCACCATCACCCGCTCGAGCCCGACCGCGCTCCTGGAGGTCAGCGGCCTGGGTGTGAGCAAGGCGAGCACGCTCGCGCTCTGCTGCGCCGAGCGCGGCATCTCGTCCGACGAGGTCGTCGCCTTCGGTGACATGCCGAACGATCTGGAGATGCTGACCTGGGCCGGGACGTCGTACGCGATGGGCAACGCCCACCCGGACGTGCTGGCCGCCGCCTCCGGACGTACGGCCACCAACAACGAGGACGGCGTCGCGGTCGTCATCGAAGAGATCCTGGCGCGGCTGTAGGACCTGCGACGGTTCCCCTGGCCACGGTCCCCCGGATCACAGCGGGGCCTCCCAGACCACCGTCGTACCACCCTCGCCCTCCCCGAGTCCCGGCTCGCACGTGCTCGATCCGCCCAACGACTCGGCGCGCCGCCGGAGGTTGCGCAGCCCGCTGCGCCGTCCGCCGCTCGGGATCCCCACCCCGTCGTCGGCGACCGACAGCCGGACCGCGCCCCTGCCGTCGGAGAGCCGGAGGGTGGCATCGACGACCACTTCGACGCGGGTGGCGTGCGCGTGCCGGAAGACGTTGGAGAGGGCTTCGCGGAGGGCGGCGATCAGGTTCTTCCCGGTGAGTTCCCCGACGCCGGAGTCGACCGCGCCGACGAACCGGTGGGAGGGCTTGAAGCCCAGGGGGACGGCCGCCATGTTGATCTCCCGCAGGACACGGGTGCGCACCCCGGCCGGCGCCTCGGCCGGTCCCTGCTGCAGCGCGAAGATGGCTGTGCGGATCTCCTGGATCGTCACATCCAGTTCGTCGACCGCCTTGGCGATGCCCTGATGCACGTCGGGCGCGACCGTTCCGCGCTGGGCGCTCTCCAGCATCATCCCGGTGGTGAACAGCCGCTGGATGACCAGGTCATGGAGGTCGCGGGCGATCCGGTCACGGTCCTCCAGGACGGCCAGCCGCTCCCGGTCGCGCTGCGCCTCGGCCATCATCAGCGCCAGCGCCGCCTGCGAGGCGAACTGAGCGGCCAGCGTGCGTTCCATCTCGCCGAAGCAGGGTGCGCCCTGCTCGCGGGGCGTGGCGAGTGCGCCGAGCACCCGGCCGTCCGTGCGCAGCGGCAGCAGCATGCACGGGCCGAAACCGGTGCCCAGCTTGGCGATCAGGCGCGGGTCGGTGGCGGAGTCTTCCACGAAGACGGTTTCGCCGGCCAGCAGGGTCGCGGCGACGGGGCTCTCGGCCGGGACGACCACGCCCCGCTTGATGATCGGGTGGTCGGCGGAGACGGCCACGACCTCCAGACCGCCGTCGCCCGTCCTCAGCAGCACCACGCCGACGGACGAATCCGCCAGTCTGCGGGCGTGTTCGGCGACGACCGACAGGGCGTCGCCCGCGTCGGCGCCGGAGAGCAGGGCGGTGGTGACGGCGACCGAGCCGTCGATCCACCGCTCGCGCTGCCGGGCCGCCTCGTACAGCCGCGCGTTGCCGATGACGATCCCGGCCTCGGTGGCGAGCACCCGCACCATGTGCAGGTCGTATTCGTTGAATGCGTCCCCGTCGGACTTCTCGGACAGATAGAGGTTGCCGAAGACCTCGCCCTTCACACGGATGGGGAGGCCGAGGAACGTCCGCATCGGCGGATGGCCCGGAGGAAATCCGGCGGCGCGCGGATCGGTGGTCAGATCGGTGAGCCGGAGCGTGCCCGGATGCCGGATCAGCGCGCCGAGCAGCCCGCTGCGTCCGTCGGGCCGGTGCCCGATGCGCCGTTCCACGTCCTCGCCGACTCCGTACGTCACAAAGTCGGAGAGGCCCTCGCCCGCCTCGTTGACGACACCGATCGCGGCGTAGCGGGCGCCGGCGAGTTGGGCCGCCGTCTCGCAGATCCGCCTGAGTGTGGCGTGCGGCTCCAGGCCCGCGCCGACGGAACTCATCGCCTCCAGCAGTTGTGGCACCTGCGCCGTGGTTTCGGCGGACAGGCCCTGAAGGCTGCGGGCCGCGCGGGCTGCGGCTTCGAGCGGATCCGTAGGTTCGGGCGCTTTCATGTTCTTGAGACTAGTAAGTCCTATTAAGCAGGGAAAGTCGGCTTCCGGTGTCGAGCAGATCGCCGGCACGCTCACGCTCCAGCATCCGCCGCAGTGGCCCCTCGACAGCGGCCAGCTCGTCATAGGGACCGCGCTGTACGGAACGGCCCTCTTCCAGCACGATCAGCTCGTCCACCGTGTCGAGCCCCCGCAAGCGGTGGGTGATGAGCAGCGTCGTCCTTCCCTCGGTCGCCTCCAGCAGGTCGGCTGTCAGCGCGTCGGCCGTCGCCAGGTCCAGATGCTCGGCGGGCTCGTCCAGGACCAGCACGGGGAAATCGGCGAGGAGCGCGCGGGCCAGCGCGAGGCGCTGCCGCTGGCCGCCGGAGAGCTGGGCGCCGTGTTCCCCGACGAGGGTGTCCAGGCCGGCCGGCAGTGCCTCGACCCAGTCGAGCAGCCGGGCCCGGCGCAGGGCGTCGCACAGTTGGTCCTCGGTCGCGTCCGTACGGGCGAGCCTGAGGTTCTCCCGTACGGAGCTGTCGAAGAGATGCGCGTCCTGGGCACACAGCCCGACGAAACGCCGGACGGTGTCCCCGTCGAGGGTGGCCGCGTCGGTCCCGCCGAGGTGGCAGCTGCCCTCGCGCGCGTCCAGGAAGCGCAGCAGCACCTGGGCGAGCGTGGTCTTGCCCGATCCCGAGGGTCCGACGACGGCGACCCGCTTCCCGGCGGTCAGCGTCAGATCGAAGCCACTGAGCGCGTCCCGCCGCTGCCCCGCGTACCGCGCGGACACTCCCCGTATCTCCAGCGGGAACGGCGAGAGGGGCGCGGCGGCCGGCTGCTCCGGCTCCTGTACGGGGACGGGGGCGTCCAGCACCTCACATACCCGCTCCGCGCCGCGCCTGGCCCGCTGCCGGTACCGCACGGCGAGCGGCAGGCCGGTGACCGCTTCGAACGCGGCGGGCGGGGTGAGGACGACCACGGCCAGTTCGACACCCTCCAGCCGTCCGTCACGCAGGGCCTGTACGCCGACGACCGCGGCGGCTGCCACGGTCAGACCGCAGGCCAGGGCGGAGAGGCCGGCGCCGAGCGCGGTGGCACTCGCGCCGCGCGAGGCGATGGCCGTCAGCGTCCCGTCGGCCTCGCGCACCTGGCGCATCCGGCTCTTCAGCGCTCCCGCGACGGTCAGTTCCGCGGTACCCCTGAGCAGATCGGCGACCCGGGTCGCCAGCAGTCCGCGTGCCGGGGCCAGCTGCCGCTCCGTACGGCGGGCGCACGCACCGCTCACCAGCGGTACGCCCACCCCGGCGACCAGCAGCCCGGCGGCCAGTACGGCGCCCGCCTCCGGCAGCAGCCACGCGGTGAATCCGGCGGCGCCCAGGCCCACCAGCAGGGCGGTACCGACCGGCAGCAGCCACCGGAGCCAGTAGTCCTGGAGTTCGTCCACATCGGCGACCAGCCGGGACAGCAGGTCTCCGCGCCTCGTCTCGCGCAGCCCGGCGGGGGCGATGCGCTCCAGCCGCCGGTATACGTCGACCCTGAGGTCGGCGAGCATCCTGAGCACCGCGTCGTGCGACACGATCCGCTCGGCGTACCGGAAGACGGCCCGGCCGATACCGAAGGCGCGGGTCGCCGTCACCGCGACCATCAGGTAGAGAACGGGCGGCTGCTCGGAGGCGCGTGAGATGAGCCATCCGGACACCGCCATGAGCCCGACGGCGGAGCCGAGGGCACAGCTCCCGAGCACGAGCGCCAGGACGAACCGCCCTCGCAGCGTCCCGGCGGCGGCCCTCATCCGTGCGAGGGGTTCGCGGGACGACCCTCGCCGGTCGAGTGCCACCCCGTCCGGGCCGGTGCGCCGAGGCCCGGTGTGCTGGGACTCGATGCTCTGAGGCCCGATGCGCTGGGACTCGATGCGCCGAGGCACTGCCAAGCCGTCGCCGAGGCCAGGCTCCCCCGCGGACCCTGGCCGCGCCGGGCGCTCCGGCTGCTCCCGCCGCTCCGGCAGTGCGATCACCCGGTCCGCCACCGCGAGCAGCGCCGGCCGGTGGACGACCAGCAGCACCGTACGGCCCGTCGCCAGCCGTCGCACGGCGTCGACGATCCCGGCCTCCGTCTCGCCGTCGAGCGCCGCCGTGGGCTCGTCCAGCAGCAACAGCGGCCGGTCGGCGAGAAAAGCCCGGGCCAGCGCGAGCCGTTGGCGCTGGCCGGCCGAGAGTCCCGACCCGTCCTCGCCGAGCATGGTGTCGACGCCCTGGGGGAGCGCCGCCACGAAGTCGTACGCCCCCGCGTCCCGCAGCGCCTCCCCCACCGCTGCGTCGTCCGCGTCCGGGCGGGCCAGGCGTACGTTCTCCGCGATCGTCCCCGCGAAGAGATACGGCTGCTGGGGAACCCACGCGATCCGTTCCCGCCAGCGGTTCAGGTCGAGGGTCGACAGATCCCGGCCGTCCACCCGCACCCGGCCCTCGTCGGGCACGGCAAATCCGAGCAGCACATTGAGCAGGGTGGATTTCCCGACCCCGCTGGGGCCGACGAGCGCGACCGTCTCCCCCGGTTCGACCGTCAGCGTGGCCGCGTTCAGCGACGGCTCCTTACGGCCCTCATGGCGGACCGTCACACCGTCCAGCTCCAGCCTCAGCGCGCCGGGCACGTTCCCCTTGCCGCCCGCCGCAGGCTCGGTCTCCAGGACCGCGAAGATCTCCTCCGCGGCAGAAAGCCCCTCGGCAGCCGCGTGATACTGCGCCCCCACCTGCCGGATCGGCAGATATGCCTCGGGCGCGAGGACCAGCACCACCAGGCCGGTGTACAGATCGAGGTCCCCATGGACGAGCCGCATCCCGATACCGACCGCGACCAGCGCCACCGAGAGCGTCGAGAGCAGTTCCAGGGCGAAGGACGACAGGAAGGCGATCCGCAGCGTGCGCAGCGTGGCCTGGCGGTACTCCGAGGTGATCTCGCGGATCGACTCGGCCTGCGCCTTGGCCCGGCCGAAGACCTTCAGCGTCGGCAGTCCGGCGACCACATCCAGGAAGTGACCCGACAGGCGGGACAGCAGCCGCCACTGACGGTCCATCCTGGCCTGCGTGGCCCAGCCGATGAGGACCATGAACAGCGGGATCAACGGCAGGGTCACCACGATGACGGCGGCCGAGACCCAGTCCTCGGTGACGATCCGCGCCAGGACCGCCACCGGCACCACCACCGCGAGCCCCAGCTGCGGCAGATAGCGCGCGAAGTAGTCGTCCAGGGCATCGACTCCGCGAGTGGCGAGCGCGACCAGTGAACCGGTGCGCTGGCCGCTCAGCCATCCAGGACCCAGTTCGGCCGCCCGCGCCAGCAGCCGTCCGCGCAGTTCGGACTTGACCGCCGCGCTCGCCCGGTGGGCGGCCAGCTCGGTCAGCCAGGAGACCAGTGCGCGTCCGAGGGCGACCGCACCCAGCAGAAGCAGGGGAGTGCTCAGCTCGGAGCCGTCGGACCCGCGCTGGAACGCACCCACCACCACGTCGGCGATCAGCATCGCCTGGGCGACGACCAACCCCGCGCCCGCCAGCCCGAGGACCACCACGGCCATCAGGAAGAAGCGGGTGGCGCGGGCGTACCGGAGCAGACGCGGGTCGATCGGTTTCACGTGAAACACCCATTCCTTGTGCTGCGCCCCGTGGGGCGCGTACCGCTCCGGCTACGCATCGGCGATGTGCTGTGTGCCGATCCGCTTGCGGAACACCCAGTACGTCCAGCCCTGGTAGAGCAGCACGACCGGTGTGGCGATACCCGCGCACCAGGTCATGATCTTCAAGGTGTACGGAGTGGACGAGGCGTTCGTCACCGTCAGGTTCCACCCCTCGTTCAGCGAGGAGGGCATGACGTTCGGGAAGAGCGTCAGGAAGAGCATCGCGACGGCGGCCACGATCGTCACCCCGCTGAGCGCGAACGACCAGCCCTCGCGCCCTGCGGCGATGGCCCCGATCGCGGCTGCCAGCGCCGCTACGGCGACGATCATCGCGACCAGACTCGCGCCGTCCCCGTGGTCCGCCTGCGTCCAGATCAGGAAACCGAGCGCCAGCACGGTGGTGATCAGTCCCAGGGCGAGCGCCAGCTTCCGGGCCCGTACCCGGATGTCCCCCACCGTCTTGAGCGCGGCGAACACCGTGCCGTGGAAGGTGAAGAGGGCCAGGGTCACCAGCCCGCCCAGGAGCGCGTACGGATTGAGCAGATCCCAGAGGTTGCCGACGTACTCCTTGTGCGCGTCGATCTTCACGCCGCGCACGATGTTGCCGAAGGCGACGCCCCACAGCACTGCGGGCAGCAGTGACGTCCAGAAGATCGCGTGTTCCCAGTTGCGCTGCCAGTTCTCCTCAGGCCGCTTGGCCCGGTATTCGAAGGCGACCCCGCGCACGATCAGACAGACCAGGATGAGCAGCAGCGGCAGATAGAAGCCGGAGAACAGCGTGGCGTACCACTCGGGGAAGGCGGCGAAGGTCGCTCCGCCGGCGCTCAGCAGCCAGACCTCGTTGCCGTCCCAGACCGGCCCGATGGTGTTGATGAGGACCCGTCGTTCCTTGCGGTCGCGGGCCAGCAGCTTGGTCAGGATCCCGATGCCGAAGTCAAAGCCTTCGAGGAAGAAGTAGCCGGTCCAGAGGACGGCTATCAGGACGAACCAGACGTCGTGGAGTTCCATAGCTCCTCAAGTCCTCAGTACGAGAAGGCCATCGGCCGGTCGGCGTCCGTGGGGTCGCCGCCGATCTTTGTGGGCGGGTTGAGGTCGGCGTCCGTGAGTTCCGGCGGTCCGGCCTTGACGTACTTGACCAGCAGCTTGACCTCGATCACCGCGAGGACCGCGTACAGCGAGGTGAAGACGATCATCGAGGTGAGCACCTCGCCCTGGGAGACGCCGGGGGAGACCGCGTCGGCCGTGCGCAGCACTCCGTACACGACCCAGGGCTGGCGTCCCGTCTCGGTGAAGATCCAGCCCCAGGCGTTGGCGATCAGCGGGAAGAGCAGGGTCCAGAGAGCGGTGATCCAATAGCAGGCGGCGAGCTTCGGGCTGAGTGGCTTGTTCCTGAAGAGCACCAGATTCGGCACTTCTTCCTCGCCCGTGCGCAGCCGCGCCGGCAGCATGAACTTCTTGCGGGTGAGCCAGAGCCCGGCCAGGCCGAGGGCGAAGGATGCCATGCCGAAGCCGATCATCCAGCGGAAGCTCCAGTAGGCGACGGGGATATTGGGCCGGTAGTCGCCGGGGCCGTACTTCTCCTGCTCGGCCTTGTTGATGTCGTTGATGCCGGGGACGTACGAGCTGAAGTCGTTGTTGGCGAGGAAGGAGAGCATCCCGGGGATCTCGATGGCGACGTCGTTGTGCCCCTTGTCGACGTCTCCGTAGGCGAATACGGAGAACGGCGCGGGCGCCTCGCCCTCCCAGAGAGCCTCGGCCGCGGCCATCTTCATCGGCTGCTGCTTGAACATGACCTTGCCGAGGGTGTCACCGCTGACGGCGGTCATCAGTCCCGCGATCACGACGGTGATCAGGCCGAGTCGCAGCGAGGTCCGCATCACCGGAATGTGCTTTTTGCGGGCCAGGTGGAAGGCCGCGATACCGACCATGAAGGCACCGCCGACGAGGAAAGCGGCCGTGAGGGTGTGGAAAAACTGGGTGAGCGCGGTGTCCTGGGTGAGCACCGCCCAGAAGTCGGTGAGTTCGGCGCGGCCGGCTTCCTTGTTGATCCGGTAGCCGATCGGGTGCTGCATCCAGGAGTTGGCCGCCAGGATGAAGTACGCCGAGAGAATCGTGCCGATCGAGACCATCCATATACAGGCCAGATGGATCTTCTTCGGCAGCTTGTCCCAGCCGAAGATCCACAGTCCGATGAAGGTGGACTCGAAGAAGAAGGCGATCAGTGCCTCGAAGGCGAGCGGGGCGCCGAAGATGTCGCCGACGAACCGCGAATAGTCGGACCAGTTCATCCCGAACTGGAACTCCTGCACGATGCCGGTGACGACACCCATCGCGATATTGATCAGGAAGAGCTTGCCCCAGAACTTCGTGGCCTTGAGGTACTTGGGATTCTCCGTACGGACCCAGGCGGTCTGCAGCCCCGCGGTCAGCGCGGCGAGCGAGATCGTCAGGGGCACGAAGAGGAAGTGGTAGACGGTGGTGATGCCGAACTGCCATCGCGCCAGGGTCTCCGGCGCCAGAGCGAGGTCCACGTCGTCTCTCCTTACATCGCCGTGGTCGAGCGGCAGCTTGCCCCTTTCGCCCTGGACGTAACGACAGGAACTGGGGCGCGCTTGTGAAAGCGTTCACATTCACAAGCATTATGTCGCACAGCTTTCCGGATCTTCGCGTGGGGGGTCCTCCAGACATACCGGCCGTACGACGCCAAAGGGCGGCCTCGAAGAGACCGCCCTTGACTGCCGCGTCCCAGCCACAACCCCGGCCGGACGTCTCTCGCCGGACCGCGCCGGGCGTCTCTCGACGGACTACAGCTCCTTGCGGAACGCCTCGGCCGCCTGCAAAAAGATCTCGTTGGCCTCGTACTCGCCGATCGTCACCCGTACGCCCTCACCCGCGAAGGGCCGTACGACCACGCCGGCCGTCTCACAGGCCGCCGCGAAATCGAGCGTGCGCTCCCCGAGCCGCAGCCACACGAAGTTGGCCTGCGTCTCAGCCACGGTCCAGCCCTGGCCGATCAGGCTCCTGTACACCCGTTCACGCTCCGCGACCAGCGTGCCGACCCGCCCCAGCAGCTCGTCCTCCGCCCGCAGCGAGGCAATCGCCGCCTCCTGAGCGATCTGGCTCACGCCGAAGGGGACCGCGGTCTTCCGCAGCGCGGCGGCCACCGGCTCATGGGCGATGGCGAAGCCGACCCGCAGACCGGCCAGTCCGTACGCCTTGGAGAAGGTGCGCAGCACGGCCACATTCGGACGGTCCCGGTAGATCGCGACCCCGTCCGGCACCTCGGCATCGCGGATGAACTCGCGGTACGCCTCGTCCAGCACCACCAGCACATCGCCCGGCACCCGGTCGAGGAACCGTTCCAGCTCGGCCCGGCGCACCACCGTGCCGGTCGGGTTGTTGGGGTTGCAGACGAAGATCAGCCGGGTCCGCTCGGTGATCGCCTCGGCCATCGCGTCCAGATCGTGCACCTCCCCCGAGGTCAGCGGCACCTTTATGGAGGTCGCTCCCGAGATCTGGGTGATGATCGGGTACGCCTCGAAGGAGCGCCAGGCGTAGATGACCTCGTCACCGGGGCCCGCCGTGGCCTGCAGCAACTGCTGGGCGACGCCCACGGAGCCGGTGCCGGTCGCCAGATGCGAGAGCGGCACTCCGAAGCGCTCGGCCAGTTCGTTCATCAAGCCGGTGCAGGCCATGTCGGGGTATCGGTTGAAGACCCCGGCGGCCGAGATCGCCTGCGCCATCACCCCGGGCAGCGGCGGGTAGGGGTTCTCGTTGGAGGACAGCTTGTACGCGACGGGCCCGCCGGACGCCGCCGGCTTGCCCGGCTTGTACAGGGGAATGCCGTCCAGCTCGGCGCGCAGCTTGGGGCTCGTCTCGCTCACCGCGGGTCCTCCTCGGCCGTTCACGGGTCGGTACAACTTCAATACTGCTCACCATATGAGGATTCGCGGCCCCTGCGAATGGCGGGCGCCCGGAAAGGGGCGCGCTCGCCTCCGAGGCACGCGCCGGTGGCTCACTCCGTGGCGCGCGTCCCCCGTAGAGGTGAGATGAGACCTCTTCGAAACATGGACCCTTCGACAGGTCCATGCCGCTCCACGCATGGCAGAACATAGCTAGACCCACTAACTCCCTTTTCTTCCATGGCCGTTGCCCGTTCTTGATCATGCAGAAACGTGCCTGTCAATGGGTGCATATGCGACCCGCCCAACCGCCCGCCCGCGCCCTACTATCGGCTCGCCATGACAGCAGCAGGGAAACACCAGGTGAGCCGGACGGACACAACCCGGCGGGGAAGCCGGCAGGGTCGGGCGGGCATCCGGGACGTTGCCGCCGCCGCCGGTGTCTCCATCACGACTGTCTCGGACGCGCTCAACGGCAAGGGACGCT
Organism: Streptomyces sp. NPDC058198; assembly: GCF_042882605.1. Taxonomy (NCBI): domain Bacteria; kingdom Bacillati; phylum Actinomycetota; class Actinomycetes; order Kitasatosporales; family Streptomycetaceae; genus Streptomyces; species Streptomyces sp. NPDC058198. Next base: position 154,070 of record NZ_JBHVVP010000002.1, read on the forward strand.
TACCCGACGCCACCCGGCGCCATGTCCGAGAAGTCGCAGAGCGCCTCGGCTACCGGCCGTCCGCCGCCGCCCGAACCCTCCGTACCGGCAAATCAGGCCTCATCGGCCTGACCGTGACGACGTACGGGGATGAACCGTTCACCTTCACCGAATTCGCCTATTTCGCCGAGATGGCGAGGGCCGCGACCTCCGCCGCCCTCGCCCGCGGCTACGCCCTCGTCATCCTCCCCGCCACCTCCCGCCATGACGTCTGGTCGAACGTCGCCCTCGACGGCACCGTCGTCATCGACCCCTCCGACCACGATCCGGTCGTCACCGAACTCGTCCGCCAGGGCCTTCCCGTCGTCTCCGACGGCCGGCCCGCGGGCACCCTCCCCGTCACCGCCTGGGTCGACAACGACCACGAGGCGGCCGTTCTCAATCTGCTCGACCATCTCGCCGCCGCCGGGGCACGCCGGATCGGCCTGCTCACCGGCACCACCACGGACACCTACACCCGGCTCTCCACCACCGCGTATCTGCAGTGGTGCGAGCGCGTCGGACAGGATCCGGTCTACGAGTCCTACCCCGCCCACGACCCGTGCGCCGGGGCCGTCGCCGCCGACCGGCTGCTCGCCCGCCCCGACCGCCCCGACGCCGTCTACGGGCTCTTCGACCCCAACGGCACCGATCTGCTCGCCGCCGCCAGGCGGTACGGGCTGCGCGTACCCGACGACCTGCTGCTGGTGTGCTGCAGCGAGTCCACCGTGTACGCCTCCACGGAACCGCCCATCACGACGCTCTCGCTCAAACCGCGCCGTATCGGCACCGCCGTCATCCAGCTCCTCATCGACGCCATCGAAGGGATCGACACCGGCCGGCCGGTGGAGCAGGTGATACCGACCGAACTGATCGTCCGGACGTCCTCCCAGCGGCGCCCGCCACGCACCACGGTCAGTCCGCCCCGGTCCCCCGCCCGCGACTGACCGGGGCCCCTTCGGGGAGTGACAGCGCAGTGGCTGTCCTCCCCCGAAGGCCCGGACCTTTCGCATTTCGGGCGATCAGCGTGAAAACATGCGGTGAACCGGAGGTGCAATCGGATTCATCGCCCCTGGTGCGTCACACAGGAGGACCGGCGTTCCTATGATGGGCGCACGACACCTCGGACCTTCCACGACCTCCGGTGGGCTCACCCCCATCCGGCCAGGCAGGCCTGAGAGGTGTACGGCGGCGCGACGGTGGTGGAGGGGTCGATGACACAGGGGGCCGGCCAGGGATCCGTGGTGCGGACGGCGACGTTGCGCGACTTCCGCGTCCCGCCGTACGCACAGGTTCCCGTGCAGTCCGGACAGCCCGGCCCCGCGGCCGCCGGCTCGTCCGGGCATCCCGGCAACGCGGTCCCGGCCGACGAGCCGCCGGAGGGCTACACCCCCACCGAGCGCGACCTCCCGGTGATCAACCGGGGGGACACCGTCCAGGTGCACGTATCGCCTGCCGAGGCGCCCGCCCCCGACGGCCGCGGCCCGCTCTTCGTGGTCGGCGACGTCCACGGCTATCTCGACGAACTCCTCGCCGCCCTGGCCGAGCAGGGCCTCATCGACGCCGAGGGCCACTGGGCGGCGGGCACGGCCCGCCTCTGGTTCCTCGGTGACTTCACCGACCGCGGCCCCGACGGCATCGGCGTCATCGATCTCGTCATGCGGCTCTCCGCCGAGGCGGCGGCCTCCGGCGGCTACTGCAAGGCCCTGATGGGCAATCACGAACTGCTGCTCATCGGCGCCAAGCGGTTCGGCGACACACCCGTCAACTCCGGCGCCGGCACCGCCACCTTCCAGGCCGCCTGGCTGCTCAACGGCGGCCAGCGGACCGACATGGAGCGCCTCCAGGACGTCCATCTGCAGTGGATGTCCCGGCTCGACGCGGTCGTCGAGGAGGACGCGCATCTGCTGATGCACTCCGACACGACCGCGTATCTCGACTACGGATCCACCATCGAGGACGTCAATGAGACCGTCCACCAAATTCTGACCCGCAATGACGCCGACGAATGCTGGGATTTGTTCCGCAAGCTCACCAAACGCTTCGCGTTCCGTGACGAAGGCGGTCCGCAGGCCGTTCAGGAACTGCTCTCCCAGTACGGCGGTCAGCGCGTGGTCCACGGCCACAGCCCGATTCCCTATCTGCTCGGCGAAGTGGGCACCGAAGACGCCTCGGACGACCAAGGCGCCAGGAGTCCGGTGGTGGAAGGGCCACACGTATATGCCGACGGACTTGCCATCGCCATGGACGGCGGCGTGACCATGGCAGGAAAACTGCTGGTGGTCCAGCTTCCCCTGCATAACTGAATCAACGCCGCGCCGGTGATTTACGTAAACCCCCTGTCACACCGCGCCGAAACAGCTCTACCATCGGCTTATCCGTAGCAGGCTCTCCTCCGTTTCTGCCAACTGCCCGTGCCACGCGGGCGACCCGGCCCTACGGAGCATCGGGGGATGCACATGAAAAGCGCTCCGCACCTGCTGAGCGAGGATCGCGCGGATTTCGAGCGGATCCTCGACGACGCACTGCGCAATGCGCCCGACCGCCCGGATCTCGCCGCGGTCGGCCGGCGGCTCAACGCCGAGCAGCTGCGCACCATGGCCCTGAACCGCACGGCGCTGATCACCACGGCGGCCGCCGCAGAGTACGAGCATTACGCGAAGATCCGCGAGGAGTTCCGGGCGCCGGCCCCTTCCGCCTCCGTCCACGATGCCGTCCTGGCCCCGGCCGAGGACGAAGCCGAGGACGCCGGCGCGGGTTTCACCGCGATCATCACCGTGCTGGTCCCGGTCCTCGGGGGCACCGCGGCCGCGATCTTCCTGCTCGTCGGCTACCTCCTCAAGGCGCTCAGCCCGCCACCCGCCTTCGCCGAAACCCTGCTCGCCGTCGGCTGGTTCTTCGGCGCCGTCACCGCACTCGGCATACTGGCCGCCGCGATAGGCCTGCTGGTCACGGCCGTGCGCAACGGCGCGACCCAGCTGCCGGCCGAGGAGTCGCGTAACGAGCTGCCGGACGAGGTGGCCCGGGCCAGAGAAGCCTGGCGCCACGCCCTGCTGGAGCGCGGCATTCTGCCTTTCCTGCGGGCCGCCCTGGCCGATCCGAGCGCCGGCCCGGCCACGCCCGGCCCGCCTCGCCCGGTGAGCCAGCTGCCCAAGATCGGCTACAGCCGGCCGGACTTCTCCAGTCCGGGCGAAGGCTCCACCGCGGGCCAGCGCCCGACCTATACCAGCCCGGACTTCACCAGCCCCGACTTCGGTGGCCCCGAGCACCGGCCGGACTGATCTCCCGACCGGTGCCCAGGGCACGCTGGAGGGCGCTCAGTCCGCCAGCGGCAGGTAGACCCGGTTGCCGGCCGCGGCGAACTCCTTGGACTTCTCCGCCATACCGGCCTCGATCTCGGCGCTCTCCATATCTCCGCCGTGCCGGCGCCTGATGTCCTGCGAGATCTTCATCGAGCAGAACTTGGGGCCGCACATCGAGCAGAAGTGCGCGGTCTTCGCCGGTTCGGCCGGGAGGGTCTCGTCATGGAACTCCCGGGCCGTGTCAGGGTCGAGGGCCAGATTGAACTGGTCCTCCCAGCGGAATTCGAACCGGGCGTCGGAGAGCGCGTCGTCCCAGTCCTGCGCCCCCGGGTGGCCCTTGGCGAGGTCCGCCGCGTGGGCCGCGATCTTGTAGGTGATGACCCCTGTCTTGACGTCGTCGCGGTCCGGCAGGCCGAGATGTTCCTTCGGGGTGACGTAGCAGAGCATCGCCGTGCCCCACCAGGCGATCATCGCCGCGCCGATGCCGGAGGTGATGTGGTCGTACGCCGGAGCCACGTCGGTCGTCAGCGGGCCGAGCGTGTAGAACGGGGCCTCCTCGCAGATCTCCTGCTGGAGGTCGATGTTCTCCTTGATCTTGTGCATCGGGACATGGCCCGGGCCTTCGATCATCGTCTGTACGCCCAGCCCCTTGGCGATCGAATTGAGCTCGCCCAGCGTGCGCAGCTCGGCGAACTGCGCCTCGTCGTTGGCATCCGCGATGGACCCGGGCCGCAGGCCGTCACCGAGGGAGTACGTCACGTCGTAGGACGCGAGGATCTCGCAGAGCTCCTCGAAGTTCTCGTACAGGAACGACTCCTTGTGGTGCGCGAGACACCACGCGGCCATGATCGAGCCGCCGCGCGAGACGATGCCGGTCTTCCGGCGGGCCGTGAGCGGCACGTACCGCAGCAGTACACCGGCGTGGACCGTCATGTAGTCGACGCCCTGCTCGGCCTGCTCGATGACGGTGTCCTTGTAGATGTCCCAGGTCAGCTCCTCGGCCTTGCCGTCGACCTTTTCGAGCGCCTGATAGAGCGGCACCGTGCCGATGGGGACAGGGGAGTTGCGCAGCACCCATTCGCGGGTGGTGTGGATATTGCGGCCGGTGGAGAGGTCCATGACCGTGTCCGCGCCCCAGCGGGTCGCCCAGGTCATCTTCTCGACCTCCTCCTCGATGGAGGAGGTGACCGCGGAGTTGCCGATGTTGGCGTTGACTTTCACCAGGAATCGCTTGCCGATGATCATCGGCTCGATCTCGGGGTGATTGACATTGGCGGGGAGGACGGCGCGACCGGCGGCGATCTCCTCGCGGACGACCTCCGGGGACACGTTCTCCCGGATGGCGACGTACTCCATCTCCGAGGTGATCTCCCCGCGGCGGGCGTATGCGAGCTGCGTCACCGCCTGTCCGTCCCGGCTCCGCCGCGGCTGGCGCGGCCGGCCGGGGAAGACCGCGTCGAGGCCCCGTAGATCAGTGGTTCCGCTCCGGAGCAGTCCCCCGCGTGGCGAGGTGTGCTTGAGCCCGTCGTCCTCGGGGCGGGCCGGCCGGCCCGCGTACGCCTCGGTATCACCGCGCCCGATGATCCAGTTCTCCCGCAGGGGCGCGAGACCGCGGCGTACATCGGTCTCGACGGTGGGGTCGGTGTACGGCCCCGATGTGTCGTACAGCGTGACGTCCTTGCCGTTGGTGAGGTGCACCTGGCGCACCGGCACCTGAAGATCCGGGCGCGAACCCTGGACATATCCCTTGTGCCAGCCGATGGACCTTCCGGCCTCGCTCGGCTTTTCCGAATCGGAGGCAGGCGTGCGTGCGTCCTGATGGGTCATGAGACCTACTCCCTACGCCGGCATTACCCGGTAACAGGTTCAGCGGTCGGCGCAGCGCAGGTGTCCAGGGAGATCCCCGGGACTACACAGTCAGCGCCCTCTCAGCCCGGTGCTCCGAGCTCCCGCGTGTGCAAAGGTGACTCCACGCTAGCGTCCCGTCGAGCGTGCTGAACAGAGGGCCTCTTACTTCTTGCGATGATCTGGCGGTGACCTCACCCCAGCAGACTCACGAATCGCATGGCCACTCGCACAGTCACGGGCCGGCCGCACCGGTCTCCCGGCACCTTCGCAAGGTCATCGCGGCGGTCCTGATTCCGTTCGCGACCGCGGTGGTCGTCGGGCTGGCCGTGCTCTGGCCCGGCGGTGCACCGGCGCACGAGCGCACCGGTGTCGGCTTCGACCGGCAGACCGAGCAGGGCCAGGTCGTGCAGATCGAGCGGGTGGACTGCAAAGACGTGAACGGCTCTCAGCTCCCGTCGACCGGTGACACCTCGACGCCTCAGGGTCGCGAAGCACAGCAGGCGGAGACCGGGGAGTGCAAGAAGGCGACGATCGAGGTCACCTCCGGCAAGGAGAAGGGGCGGACCTTCATCGAGGTCGTCCAGCCGGACGCACCGCGACAGTTTCACGTGAAACAGGGCGTGGTGGTGGCCTACGCACCCGACGCGCCCCGTGATCTCCAGTACTCCGTGACCGATGTGAACCGTACGTTCCCGATGGCTCTGCTGGCTGGGATCTTCGCGCTCGCGGTGGTCGTGGTGGGTCGGATGCGCGGGGTCATGGCGCTGATCGCGCTCGCCGTCTCGTTCGCCGTCCTGACGCTGTTCATCCTGCCCGCGATTTTGCAGGGGTCGAATCCGCTGGTTGTGGCGGTGGTGGGGGCGAGCGCGATCATGCTGGTGGCGCTCTATATGTGCCATGGTCTGACGGCCCGTACCTCCGTGGCGGTCCTCGGCACGTTGATATCTCTGCTGCTGATCGGGCTGCTGGGGTCGCTCTTCATCGGCTGGGCGAGCCTGACCGGCAACACGGACGACAACACCGGTCTGATTCACGGTCTCTATCCCGAGATCGATATGAGCGGTCTGCTGCTGGCGGGCGTCATCATCGGTTCACTCGGTGTCCTCGACGATGTGACGGTGACGCAGACCTCGGCGGTCTGGGAGCTCCGTCAGGCGGATCCGTCGATGGGGCCGCGCGCCCTCTACCGGGCGGCCATACGGATCGGCCGGGACCACATCGCCTCGGTGGTCAATACGCTCGTCCTCGCCTACGCGGGCGCGGCGTTGCCTCTTCTGCTGCTGTTCTCGATCGCGCAGTCGAGCATGGGAACGGTCGCCAACAGTGAGCTGGTGGCGGAGGAGATCGTACGGACCCTGGTGGGCTCCATCGGTCTGGTCGCGTCGGTGCCGGTGACAACGGCGCTGGCGGCGCTGGTGGTCTCCGCCGACCGGCCGGGAGCCTCGGGGCCGGCGACGCCTCCGGGCCCGGGATCCGTAGGACCGCAGACAGCTCCCTCCGTTCCTGGTCAGAGCGCACGGGTGCTCGGCCAAGGCGGTGGGGGACGGCGGCGTAAGAAGTAGGACGTACGGCAGGGACCGGCCGCCCGGAGGATCCGTATCGCTCGGAGGATCCGTACCGCCCGGGCAGCCCCCCGTTCAGCCGGCGTTCTCCTCGGCCAGGATGCGACCGAGCGCCTCCTCAAGATTGCCTTCGAAGTCACCGAGCGTGCGCTCCTGACCGAGCGGAACCAGTCGGTCCGTACGGTCGAGGAAAGCGACGAGCGGCGCGGCGCTCACCCGGAAGAGCGCGTGGTCATCACCGACCTGGAGCCGGATATGGACATCGGAGAGGTCCTCGGGCAGGGTCGGCGCGATATGCACATCGCCGTCCCCGCTGGGCGTATTGATGCCGTCGAGCAGCAGTTCGCGGCCGAAGGTCCAGGTGACAGGGGCGTCGCCGGGCAGATGGAACGTCATCCGGACCGCGTAGGGATCTCCCATCTCATAGTGGAGTTCCACCGGGATCCGGAACGAGAGCTCCTCGGAGACGAGGAAGCTCATCAGGACCTCGGCCTGGACCGACTCGCGCATCGTGTACTCCGGAGTAGATGAAGCAGTGGCTGGGAATGATCCCTGCGGACCCTCTTGACGCAATCGTCCTGTAAGCGGTAGCAGATCACAAGGAGTAATTTTTCAGATACTGATAGAGAAGGTTAGCGAGCCCAACAGCGATTCGATCCCGCTGGGTAACCGTTCGACTGCCGAGGGTAGCCACCTCTGCTGATCGAGTGGTACAGAAATGGCCAATACGGCCGCAGTGGGATGGCGATCGAGTGATCGCGGCTCGGCTTCTCGTCAAGCCGGCTCAGCTGGCACCGGCCTGTCGCGTGGGCGTGAACCATGGCCGAGTGAGTCGGCGATCTTGCTGCGACGATTCTGCACGGCTTCAGCGCGTGCCAGCCGCTGCACCGCGTCACCGAGCACGAAGACGCCGTTCTCACGGCGCAGATAGCCCTCATGCGTCAGTGTCCGCAGCAGGTGATAGGCGGTGGGGAGCGGCAGCCCGGCCTCGCGTGCGAGCTGTTTCGCGGGGGCTCCGTCCGGATGGGAGCCCGCGGACTCCAGCAGTCGCAGCGCTCGCTGCACCGATCCGATCAGGGTAGGGGCCGCGGTTCTTGTAGCTGTGGCCAAAGGTCACCCCCAGGCGTGCTGACGGGCGAGGGCCCGCGCGCGGGGGCCGCCCCCGCGCGCCCGCCGCACCCCTGGGGGACCGAGGGACCGAAGGAACCCTGAGGCCAGGGGGTGCGGCAGAGGATTGTCACTCTAGGGGCACGCCGGGGCCAGGGATGGTTTCCCGTTCACCTTTCCCTCGCGCGGGCTAACGACCGCACTGGCTGCCAGCCCTGCCGGTCACCCCTACCAGTCGCCTCGTGAGGACGACGAGGACAGGAACTTCCGTACGACATAGATCAGTCCGCCGACCAGAGCCACAAAGAGCAGCAGCTTGAAGAGCAGCCCGATCACCACCGCGACCACGCTGACGATCAGCCCGCCGAAGACGACAATGGCGATCACGGGCACCGCGATCCACTTCACCCACCAGGGCAGCCCCGTGAAAATCTCCCGAACCGCCATCGTCCTTACCTCGCTTCACCGAGTGCCACGGGTACCTGCCTTACCGCTTCGATGCTAAAGCCGAGGGGGCGCTCCCGGATGGACCGGAGCCCCCGATCTCCCCTGATCCGACCCTGAGGCGGACCTGAGGGTCGCGGTCAGCCCTCGGGCGGCGAGAACACGACCATCACCCGCAGATCCTCCGTGATGTGGTGGAACTTGTGCGCGACTCCGGCCGGTACGTACACGACGCTGCCCCGGCCGACCTGTGTTGTCTCCATCCCGACGGTGATCGAGGCCCGGCCGCTCACGACGAAGTACACCTCGTCCTGCCGGTGGGGCTGTTGCGGATCGATCTCACCGGCGTCCAGCGCGTACAGCCCCACGGACATGTTGCGTTCGCGCACGAACTGCAGATACGCACCGTCGTTGGCGGCACGCTCCGCCTCCAGCTCATCCAGTCGGAATGCCTTCATGCCACGATCAGACCATGAAGAATTTTGTAGTCAAGACGATCGCCAACGCGGCAGCGCTCGCGGTGGCCATCTGGCTGATCCCCGACATCATCCTGACCGGTGACAGCACCGGCAAGCAGGCCCTGACACTGGTGCTCGTCGCCCTGCTCTTCGGCCTGGTCAACTTCCTCGTCAAGCCGGTGGTGAAGCTGCTGACGCTGCCGTTGTTCATACTCACGCTCGGGCTGATCACCCTGGTGGTCAACGCCCTGATGCTGCTCCTGACCTCGTGGCTCGCGGACAAGCTGGACCTGAGCTTCCATGTCGAGGGCTTCTGGACGGCCGTGCTCGGCGGACTGGTCATCTCGGTCGTGTCGTGGGCACTGAACGTCGCGCTCCCCGACGACAGGGACTGACCGCTCCATGAGTTCCGCTTATCGCGTCTGCTTCGTCTGCACCGGCAACATCTGCCGCTCGCCCATCGCCGAGTCCGTCTTCCGCGCCAGGCTGGCAGAAGCCGGTCTTGACGGCCTGGTGGAGGTGGACAGTGCCGGCACCGGTGGCTGGCACGAAGGAGACGGCGCCGATCCACGCGCCGTCTCCGTACTGGACGCGCACGGCTATAAGAGCGATCACACCGCGCGGCAGTTCCACGCCTCCTGGTTCGCCGGCCTCGATCTGGTGATCGCGCTGGACGAGGGGCATCTGCGGGAGCTGCGGCAGCTGGCGCCGACGCCCGCGGCCGCCGCGAAGGTGCGGCTGCTGCGCGCGTACGACCCCGGCATAAGGTCATCAGATGGTCGGCCCGGCGATCTCGACGTCCCGGATCCGTACTACGGCGACCCGGCAGGCTTCGAGGAATGCCTGGAGATGGTGGAGCGCGCCAGCGCGGGGCTGCTCGCCACCGTACGACACACGATCGAGGAGACGGCTTGAACATCGGGGACGGCACGCGAGCGGTACGGGCCGGGCTTCCCGACCCGGTGAAGTACGAACCGACCCTGCCCGGGCCGGTCTTCGCCGCCCACTTCCATCTGCCGGGCGAGCCGACCGGCCCGTACACCTACGGCCGGGACGAGAACCCGACCTGGACCCATCTGGAACGGGCCATCGGCGAGCTGGAAGCGCCGGGGGAGTCCGTCGAGACCGTCGTCTTCGCCTCCGGGATGGCCGCGATCTCGGCGGTGGCCTTCTCCCAGCTGCGGGCCGGCGACGCGATCGTCCTGCCGGACGACGGCTATCAGGCCCTGCCGCTGCTGCGGGAGCGTCTTGAGGCGTACGGCGTGGAGGTGCGGACCGCGCCGACCGGGGGCGACGCCCAGCTGCGCGTCCTGGACGGGGCCCGGCTGCTCTGGATCGAGACGCCGTCCAATCCCGGGCTCGACGTCTGCGACGTACGGCGGCTGGTGCGGGAGGCACATACCGCGGGCGCCCTGGTCGCCGTCGACAACACCCTCGCCACGCCGCTCGGCCAGCGGCCGCTGGAACTGGGAGCGGACTTCTCGGTGGCCAGCGACACCAAGGGCATGACGGGCCACGGCGACATCCTGCTCGGCCATGTGACCACCGCCGATCCGGAACTGGCAGCGGGCGTACGGCGCTGGCGCAAGGTCGTCGGGGCGATTCCCGGGCCGATGGAGGCCTGGCTCGCGCACCGTTCGCTGGCCACGCTCCAGCTGCGCGTCGAGCGGCAGTGCGCCAGCGCTCTCGTGCTGGCCCAGGCGCTGGAGAAGCGCGACGAGGTGCACGGGCTGCGCTATCCCGGGCTGCCCGGCGACCCTTCGTACCCCATCGCCTCACAGCAGATGCGGCGCTTCGGATCCGTGGTGTCGTTCGTGCTGCCCGACCTGGACTGGGCCGAGCGCTTCCTGGACGGACTGCGGCTGGTGGACGACGCGACGAGCTTCGGCGGCGTACGGTCCACCGCCGAGCGCCGCGGACGGTGGGGCGGCGACGCCGTACCAGAAGGCTTCATCCGTTTCTCCGTCGGCGCCGAGGACCCCGAGGACCTGATCGAGGATGTCCTGCGCGCCCTGGACGAAGCCGCCCGCTGAGCCCGGACGCGCCACCGTTTCGAACGGACGGTCCGAGCCTCCCCCCTCATGGCTCGGACCGTCCCAGGTTCCCCGCGCCGGCGAACCACTTGCTCAAGGCTAGTTGACTCTGCGTCAGTGTCCAATCACAGTAGCGGCAGGTACCTATCGACTTATTTATAGTTGTCGGTCCTGAGATGCTGCGGTGGCTCGGGCTCGGGACTGGAGAGCGGGACATGGACCTGGCTCTGCTGCGCACCTTCGTCACCGTGCACCGGGCCGGCTCCTTCACCCGCGCCGCGGCGCTGCTGGGCCTGTCCCAGCCCGCGGTGACCGGCCAGATCAGGACCCTGGAGCGGCAGTTGGGCCGGCCGCTCTTCCTGCGCCAGGCCCGTGGTGTGACCGCCACGACGATCGGCGACGAACTCGCGCACCGGGCGGCCCCCCATCTCGACGCGCTGATCGAAATCGCCGAGACCGGGCTGGACGAGGAGTCCGGGGTACGGACGCTCCACCTGGCCGGGCCACCGGAGTTCACCTCCCTGCGCGCGCTTCCCGCGCTCACGCCGCTCATCGCTCAGGGCCTCGCGCTGCGCACGTCGTTCTTCGGCAATGCCGAGGAGACCTTGGAGGGCCTGGCCGCCGGACATCATGATCTGGCCATCGCCACCGCCCGGCCACGCGGCGGGCTGCTCACCGCGACTCCGCTGTGGGACGAGGAGCATGTGCTGATCGCGGCGCCGCGCTGGGCGGCACGGCTCGGCCATGACGTCCTGCGCGAGGGGCGGGTGGTGCTGGAGCAGCTGCCGGTGGTGGAGGTGCACGAGTCACTGCCGCTCGTCTCCCGCTACTGGGCGGCCGTCTTCGACTCCCGGCCCGCTGCCGCCGGAACCGTGATCGCACCCGATCTACGGGCCGTCCTGGAGTGCGCGGCGGCGGGCGCCGGACTGGCCGTACTGCCGCGCTACCTCTGTGAAGGGGCGCTGGAACGCGGAGAAGTGGTCGCGCTGCTCGATCCGCCGGTGCCCCCGCTGCGCACCTATTTTCTGGTCGTACGCACCGGCACACTCGCCCTGCCCCCGGTCGCACGGGCGCACGAGTGGTTACTGCGCGCCGCGGTGGACTGGTGACAGCAGGGCCAGAGGGAGTTTCAGAACCGGTATCGCGGGCGAACCTCTTCCCATGACCGAAAGGCCCGTGGTCAAGCGCACCGCACGCGCCATCCTGCTCGACGGCAGCGACCTGATCCTGATCAAACGCACCAAACCCGGGGTGGATCCCTACTGGCTCACCCCGGGCGGCGGCGTCGAGCCGGAGGACGCCACCGTGGTCGACGCGCTCCATCGCGAAGTGGACGAGGAGCTCGGCGCCAAGGTCATCGATGTGGTGCCCTGCTTCGTCGACACGGTCGAGCACATCGCCGATGGCGGGGTGACCGGCGTGAAGGTGCAGCATTTCTTCGTCTGCCGGCTGGAGTCGATGGACCTCTCGCTGCGGCACGGCCCCGAGATCGATGAGCCCTGCGGGGAGTACGAGATCGTCCGGGTGCCGTTCAGCCGGGTCGGCATCGCCGCCGTCCATCTCGTACCGCTGTCACTGCGGCACTATCTGGACGGCAATATCGAAGGCGTGCGCGCGATGCACGCCCCCGACCTCGGCTGACCGGTCTCCGTCCCGGCCCAGGAGGACCTAGGTCCTGTCCGGCGGATCGGACCTAGTTGGCTGCCGCCACCAGCTCTTCGATGGAGTCGTGGCGGATCCGCTCCGAGGGAATCCCGGCGCCCTTGAGCGCGTCGAGACTGCTGCGGATCATCCCGGGCGGGCCGGACAGATACGCGTCGTACTCATTCCAGGGGCCGTAATCGCGTACGGCCTCCGGAAGCTGTCCCGTGAGACCGAAGCTGGGGCCCTCGGCGACCACCGCGCGCACGGCGAGCCAGGGATGCTCGTTCTCGAGCCGCAGCATCGTGTCGATGTCGTACAGGTCCTGATCATTGCGCGCGCCGTAGAAGACCTCGACCGGGCGCCGGTGCCCGTGCTCGGCGACATCCTCGACGAGTGCCTTGATGGGCGCGATGCCGGTGCCGCCGCCCAGGCAGAGCAGGCCGTTGTCCGTGCTGTGGTCGACGGTCATCGAACCGGCCGGGGGCCCGAGGCGGAGGACATCGCCGGGACGGGCGTGGTGGACCAGGGCGTTGGAGACCCAGCCGGCCGGGACGGCCTTGACGTGGAAGGCCAGCAGACCGTCCGGCCGCGGCGCCGAGGCGAAGGAGTAGTGCCGCCAGACCCGAGGCCACCAGGGGGTCTCCAGGCTGGTGTACTGCCCGGCGCGGAACGGATACGGCTGGTCGGGGCGGACCGTGACAATGGCGATGTCCGAGGTCCGCAATTCGTGGGAGACCACTTCCGCCTGCCACCAGGCAGGAGCGTGCAACTCGTTCTCCGCCGCCGCGTCGATCATGATCTGCGAGATGGTGGTGTACGTCCTGACCCAGGCGTCCTCCGTCGCGTCGTCCCAGGTGGTGACGGCGTAGCGGGACAGCGCGCCCATGAGGGCCTCGCCGACGGCGGGGTAGTGCGAGGCCTGGGTGCCGTACTTGCGGTGTCCACGGCCGAGTTGCCGGAGATAGCCGGTGAGGACGGCCGGGGAGTCCATGTGCTCGGCCGCGGTGAGCAGCGCCTTGAGGAGCCGGTCACGCTGGGCGTCCATCGCCACGGGGAACAGGTTGCGCAGATCGGGGTGGCGGACGAAGAGCAGCGAATAGAAGTACGAGGTGACCTGGTCGGCGACGGGAGCGATCTCGGCCAGGGTGCGGCGGACGAGGGCCGCGTCGGGGGATGCCTGGGGATCGGCGGCGGAGGCGGCGAGGGTCACGGCCAGCGAGGGAGCCGCAGCTTCGGGGGGCAGCGCGGCCGAGACCGGGACTTCCGGCGGCAGCGCCGCGCCACGCGGCTCGGCGCCAGGCACCGCGGAGGGCTGTGTGGCGGGCGGTTGTACGGGGTCGTGATGTGCGAATTCCGGTCGCGCGCCGGCAGAGCGTACGGCGGCTTCCGCGGCCGCTTCGGAGAGCGGTCCGCCGGCGCTGTCGACGCCGCTGTCGGCCGTGGTGGCCGGGCCGTCATCGACCACTGGATGGGCGGCCGGTGTGTCGCCGCCACGGAGTCCCTGGTTGCGCGGGCGGAAGGCGTCGGGGACGTCGTCCGCCGCTGCCGGCTGCCGGGGGGCGGTCTCCTGCGGGTCCTGCGCTGCGGGGTCCTCGCGCCGGGGCGGCGCGGGACGGGTCGCCCCGGAACCCCTCGGGCGGATGGAGGCAAGGGAGCGGCTCGGGACGGGTATTCGGTCCCGGCCCGCCTCGTCTGCCGCACCGCCCGTCGTCCCGGAGTCCGGTCGGCCTTCGCCGCTCGGGGCCCTGCGAGCGGCGAACCAGCCGCCGCCTCCGCCGTCTCCGGAAGTGCCCTTGTCGGCCGACGTGGTGGTCGGAGCGTCCATGGTGTGCCTCGCCTCGAACATCTTTCGGTCGGTCTGCGCACTTCCGCTGGCCCGGAATACGCTAGCAATTCCCCGCTCTGACTAGGACTGTTGACAGCACACACTAACCTCCGCCATGCCCCCAATTCGGGCAGGAGGCGGAGGAATGTGACATTGTCCGCAGGTCCCGTTGTCGCAGCATGACAGGCCGTACCATCGCGCGGGACAAAGAGCGCGAAGTCCGGTCATCCGCACCGGATTTACCGTTAGGCTTCATTGCTCCCGTGCCCATTCGGCGGCTTCCGGCCGCGTTTTCCGCGACACCTCAAGGGTCAGCGTATTACTGCCGGGGGCTCTCCAGTTAGTTTCTGAGGCGTACGAGTTCATAGGCCTCGCGCAGATCGCCTCCCGTGTACGCGTGCGTGGCAAGCCCCGACAGATGGTGATCGGCATTCACCGCCACCGCCCTGGGCACCGCCGCGAAGATCTCCGAGTCCGACATCGAATCACCGTAGGCAACGCAGTCGTCCAGCCTCAACCCGAACTCTGCACACAGCCGGTCCGCGATCTTCACCTTCGCGGCCGGGTTGAGAATGCCTGTCCGGTCGACCGGCTCGGTGAAAGGCAGCACCGGCCAGCGTGAGGCCATGGGCGGCGTGCGCTCCCCAGTCCAGCAGCCGCGCCACAAAGAAGTCGGGCGAGAGGGAGATAACGGCACAGTAATCCCCTTGACTCCGAATGTCCGCCCAGACCTCGCGGATGCCGGCCAGCCAGGGCGCACCCTCGAAGGCCGCAGACACCTGAGCCGTGGTGAGGTCTGCCCACAACTCCCGGGCCCGCACCGCGAACTCGTCCGGCGCCAGCCCCCGGGCCAGGAAGTCGCGCTCCAGCTCGGCGATTTCGGTGCTCAGCCCCAGCTGCCGGGAGATCTCCACAGCGGCGGCCGAACCGCGGATGAGCGTTCCATCGAGGTCGAAGAGATGCAGTCTGCGTGGGCTCGCCATGTACGCCGAGATTAGTACGTGCGACTACTCCCGTGGGCAGACGCCCTTGCGCGGGCCGGAAGGCACCGTGTTTCACGTGAAACAACTCAAGCGGCCCGCTCGCCGGGCCCTGCTCGTCGTCCATGTCGCCTCCTCCGTGAGCTGGCTCGGACTCACCCTCGGTCTGCTGACACTCGGCGTCACCGCCTTCATCACACACGACCCCTCCACCACGCAGGCCGCTTACCGCGCCATGAAGATCTTCGCCGACTGGCTGATCATCCCGGTCGCCCTGCTCGCCCTCGCCAGCGGACTGCCGCTCTCACTCGCCACCCCGTGGGGCCTGGCGCGGCATCGCTGGGTATGGACCAAGTTCTGGCTCACCCTGGTCACTCTCGCCGCGACGGTCTTCGCGCTGCGTCCGGGCATCAACGACGCTGTGGGCGCCGGAATACCCGACAGCAGCCTGATCGCGGCGCCTTCGGTGGCCGGCTCCGCCTATCTCTTCATGACGGCGATCTCGGTGGTCAAGCCCTGGGGCCTCACCCGGCGCGGCCGGCGCCTCCAGGTCTCGGCGACTTCCCGCAAAAGGGTGGACGAACGATCACCGACTCCGACAGCCTGATCTCCATGCCAACACCTTTCTCCGCTCTCCCGATCCGGCCTCTGACCAGGGGTGACCTCATGTCCTGCGCGGACCTCGCCGAGGACCGCGACTGGGCGCGCGAGGAGCACAAGTGGGGCTTGCTGCTGACGGCGGGGACCGGATATGGCATCGATGATCCGGCGGGCAAGGGACTGGCAGCGGTATGCGTCCTTACCTCCTACGGTCCGGATCTCGCCGCCGTCGGCATGATGCTCGTCGCCGGGCGGCATGCCCGGCAGGGTCTCGGACGGCGGCTGATGGCCCATGTGCTGCACGAGGCCGGAGACATGCCGCTCGCGCTCTACGCCACGCGGAACGGCCGTCCGCTCTACCAGCAGCTCGGCTTCACCGACGCGGGCGCGGCGGAGACGGTCCGCGGGCACTTCCGGCCCCCGGAGAGCGCGCCGCGGGTGATGACCCGTGCTGCGGCCGCCGATGACCTGGCCGCCCTCGTACGCCTGGACACCGAGGTCTTCGGGGTGGACCGCACGCATATCCTCGCCCGGCTCCCTGCCTTCGCGGACCGGCTGAGGGTCGCTGAGGCCGGCTCCAGGATCGTCGGATACGCGGCGGCTTGGCCCACGCGGACAACGGATGTCATCGGCCCGCTGATCGCCCGGGACACCGAGACGGCGAAGGCGCTGATCTCCTCACTGGCCAAGGATTCGGACCGGCCGGTGCGCCTGAACATCGACGTACGCCACGAGGAGCTGCTGACCTGGCTGAAGGAGCATGGCCTGGAGCAGGACATCCTCACGACGGTCATGGCCTACGGCACCCCGGACCTGCCGGGCGACTGGACCCGCCGGTTCGCGCCGCTGAGCCTGGCGACAGGCTGATCGCCTCCGCCCAGAGGGCTGAGCACCGCACCCCGGATAAAATAATTGCAAGCGCGGTATATTGCGATCGTCCCCTATCCTGGAGTCAAGGCCGCTCCGGACGATGGAGGACAGACGCATGACAGCGACGGACCCCGCACTCACCGCTCTCGCTCAGGGCTGGGTGGCTCTCTCCCTTCTGCACGGGAAGATCGAGGCGCATATCGAGCGCGCACTCCAGTCCGGGCACCATCTGAGCGTCCGCGAGTACTCCCTGCTCGACGTCCTCAGCCGCCAGCACACCGGGCCGGGCGGCCATCTGCAGATGAAGCAGGTCGCCGACGCCGTCGTCCTCAGCCAGAGCGCCACCACGCGGCTGGTCACCCGCCTCGAAGACCGTGGCCTGCTCACCCGCTATCTGTGCGACACCGATCGCCGCGGCATCTATACCGACGTCACGGACGCCGGCCTGGCCCTGCTTGCCGAGGCCCGCCCCACCAATGACACGGCGCTGCGCGAAGCCCTCGACGAAGCGGCGAAGAATCCCGAGCTCGCCCCTCTCGTCAGGACCGTCGAGGAGCTGAGGATCCCCGCCTAATGCCCTCCGGCGTAGTCTGCGGATCATGAGCGATCTGGAGATACGGCCTGCCGCGCCCGACGACATCCCCGCCATCGTCGCGATGCTCGCCGACGATCCGCTGGGCGCGGAGCGCGAGTCCCCCGACGATCTCACCCCGTACACCGCGGCCTATGAGCGGCTGGCTCGCGACCCGAACCAGCATGTGGTGGTGGCCGTACGCGACAGCCGGGTGGTCGGGACGCTCCAGCTCACGATCATCCCCGGACTGTCGCGGCGCGGCGCCACGCGCTCGGTCATCGAGGGCGTACGTATCCACGCCGACGAACGCGGCAGCGGGCTCGGCAGTAGGTTCATCGAGTGGGCAGTCGACGAATCCCGCAGCCACGGCTGCCAATTGGTCCAGCTGACCTCTGACGCCAGCCGCTCCGATGCCCACCGCTTCTACGAGCGGCTCGGCTTCACCTCCTCTCATGTGGGCTTCAAACTGCAGCTCTGAACCAAGGAGTCCGCCGTGCAGCGCATCAGCGACGAACAGCGACGCCGCCGACTCGGCCGGCGCCATCTGCTGGCCCCGTCCATACGGGCGCAGGCACCGGTGGCGGTCGCGGACGCGCTCGTCGCACTGCACGCCACCGATGCCGCGACCGTCTTTCTCTCCGCCTGCGCCCGGCTCGCCGATGCGAGCGTCGAAGCGGTGGAGCGCGCGCTGTACGAAGAGGTGGGGCTCGTCAGGCTGCTCTCCATGCGCAACACCCTGTTCGCCGTCTCCGCGGAGCTGGCCCCCCATGTCGACGCCTCGACGGCGCGTGCCATCGCCGCCAAGGAACGCAGGACCTTGGTGAAGCATCTGGCGGAAGCGGTCAACGGGCTGGACGAGCACTGGCTCGCCGAGACCGAGGCGGCGGCCCTGGCCGTCCTCGGCGCACGCGGCTCCGCCACTGGCAGCGAGCTGTCCGCCGCCGTTCCTGCCCTGCGTACGAAGATCACGGTCTTCCCCGGCAAGAAGTGGGAAGCCGTTCAGGGTGTCGCCAGCCGGGTCATCCGAGTGCTCGCCGCCGATGGGCGCATTCGCAGGGACCGGCCGCGCGGCTCGTGGACCTCCAGCCAGTTCCGCTGGATCGCCTCCGAACCCTGGCCCGCCGGCTCGGCCGCCGATTCACGCGCGGAGCTGGCCCGGCGCTGGCTGCTCTCGTACGGGCCGGGCACCGAGGCCGATCTGAAGTGGTGGACCGGGTGGACCCTGACCGAGGTCCGCACGGCCCTGGCCGCGGTCGGTGCCGAGGAGGTCGCCCTCGACACCGGCACCGGTTTCGTGGCCGCCGGCGACACGGCTCCCGAATCGCCGGTGGAGCCCTGGGCCGCACTGCTGCCCGGCCTCGATCCGAGCGCCATGGGGTGGGCCGACCGAGACTTTCACCTCGACAAGGACCACCGCCTCGCGCTCTTCGACCGGTCGGGGAACATCGGCCCGACCGTGTGGTGGAACGGCTCGATCGTCGGCGGCTGGGCGCAGCGCGCGGACGGCGAGGTGGTGTGGCGCCTGCTGACCGACCCCGGCAGCGACGCCGCCGCCGTCATCGAGGCGGAGGCGGCCCGGCTGTCGGTCTGGGTGGGCGAGGCCCGGATCACACCCCGCTTCCGCACCCCGCTGGAGCGGGAACTGATGGCCTGAGAGATCCGGCCTCGCCCGTTTCACGTGAAACATCCGGCCTGTTTCACGACGGCAGGCCGCGCCACCCTTCCTTGTCGACACCCCCGGGCACATCCCCCTCGGGGTCGTACGGCGCCCGGGTAAAGACAAACGATCCAAGATCGAGATGGCTCACGGAGCCGTCCGGCCGCCGCATCACACGCAAGGTCTCCCCTACGTAGTAGCCGTCGAGTCCCTTCCAGCTGCCGTCGGGCTGTACGACGAAGCGGGAACCCCGTCCGTTGCCGCGCAACGGATGCAGTTCCAGGCCACGGTCCGCCGCCAGCTTCAGTCCGAAGGTGTTCGCGCCCCAGTACCACGGTCCGGTAAGGGCCAGCAGCTCCTGGTCGACCTCGGGGAGCGGCCTCCATGGCTCGGGGATCCTCGGCTCCGCATCCGCCACGATGGAGACGAGATCGGCGGCGACCGCACCGACGAGTGGCCCCGAGGTGACATTCGCGAGCGCGACCGCGGCCACCCCGTCCTCCACGCACACCCACAGACCGGCGAGAAAGCCCGGCAGCGAACCCGTATGCCCGACCAGCGTCCGGCCGCCCCGGCGGGCCAGCTGCGTACCGAGACCGTAGCCGCCGTCCCACTGGCCGGCCTCGGGCGGCACGGACGGCGTGCGCAGTTCCCGTACGGACGCCGCGCTCAGGACCTTCTCGTCGCCCTCGGCGAGGAAGACGGCGAAGCGGCAGAGGTCGGCGGCGGTCGACCAGAGCTGGCCGGCCGGGGCCATCAGACCGAGGTCCTCGGCCGGTTCGGGCAGCATCGCATCGGCCCAGGGATGCACGGCCCAGCCGCCGGCATGCGGGGCGACGGGCCGCGCGCTCGTACGGTCCAGGGACAGCGGCTCAAGGATCTCGCGCCGCAGCACCTCCTCCCAGGAAGCTCCGCGCACCGCCTCGACCAGCGAACCGAGCAGCGTGAAGCCCGGGTTGGAGTAGTGGTGCAGCCGCCCGGCAGGGTGCAGCACGGGCCGTTCGCCGAGGACGTCGGCGAGTTCGGGGCGGAGCGTGCCCGGAGTCCGTTCCCACCAGGGCGCCGGGGACTCCGCGGCCAGACCCGCGCTGTGCCCGAGGAGCTGGGCGATGGTGACCTCACCCACCCCGGTGTCCGGAAGGTGCTTCTCCAGCGGGTCATCGAGATCGAGCAGCCCTTCGTCACGCAGGCGCAGCACCAGAACGGCGGTGAAGGTCTTGGTGATCGAGCCGATGCGGTACTGGGTGTCGGCGTCCGGGGCGTGCCCGTCCACACAACTGCGCGAGCCCGTCCACACCATCCGCCCCTCGCGTGCCACCGCCGCGACGAGTGAGGGCGCGCGTCCCTCCGTCTGGGCGCGGGCGATGCGATGGAGCAGGGCGCGTTGCGTACCGGGCAGCAGTTCTTCCGTGCGTGAGGTCATGCCCCCAGATCTACCGGTGCCGCCCCGCCGAGTCGACTACTTTTCACCCGCGCCGCTGCGGGTACCCGGGCAGGTCGACGCGCGTTGCGCGACGCTTGCGGGCCGCCCCGTATACGTACTCCTACGTACGTCCGAGTCGTATGCCGGGGAAGGCTGACCGTGGATCTTCGCTACTGGCTGCCGCGCGCGGTGGATGTCGCCGAGCAATGGGGCGACCGGTTCGGCCCCTTCGAGGCGCACGCGGCGCACCGGATCGGCGACGAGGCGTTCGCGGACGCGTTCGGCCTTTTCGCCAAGCGGATGGAGGACAACTACCCGTTCTTCCATCCCCGGTACGCGGGGCAGATGGTGAAGCCCCCGCATCCGGCAGCGGTCGTCGGCTATCTCACGGCGATGCTGTTCAACCCCAACAACCACGCGGCCGAGGGTGGTCCCGCGACCACGGAGATGGAACGCGAGTGCGTCGCCGCACTGGCGGAGATGTTCGGCCTCCCCGCGCATGTCGGGCATCTGACGACCAGCGGGACGATGGCGAACCTGGAGGCGCTCTATGTGGCCCGCCGGCTGCATCCGGACCGGGGAGTGGCCTACAGCTCGGAGTGCCACTACACGCATGAGCGGATGTGCGAGGTGCTGGGCGTCGAGGGCCACCGGGTGCCGGTGGACGCGCACGGCCGGATCGAACTGAACGCCCTGGAAGACCTGCTGAAGACCGGCCGGGTCGGCACGGTGGTGGTGACAACGGGCACCACGGGTCTCGGAGCCGTGGACCCGGTGCACGAGGTGGTCCCGCTGGCCCGGCGTTACGGAGCACGGGTGCACGTGGACGCGGCGTACGGCGGCTTCTACGCGCTGCTCGGCCGGCCCGACGCGCCCGAGGGGATCGATCCGAGGCCGTGGCAGGCCATCGCGGAGTGCGACTCGGTCGTGGTGGACCCACACAAGCACGGGCTGCAGCCCTACGGCTGCGGGGCGGTCCTGTTCCCCGACCCGCGTGCCGGCCGGCACTTCGCGCACGACTCGCCGTACACCTACTTCACCGATGCCGAGCTGCACCTGGGCGAGATCAGCCTGGAGTGCTCACGGGCGGGCGCCGCGGCCGCGGGCCTGTGGCTGACGCTTCAGCTCCTCCCGCTGACCCCCCAGGGATTCGGGGCGATCCTCGCGGCCAACCGTCGCGCGGCGCTGCGGTGGGCCGATCTGCTCGAGGCATCGGACGCGCTGGAGCTGTACCAACGGCCCGACCTCGACATCGTCAGCTACTTCCCGACGACCCGGCCCGCTTCGCTGTCCGCCATCGACGCGGCGTCCGGACGTCTGCTGCAAGGCGGCATGACCGCTCCCGAGGAGCCGGTCTTCCTGAGTGTGCTGCGTACGGACGCCGAGGCGTTCGTACGCCGGCATCCGCGGATCATCCGCGACGCCGATGCGGCACGGGTGATGCGCAGTGTCCTGATCAAGCCGGAGGCCGAGCACTATCTCGACCGCCTGCACGCCCGGGTGGAGCAGCTCGCCGTCCGCGGCGCGGGGCGGTAGCGCACGGCCCCCGCACCGCCTTCCGGAGGGAACCGTTGTCCACGACCGAACGTCCGCCGCGTGGTGTCCTGAGCCGTCCTGCCAGGTCCGACACCGACGCCCTCGCCGCGCTGCTGGCAGGAGCCTTCCATGACGATCCGCTGACCCGCTGGATCATTCCGGACGGCCGCCGCCGGGCAGAACTCCTGCCCGGTTTGTTCCGTGTCTTCATCGATGTCTCCCACGACTACGACGGGGTGGCCACCTCGCCCTGCGGAAACGCGGTGTTACTGTTCCTGCCACCCGGGGCCTCGGAGGAGGTGGACCGGCGCGGGGACGAGCTGGAAGAGCGGTTCACCGCTGTCCTCGGCGAGCACGCCGAAGCGCTGGGGACCATCGTCCGCCTCCAGGCCAAGCACCATCCGACGGAGCCCGCGCACTTCTACGCGTCGTTCGCCGCGGTCAGTCCCGCGCATCAACGCCGAGGCCTGTTGACCGGACTGCTGGCCGGACTGATCGAGCGAACCGACCGTGAAGGCCGCGGCGCGTACGCGGAGGCCAGCTCACCCGGCGGTGCGGCGCTGTGCCGGCACCAGGGCTTCCGCCGGCTGGGCGAAGACATCGTGCTGCCGGACAGCGGTCCTTCGCTCCGGCCGATGTGGCGGGATCCACGGTGAGAGGCGACGAGCAGATCCACTTCTGGTCCGCGGGCGAAGTGGCGCGCGGCGAGGTACCGGAGCAGCATCTGCCGTATCTGCGCGAGGTGCTGGAGTGGAGCGGCGACTTCCTCGTGTCCGCCCACCCGGAGCTGGGCCGCAGCGGTCCCGTGTGCCCGTACACCCAGCCTTCACTGCGCAAGGAACTGTTCCATCTGGCGGTGCCGGCCGACACGCAGGACGCGGACCTGTCCTCGGCCGTCGGCTCGCTGCGGGCCTGGTACGAGAAGCTGTCGACCGACTTGGACGAGGCGGACCAGGAGCTGCTGACGCTGCTGCTGGTACTGCCCCGGTTCGACCGGTCGGACTCGGCCGAACTGGACGAGCTCCAGCGCAAGGCCAAGGACGAGTTCGTGGCCGACGGGCTGATGATCGGCCAGTTCCATCCGGTGTGCGAGGAACCGGGCCTGTGGAACGCCGTGTTCCGGCCGCTCCGGGCACCGCTCCCGTTGCTGGCGGTGCGTAAGCTCCTCGTCTTCGACCTGCCGTTCCTGCTCGGCGACGATGTGCACATGGACCACTATCTGCGCCGGTTCGCCCCGGACATACCGGCCAGGGTCCGCGGCCAGCTGGTCAGCCGGGTGGTGTCCTGACCTACTGGTACCAGAACACCGCCCACGCACGGAAAGCCGGTGCCCGCCTCCTGTCCCCAGGACCCCGGGCACCGGCTTTTCGCACCCCGAACCACCCGGTACCCCCCCAGGAGATCACGATGGCACCCGATCCACCCGAGCACCGCGACGGGACCGGTCCCGGCATGCCACAGGCAACGGGCAGTGGACGGATCACCTGGGCGGCACTTCCTGACGAGGTGACAGCTCCGATCGAGCGGCTGCTCGGCGGCAAGGTGGTCAGGGCGATCAGCCAGCCGGGCGGATTCTCCGAAGGCCTCGCCGCGCGCGTGCGTCTCGCGAACGGCCGGCGGGCGTTCGTCAAGACGGCGAGCTCGCTGACGGCTCCGGCGGTGGCGGAGCACCACCGCAGGGAAATCGCGATCTCACAGCGGCTTCCCCGGGAGGTACCGGCGCCGCGGTTGCTGGAGGCGTACGACGACGGTGTCTGGGTCGCGCTGGTATTTGAGGAGATTCCGGGGCACCTGCCCGCCCAGCCGTGGCAGCGGGACGAACTCGACAGGGTGCTCGCGGCAGTCACCGATGTGGCGCGGGTCCTGACTCCGTCCCCGGTCGACGCGGCGTTCCTGGGCAAACCGCGGCTCGGAGGCTGGCTGGCACTGGCGAACGAAGGCGGCGTCAAGAAGGCAGAAGCGCTGTCGCCTTGGGCGGCTGACCATTTCGACGAACTCGCCTCGCTCGAGGAGAACGCTTCGCTGACCGGCGACACCCTCCTGCACGGAGACCTGTACCCCTTCAACATCATGCTGACCGCAGAGCGCGTCTTCGTCATCGACTGGCCTCACGCGTGGATCGGAGCCCCTCACTGCGATGTGGTGACGCTGCTCTCGAGCGCCTCACTCAGCGGCGTGGACCCACAGCCGATCGCCGACAGCCACCCGTTGACCCGCGACCTCGACCCGGTCCGGATCAATGAGGTGCTCGCGATGCACGCCGGATTCCTCCTCCGAACCGCCGGGTTCTTCGGACCGGCGGCCGATCCCCACATCGTCAACATGCTGGTCGCGTTGGGCCTCGCCTCGCTGCGCTGGCTGCGAGAACGCCTCTGATCTCGCGACCCATGGCACAGGGCGCCGTGCCCGCCAGCAGGTTCTCGGGCAGTGTGTGCAGGCATGACGACGTTTTCCGACGAGAGCATCCACCCGTTCCGTATCGATATCCACCAGGACGAGCTGGACGATCTCCACGAACGCCTCGACCGCACCCGCTGGCCGGACGAACTGCCCGGAGCGGGCTGGGCATACGGCATTCCGCGGGACTACCTCAAGGACCTCGTGAGGTACTGGCGGCACGCGTACGACTGGCGTGCCGCGGAAGCCCGGTTGAACCAGTGGCCGCAGTTCACCACCACGATCGACGGGGCGAATATTCACTTCGCCCACATCCGGTCACCGGAGCCGGACGCGACCCCGCTGGTCATGACACACGGCTGGCCGGGCTCGATCGTCGAGTTCACCGAGGTCGCCGGTCCGCTCACCGACCCACGAGCCCACGGCGGCGACCCAGCCGACGCGTTCCACCTGGTGCTGCCGAGCATTCCCGGGTTCGGGCTGTCCGGGCCCACGAGGGACAAGGGCTGGGAGTTCAAGCGGGTCGCCGCCGCGTTCGCCGAGCTGATGGAACGCCTCGGCTACGAGCGGTACGGAGTACAGGGAGGTGACTGGGGAGCAGGCATTTCCCGCGAGCTCGGCCGGACCCGGCCCGACCGGGTCATCGGCGTACACCTGAACCTGCTGCCGAACTCAGCCGCGACACAGGCCCCCGGTGCGGACGAACTGGACGCACTGGACCCCGCCGAGCGCCGGCGCACGCTGGCCTCCTGGGAACGCATGCAGGAATGGAGCCGTGACCGCCAGGGCTACGCCGACATCCAGTCCACCCGGCCGCAGACCCTGGCCTACGGCCTCACCGACTCGCCAGTGGGCCAACTGGCCTGGATCGCGGAAAAGTTCAAGGAGTGGACCGACTCCCGCGACCGCCCCGAAGACGCCGTCAACCGCGAC
Source organism: Streptomyces sp. NPDC058198 (assembly GCF_042882605.1). Lineage (NCBI taxonomy): Bacteria > Bacillati > Actinomycetota > Actinomycetes > Kitasatosporales > Streptomycetaceae > Streptomyces > Streptomyces sp. NPDC058198. The sequence continues at coordinate 179,281 of NZ_JBHVVP010000002.1, forward strand.
CAGATGCTCACCAACGTGATGCTGTACTGGCTGACCGGCACGGCCGGCTCGTCCGCCCGCATCTACTACGAGCGCGCGCACGCCGACTACTGGGGCACGCCCCCTGAGCCCTCGGCAACGCCGACCGCGCTGGCCGACTTCCCGCACGACAACTTCATTCCGCTGCGGCACATCGCGGAGCGGACGAACAACATCGTGCAATGGACGAGTTACGACCGGGGCGGCCACTTCGCGGCCATGGAGCAGCCGGACCTGCTGGTAGGCGACGTAAGGACGTTCTTCCGATACGTGCGTGCCCTCTGACGGAGCCACCACGGGTAACCCAGGTTCGCCAGCCGCCCAGCACCCTGCTCACCACCACCGGCGACCAGTTACCGGCCGAATGCCTGGGCCGCTTCTTGATCGACAGTGGTGTCGTGCTCTGACAGGGTCAGTGGATGCGGATACCCAGACAGGCAGCCAGAGTCGCGGTGCTGGACCCGGCAGGGTCGGTCTTCATGCTCCGGTATGACAACGAGGAAGTCGGTGTCCACTGGGCGATGCCGGGCGGTGGCATGGACCCAGGTGAGACTCCGCAGCAGGCGGCCGAGCGTGAGCTCCGCGAGGAGACGGGGTGGACCGACATCGCGCTCGGCCGCACCGTGTTGTGTCTTTGGGAACACGACTTCACCAGGGCCGGCGTCCCAGTTCGACAGCACGAACATATTTTCCTCGCGTATGGCCCCTATCGTGACCCTGTCGGTGACCTTGCTGCCTCGCATGCCGCAGACAAGATCCTCCATTGGCGGTGGTGGTCGCCGGACGAACTGTCCGGTGATACGGAGCCGTTGTGGCCGCCGCAGCTGCCGGAACTGCTCGCCGGCGTGAGGAGAAACGGTCCGCCAACGACACCGATCGACCTTGGATACGTCCGGAACGCGGCGGTCGGCTAGGGCTGACCGTCGCGTATATAGGGTCTCAAATCGCACGACATGTGGCATTTATTCGGTTTCCGTGCGTTTAGGTGAGGCTGCGTCGTCCCAACGCGTCAGCGCCGACCTGGTGCGTGGGCGGTACCGGTCCGGCCGTTCGGCCGCGCGTCACCTGGAGATGCGGGCTTCGATGCCATCAAGCAGGAAGTCGAGGCCGATCCGGAAGGTGTGGTCGGCGTCCAGGTGGGCGGCATCGCGCACCACCGTGGCCAGCGCGGGGAACCGGCCGGTGGCGAAGGTCCGCTCCAGATAGGGCCCGAGTGAGGCCTGCCAACGCTTCTCGTCCATCCCGGTGGCCCGCTCGGCACGCCGCTCTGCGATCTCCCGACGCACCGCGCCGATCACGTACGCGTCGACCGCGGTGACCACCGGCATGATGGCGTCCACATCAACGCCGCCCAGCGCGGCCACGACGGCCTCCCCCCTGGCCAGCGCGTGCGGCCCGAGCTGCGGTCGCCCACCGAGCAGATCGGCGAGCCATTCGTGCTCGTGAGCGGCGCGCCGGGTGGTTTCGGCAAGAGACCGCAGCACCTCCCGCCAGTCGTCTCCGACCGGCCGGATCTCGGCGTGGACCGCGTCGACCATCAGGTCGAGCAACTCTTCCTTGCCGGCGATGTAGCTGTACAGCCGCATCGGCCCGACACCCAGCGCGGTGGCGACCTTGCGCAGCGACACCGCCTCCAGGCCGTCCGCGTCCGCCAACTGGATCGCCGCTCGCACGATCCGCTCTCGGTTCAACGCGGCCGGCACGGGTCGATTCGGTGGCTCCGGCCTCTCCCACACCAACATGCCGCTTACAGTACATCGCATCGGACGATACAGTGTATCGATCTGTACGGCGTATCGAGGAGAGGCAACCATGACCATCGCCATCGTCGGAGCCGGCCTCGGCGGCCTGGCTCTCGCCCGTGTGCTGCACGTGAACGGCATCGACGCCGTCATGTATGAACGTGAATCGTCACGCGGTGCGCGCGGTCAGGGCGGCATGCTCGACATCCACTCCGGCCAGCGGGCGCTGCACGAGGCCGGTCTGATCGACCAGTTCTACGCGATTGCCCGTGGCGAAGGCCAGGACATGCGTCTTCTCGAGCCGGATGGCACCCTGCTCTTCCAGGAGGACACACCCGACGACGCCCCGCTCGATCGACCCGAGGTCGACCGCGCCGATCTGCGCAACCTGCTGCTGGATTCCCTCCCCGAAGACATGGTGCGCTGGGGACGCGCGTTCAAATCCGCCGACAACGGCCTGCTGCACTTCGCCGACGGCAGCACTGCGACGTATGACCTGCTGGTCGGCGCGGACGGCGCGCAGTCCCGGGTCCGCGCGCTGCTCACCGACGCCCGCCCGGCGCATATCGGCCAGAACATCGTCGAGGTCGGCATTCCCGACATCGACCGCACGCACCCCGACCTCGCGGCGATGGTCGGGCGCGGCAACTACTGGGTGCTCGGCAACGGACTATCCCTGGCAGCGCAGCGCAACGGCGACGGCCGCGTTCGCATCGGCCTGAGCTTCTACAACACCGCCGAGGACTGGTTCGCTACCAGCGGGATCCCGTTCGACGACCCGGCCGCCGCCCGGGCGCGGCTGATCGACCTGCTCCCCGGCTGGCACTCACGGTTCACCGCGCTGATCGCGGCCTGCGACGACACGGTCGTGCCGCGGTCGATCACCACTCTCCCGGTCGGCCTGACCTGGCCGTCGACGCCAGGCGTCACGCTGCTCGGCGATGCCGCGCACCTGATGCCGCCGGTGGGAGAGGGCGCCAACATGGCGCTGCTCGACGGCGCCCTGCTCGGTCTCGCGCTGGCCGCGCAACCGGACGACTTTCCCGCCGCCGTCAAAGAATACGAACGCGAGATGTTCGAACGCACCAGCGCTGCCGCCCGGATGTCCGCGGACATGCAGGAATTGCTGACGGCGCCGGACGCCGCCCAGAAAATGCTCGCATTCTTCCAACCTGGCCTACTGGGCCTTCCGACCAGCAGATGATGATGCACCTCGAAGCTGGATTGATCGATGCCATTTCCTCGGCGGAACGATGAGTCTGCGGCTGAGCCACCGAGCACGAGGACTACATGCGAGCTCAGATCGCGCACCGATGAGTTTCCCGCGCCGCGCCGGTCTGTACGCGTGAGACCGACTCACGGAAGGCTGGCGCCATGCGGAAACTGATCTACGGCATGAACCTGACCCTGGACGGCTACATCGCCGCGCCCGGCGACGACATCGGCTGGGGCGTGCCGAGCGACGAGCTGTTCCAGTTTTGGTCCGACCAGTTGCAGGCGACCGACCTGTCGCTGTACGGGCGCAAGCTGTGGCAGACGATGAGCTCCCACTGGCCGACCGGCGACCAGCAGCCGGGCGCCACCCCGGCGGAGATCGAGTTCGCGCGCCGCTGGCGGGACATGTCGAAGGTGGTGTTCTCCTCGACGATCGACAAGGTCGACTGGAACACCCGCCTGGTCACCGGCGACGCGGTCGCCGAGATCACCCGGCTCAAGGCCGAGGACGGCGGCCCGATGGACATCGGCGGCGCGACGCTCGCCGGGGCGGCCATGCGGGCCGGGCTGATTGACGAGTACGTGCTGGCCACCGCGCCGGTCCTGGTGGGCGGCGGCACGCCGTTCTTCACCGCGCTGGACAGCTGGGTGAACCTGAACCTGGTGGAGACGCGGACGCTTCCCGGCGGCGTGATCCTGACCAGGTACGAGACGAGGCGCTGAGCAGCAGCACCCACGCGCTGGTCTCACGGTGATGTCGTATACGACATCGGTACGACACGGCCCGTGAGATTACGACATCAGCCGCGAGACCCTACACACGGCGGGGGATCAGGTCTGGGCCATGTCCACGAAGCGTGAGTAGTGGCCCTGGAACGCCACTGTGATCGTTGCTGTCGGGCCGTTACGGTGCTTGGCCACGATGAGGTCGGCTTCGCCGGCGCGGGGTGACTCCTTCTCGTACGCGTCCTCGCGGTGCAGCAGGATCACCATGTCCGCGTCCTGCTCGATGGAACCCGACTCACGCAGGTCGGAGACCATCGGCTTCTTGTCCGTGCGCTGCTCGGGGCCACGGTTCAGCTGGGAGAGCGCGATGACCGGCAGCTCCAGCTCCTTGGCCAGGAGCTTGAGGTTTCGCGACATGTCCGAGACCTCCTGCTGGCGGCTCTCGGCCCGCTTCGAGCCACCGGACTGCATCAGCTGCAGATAGTCGATGATCACGAGCTTGAGCTCATTCCGCTGCTTGAGGCGGCGGCACTTCGCCCGGATCTCCATCATCGAGAGATTCGGCGAATCGTCGATGTAGAGCGGGGCCTGCGAGACGTCCGGCATACGGCGGGCCAGCCGCGTCCAGTCCTCGTCCGTCATCGTGCCGGAGCGCATATGGTGCAGCGCCACCCGGGCCTCCGCGGACAGCAGACGCATGGCGATCTCGTTCCGCCCCATTTCCAGGGAGAAGATCACGCTGGGCAGATTGTTCTTGATGGACGCGGCACGGGCGAAGTCCAGGGCGAGCGTGGACTTACCCATGGCGGGGCGGGCCGCGATGACGATCATCTGGCCGGGGTGCAGACCGTTGGTGAGGGAGTCGAAGTCCGTGAAGCCGGTCGGCACGCCGGTCATCTCGCCGCTGCGCGAACCGATCGCCTCGATCTCGTCGAGCGCGCCCTCCATGATGTCGCCGAGCGGCAGATAGTCCTCGCTGGTCCGTTGCTCGGTGACGGCGTAGATCTCGGCCTGGGCGGAGTTGACGATCTCGTCGACGTCGCCGTCCGCCGCATAACCCATCTGCGTGATTTTCGTACCGGCCTCGACGAGCCGCCGCAGCACCGCCCGCTCATGGACGATCTCCGCGTAGTACGACGCGTTGGCCGCGGTCGGTACCGACTGGACGAGTGTGTGCAGATACGAGGCCCCGCCGACGCGGGTGATCTCCCCGCGCTTGGTCAGCTCGGCCGCCACGGTGATCGGGTCGGCCGGCTCCCCCTTGGCGTAGAGGTCGAGAATCGCCTGAAAGACGGTCTCGTGCGCCGGGCGGTAGAAGTCGTGGCCCTTGATGATCTCCACGACGTCGGCGATGGCGTCCTTCGACAGCAGCATGCCGCCGAGGACCGACTGCTCGGCATCGAGATCCTGCGGGGGCACCCGCTCGAAACCGGAAGATCCGCCGTCCCACGCGCCATTGTCACGGCCGCGGTCGTGCTGCTCCTCGCGGCCCCTTCCCTCACCGCGGCGCTGCCGGGAGACAGGCAGACGGTCACTGGGTCCGGTGTCGGTCCAAGGGTCGTCCAATGGCTCGGGAATGCTCACCGGCCACCTCCTCACGTCCGCTCCGCGGACCTCGCCGTGCCAATCTTTCTACGGCACGACACTGACAAAACGAGAGGGCTGACTCCGGTTCCGGCGCGTCGGACGCCGGTCCACGGTAGGCCCGTAGGCACCGTCAGCCAATCTGGTTATCCACAGGCCATGTGGACGACCGACCAGATGCTGTGGAGAACTCACACGAACCTGTGCACGGACCGGGGGACAGCACTGTGGACAAACTCATAGCGACCCCGAGCCGACCGCTCTGACCTGGCCTTTTTCCGTCCACTGGCTGTGGGGAAGAAAAACTTTCCCGACTGGACCAAGATCAGAACAAACACCGCACAGCAGAGCCTCCACCACAGAGCCAAGTAAGGATCAGAGGCGCATTGCGTCACTTACCTGTGGAAGATTAGATTGAGCGCATGACCCAGGCCCCCGCGCCATCCAGGACAGGACGCCGCCGGCACGATCGTGAGATCGTCGCCCTCGCCGTTCCCGCCTTCGGCGCCCTCGTCGCCGAGCCGCTTTTCGTGATGGTCGACAGTGCGATCGTCGGCCATCTCGGCACCCCGCAACTCGCCGGGCTGGGGATCGCGGCGGCCCTGCTGACCACCGCGGTGAGCGTCTTCGTCTTCCTCGCCTACGCCACCACCGCGGCTGTCGCCCGGCGGGTCGGCGCGGGCGATCTCCCGGCCGCCATCCGTCAGGGCATGGACGGCATCTGGCTCGCGCTGCTGCTCGGTGCCGCCGTCATCGCCGTCACGCTCCCTACCGCACCCTGGCTCATCGAACTGTTCGGAGCGTCGGACACCGCGGCCCCGTACGCCATCACGTATCTGCGTATCTCCAGCCTCGGAATCCCCGCCATGCTGGTCGTGCTGGCCGCCACCGGTGTCCTGCGCGGGCTCCAGGACACCCGGACACCGCTGTATGTCGCCATCGGCGGGTTCGGCGCCAACGCGGCACTCAATGCCGTGTTCGTCTACGGCGCCGGACTCGGCATCGCCGGCTCCGCCTGGGGCACGGTGATCGCCCAGTGCGCCATGGCCGCCGTCTATCTGGTCGTCGTCGTCCGGGGCGCACGCCGGCACGGCGCCTCACTGCGCCCCGATGCCGCGGGGATACGGGCGAGCGCACAGGCCGGCGTACCGCTGCTGGTCCGTACGCTCTCGCTGCGCGCGGTCCTGATGATCGCCACCGCGGTCGCCGCACGGCTCGGTGACGCGGATGTCGCCGCCCACCAGATCATTCTGTCGCTGTGGAGCCTGATGGCCTTCGCGCTCGACGCAATCGCCATCGCAGGACAGGCGATCATCGGCCGCTACCTCGGAGCCGGCGACACGAAGGGCGCCCGGGAAGCCTGCCGCCGCATGGTGGAGTGGGGGATGGCGTCCGGTGTGCTGCTCGGCGTCGCGATCGTGCTCGCGCGCCCGCTCTTCATCCCGCTGTTCACCGGTGACCAGACGGTACGGGACACCCTGCTCCCGGCCCTGCTCGTCGTGGCCATCTCCCAGCCGATCGCGGGAATCGTCTTCGTACTGGACGGCGTGCTGATGGGAGCGGGGGACGGCCGGTATCTCGCGGGAGCCATGTTGGCGACACTGGCGGTCTTCGCACCGGTGGCGCTCCTTGTCCCCACTCTCGGCGGCGGGCTGACGGCCCTGTGGTGGGCCATGGGACTCATGATGGCGGTCCGCATGCTCACCCTCTGGCTGCGCACCCGCTCCGGCCACTGGCTGGTCACCGGCGCCACCCGCTGACCGGGAGCGGGCACCGCCGTTTCAGGCGAAACATTCCGAGTGTCCGTTTCACGTGAAACATGGCCCCACCCAGAACGGCGAGAGGGCCGCACCCCCTGCGGGATGCGGCCCTCTCCATGCTCTGCCGAGCGCAGCGCTTACGCGGCGATGACCTCGATGCCGAGCTTCGCGGCGACCTCGGGGTGCAGACGCACGGACACCTGGTGCGAGCCCAGGGTCTTGATCGGCGCACCGAGCTCGATACGGCGCTTGTCGACGTCCGGGCCACCGGCAGACTTGATCGCCGAAGCGAGGTCGGCCGGGGTGACGGAGCCGAAGAGACGGCCGGCGTCGCCGGAGCGAACGGCCAGACGCACCTTCACGCCTTCGAGGCGGGCCTTGATCTCATTGGCCTGCTCGATGGTCGCGATCTCGTGGATCTTGCGGGCGCGGCGGATCTGCGCCACGTCCTTCTCGCCACCCTTGGTCCAGCGGATCGCGAAACCGCGCGGGACCAGGTAGTTGCGAGCGTAGCCGTCCTTGACGTCAACGACGTCGCCAGCGGCACCGAGGCCGGAGACCTCGTGGGTGAGGATGATCTTCATGATTCGGTCACCCTCCCTTATCGCGCGGTGGACGTGTAGGGCAGCAGCGCCATCTCACGGCTGTTCTTGACAGCCGTGGCGACGTCACGCTGGTGCTGCGTGCAGTTGCCGGTAACGCGGCGGGCACGGATCTTGCCACGGTCGGAAATGAACTTCCGCAGCATGTTCGTGTCCTTGTAGTCCACGTACTGGGTCTTGTCCTTGCAGAATGCGCAGACCTTCTTCTTAGGCTTGCGCACCGGCGGCTTCGCCATGGTGTTTCTCCTGTGTGATCAAGAAGTGGGGTACGAGCCCGCCCTTAGAAGGGAGGCTCGTCCGAGTAGCCGCCGCCGGAGCTTCCGCCCCAGCCGCCTCCATTGCCCCCGCCGCTCTGCGGCTGCTGCTGGCCGCCACTGGCCGGCGCGCTGGTGGCCCACGGGTCGTCGGCGGGAGCACCGCCACCGCCCTGCTGGCCACCACCACCGGGGCCGCCGCCCCAGCTGCCGCCGCCGCCCTGCTGGCCGCCGCCGTAACCGCCCTGGCCACTGCGACCGGTGGTCTTGGTGACCTTGGCCGTGGCGTTCTTGAGACTGGGGCCGACTTCCTCGACATCCAGCTCGTAGACCGTGCGCTTGACGCCCTCGCGGTCCTCGTAGGACCGCTGCTTCAGCCGGCCCTGCACGACAACGCGCATGCCTCGCTGAAGCGACTCGGCGACGTTCTCCGCCGCCTGACGCCAGACCGAGCAGGTGAGGAACAGGCTGTCGCCGTCCTTCCACTCATTGGTCTGACGGTCGAAGGTGCGGGGAGTGGACGCGACGCGGAACTTCGCGACCGCCGCACCGGACGGGGTGAAGCGCAGCTCGGGGTCGTCGACGAGATTGCCGACGACCGTGATGACGGTCTCGCCTGCCATGGGTGAACCTCTCGGCGGGGATTGCTTCTGGCTGCTTGCTGCTACTCGAACCCGATGACCTCTGAGCTAGGAGCTCAGTGGGTCTCGGGACGGAGGACCTTGGTCCGGAGGACCGACTCGTTCAGGTTCATCTGTCGGTCGAGCTCCTTGACGACCGCAGGCTCGGCCTGCAGGTCGATGACCGAGTAGATGCCCTCGGGCTTCTTCTTGATCTCGTAAGAGAGACGACGACGGCCCCAGGTGTCGACCTTCTCGACCTTTCCGCTGCCCTCACGGACAACGGAGAGGAAGTTCTCGATCAGCGGGGAGACTGCTCGCTCCTCGAGATCGGGGTCGAGGATGACCATCACCTCGTAGTGACGCATGTGGAACCCACCTCCTTTGGACTCAGCGGCCACGGTCGTTCCGTGGCAGGAGGGTCGTGATGCGTAAGCAACGGTATCGGCCGCCACTGACAATCCGGCTCGACGTGCGAGGGATCGTGTTCTGGCCTGGGCAGACACCGGTGCAGACCGTACAGACTACCCGCTCACTGCCTTCCGCTTGAAATCCGGCCGCCCTCGGACGCAATCTGTACACATCGGGTGTGTGCGGCGCTACGATGCGCCGCCTTCCGGCAAAGCCAGGAGGTGCCACATGGCACAGGCAATGCGACCGAACTCCGCGACCTCTCTCTTCGCCACGGACGGCAAGCGTCATCCGCTTCAGGACACTCTGATGGCGGTGACGCTGGCACTGGGACTTCTCGCCCTCATCACGGCGGGCTTCTACAACCTCCACCTGATCAGCTCGTGGGCCGGGCTGGTGGGGATCCTGACCGGCGCGTACGCACAGTTCATCTCCGTGACGACCCGTGAACGCTTCCTGACCATCGTCGGTCTGGGGGCCTCAGCGGTCGGCTTCTTCCTCGGAATGGCGCACGGCGGACTGTTCGGAGGGATCATCGGCTAGCCCCTGTCCGGTCAGGACCTGGCCGTCCGGGCAGACGGGGCGCTCCATCGGCGCAGTAGGCTTCGGCGCGAGAGCCGGAGCCCCTGTATCCATGGGGACACACCTGCCGAGGAGCGCCCCGCATGAGCCTGACCCTGAGGACCATCAGCCGCGAGCAGCATCTGGCGTACATCCAGAGCCTGCCCGCGGCGAGTCATTGCCAGGTCCCGGCATGGGCTGACGTCAAGACGGAGTGGCGCTCCGAGAACCTGGGCTGGTTCGACAAGAACGACCAGCTCGTCGGGGCCGGACTGGTGCTCTACCGGCAGCTGCCCAAGATCAAGCGGTATCTGGCGTATCTGCCCGAGGGCCCGGTGATCAATTGGTACGCCCCCAATCTGGACGACTGGCTCCAGCCCATGCTGGCGCATCTCAAGCACCAGGGCGCCTTCTCGGTCAAGATGGGGCCGCCGGTCGTCATCCGCCGCTGGGACTCGACCGCGATCAAATCCGGTATCCAGGACCAGGACGTCAAGCGCCTGCGCGATGTCGAGGCCACGCACATCGAGCCGCGCGCCTTCGAAGTGTCCGACCGGCTGCGCAAGATGGGCTGGCAGCAGGGCGAGGACGGCGGCGCCGGCTTCGGTGACGTACAGCCGCGCTATGTCTTCCAGGTGCCCCTGGCGAACCGCTCGCTCGACGATGTCCTCAAGGGCTTCAACCAGCTGTGGCGGCGCAATATCAAGAAGGCCGAGAAGGCCGGCGTCGACGTCGTCCAGGGCGGCTACGAGGATCTGGCCGAGTGGCAGCGGCTGTACGAGATCACCGCCGAGCGCGATCACTTCCGGCCGCGCCCGCTGTCGTACTTCCAGCGCATGTGGACCGTCCTGAACACCGAGGACCCCAACCGCATGCGTCTCTACTTCGCGCGTCACGAGGGCGAGAACGTCGCGGCCGCGACCATGCTGATCGTCGGCGGCCATGTCTGGTACTCCTACGGCGCCTCCGCCAACCACAAGCGTGAGGTCCGGCCCTCGAACGCGATGCAGTGGCGGATGCTGCGCGACGCCTACGCGATGGGCGCCACCGTCTACGACCTGCGCGGCATCTCCGATTCGCTCGACGAGACCGACCACCTCTTCGGACTGATCCAGTTCAAGGTGGGCACCGGCGGCGAGGCCGTCGAGTACATCGGCGAGTGGGACTTCCCGCTCAACAAACTGCTCCACAAGGCGCTCGACATCTACATGTCGCGCCGCTGACCGCGATGACGGGCCGGCGGACATTTCCGTAAGCCCCGCGACTTTCCCCAGACCACTCATAACCTTCATACACCGCAGCCACGAGAAAGGTTCCGGACCGGCATGGCGCTCTCCCTCTACGTCGACACCGCGCGCTGGCGGGCGCACCAGAAGTCGGTCATCGAGCAGTTCCCCGGGCTCGTCCCGGTCTGCAAGGGCAATGGCTACGGCTTCAGTCATGAGCGTCTCGCCGACGAGACCACCCGTTTCGGCTCCGACACGCTCGCCGTCGGCACCATCTACGAGGCCGCCCGGATCAAGGACTGGTTCAGCGGCGACCTCCTCGTCCTCACGCCCTTCAGGCGCGGCGAGGAGCCGGTACCGCTGCCCGACCGCGTCATCCGTTCCGTCTCGTCCGTCGACGGTGTGTTCGCGCTGGTGGGCGCACGTGTCGTCATCGAGTGCATGAGCTCCATGAAGCGCCATGGCGTCAAGGAGGAGGAGCTCGGCCAGCTGCACGCGGCCATAGAGGACGTACGGCTCGAAGGCTTCGCCCTGCACCTCCCGCTCGACCGTACGGACGGCTCCGACGCGGTCGAGGAAGTCATCAGCTGGATGGACCGGCTGCGCGCCGCGCGCCTCCCCCTGCACACCATGTTCGTCAGCCATCTGCGCGCCGAGGAGCTGGCCCGGCTGCAGCAGCAGTTCCCGCAGACCCGCTTCCGCGCCCGCATCGGTACGCGGCTGTGGCTCGGTGACCATGAGGCGACCGAGTACCGCGGCTCCGTCCTGGACGTCACCAGGGTCACCAAGGGCGACCGGTTCGGCTACCGCCAGCAGAAGGCCGCCTCGGACGGCTGGCTGGTGGTCGTCGCCGGGGGCACGTCCCACGGCGTCGGTCTGGAGGCCCCCAAGGCCCTGCACGGCGTGATGCCGCGTGCCAAGGGCGTCGCCCGGGCCGGCCTGGCCACGGTCAACCGCAACCTCTCGCCGTTCGTCTGGGACGGCAAGCAGCGCTGGTTCGCCGAGCCGCCGCACATGCAGGTGTCGATCCTGTTCGTGCCCGCTGAGGCTCAGGAGCCCAAGGTGGGCGACGAGCTGGTGGCCCATCTGCGCCACACGACGACCCAGTTCGACCGCCTCGTCGACCGCTGACGCTCCCAGCTCCCAGCCCCCCAGCCGGCCCGGCGAGGGCCACTGACAGCCCCGCGGGCCGATCGGGCGGCCTCAGAAACGGCTCAGGCGGCCCCGGGCGGCCGTACCCCCCACTCGACCCGCGGTCCCTCCACCGCCTGGGCCGTGTGCTGCGCCGGACGGGTCGCCTGTCCCAGTACGAACACGTCCGCCGCGCCGTCCAGCACGCCGCCCGAGGGGTCGTCCGAGCCGTCGCTCCGTACGCCGTCCCGTTCCGGCTTCAGGACGTCCCGGACGATCAGCGCGCACAGATACAGCGTCCCCAGGAGATGTACCGCGATGGCGAGCTGATAGCCCTCGGTCGGCAGTCCCCGGTGGTCGTCGCCGCTCGTCGTGTACGCGAGGTACATCCAGATCCCCAGGTAGTACATGACCTCGCAGGCCTGCCAGATCAGGAAGTCCCGCCAGCGCGGCCGGGCCAGGGCGGCCAGCGGAACCAGCCAGAGTACGTACTGCGGCGAATAGACCTTGTTGGTGAGGATGAAGGCCGCGACCACGAGGAAGGCGAGCTGCGCGAAGCGCGGCCGGCGCGGCGCCGACAGGGCCAGCGCCCCGATACCCGCGCATGCCAGCAGCATCAGCAGCATCGCGTAGGTGTTGACGGTTCCGACATCCAGCGACTTGCCCGTGCGCTGTGTGATGATCAGCCAGAAGGAGCCGAAGTCGACCGACCGCTCCTGGCTGAAGGTGTAGAACTTCTTCCACCCCTCGGGCGCGAGCACCATCACCGGCAGATTCACCACCAGCCACGCGCCCGCGGTTCCCAGCAACGCCGTTCCGAACTCCCGGAGCTTGCCGGCCCGCCAGCACAGGACGAGCAGCGGCCCCAGGAGCAGTACGGGATAGAGCTTGGCGGCTGTCGCGAGCCCGATGAGGATACCGAAGGCCAGGGCCCGGCCGCGTGACCACATGAGCATCGCGGCGGCCGTGAGAGCCACGGCGAACAGATCCCAGTTGATGGTGGCGGTGAGCGCGAAAGCGGGCGCCAGAGCGACCAGCAGGGCGTCCCAGGGGCGGCGGCGATGGGTGCGGGCGACGCAGACCGCGATGACCGCGGCGCAGATCATCAGCATCCCCGCGTTGACCATCCAGTACATCTGCTCGCGGTACTGGATGGAGCCGCCCGGCGTCAGCCAGGAGGCGACCTCCATGAAGACGCCCGTCAGCACGGGGTACTCCAGGTACTCCATGTCGCCGTTCAGCCGGTCGAAGTACGGCACCAGGTCGTCGGAGAAACCCCGCCCCAGGAAGAGGTGCGGAATGTCCGAGTAACAGGCGTGGGTGTACTGCGAGCTGGTGCCCCGGAACCACGCCCAGTCGTAGCACGGCATCTTCTGCGCCATGCCCAGCGCGAACATCCCGATCGCCACCAGTGCGACGACCCGTACGGGCGTGAGCCAGCTGCTGCCGTACCAGGCCCAGCGCCCGACAGGTCCGCCGATCAGCTCGCTGCCGGCCGCGGCGATCTCGTCCCGCCGGGTGGGCGGTACGACCGGCCGGTCCTGGTGCACGGTTGTCTCTTCTGCGCTCGGCATGCCGCCCATCCTGCCGTACGCGGCCGTGGACGCGGCGAGGGCCGCCGCACCGTACGTACAGCGAATCTGTACGTCACCGGTGCGACGGCCCTCGTGTCGGCTACCTGGGGCCGGGACGCTATCCCCCGGGGGCCCCGAAGATCCCTCCGTTGCCACCGTTCTGGCCGCCTTGATCGGCTCCGGGCGGCGTTGAGGGAGAGTTGGTGACTCCCCCGTCGCCGCCTCCGTTGGCCCCGCCTTGATCAGCACCCTGGTCGGCGCCCTGGTCGGCCCCGCCGTTGTCACCGCAGCCGAACCACTGGTCGCAGCTTCCGCTCGGGGTGATGTCGGACTCGGACGGAGTCACGGACGGGGTCTGTGAAGGCGTCTGCGAAGGCGTCTCGGACGGGGTCGGGCTCGGCGTCGGGGACGGCTCGGCGCCGCCGCCGTAGACGGCCTCACCGATGGGCTCGGGCGTGGGGAAGGGCACGGCCTCCTGGCCCTTGACCGCCTCTGCCATGTAGTCGTGCCAGATCTCGGAGGGGAAGGACGCGCCGTGGATCGACTCCTGGTCGCCGGTGCCGTACATCTCGAGGAACTCACGATTCTTGTTCGTCGCGTCGTCGTCCATCCGGTACATATCGATGGCGGTCGACAGCTGCGCGGTGTAGCCCACGAACCAGGCCGACTTGTTGCCGTCGGTGGTACCGGTCTTCCCGGCCACCTCGCGCCCCTCGAGCTGCGCGTTCGTACCGGTGCCCTTCTCCACCACGGTCTTCAGTACGTCCGTGACGTTGTCCGCGACCGCCGCGGGGAACGCGTCCTCCGTCGTGTCCTTGTGCTTGAAGACGACCTCGCCGCCCTTCAGCACCTCGTCGACGGAGTAGGGATCCCGCTGCTTGCCGCTGGACGCGAACGTGGCGTAGGAGCCCGCCATCCGGATGGCGCTCGGAGAGGAGATACCGATCGAGAACGACGGCACATTGGACCTGGAGAGCGTGTCGTCATCCCGGAGGCCGGCCCTGATCGCGGCGTCCCTCACCTGAGGGATGCCGACGTCCATGCCCAGCTGGACGAACGGGGAGTTGGCGGATTCCCTCATGGCCTCACGCAGATCAATGGGACCGTACGACCGCTGGCCGTCGTTGGTCTGCAACCACTCCTTGTCGTCCTTGTTGGTCCAGGTCGAACCGTCGTAGTTCTTGATCTTCAGCTTGTTGTCGCCGTTGTACACGGACTTGTCCGGCGATACGGGCGTGCGCTGGTCCCTGCTCTGTGTCTCCGGGAGCTTGGGATCACGTACACCGTCCTCCATCGCCGCGGCCAGCACGTACGGCTTGAAGGTCGATCCGACCTGGGCACCCGTCTGGTCGGCGTTGTTGGTGAAGTGCTTGGTGGCGTCCTGTCCGCCGTAGATGGCGACGATCTTTCCGGTCGCGACGTCCACCGAGGCACCACCGAATTGGACATGCTTGTCGGTCTTCGGGCGCTTCTTGGGGTCGATGTTGGCGTCGTAGACCTTGGTGACGGCCTTACGCAGCTGCTCGACCTTCTTCTTGTTGAAGGTCGTGTGGATCTCGAAGCCGCCCTTGGACAACGCTAGAGCTGTGTAGCCCTCAGTGTTGTTGTTGATGAAGTACGCCTTGGCCAGGTCGACCAGATAGCCGATCTGTCCGCCCAACTGGGCGTTCTTCTTCGGGGGGTCCGGCATCGGGAACTCTTTGTACTTGGCGCGCTCAGTGGCGTCGAGATGGCCGTCCTTCTCCATCTCGTCGAGGATCCACCGCCAGCGCTTCGTGGCGCGCACGGTGTTTTCCTTGGCGCTGGCTGTCGGGTCGATCTCGGTGGCGCCGGCCGGGTCGAAGTACGTCGCGCCCTTGAGGAGCGTGGCGAGGAAGGCGCACTCGCTCGGGTTGAGGTCCTTGGAGTCCTTGCCGTAGTACGTACGGGCCGCGGCCTGGATGCCGTAGGCGCCGCGTCCGTAGTACGACGTGTTCAGATAGCCATGCATGATCTCGGGCTTGGTCTTCTGGGTGCCGACCTTCATGGAAATGAACAGCTCTTTGAACTTGCGGTCCAAGGTCTGGCTCTGGTCACCCAGCATGGCGTTCTTGACGTACTGCTGGGTGATCGTGGATCCACCCTGGGTCTGGCCGCCCTTGGCCATATTGACGACGGCCCGGCCGATACCCATCGGGTCGATCCCGGAGTCCTCTCTGAACGACTTGTTCTCCGCGGAGATGACCGCGTTCTGCATCGCCGCGGGGATCTGCTCGATCCCGACGATCTGCCGGTTGACCTCACCCCCCGTGGAAACCATCGGGGTGCCGTCGTCCCAGTAGTAGACGTTGTTCTCGGCCTTCGAGGAGAGCTGTGCACTTGGCACATCGACCACGGCGTACGCGATGGTTCCCGCGACCATGACCGAGCCGAGGAAAGCGACGCAGAGACCGGTGGTCTGCTTCCAGGAGGGCACCCACCGATGCCAGCCGTACTTGTCATGGCGCGGATAGTCGATCAGCCGCTTCTTGGACGGCTGCCCGCCCCGGCCGCGGCCGGGGCCGTCAGGCCCGCCGCCTCCGCGCCGGCCTCCGCCGGATCCGCCATGACCGGCGCCCCCGCCGTCGGGAGCGCGCCTGCGGCCGCCCTTCTGGGCAGCCCGCCTGGCTTCGGCTCGGCCGCCGTAGGAACGCTCCTCCTCGTGCGAACCGGAGGGCGAAGCCGAAGCGGCTTCTCGGGAAGGGGCAGCGCGGCGGCCGGACGGCTGCTGGGCTGCACGCCTGGCCGCGGCACGACCGCCACCCTGCGGCTCTGGCGGTTTGCGACGGTGCTCGCTCATCGAACGACTACTCCTCGGGCAGGCGCGGACGCCTGGAAGCGGCAGTTGAGTTCCGGTCCCCCCGAAATGGATACGGACCAGCCCGGCATCAGGCTCATCCGGCATGCATCCGGTAGGCCGACAGTCTTGACGCTTATCGGCGCCACACGGTTCCCGGTGGTCTGCATGCCGCACAGACTACGCACGGTCAAAACCCGCCGAGAGCTGAAGTTCACCCCAAATCAGGCAAGTTGCTTCATGAGAATTGTCAATGTGACCTCGTTCACCATGGCCCCTCTTGTCGCGGCAGCATCCTCGTTCTATCGTGCTGATGTATCGAGTCGATACATCAGCACGGCATAAGGTCCCGGACAGGAGGAGGCGAAGGGTGAGCAGACGCTCGGGCATCCTTGAGTTCGCTGTCCTCGGTCTGCTCCGCGAGTCCCCCATGCACGGCTATGAGCTGCGGAAACGGCTCAACACCTCGCTGGGGATCTTCCGGGCCTTCAGCTACGGAACGCTCTACCCCTGTCTCAAGACGCTGGTCGCCAACGGCTGGTTGATCGAAGAGCCGGGCAGCGCTCCGGAAGACGCGCTCGCCGCTTCCCTCGCCGGGCGCCGCGCCAAGATCGTCTATCGGTTGACGGCGGAAGGTAAGGAGCACTTCGAGGAGCTCCTCTCGCACACCGGACCCGACGCCTGGGAGGACGAGCACTTCGCTGCTCGGTTCGCCTTCTTCGGTCAGACGGAGCGCGAGGTGCGGATGCGGGTGCTGGAGGGCCGCCGCAGCAGGCTGGAGGAGCGTCTGGAGAAGATGCGCGCCTCCCTGGTCCGTACGCGCGAGCGCCTCGACGACTACACGCTTGAGCTGCAGCGGCACGGCATGGAGTCCGTGGAGCGCGAAGTGCGCTGGCTGAACGAGCTCATCGAGAGCGAGCGGGCGGGGCGGGATCAGAGACGGTCCTTCCCCGGGGATCCCGCCGCGCAGGAAGACACATCTGGAGAAGCGGACGGCCTGCCCCGGCACCGGGATGCCGCGTCCTCCGGGGGCATGCCCCCGGGACGTCCCGGACCGCCGGATCCGTCCGCGGACACCGCCACGTGAGGCCCTGCATCTCCGCAGGGTTTCATCAGGAACACTGAGATCACACAGGGAGCAAGCGGAATGGGTTCGGTTCGCGTAGCCATCGTCGGCGTGGGCAACTGCGCCGCCTCACTGGTGCAGGGCGTCGAGTACTACAAGGACGCCGACCCGGCGGGCAAGGTACCGGGTCTGATGCACGTCCAGTTCGGCGAGTACCACGTACGGGACATCGAGTTCGTGGCCGCCTTCGACGTCGACGCGAAGAAGGTCGGCCTCGACCTCGCGGATGCCATCGGCGCCAGCGAGAACAACACCATCAAGATCTGTGACGTGCCGTCCACGGGCCTCACCGTCCAGCGCGGTCACACCCTCGACGGTCTGGGCAAGTACTACCGCCAGACGATCGAGGAGTCCCCCGAGACGCCGGTCGACATCGTCCAGACCCTCAAGGACAAGCAGGTCGACGTCCTGGTCTGCTACCTGCCCGTGGGTTCCGAGGCCGCTGCCAAGTACTACGCGCAGTGCGCCATCGACGCCAAGGTCGCCTTCGTCAACGCCCTCCCGGTCTTCATCGCCGGCACGAAGGAGTGGGCGGACAAGTTCACCGAGGCCGGTGTCCCGATCGTCGGTGACGACATCAAGTCCCAGGTCGGCGCCACCATCACGCACCGCGTCATGGCGAAGCTCTTCGAGGACCGGGGCGTCGTCCTGGACCGCACGATGCAGCTGAACGTCGGCGGCAACATGGACTTCAAGAACATGCTCGAGCGTGAGCGCCTGGAGTCCAAGAAGATCTCCAAGACGCAGGCGGTCACCTCCCAGATCCCCGACCGCGACCTGGGTGCCGACAACGTCCACATCGGCCCGTCGGACTACGTCGCCTGGCTCGACGACCGCAAGTGGGCGTACGTCCGTCTTGAGGGCCGCGCCTTCGGCGACGTCCCGCTGAACCTGGAGTACAAGCTCGAGGTCTGGGACTCCCCGAACTCCGCGGGTGTCATCATCGACGCCGTGCGCGCCGCGAAGATCGCCCAGGACCGCGGCATCGGCGGCCCGATCCTCTCCGCGTCCTCGTACTTCATGAAGTCCCCGCCGGTCCAGTTCTTCGACGACGAGGCCCGCGAGAACGTCGAGAAGTTCATCAGGGGCGAGGTCGAGCGCTAGAGCCCGGCTTTCCCCGTCCATACGAGAAGGGTCTCCGGGCTGCTTGTCCGAGACCCTTCTCGTATGTGCTGCCGGCGCGTATGTGACGCTGGTCCGCATGCCTGTTGTACGTGATGATCTGCGCGTACTGCTGCGCCTCAGCGATTTTCGCCGGCTGCTGGCGGTCCGTCTGCTCTCCCAGGCGGCTGACGGCGTCTTCCAAGTCGCGCTCGCCGCCTACGTCGTCTTCTCCCCCGAGAAGCAGACCTCGCCCGCCGCCATCGCTTCCGCCATGGCGGTCCTGCTGTTGCCCTACTCGGTGATCGGCCCGTTCGCCGGCGTGCTGCTGGACCGCTGGCAGCGCCGCCAGGTGTTCCTGTACGGGAACCTGTTGCGGGCCCTTCTGGCGAGCTGTACGGCGCTGCTGATCCTGGCCTCCGGGCCCGACTGGCTCTTCTATGCCTCAGCGTTGTCCGTGACCGCCGTCAACCGGTTCGTTCTCGCCGGGCTCTCGGCCGCTCTGCCTCATGTGGTCGACGACGACCGTCTCGTCCTTGCGAACTCGCTCTCCCCGACGGCCGGAACGCTCGCCGCGACCACGGGCGGCGGACTCGCCCTTCTCGTACGGCTGACGGCCGCGGACTCCGATGCCGTCGTCATGCTGCTGGGCGCCGTCCTCTACCTCGGTGCGGCACTCACCTCGCTCCTGATGGCACGTGAGCTCCTCGGACCCGCGGCGGCCCTCGTCCAGCCGCGATTGGGAGCCGCCCTGACGTCCACCGTGCGGGGACTCGCGGCCGGACTACGTCATCTCGCGGAGCAGCGGGCAGCGGCCCGGGCGCTGGCCGCCATGACGGTGATGCGCTTCTGCTACGGGGCGCTGACCGTGATGGTGCTGATGCTCTGCAGGTACGCCTGGACGGAGCGGGAGTCCGACGGGCTGGCGTTGCTCGGGTTCGCCCTTGCCCTCTCCGGCGCTGGATTCTTCACCGCTGCGGTGCTCACGCCATGGGCGGTGGGGCGGCTCGGTCCGTCCGGGTGGATGACGGTGTGCGCGGGGACGGCAGCCATCCTCGAACCGGCCCTGGGGCTGGCCTTCGCACCCGTTCCCCTGCTGATAGCCGCGTTCGTGCTCGGCCTGATCACGCAGGGCGCGAAAATAGCCACGGACACCGTGGTGCAGACAGCGGTGGACGATGAGTTCCGCGGCCGGGTCTTCTCCCTCTACGACGTCCTCTTCAACGTCGCCTTTGTCGGCGCTGCCGCTGTGGCGGCGCTCATGCTGCCCCCGGACGGCCGCTCGGCGCCCCTCGTGATGACGGTTGCGATCCTCTACGCCGTCACCGCCGTAACCCTGATACGCGGGAGGCGATGTTTCACGTGAAACATCGCCTCCGGAGTAGTGCGCGCCGGTCATGTTTCACGTGAAACATGACCCGCTTGACTTCAGTTCTGCGCGGCCCACCATTCCTTGAGGGCAGCGACGGCCGCATCGTGCTCCATCGGCCCGTTCTCCAGTCGCAGCTCCAGCAGGAACGTGTACGCCGCCCCGATCACCGGACCGGGGCTCACGCCCAGGATCTCCATGATCTGGTTACCGTTCAGATCGGGCCGGATGGCGTCGAGCTCCTCCTGCTCCTGGAGTTGGGCGATGCGCTCCTCCAGGCCGTCGTACGCCCGGGAGAGCGCGTTCGCCTTGCGCTTGTTCCGTGTGGTGCAGTCCGAGCGGGTCAGCTTGTGGAGCCGCCGCAGCAGCGGGCCAGCGTCGCGTACATATCGCCGCACCGCGGAGTCGGTCCACTCGCCCATCCCGTAGCCGTGGAAGCGCAGGTGCAGCTCCACCAGCCGCGTGACGTCCTTCACCAACTCGTTGGAGTACTTGAGCGCGGCCATCCGCTTCTTGGTCATCTTCGCGCCCACCACCTCGTGGTGGTGGAAGGAGACCCGGCCGTCCTGCTCGAAGCGCCGCGTCCGGGGCTTGCCGATGTCGTGCAGGAGCGCGGCCAGCCGCAGCACCAGGTCGGGTCCGTCCTCCTCCAGGTCGATGGCCTGCTCCAGGACGGTCAGTGAGTGCTCGTAGACATCCTTGTGCCGGTGGTGCTCATCACTCTCCAAGCGAAGCGCCGGCAGCTCGGGCAGCACCCGGTCGGCGAGCCCGGTGTCGACGAGCAGCGCCAGGCCCTTGCGCGGGTGAGCGGAGAGGATCAGCTTGTTCAGTTCGTCACGTACCCGCTCGGCGGAGACGATCTCGATGCGGTCGGACATGGCTTCCATGGCCGCGACGACTTCCGGGGCCACCTCGAAGTCCAGTTGCGCGGCGAAACGCGCGGCCCGGAGCATCCGCAGCGGATCGTCGGAGAAGGACTCCTCAGGGGTGCCGGGCGTACGCAGCACCTGGGCGGAGAGATCCTCAAGCCCGCCGTGGGGATCGATGAATTCCTTCTGCGGCAGCGCGACAGCCATGGCGTTCACCGTGAAGTCCCGGCGTACGAGGTCCTCCTCGATGGAGTCGCCGTAGGACACCTCGGGTTTGCGTGACGTCCGGTCGTAGGCTTCCGAGCGGTACGTCGTCACCTCGATCAGATAGCCGTCCTTCTGGCTGCCGACCGTACCGAAGGCGATCCCGACCTCCCACACCGCGTCCGCCCACGGCCTGACGATCTTGAGAACGTCCTCCGGCCGGGCATCGGTCGTGAAGTCCAGGTCATTCCCGAGCCGGCCGAGAAGGGCGTCCCTGACCGAGCCGCCGACCAGGGCGAGACCGAATCCGGCCTCCTGGAACCGGCGGGCGAGATCGTCGGCGACGGGGGACACCCGCAACAGTTCACTGACCGCGCGGCGCTGCACCTGACTCAGTGCGCTGGGATTGTCTTCATTGGCGTTCGGCACAACAGAAAAGGGTACGTGCCGCGGCTCATGCGGGCGCCCCTGTTTCGGTCTCCCCGGCCTCCGATGCATAGGTTTCCGGCGGCGCATGAGATTCTTAAGATCATGTGGAGCAGTCCCAAGCACTTCGCCACAGCGCACATCGTTACCATGCGTGGACGCAATAATCGACAACCACCAACGGCAACCAACGATGACGAGGGACGGGCGAGCGCGTGGCGGAGGCGGCAGACTTCCAGGGGACGGGTCACTCTCCTGCCCGCCAGTGGCTGCGGCGCACAGCCTCCGTGATCGCAGGGGCGCCGCTCCTGGCCGGACTATTGGCAGGCACAGCGGCCCCGGCGGCTCAGGCCGCGCCGGCGGCCAGTGGCTCCCGTACGGTCGATGTGGCGCTCGACACACTGAGCCCCAGCGCCCCGGTGAAGGGCGACACACTCACCGTCTCCGGCACGGTGACCAACGAGGGCAAGAACACCATCACCGGCGCCCAGGTGGATCTGCGGGTGGGCCCGCGGCTGTCCGGCAGGACCGCGATCGACGACGCCTCCAAGCGCTCGGGCAACGCCTCGGGTGATGTGGCTCCCGTCGGTGGCAAGTACAAGGTCACCTTCCCGAAGCTCGCGTCCGGCATCCCCCAGGACTTCACCCTCTCCGTACCGGTCGGCGAGCTCGGACTCGGCGAGGACGGCGTCTACCAGCTCGGTGTCTCACTGACCGGGCAGACAGCCAACGCACCGTACGAACAGGTGCTCGGCATCCAGCGCACTTTCCTCCCCTGGCAGCCCGAGGCGACGGACCAGAAGACCCAGCTCACCGCCCTCTGGCCGCTGATCTCTACGCCGCATCTCTCCGCGGAGACCGGCTCGGACGATCAGCAGACCGCGGTCTTCGAGAACGACGACCTGGCCAAGGAGCTGGCCCCCGGTGGGCGGCTGGAGCAGATGGTCTCCCTCGGCAACGAGCTTCCCGTCACCTGGGTGATCGACCCCGATCTGCTCGCCACCGCCGATGCGATGACCCGGAACTACCGGATCAGAAACGGGAAGTCCACCATCCCGGGCAAGAACCAGGCCGTGGCCAACCAGTGGCTCAACAACCTTGAGAAGGCGGTGCAGGGCCGTAAGGTCATCGCACTGCCGTTCGCCGACCCGGACCTGGCGTCGCTGGCACACCGCGGCAAGGGAGTCTCCGGCGCGCTCAGCCATCTCCAGCCCGCCACCGACGTGGCCGGGAAGACCGTGGAGACCATCCTCCATGTGAAGCCGTCCGTCGACTTCGCCTGGCCCGTGGACGGCGCGATCGACCCCTCGATCGTCGATGTCGCGACCTCGGCGGGCGCCCACAAGGTGATCACCCGCAGCGACAGCCTGCAGGACAACCTGCCGTACACCCCCAGCGCCGCACGGCCGATCGGCGGTGGAACCACGGCTGTCGTCGCCGACACCCGGCTCTCCACCGCCTTCCAGGGCGACATGACGGCGGCGAGCAGCTCCACTCTCGCGGTCCAGAAGTTCCTCGCCCAGTCACTGGCCCTGACGCTGCAGGAGCCCGACAATCAGCGCAGCGCCGTCGTCGCGCCCCAGCGCATGCCGACGGCCGCCCAGGCGCAGTCCATGGCGCGCGCGCTGCACGGTCTGGACCCCGAGCGGTGGACGGAGCCGGCCGATCTGATCGCGGCGGCCGCGGCCAAGCCCGACTCGGACGCCACCACCAAGGTGCCCGGCTCTTCGCGGTACCCGAAGAAGCTGCGGGGCCAGGAGCTGCCGACCCAGGCGTTCGTGGAGATCAAGAACACGCAGGACCGGCTCGAGAACTTCAAGGCCATCCTCAGCGCACCCGACCGTGTGGCCGCTCCCTTCGGCAACGCGATCAACCGGGCGATGTCTACGTCCTGGCGCGGCGAGGCGGGCGGGGCCCAGCAGTACCGCTTCACGGTGGAGCGCTATCTGCGGGACCTGACCACCGAGGTACAGCTCATCCCGAAGTCCGTCCTCACCCTGTCCGGACGCAGCGCGACGATCCCGGTGACCGTCCAGAACAAACTGCTGCAGGGCGTCGAGGAGCTGGTGCTGCGCCTCAAGTCCGACAACCCGACCCGCCTCAAGATCGACGGCGACCGGGCTGTCGCGGAGCGGCCCATCAAGATCGACGGCGGACACAGCCAGTCGGTGAAGTTCACCGGCGCGGGCAATGCCAACGGCCCGGTCCAGGTGACCGCCCAGCTCTACACGGTGGACGGCAAGCCGTACGGCGACCCCATGACCTTCCAGGTCAAGGTCTCCGAGATCACGACCACTGTGATGCTCGTCATCGCCGGCGGAGTGCTGCTGCTGGTCCTCGCCGGGGTCAAGATGTACAGCCGGCGCAAGCGCGCGGTGGCCCGTAGGGCGGCCGCGGAGCTCACGGACGCGGAGCTCACGGACAACGACGAGGGCGTCGACGACCCCGGGAGCGCGCCCGGCACGGACGGCTCGCAGGCCGCGAAGGACACAGAACCCGAGCAGCCGAGTGACCCGACACCGGACACCGGACCGCAAAGCGCGGACCCGTCGGGTACGGGTGAGAAAGTGGACCGTTGAGCGATGTCGTGGCCGGTCGGCCGGGGACGATGAGGTGGGGTAACCATGAACGCGCCGTACGACGGTGACCGCGGGCAGGGCGCGGGCGGCGATCCGGCAGGCCAGGTTCCGCCTTCTCCGCAGCCTGCCCAGGATCCCTATGTCCAGGATGCTTACAGCCAGGACCCCTACTGGTCTCAGGACCTCTCCACGCAGGACCCGGTGACCGAGGCGCTGTACGACCGCGCCTCGCATCCGCCGCCGCCTCCGGGCACGTACCAGGAGACCCAGCAGCTGTACCAGCAGCCGCCCGCGCAGCAGCACGCGCCCGATCCCCGGGTCTGGGCCCAGACGCCGCCGCCCGAGCCCTCCGGTCCTTCCCGGCGTCTGCCGTACGGGGACGACCCGAGAACCACTCAGTTCACGGGCGTCGACGAGCTGGTCTCCGAGGCCGGAGACGAGCCGCCGCCGCCGAACGCCTTCGCGCACCTCTACCGCGACCAGCAGGTCACGGTGCCGGGCCCGGCCGCACCCGCGCCGGCCTCGGCGCCGTCCCCGGCCAAGAAGCCGGGCGGCCGGGCCGCGGGTCTGCTCAAGTCCAGTGCGGTGATGGCCGCGGGCACGCTGGTCTCCCGGCTCACCGGCTTCGTACGGAGCCTGGTGATCACCGCCGCCCTGGGCGCGGCGCTGCTCGGTGACTCCTTCACCGTGGCCTACACCCTGCCGACGATGATCTACATCCTCACCGTCGGCGGTGGCCTCAACTCCGTGTTCGTACCGCAGCTCGTGCGGGCGATGAAGAACGACGACGACGGCGGGGTGGCCTACGCCAACCGGCTGCTGACCCTCGTCATGGTGGCGCTCGGCGCGATCGTGGCCCTCGCCGTGTTCGGGGCACCGCTGCTGGTCCGGCTGATGTCGGACACGATCGCCAGTGATCCCGCCGCCAACAACGTCGCCGTCACCTTCGCCCGCTACTGCCTGCCCACGATCTTCTTCATGGGCGTGCACGTGGTGATGGGCCAGATCCTCAACGCGCGCGGGAAGTTCGGCGCGATGATGTGGACCCCGGTCCTCAACAACATCGTCATGATCGCCACGTTCGGTCTGTTCATCTGGGTGTACGGCACCGCCGCCGACTCGAGCATGACCGTCCGTACGATCCCGCCGGACGGCGTACGGCTGCTGGGCATCGGTACGCTGCTCGGCCTCGCCGTCCAGGCGCTCGCGATGATCCCTTACCTCCGTGAAACCGGGTTCCGGTTCCGCCCGCGGTTCGACTGGAAGGGCCACGGCCTCGGCAAGACGGTCAAGCTCGCCAAGTGGACCGTGCTGTTCGTCCTCGCCAACCAGGCGGGTGTGCTGGTCGTCACCCAGCTGGCCACCGCCGCCGGCGAAGCCTCCGGCAAGGACGGCACCGGCATCCTCGCCTACAGCAACGCCCAGCTCATCTGGGGCATGCCGCAGGCCATCATCACCGTCTCGGTCATGGCCGCGCTGCTGCCCAGGATCTCCCGGGCCGCTCACGACGGCGATCCGGGCGCGGTACGCGACGACATCTCCCAGGGACTGCGTAATTCCGCGGTCGCGATCGTCCCGATCGCCTTCGGATTCCTCGCCCTGGGTGTCCCGCTCTCCATCCTGATGTTCTCGTCGAGCGGCCTGGAATCCGCACGGTCCATGGGCTTCATCCTCATGGCGTTCGCCCTCGGACTCATTCCGTACTCCGTGCAGTACGTCGTGCTGCGCGGTTTCTACGCCTACGAGGACACCCGGACGCCCTTCTACAACACCGTCATCGTCGCCGCGGTCAACGCCGCGGCGTCCGCCCTCTGCTACGTCGTCCTTCCCCCCCGTTGGGCCGTGGTCGGCATGGCGGCCTCGTACGGACTGGCCTACGCGGTCGGCGTGGGTATCGCGTGGCGCAGGCTGCGGAACCGGCTGGGCGGCGATCTGGACGGCGGCCGCGTGCTGCGTACATACGCCCGGCTCTGCCTGGCATCCGTCCCGGGAGCCCTCGCGGCGGGCGGCGTCGCCTACGCCGTCCTGCACAGTCTCGGCAGCGGCGCTCTCGCCTCGTTGGCGGCGCTGGCCGGCGGCGGGATCGTCCTTCTGGGGCTCTTCTTCGTCGCGGCGAAGAAGATGCGGATCGAAGAACTCAACGCCATGGTCGGCATGGTGCGCGGACGCCTCGGACGCTGAGGCGGCGCCGCCGAGCACAACCATCCTCGGTCGCCGCGTGTCGTGCATAGGGGCCGACTGTGGGCACAATTGGCTTGGCTGTTGGATAGTGCGCAACGGATGGGGAGGCAGGAGCGACGGTGGCGGAACGTAGCACGGCTGCCGTCGACGTGGCCGACAACAGCGGTGATGAGCCGCTGACCGCCAAGGCGGGCAAGGCCACGACCGACGGGTTGACGAAAGCCCAGGACACGGCGGAGAAGTCCGCGCCGGACACGGGCGGTGAGCGGCAGAGCACCGAGCCGGCCGGCGCGTCGCCCGAGCTGCACAGCGGCCACAAACTCGCCAGACGCTACCGTCTGGAGGAGTGCGTCACCCGTCTGGACGGTTTCAGCAGCTGGCGTGCGGTCGACGAGAAATTGCGCCGTGCGGTAGGCGTCCACCTCCTTCCCGCCGACCATCCGCGAGCCCGTTCCGTACTGGCCGCGGCCAGATCAGCGGCCCTGCTCGGCGACCCGCGCTTTGTGCAGGTCCTGGACGCCGTCGAGGAGAACGACCTCGTCTACGTCGTCCATGAGTGGCTGCCGGACGCCGTCGAGCTCACCGCTCTCCTCGCCTCGGGGCCGATGGACGCCCACGACGCCTACCAGCTGGTCAGCCAGATCTCCCAGGCCATGGCCGCCGCTCATCGCGAAGGCCTCGCGCATCTGCGGCTCACGCCAGGGGCGGTACTGCGGACCTCCTCCGGCCAGTACCGGATCCGTGGCCTCGCCGTGAACGCCGCTCTGCGCGGAATCAGCGCCGAGCGGCCGCAACGCACCGACACCGAGGCGATCGGCGCGCTCCTCTATGCCGCGCTGACCCAGCGCTGGCCGTACGAGACGGACGCCTACGGGCTCTCCGGCCTGCCCAAGGGTGTCGGGCTGATCGCCCCCGACCAGGTACGCGCCGGCGTCCACCGCGGTCTCTCGGAGCTCGCCATGCGGGCCCTCATCAACGACGGTGCCACTGCCTCCCGGCAGGAACCACCGTGCACCACCCCGGACGAGCTGGCCGCGGCAGTCGCGGAGATGCCGCGTGTCCGGCCACCGGAGCCCACCTTCACCGCCCCGCCCGAATACCAGCGCACCACCTACCAGCAGGGCACGTACGGGCGGCCGCCGTCGGTTCCCGGGGCGCCCGCCCCCGCACCGGTGATGCCGCCGCCGCCGCTTCAGGGCCGTACCGGCAAGGCGCTGAAGTGGACCGTCGCCGCGCTCCTGATCGCCGCCCTCGGGCTCGGCAGCTGGCAGGTGGCCGACCGGCTCCTCGACGGGGGACGGGAGGGGAGCGACACCACTCCCACCGAGACGACCACCGGAGACGGTGACAAGGCGATCCAGCCCGGAAAGCCGGTCGCCATCGTCGGCGCCCGGGATTTCGACCCGCTCGGCCAGGACAAGTCCGAGAAGCCCGCCGGGATAAAGAACAGCTATGACGGCGACCCGGGCACGTTCTGGAACACCGACGGCTACTTCAGCTCGGACTTCGGCCGCCTCAAATCCGGCGTCGGCATCATCCTGGATCTCGGCACGGCTCAGCAGATCGGCCAGGTGGACGTCTCCTTCCTCGGAGGGACCACCGCCGTCGAGCTGAGGGCCGCGTCCGCGGACGCGACATCTCAGCCGGGCGCACTGGACGGTTTCACGAAGGTTGCCGAGGGATCCGGTGAGAAAGTCGCCCTCAAGCCCGGAAAGCCGCTCCAGGCACGGTACGTTCTGATCTGGCTGACCGATCTTCCGAAGACCAGCGACGGTAACTACCGGGGCAAGGTCTCGGAGATCGAGATCACCAGCTGACCGGACCAGGGGAGGGGGCTCACCGTTGGACGACGCCGCACTCGGCGACACAAGTGATCAGGACCTTCTGAGCGCTCATGTCGCAGGCCACCCTCATGCCTTCGGTGAGCTGGTACGGCGCCACCGCGACCGGCTCTGGGCCGTCGCCCTCCGGACCCTGGGCGACCGCGAAGAAGCGGCTGACGCGGTCCAGGACGCCCTGGTCTCCGCCTTCCGCGCGGCCCACACCTTCCGCGGGCAGTCCGCCGTGACCACCTGGCTGCACCGCATCACCGTCAATGCCTGCCTCGACCGGGCCCGTAAGGCCGCGTCTCGCAAGACCTCCCCCATGGATGACACCGAGCGGCTGGAACAGCTTCTTGAGCCCCATGAGTCGGCGGAGGCCCCTGCCGAGCGCCGGGACCTCCACCGCCAGCTGCTGGCGGCGCTCGCCAAGCTCCCCATCGACCAGCGGGCGGCGCTGGTGCTCGTGGACATGCAGGGCTATCCCGTGGCGGAGGCCGCGCGCGCCCTGGGCGTGCCCGTCGGCACGGTGAAGAGCCGCTGCGCACGCGGCCGGGCGAGACTTCTGCCCATGCTCACTCATCTGCGGGGGGACACCGGGGATAACAGCGGCATGGGCCGGGGAAGGAACCGGACGCCGGGGGCATCCGTCCCACCGGCATCGGGACCAAGGGATTCAGGACCAAGTGATCCTGCTGCAGCGAAGGGCGGAGGTGGGCGCGCATGACATCTACGGCCGACATGACTCAGCACCCGGATGTCTCGGAGATCTCCGACCTGGCAGAAGGACTGCTCTCGCCGTCTCGTACCGCTGACGTACGGAGCCACCTCGTCGGCTGCGTGCTCTGCGCCGATGTCCGTGATTCGCTGGACGAGATCAGGGGACTGCTCGGCACTCTGCCCGGACCGCCCCGGATGCCTGCCGATGTCGCCGGGCGCATCGATGCCGCCCTCGCGGCGGAAGCGCTCCTGGATGCGACCGCACCGGATGACGCGGCTGCGCATGTTTCACGTGAAACAACGCCCTCCTCCCAGAAGCCCGCCGCCCCAGCCCTCCCGCCCTCGGACTCCACGCCCGCGGACTCGACAGCGGCAGATGCCGTACCGGCCGACCGCCCTGCCGGCCGTCCACGGGCCGCCACCGGCCCCGGTCGCAGCAGTCACGCCCGCCGCCGCCGGCGCAACGTCGTCCTGGGCACCGTGTTCGGAACAGCCGCCGTGGGTGTCAGCGTTCTTCTGCTCCAGTCCCTGCAGTCACTGCAATCTTCGAGTGACAGCTCGGAGGCCAGCTCGGGGATCAGTGCCACGGCGAATGACGGCAAGGAATTCTCGGAGCCCCGTCTCCAGGGCCGCGTGGACGCACTGCTGGCCTCCGGCTCGGCGTCCAAGGGATCCAAGGAGCCCAAGACCGACCGGCAGGGTGCTCCGACCGACCGGGGTGCCTCGAACTCCCCGCTCTTCCGTCCCGAACCGGACGTGCCCCCCTGCGTTCGACAGGGCACCGGCCGCACCGATCCGGTCCTCGCGGTCGAGAAGGGCACCTACCAGGGCAGTGATGCCTACCTCGTCGTCCTGCCGGACTCCGCTGACGCCACCCGGGTCGAGGCGTATGTGATCGACGGGACATGCGTGGACAGCGCCCCGTTGGGCAAGGGAAAAGTTCTGCTGACTCACTCCTACACTCGCCACTGACGACACCCTCCGTGCCGCTGGGTCACCGCGGGAATGCCGGACCCGTAGGATCCGTTGGATGGGGTGAAGTCGTTGATCCGGCCCCAGTAGGCAGTCAGCAGAGACGAGGAATATCCCGTGAGCGACGTCCGTAATGTGATCATCATCGGCTCCGGGCCCGCCGGCTATACGGCCGCGCTGTACACCGCGCGCGCATCGCTGAAGCCGCTGGTCTTCGAGGGCGCCGTCACCGCGGGTGGTGCGCTGATGAACACCACCGATGTGGAGAACTTCCCGGGCTTCCGGGACGGCATCATGGGCCCGGACCTGATGGACAACATGCGGGGACAGGCGGAGCGTTTTGGCGCCGAGCTCATTCCGGACGATGTCATCGCCGTCGACCTCACCGGTGACATCAAGACGGTCACCGACACGGCCGGCACCGTGCACCGCGCCAAGAGCGTGATCGTCACGACCGGCTCCCAGCACCGCAAGCTCGGCCTGGCCAACGAGGACACGCTCTCCGGACGCGGCGTTTCCTGGTGTGCCACGTGTGACGGCTTCTTCTTCAAGGACCAGGACATCGCCGTCGTCGGCGGTGGCGACACCGCGATGGAGGAAGCCACCTTCCTGTCGCGCTTCGCCAAGTCCGTCACCATCGTTCACCGCCGGAACACCCTGCGCGCCTCCAAGGCCATGCAGGATCGCGCCTTCGCCGACCCCAAGATCAAGTTCGCCTGGGACAGCGAGGTCGCGGAGATCCACGGTGAGCAGAAGCTCTCCGGTCTGACCCTGCGCAACACCACCACCGGCGAGACCTCCGCACTGCCGGTGACCGGTCTGTTCATCGCGGTGGGCCACGACCCGCGGACCGAGCTCTTCAAGGGCCAGCTCGATCTGGACAACGAGGGTTACCTCACCGTCGCTGCCCCGTCGACGCGGACGAACCTGTCCGGCGTCTTCGGCGCCGGTGACGTCGTCGACCACACCTACCGCCAGGCGATCACCGCTGCGGGCACCGGGTGCTCCGCCGCTCTCGACGCCGAGCGCTTCCTCGCCGCGCTGAGTGACAGCGAGAAGACGGCTGAGCCGGAGAAGACCGCCACCGTCTGACCAGCCGTACCCACCCACACCCCACGAAGTTAAGGAGGCCGCCGTGGCCGGCGACCTGAAGCATGTGACCGACGACTCGTTCGAAGAGGACGTCCTGAAGAGCGACAAGCCCGTACTGGTGGACTTCTGGGCCGCCTGGTGCGGACCCTGCCGCCAGATCGCGCCGTCGCTCGAGGCCATCGCGGCCGAGCACGGCGACAAGATCGAGATCGTCAAGCTCAACATTGACGAGAACCCGGCCACCGCAGCCAAGTACGGCGTCATGTCCATCCCGACGCTGAACGTCTACCAGAACGGCGAGGTGGCCAAGACCATCGTCGGCGCCAAGCCCAAGGCCGCGCTCGTGCGCGACCTGGAGAGCTTCATCGGCGAGTAAGTCAGCGGTAGCTGACCCTCAATGTTTCACGTGAAACGGGCCCATCCCCCCCACCAGGGGATGGGCCCGTTTTCCTGTCCCGTCGGCCCGATGACCGTTTCAGACCCGATGACTGTGTCAGAGCGGCCGCAGCGCCGGTTCCTTCTGCACGGCGCCCAGCAGCCGGTCCAGTGCCAGCTCCACGTCTTCCTTCCAGGAGAGCGTGGTGCGGAGCTCCAGTCTCAGCCGTGGATACCTCGGATGCGGACGTACGGTCTTGAAGCCGACCGCCAGCAGATGCTCGGCGGGCAGTACGCAGGCCGGCTCCTTCCACCGCGCGTCACCGAACGCCTCAATGGCCTTGAACTCCCGCCGCAGCAGATCCTTCGCCACGGTCTGCACCATCACCCGGCCGAGTCCCTGTCCCTGATAGCCCGGCATGATCCAGGCGGTCATCAGCTGGACCGCGTCCGGGGAGACGGGGCTCGTCGGGAAGGCCGTGGATCGCGGCACATACGCCGGAGGCGCGTACAGAACAAAGCCGACCGGCACGTCATCGACATAGACGACACGGCCGCAGGATCCCCACTCCAGCAGAACGCCCGAGATCCAGGCTTCCTTCTCCCTCTCGGCCCTGCCCGCTGTTACTGCGGCTTCCCCGCTGACCGGATCAAGCTCCCAGAAGACACACGCTCGGCAGCGCTTGGGGAGATCCGGAAGGTTGTCCAGCGTGAGCGGTACGAGCCGACGCCCCATGGAGGCTGTTCCTCACTTCCTTCGCTTGCCGCGCCTCGGGCGGCTGACAGCACGCTCCGTTCCCGAAGCAGACTGCCGACGAAGCCGCCGAGCATTCCAAGACCCAGTCCAGCTGACACCAGTTGGCTGCGGCTCACCGATCGCATGGCCCGCTCTCCTTCTGAGGTGGATCAAGGTGGATGCGCCATACCAGAACGCATCGTATCCACCCAGAGCTGCCCCGGACACCGGGAGACAGCAAAGGGCGGGCCGTGTTCCGGTAAGCATGGAACACGGCCCGCCCTGTGACAGTGCGAGAGCCTCAGCTCTCGTCGTCCTCCCCGGACTCCTCGGAGGAGTCGCTGTCCAGGACCCGCCTCTCGCCCGGGGCAAGAGCACCGAGAATCCGGTCCAGATCGTCTATTGAGGCGAACTCAACGACGATCTTTCCCTTCTTCAGTCCCAGGTCGACCTTCACCCGGGTCTCGAACCGGTCCGAGAGACGCGATGCCAGATCGGTCAGCGATGGCGACAGCCGGCCACCGGCCCGCGGCCCCTTCGCCTTGGGGTTGCTCTGGGGACGCGACCCCATCAGGGTCACGATCTCCTCGACCGCGCGCACCGAGAGCCCCTCGGCCACGATGCGATGCGCCAGCCGGTCCTGCTCCTCGGAATCATCCACTGAGAGAAGCGCCCTGGCATGGCCGGCCGAGAGCACTCCGGCCGCGACCCTGCGCTGCACAGGGGGAGAGAGCCGCAGCAATCGCAGCGTGTTGGAGACCTGGGGACGCGAGCGCCCGATCCGGTCGGCCAGCTGGTCATGCGTGCAGCTGAAATCCTTGAGCAGCTGGTCGTAGGCTGCGGCCTCTTCCAGCGGGTTCAGCTGGGCACGGTGCAGGTTCTCCAGCAGCGCGTCGAGCAGCAGCTTCTCGTCGTCCGTGGCGCGGACGATCGCCGGGATGCGCTCCAGACCGGCTTCCCGGCAGGCCCGCCAGCGCCGCTCACCCATGATGAGCTCATAGCGCTCCGGCCCCACCTGCCGTACGACAACCGGCTGAAGCAGCCCCACTTCCTTGATGGAGGTGATCAGCTCGGCAAGTGCGTCCTCGTCGAACACCTCACGCGGCTGCCGCGGATTCGGCGTGATGGAGTCAATCGGCACTTCGGCGAAGTGCGCCCCGGCTGTCGGCATCGGCTCGGGCACTGCCTCGTGCTCCGGCACGACCATCTCCGCGTCCGGCGCCGTGGCGGCCTGAGGCAGCGACGTCACCTTCGCAGCGGCCACACCCCGCTCCGCGGTCAGCACCGGACCCGCTCCGGGAGAGGCCGGCGCCGCTCCTGCGGAGGGCACCTGCTTCTCCTGCGGAGCGGCAGGGATCAGCGCACCCAGCCCACGCCCCAATCCTCTACGTCGCTCGCTCACTGGATCCCCTCCGACATACTCTGCTGACTGTTCTGGCTGCCCACATGGGCCTGCTGGGCGTCATAGTGCACCCCGACCCCTCGTAGGGCGATCTCACGGGCGGCTTCGAGATACGAAAGGGATCCACTGGACCCCGGATCGTAGGTCAGCACCGTCTGCCCATAGCTCGGTGCCTCCGAGATACGCACGGACCTAGGGATGCTCGTCCGCAGTACCTCCTTGCCGAAATGACTCCGCACCTCGTCCGCCACCTGCGAAGCGAGGCGCGTCCTGCCGTCGTACATGGTGAGCAGGATCGTCGACACATGCAGCGTGGGATTGAGATGCCCACGCACCAGATCGACGTTCCGCAGCAGCTGACCGAGCCCCTCGAGCGCGTAGTACTCACACTGGATGGGGATCAGCACCTCTGCGCCGGCGACCATCGCATTGACGGTCAGCAGGCCGAGCGAGGGCGGGCAGTCGATGAGGATGTAGTCCAACGGCTGCTCATACGCCTCGATCGCCCGCTGCAGTCGGCTCTCCCGTGCCACCAGCGATACCAGCTCGATCTCCGCACCGGCGAGATCGATGGTGGCTGGGGCACAGAAGAGACCTTCGACGTCCGGTACGGGCTGGACCACCTCTGAGAGTGGCTTGCTCTCCACCAGGACGTCATAGATCGAGGGAACTTCGGCGTGGTGATCGATCCCGAGCGCCGTAGAGGCATTGCCCTGTGGATCAAGATCGATCACCAGTACGCGCGCGCCATGGAGCGCGAGCGAGGCGGCGAGGTTGACCGTGGTGGTGGTCTTCCCCACACCGCCCTTCTGATTGGCAACGACCATGACACGCGTCTGCTCGGGGCGGGGCAGACCCTCGCCGGCGCGACCCAGTGCCTCCACCGCCAGCTGGGCAGCGCGGCCAATGGGGGTGTCGTCCATCGGGGGCGGTGTTTCACGTGAAACATCCTCCCCCGCCGACTCGGTACGGGGACCGGGGACCGGATCGGTCATCGGTCCCGCGATGTTGGCGTCGGACCGCAAGGATTCACTCTCCTCGACTTCAGACTCGCAATGGACAGAGCCTGCCATGCTTTCGGGGTCGTGAACCAGCGAGGCCCGTGGTTCTGTGGAGGAATCCACATCTGTGGACAACCTCGTCCCTCTCACGAGGGGCTTTCGGTCGCGCGGTGTGGCCGCGCGGCCACGGCTGATGATTCCCTGCAGCAGTGAGCGACGTTTCACGTGAAACACGATGCATGCGCCGCAGGCTCAGATCGTCACGACACTCCGCAATGCGTAGGTATGGCTGCTTGTATGGAGCACCATTGATAGGCAGTACGGACTGTACGGCTCAGCGGCGCCGCCTCGCACGGCCCACTCGGGCGGCCTTGGCCCGCTTCGCCGCGAACCGCACCCCGCCGGGGCTTTCCCCGACCTCCACCCGCACCACCGTGGCCAGCGGATCGACGATGCCCTCGCCGACGTGCAGCACCGAAGCCTCCACCACACCGAGCTTGCTCAGTGCGGCGCGAGCCCCCTTGACCTCTTCCTCGGCCGTGTCGCCCTTGAGCGCCAGCATCTCGCCGTACGGACGTAGCAGAGGCACCCCCCAGCCCGCCAGGCGATCCAGCGGAGCCACCGCACGCGCCGTGACCACATGCACCGGCGGCAATGTGCCAAGGACCTCCTCGGCCCGGCCACGCACCACCGTCACATGGTCCAGGCCCAGCAGCTCGACCACTTCCTGAAGAAAATTCGTCCGCCGCAGCAGCGGTTCCAGCAAGGTGATCTTCAAGTCCGGCCGAACCAGCGCCAACGGAATCCCCGGAAGCCCGGCACCGGAGCCGACATCGCAGACCATCACACCCTCGGGCACGACCTCGGAGAGCACCGCGCAGTTCAGCAGATGCCGCTCCCACAGCCGCGGCACCTCACGTGGGCCGATCAGACCGCGCTTGACTCCCGCGTCCGCCAGCAGCTCCGCGTAGCGGACAGCCTCTGGAAAGAACTCACCGAAAACAGTCCGTGCCTCTTCCGGTGCAGGGGGAAGCTCTGCTGTCTCCGTCACGGGAACCGTCCTTCCATACCGAACCACCATCTGGTGGCTGACTATCAGGCTGACAAAGCTCGGCCCCGCCTGCGAAACAGACGGGGCCGAAAAGCGATGGACCGGTCAGGCAGGGAGCACCACGACGAAGCGCTGCGGCTCCTCGCCCTCGGACTCACTGCGCAGCCCCGCGGCCGCGACCGCGTCATGCACGACCTTCCGCTCGAAGGGCGTCATGGGGTTCAGCTTCACCGGCTCACCGGTGCTCTTCACCTCGTCCGCGGCCTTGGCTCCCAGCTCGGCGAGCTCGGTGCGCTTCTTGGCCCGGAAGCCCGCGATGTCCAGCATCAGCCGACTGCGGTCCCCGGTCTCACGATGCACGGCGAGCCGCGTCAGCTCCTGAAGCGCCTCCAGCACCTCGCCGTCACGTCCCACAAGCTTCTGCAGATCCCGGCCACCCGAGTCGCTGATGATCGAGACCGCGGCCCGGTCGGCCTCGACGTCCATGTCGATATCGCCGTCGAGATCAGCGATGTCGAGCAGACCTTCGAGGTAGTCGGCCGCGATCTCCCCTTCCTGCTCCAGGCGGGTCAGGGTGTCGCCCTCCTCGGCGGCGGACTCGGCGTCGGCGGAAATGGTGCCTTCCGTCACGGATGGACTCCTTCTTACTTCTTGGACGGGTGCTTGGGCCGCTGCTGGCCCTTACGCTGCCCCGACTTGGCTTGGCGTGCGGAACCGGCGGCGGGCTTGCCCGACGGCTTGGACGTGGTGTCCTGCGGCTCGTCCTTCTTCACCAGCGAGGTCTTGGCCGCATCCCCGGCTGCCTCGGAGTCCTGTGCCGGCTTGTCCGTAACCGGCTGGGCAGCGGCGGCCTGCCGCTTCGCCTTGGTCTGGCGCTTCGGCTGCTGCCGCCTCGCCGCGCCGCCGGCCTCGGCCTCGGCACCGGCCGTGTCGCTCTTGACCACCGTGCCGTCGGCCTGCGCCGCCAGACCCACCTTCGCCAGACCCGTGATGAACTTGCGCTCATTGTCATTGCGGTCGGGGCCCTTGGCCACGATCGCCTGGACGATGTTGCGCTTACGACGGGAGCGCACCTCGTCGCGCGAGGAGATGGTCTTCAGCAGACGCTGCAGATACGCGTCCTGAGCCTTGCTGCCCGGAGTCGGGTTCTGGTTGATCACGTACATCTGCTGGCCCATGGTCCACACGTTGGTGGTCAGCCAGTAGACGAGCACACCGACGGGGAAGTTGATACCCGTGACGGCGAAGATCAGCGGGAAGATGTACATCAGCATCTTCTGCTGCTGCATGTACGGCGTCTTGACCGTCAGGTCGACGTTCTTCGTCATCAGCTGGCGCTGCGTGTAGAACTGCGACGCCGACATCAGGACGATCATGATCGCGGTGACGACCCGCACATCGGTCAGCGTGGCGTGCAGGGACGCCACCTTGTCACTGCTGTCCGTGAACTTGGCGGCCAGCGGGGCACCGAAGATATGCGCCTGACGCGCGCTGTCCAGCAGCCCCTGGTTGATGACACCGATCGTCTTGCCGCTCGCGATGCTCGAGAGCACGTGGTACAGGGCGAAGAAGAACGGCGACTGCGCCAGGATGGGAAGACACGAGGAGAGCGGGTTGGTACCCGTCTCCTTGTACAGCTTCATCATCTCTTCGGACTGACGCTGCTTGTCGTTCTTGTAGCGCTCCTGGATCGCCTTCATCTTGGGCTGGAGCACCTGCATGTTCCGGGTCGACTTGATCTGCTTCACAAAAAGCGGGATCAGACAGATCCGGATCAGTACCACCAGGGACACGATGGACAGCCCCCAGGCCCAGCCCGTATCCGGGCCGAAGATCGTCCCGTACAGCGAGTGGAACTGGACGATGACCCATGAAACAGGTGTGGTGATAAAGCTGAAGAGACTGGCAATCGTGTCCACTAATCAGGCTCCTTGAGCATTGGGCGAGGTCTCTGCGGCCGGACTGGGGGTGTCGGGGGCCGATCCCCCGGAAGGCACGCCAGCGGCGGAGTGCCCGCCCTTACTGCTGCGCAACGCGTTGCGCAGCAGTTCGTGCCAACGCGGGCGTTTACGTGGTGGAACATGGTCCACACCACCCGGCGACCACGGATTGCACCGCAGAATGCGCCAGGCGGTCAGCGCCGTGCCCTTCACCGCGCCATGTCGGTCGATGGCCGTATATCCGTAGTGCGAACACGACGGGTAGTACCGGCAGACAGGCCCGAGAAGCGGGCTGATCGTCCACTGGTACAGCTTGATCAGAGCCAGCAGCGGGTACTTCATCGCGTGCCCCCTCCCAGCAGCCGCTGAAGAGCGGCATCCAGGTCTCGGGCCAGTTGTGCATAGTCGGCGTCACCCGCCCCGGGCAGCGCCCGTACGACAACCAGGCTACCGGGGGGCAGCTCGGGCAGTCGGTCACGTATCAGATGACGGAGTCTCCGCTTCACCCGCGTACGCACGACAGCTCCACCCACGGCTTTGCTCACGACGAAACCCGCACGCGACAGGGAAGCGCTCTCCCCAGGCGCGTGCGGGTCCGTTGCACCGCTGCGTAGATGGACGACAAGGAGCGGGCGTCCGGCCCGGCGTCCTCGGCGTACCGCGGCCGCGAAGTCCTCGCGCCGCCTCAGCCGATTCTCGGTAGGCAGCACGTCATGACCTGTTGGCTGTCAGGCGATCAGGCGGACAGACGGGCGCGACCCTTGTCACGGCGGGACGCGAGAATCGCGCGGCCGGCACGGGTACGCATCCGCAGCCGGAACCCGTGGGTCTTGGCGCGACGACGGTTGTTCGGCTGGAAGGTGCGCTTGCTCACTCGGGGGCTCCAGAAAATGTGTGTGAGAGATGGCGGTACATCGCCTGGCTGTCACCGTGCGCCCACGAGTAGCTCGCGTGTACGCCCGAGCGCACCGCTTCACAATCACAGTTCGTGATCTTTGCCCATCGGAGGCAGGCGGCAGCAGCCATCGACAACTCGACCTGGTCACGGTACGCGCGGCTACGCCATCCGGTCAAACCAGCTCAGCGCCGGGCTCCATTGTGCACAGGCTGTGGACAACAACTTGAACCGCGCGGGTCGGCCTGACTACCTTGACTGAACTCCGGATTCTTTTCCTGCCGGTCTTCCCACCCCGTCCCGAGAACCACACATTCGTGGGACCTGCGAGAGAGCGTGCCTTGTGGCTGATGTACCTGCCGATCTTGCCGCAGTGTGGCCACGAGTGCTGGAGCAGCTCCTCAGGGAGGGCCACCAGGGCATCGAGCCCAAGGACAAGCAGTGGATCGAACGCTGCCAGCCCCTCGCCCTGGTCGCCGACACCGCGCTCCTCGCCGTCCCCAACGAATGGGGCAAACGCGTCCTCGAAGGCCGCCTGGCCCCCCTCATCAGCGAGACCCTGAGCCACGAATGCGGCCGGCCCATCCGGATCGCCATCACCGTCGACGACTCCGCCGCCGAGCCCACCCCGCCGGCCCCTCCGCTGCCCCAGCAGCACCGCTACCAGGGCCCGCAGCACGACGAGCCGCGGCAGAGCGATACATACGACAGCTACGGACACCGCCCCTCGGACGACGGCATGCCCTCGGTACGCCCCGCGTACCCGGACTACCAGCAGCAGCGGCCCGACCCCGGCGCCTGGCCGCGTACCCAGGAAGACCTGTCCTGGCAGCAGCCCAGGCTCGGCGGCTACCAGGATCGCGACCCGTACGCCACCGCCCGCCCGCAGCAGCCGCAGCACGACTACCGGCAGCCCCAGGGCTCCGAGCGTTCGCCGTACGAACAGCACCAGGACCGGCATGATCTGCAGGAGCCCCCGTCACCGCATCACGGCGGCGGGCACAACGGCGGTCCGCGCGGCGGAGCGACGGGACCGCTGGGCGCACAGCCCGCCCCAGCGCCCGGGCCCGGCGAGCCCCATGCCCGGCTCAACCCCAAATACCTCTTCGACACCTTTGTCATCGGCGCCTCCAACCGGTTCGCGCACGCGGCGGCGGTCGCCGTCGCCGAGGCGCCGGCGAAGGCGTACAACCCGCTCTTCATCTACGGGGAGTCCGGGCTCGGCAAGACCCACCTGCTCCATGCCATCGGGCACTACGCGCGCAGCCTCTACCCCGGCACGCGCGTGCGGTACGTCAGCTCCGAGGAGTTCACGAACGAGTTCATCAACTCGATCCGTGACGGCAAGGGCGACACCTTCCGCAAGCGCTACCGCGATGTCGACATCCTCCTGGTCGACGACATCCAGTTCCTGGCGAGCAAGGAGTCGACCCAGGAGGAGTTCTTCCACACCTTCAATACGCTCCACAACGCCAACAAGCAGATCGTGCTGTCCTCGGACCGGCCGCCCAAGCAGCTGATCACCCTGGAGGACCGGCTGCGCAACCGCTTCGAGTGGGGCCTGACCACCGACGTACAGCCGCCGGAGCTGGAGACGCGCATCGCGATCCTGCGCAAGAAGGCGGTTCAGGAACAGCTCAACGCCCCGCCCGAGGTGCTGGAGTTCATCGCCTCCCGTATCTCGCGCAACATCCGCGAGCTGGAGGGCGCGCTCATCCGGGTCACGGCGTTCGCCTCGCTCAACCGGCAGCCGGTGGACCTCGGCCTCACCGAGATCGTGCTCAAGGATCTGATCCCGGGCGGCGAGGACGCGGCCCCGGAGATCACCGCGAGCGCCATCATGGCGGCGACCGCCGACTACTTCGGTCTGACGGTGGAGGACCTCTGTGGCTCCTCACGGAGCCGGGTGCTGGTGACGGCACGCCAGATCGCGATGTACCTCTGCCGCGAGCTCACCGATCTCTCACTGCCGAAGATCGGTGCGCAGTTCGGCGGCCGCGACCATACGACCGTGATGCACGCGGACCGGAAGATCCGCGCGCTGATGGCCGAGCGGCGTTCCATCTACAACCAGGTCACCGAGCTCACGAACCGCATCAAGAACGGCTGACACAGCCGGCGCCTGGCCTGCTGAGGGCGCTCAGGGACACCGTCCGAGACGGTCCCGGGGCGCCTTCGTCATGCCGCGGGCCCCGCGGCGACCCCGTCGGCAGGTCGGTGCCACGTCATCGCTGTTCGAATACATGGCGGCGCGGAGGACTTCTCCACAGATTGTCCGGCGCTCTTCTATCCACAGCCTGGGGATGGCGAAGTTGTCCAGACTGTGTCCACAGGGAGACCCGCCAAAATGACATCAGGCCAGGTCAGCACCCTGTGGAATTGTGAGTCCCGGTGCTCCACAGACTGTGGATGGAAAAGTCTTCCACAGGGCAGCGGGTCAGTTGTCCACCGACGGCCCACAAGCCTGGTGCTGTTGCCCACAGGCTGTCCACAACCCTGTCCACTGTTCGGCAACGAAACGCGCGGGATCGCTGAGTCGAGTGAAAGGCGTCACACCAAGGACCCCGGTTGGGCTGTGGGGAACTTGGGTAAAGCTGGGGACAGGTCTGGGGAGAAGTACCCCTGTCCTGTGCATCGGCTGTGCAGAACTTTCGGCCGTCCACAGAAAGAGCGAGTTGTCCACGGGCTTCACCCACAGGGTCGGTGGACAAAAAAACGGGTCTGACCTGCGCGGATGGCGTTATCCACGGTTTCCACAGGCCCTACTACTACTACCACTCAGAGTTAACGGG
The DNA here is from genome assembly GCF_042882605.1 of Streptomyces sp. NPDC058198. NCBI lineage: Bacteria > Bacillati > Actinomycetota > Actinomycetes > Kitasatosporales > Streptomycetaceae > Streptomyces > Streptomyces sp. NPDC058198. The sequence continues at coordinate 220,171 of NZ_JBHVVP010000002.1, forward strand.
GAATCTGCTTCGAAGCAGGGCCTGTGCACAACTCGCCGCTGGAGCGCCCGGCCCCCGTTGCGTCGACTTGACCCACGGCCGCGCCGACTGTCGGTGCCGTACGTCAGACTGGTCCCCGGCATCACAGCCGACGACGAAGGCCAGCAGGGCGAGCGAGCAACAGCAGGAGGCGGTTCCGGTGAAGATCCGGGTGGAGCGCGATGTACTCGCGGAGGCAGTGGCCTGGGTGGCCCGCAGCCTTCCGGCCCGTCCGCCGGCGCCCGTCCTTGCGGGCCTGCTGTTGAAGGCGGAGGAAGGCGCTCTCAGCTTCTCCAGCTTCGACTACGAGGTCTCGGCGCGGGTTTCGGTCGACGCGGAGGTCGAGGAGGACGGCACCGTCCTCGTCTCCGGCCGACTGCTCGCCGACATCTGCCGGGCGCTGCCCAACCGCCCGGTCGAGATCTCCACAGACGGTGTACGGGCGACCGTGGTCTGCGGCTCCTCCCGCTTCACGCTCCACACCCTCCCGGTGGACGAGTACCCGGCGCTGCCGCAGATGCCCACGGCGACCGGCACCGTCCCCGGTGAGGTCTTCGCCTCCGCCGCCTCCCAGGTCGCCATCGCCGCGGGCCGGGACGACACGCTGCCCGTGCTGACCGGCGTCCGCATCGAGATCGAGGGCGACACGGTCACCCTGGCCTCGACCGACCGCTACCGCTTCGCGGTCCGTGAGTTCCTGTGGAAGCCGGAGTCCCCGGACATCTCCGCGGTCGCTCTGGTGCCCGCCAAGACGCTCCTGGACACCGCCAAGGCGCTCACCAGCGGTGACACGGTCACCCTGGCGCTCTCCGGGGCGGGCGCCGGCGAGGGGCTGATCGGTTTCGAGGGGGCCGGACGGCGCACGACCACGCGGCTGCTCGAAGGCGACCTGCCGAAGTACCGCACGCTCTTCCCGACCGAGTTCAACTCGGTCGCGGTGATCGAGACCGGCCCGTTCGTCGAGGCCGTCAAGCGTGTGGCTCTGGTGGCCGAGCGGAACACCCCGGTGCGGCTCAGCTTCGAGCAGGGTGTACTCATCCTGGAGGCCGGTTCCAGCGACGACGCACAGGCTGTGGAGCGCGTCGACGCGCAGCTCGAAGGCGACGACATCTCGATCGCCTTCAACCCGACCTTCCTGCTGGACGGCCTGAGCGCGATCGACTCCCCGGTCGCCCAGCTCTCCTTCACGACGTCCACGAAGCCGGCGCTGCTCAGCGGCAGGCCCGCCGTCGACGCGGAGGCTGACGAGGCATACAAGTACCTGATCATGCCGGTTCGGCTGAGCGGCTGACCCCGCAGGTGAGTAGCCGGGTCCGGGCGTAGGCTCGGCCCCGGGTACGAATCGCTTCAACGCTTAAGGAACGCCTGATGGAGCTCGGTCTCATCGGTCTCGGCAAGATGGGCGGCAACATGCGCGAGCGCATTCGCCGCGCGGGCCACACCGTCATCGGATACGACCGCAATCCGGACCTGGCCGATGTGCACACCCTCCAGGAGCTGGTGGACCGGCTCAAGGGTCCGCGCGTGGTGTGGGTGATGGTTCCGTCCGGGGCCGCGACCCAGGCGACGATCGATGAGCTGGCGGCGATGCTGTCTCCCGGCGATGTCGTGGTGGACGGCGGGAACTCCCGTTGGACGGACGACGAGAAGCACGCGGTGGAGCTGGGCATCAAGGGCATCGGCTTTGTCGACTGCGGCGTCTCCGGCGGCGTCTGGGGCTTGGACAACGGCTATGCGCTGATGTACGGCGGCACTCCGGATGACGTGGCGAAGGTGAAGCCGATCTTCGACGCGCTCAAGCCCGCGGGCGAGTTCGGCTCCGTGCACGCCGGCAAGGTCGGAGCGGGCCACTTCGCCAAGATGGTTCACAACGGCATCGAGTACGCCATGATGCAGGCCTACGCCGAGGGCTGGGAGCTGCTGGAGAAGGTCAACTCGGTCACTGATGTCCGTGAGGTCTTCCGCTCCTGGCAGGAGGGGACGGTCATCCGTTCCTGGCTGCTGGATCTGGCGGTCAACGCCCTGGACGAGGACGAGCACCTGGAGCAGCTGCGGGGCTTCGCGGAGGACTCCGGCGAGGGCCGGTGGACGGTCGAGGCGGCCGTCAACCACGCGGTGCCGCTGCCCGCGATCACCGCTTCTCTGTTCGCGCGGTTCGCGTCCCGGCAGGACGATTCGCCGCAGATGAAGATGGTCGCGGCGCTGCGCAATCAGTTCGGCGGCCACGCGGTCGAGTCGAAGAAGTAACGCCTGAGAAGAAGTAACGCTTGACCGGGGAAGGCCGGCGTACACCCATGCATGTCACGCATCTGTCGCTGGCCGACTTCCGGTCGTACGCCCGGGTCGAGGTTCCGCTCGATCCGGGCGTCACCGCGTTCGTCGGGGCGAACGGGCAGGGGAAGACCAATCTGGTCGAGGCGGTCGGCTATCTGTCGACCCTCGGCAGCCACCGGGTGTCGTCGGACGCGCCTCTGGTGCGGATGGGCGCGGAGCGTGCGGTGATCCGGGCCGCGGTCACCCAGGGCGAGCGTTCGCAGCTGGTCGAGCTCGAGCTCAATCCGGGCCGGGCGAACCGGGCGCGTATCAATCGGTCCTCGCAGGTCAGACCGCGTGATGTGCTGGGGATCATACGGACCGTGCTGTTCGCGCCGGAGGATCTGGCGCTGGTGAAGGGTGATCCGGGTGAGCGGCGCAGGTTTCTCGACGAGCTGATCACGGCGAGGTCGCCCCGGATGGCGGGGGTGCGGTCGGATTACGACCGGGTCCTCCGACAGCGGAACACGCTGCTGAAGTCGGCGGCGATGGCGCGGCGGCACGGCGGCCGCGGGATGGATCTTTCGACGCTGGATGTGTGGGACCAGCATCTGGCGCGCGTGGGGGCGGAGCTGCTGGCGCGGCGGGTCGAACTGATCGCGACGCTGCAGCCGCTGACGGACAAGGCGTACGAGCAGCTGGCGCCCGGGGGCGGTCCGGTGTTGCTGGAGTACCGCTCCTCGGCCGGTGAGGCATCCGGGGATGCCTCGGGTGAGGCCGCGCATACGCGCGATGAGCTGTACGAACAGCTGCTGGCCGCCCTGGTGGGTGTGCGCAAGCAGGAGGTCGAGCGGGGGGTGACGCTGGTCGGTCCGCACCGCGACGATCTGGTGCTCAAGCTGGGGCAGCTGCCGGCGAAGGGGTACGCCAGTCATGGCGAGTCCTGGTCCTATGCGCTCGCCCTGCGGCTGGCCTCGTACGACCTGCTGCGTGCCGAGGGCAATGAGCCGGTGCTGGTGCTGGACGACGTGTTCGCCGAGCTGGACGCGCGGCGGCGGGAGCGGCTCGCGGAGCTGGTGGTTCCGGGTGAGCAGGTGCTGGTGACCGCGGCGGTGGACGATGACGTGCCGGGTGTGCTGGCGGGGGCGCGGTGCGTGGTCGCCGACGGCGCTGTGGAGCGCGTATGAGCGGCCTGGGGAGGCTGGGCGGATCAGACCGGCCGGAGCCGCCCGCCGAGCTGCCCGAAGGGGCCGGGGCGGCGGGGCCTGTCGAGTCGTCGGGTGTGGATCTGGCGCGGGTCGCGTTGCGTGCGGCGAAGGAGCAGGCGCGGGCGCGTGGCGCGGCGGCGCAGCAGAAGAAGCAGGCCAGGCGGGGTGGCGGGCTGCGTTCCGGGGCGCGGGCCGATGGCCGTGATCCGCTGCCGCTGGGTGCGGCGATCAACCGGTTGATCACGGAGCGGGGCTGGGAGACGCCGGCCGCCGTGGGCGGTGTGATGGGCCGGTGGCCGCAGATCGTCGGCGAGGACGTGGCGAAGCACTGTGTGCCGCAGCGGTACGACGACGGCAACGACGAGCGGGTGCTGACGGTGCAGTGCGATTCGACGGCGTGGGCGACGCAGCTGCGGTTGCTGGCGCCGCGGCTGGTGGCCCGGCTGAACGAGGATCTGGGGCACGGCACCGTACGGGTGATCAAGGTGCTGGGGCCCGGGGGGCCGCCGCAGCGGTTCGGGCGGCTGCGGGCGCCGGGAAGCAAGGGTTCGGGGGACACGTACGGCTGATGGTGGGGGGTTCGCCTTGACGGAGGGCGGGCTCGCGCCTGGCCTGTCCGTCGCGCCCCGCTGGGTTCCGTACGGCTGTGACGGGGGCCCTGAGCCGCCTGTGCGCCGGGTCTCCCATGCCTGCTCCGGGCCTGTCTCCTCCCTCTGTCCGTCCTCTCGCGCGCGGCGCGATGACCGGGGAATGCGGCTGAGGAGAGTGAGGCGTCCCTCACCGTAGCGGGAGGTTGACAGGACGAAGCGCTCAACGCCCGTGTGAGCCTCCTGGAGCCCCTTCCTGAATATGGGGAGTCGGGAGGCGCTCATTCAGGGCGGCACATGCGGACTCAGGTACCGGCAAACCCCCATTCGGGTCGGCGCTACCGGTAGACTGGCTGCAAATCCCGCTGTGCTTGCGGGACACGTCGACACAAGCCGAACGACGCAGCCGCTCCCGCTTGCTCGGAAACGGCCTGTGCTGTGCCAGAAAGGGCGCTTCGTGGCCGATTCCGGCAACCCCCCTGAGAAGACTCCGTCCATTGCCACTGGTGAGCACGGCGAGGTGACCGCCTCCTACGACGGCAGTGCCATCACTGTGCTGGAGGGCTTGGACGCGGTCCGTAAGCGGCCAGGCATGTACATCGGTTCAACCGGTGAGCGTGGGCTGCATCACTTGGTGACCGAGGTCGTCGACAACTCTGTCGACGAGGCCCTGGCCGGGCACGCGGACACCATCGACGTCACGATCCTCGCCGATGGCGGGGTGCGGGTGATCGACAACGGTCGCGGTATCCCGGTGGACATCGTGCCGTCCGAGAACAAGCCGGCCATCGAGGTCGTGCTCACGGTGCTGCACGCGGGCGGCAAGTTCGGCGGCGGCGGGTATGCCGTCTCCGGTGGTCTGCACGGCGTCGGCGTCTCGGTCGTCAATGCCCTGTCGTCGAAGGTCGCGGTCGAGGTCAAGCGGGACGGCTACCGCTGGACGCAGGACTACAAGCTCGGTGTGCCGACGGCGCCGCTGGTCCGTAACGAGGAGACGTCCGACTCGGGTACGACGGTGACGTTCTGGGCCGACCCGGACATCTTCGAGACGACGGAGTACTCCTTCGAGACGCTGTCGCGGCGTTTTCAGGAGATGGCCTTCCTCAACAAGGGGCTGACGCTGACGCTGACCGACGAGCGCGAGTCGGCGAAGGCCGTCGTGGGCGCTGACGTCGCGGGCACGGACCCGGTCGAGCAGGCGGACGAGGAACTGGTCCGTACGGTGAAGTACTACTACGAGGGCGGCATTGTCGACTTCGTGAAGTACCTCAACTCGCGCAAGGGTGAGCTGATCCATCCGACGGTCATCGACGTGGAGGCCGAGGACCGGGACCGGATGCTCTCGGTCGAGATCGCGATGCAGTGGAACGCCCAGTACAGCGAGGGTGTGTACTCGTTCGCGAACACGATCCACACGCATGAGGGCGGTACGCACGAGGAAGGGTTCCGGGCGGCGCTGACGGGCCTGGTCAACCGGTACGCGCGCGAGAAGAAGCTGCTGCGCGAGAAGGATGACAATCTCACCGGCGAGGACATCCGCGAGGGTCTGACGGCGATCATCTCGGTGAAGCTGGGCGAGCCCCAGTTCGAGGGTCAGACGAAGACCAAGCTGGGCAACACCGAGGCGAAGACCTACGTCCAGAAGGTCGTCCACGAGCACCTGACGGACTGGTTCGACCGCAATCCGAACGAGGCCGCGGACATCATCCGTAAGTCGATCCAGGCCGCCACGGCCCGGGTCGCGGCCCGTAAGGCGCGCGATCTCACCCGCCGCAAGGGCCTGCTGGAGAGCGCGTCGCTGCCGGGCAAGCTGAGTGACTGCCAGTCGAACGACCCTTCGAAGTGCGAGATCTTCATCGTCGAGGGTGACTCCGCCGGTGGTTCGGCGAAGTCGGGCCGTAATCCGATGTATCAGGCGATTCTGCCGATCCGCGGCAAGATCCTGAACGTCGAGAAGGCGCGGATCGACAAGATCCTGCAGAACACCGAGGTCCAGGCGCTGATCTCGGCGTTCGGCACCGGTGTGCACGAGGACTTCGACATCGAGAAGCTCCGCTATCACAAGATCATCCTGATGGCGGACGCCGATGTCGACGGCCAGCACATCAACACGCTGCTGCTGACGTTCCTCTTCCGCTTCATGCGGCCGCTGGTCGAGGCAGGGCACGTATATCTCTCGCGTCCGCCGCTTTACAAGATCAAGTGGGGCCGGGACGACTTCGAGTACGCGTACTCCGACCGGGAGCGCGACGCCCTGGTCGAGCTCGGCAAGCAGAACGGCAAGCGGATCCGCGAGGACTCGATCCAGCGCTTCAAGGGCCTGGGCGAGATGAACGCCGAGGAACTGCGGGTCACCACGATGGACGTCGACCACCGCGTGCTCGGCCAGGTCACTCTGGACGACGCGGCCCAGGCCGACGATCTGTTCTCGGTGCTGATGGGCGAGGACGTCGAGGCGCGGCGGTCCTTCATCCAGCGCAATGCCAAGGACGTCCGCTTCCTCGACATCTGAGTCGGTCTCAGCTGACGGATTCGAAAAGGCCGAAAGGAAAACTGACCAGCAATGGCCGACGAGAACACCCCTGACACCCCCGAAAACGCCGACACCTCCGGCACTCCCGGAACGCCCGGCACCCCTGTCGCCCAGGACACCGTCGAGGCGGTGGACGGTCTGGCGATGCGTGTGGAGCCGGTCGGGCTCGAGACGGAGATGCAGCGCTCGTATCTCGACTACGCGATGTCCGTCATCGTGTCGCGCGCGCTGCCGGACGTACGGGACGGTCTCAAGCCCGTCCACCGGCGCGTGCTGTACGCGATGTACGACGGCGGCTACCGGCCCGAGAAGGGCTTCTACAAGTGTGCCCGCGTCGTCGGTGACGTCATGGGTACGTACCACCCGCACGGCGACTCCTCGATCTACGACGCCCTGGTCCGGCTGGCGCAGCCGTGGTCGATGCGGATGCCGCTGGTGGACTCCAACGGCAACTTCGGTTCTCCGGGCAATGACCCGGCCGCGGCCATGCGGTACACCGAGTGCAAGATGATGCCGCTGTCGATGGAGATGCTCCGGGACATCGACGAGGAGACCGTCGACTTCACGGACAACTACGACGGCCGTAACCAGGAGCCCACGGTCCTGCCGGCGCGGTTCCCGAATCTTCTGATCAACGGCTCGGCGGGTATCGCCGTCGGTATGGCCACGAACATCCCGCCGCACAACCTGCGGGAGGTGGCGGCGGGTGCCCAGTGGGCGCTGGACCACCCGGAGGCCAGTCACGAGGAGCTGCTCGACGCGCTGATCGAGCGGATCAAGGGGCCGGACTTCCCGAGCGGTGCGCTGGTCGTGGGCCGTAAGGGCATCGAGGAGGCGTACCGCACGGGCCGTGGCTCGATCACGATGCGCGCGGTGGTCGAGGTCGAGGAGATCCAGAACCGCCAGTGCCTGGTGGTCACGGAGCTTCCGTACCAGACCAACCCGGACAATCTCGCGCAGAAGATTGCGGACCTGGTCAAGGACGGCAGGGTCGGCGGTATCGCGGACGTCCGCGACGAGACGTCCTCGCGTACGGGCCAGCGGCTGGTCGTCGTCCTGAAGCGGGACGCGGTCGCCAAGGTCGTACTGAACAACCTGTACAAGCACACCGATCTGCAGAGCAACTTCAGCGCGAACATGCTGGCGCTGGTCGACGGGGTGCCGCGCACGCTCTCCCTGGACGCGTTCATCCGGCACTGGGTGACGCACCAGATCGAGGTCATCGTCCGGCGGACGAGGTTCCGGCTGCGCAAGGCCGAGGAGCGGGCCCACATCCTGCGTGGTCTGCTCAAGGCGCTCGACGCGATCGACGACGTCATCGCGCTCATCCGGCGCAGTGACACGGTCGAGATCGCGCGTGAGGGCCTGATGGGGCTGCTCACGATCGACGAGATCCAGGCGAACGCGATCCTGGAGATGCAGCTGCGCCGGCTGGCGGCTCTGGAGCGGCAGAAGATCGTCGCGGAACACGACGAGCTGCAGCAGAAGATCGATCAGTACAACGCGATCCTGGCCTCGCCGGAGAAGCAGCGTCAGATCGTCCGTGACGAACTGACGGTCATCGTCGACAAGTTCGGTGACGACCGGCGTTCGAAGCTGGTGCCCTTCGACGGTGACATGTCCATGGAGGACTTGATCGCCGAGGAGGACATCGTCGTCACCATCACGCGTGGCGGCTATGTGAAGCGTACGAAGACGCACGACTACCGCTCGCAGAAGCGCGGCGGCAAGGGCGTACGCGGCACGAAGCTGAAGGAAGACGACATCGTCGACCACTTCTTCGTCTCGACGACGCACCACTGGCTGCTGTTCTTCACGAACAAGGGCCGGGTGTACCGGGCGAAGGCGTACGAGCTCCCCGACGCCGGCCGCGACGCGCGCGGCCAGCACGTCGCCAACCTGCTGGCCTTCCAGCCGGACGAGAAGATCGCCCAGATCCTGGCGATCCGCGACTACGAGGCCGTGCCGTACCTGGTCCTGGCCACCAAGGCGGGTCTGGTGAAGAAGACCCCGCTCAAGGATTACGACTCCCCCCGCGCGGGCGGTGTCATCGCGATCAACCTCCGGGAGACGGAGGCGGGCGGCGATGACGAGCTGATCGGCGCCGAGCTGGTGTCGGCGGAGGACGACCTTCTGCTCATCAGCAGGAAGGCCCAGTCGATCCGGTTCACCGCAACGGACGACGCGCTGCGTCCGATGGGGCGTGCCACCTCGGGTGTCAAGGGGATGAGTTTCCGCGACGGCGACGAACTGCTCTCGATGAATGTCGTCAGGCCCGGTACGTTCGTGTTCACTGCTACCGATGGCGGGTATGCGAAGCGGACCGCCGTCGACGAGTATCGCGTCCAGGGTCGTGGTGGCCTCGGCATCAAGGCTGCCAAGATTGTGGAGGACCGTGGTTCTCTCGTCGGCGCGTTGGTGGTCGAGGCGACAGATGAGATTCTGGCCATCACCCTCGGCGGCGGTGTGATTCGCACGCGAGTCAACGAAGTCAGGGAGACGGGCCGTGACACCATGGGCGTCCAACTGATCAACCTGGGCAAGCGCGATGCCGTCGTCGGTATCGCACGCAATGCCGAGGCGGGCCGCGAGGCTGAAGAGGTCGACGGGACCGATGCCCCGGGGACCGAAGAGGCCGGTACGGCTGAGGTTGCCGAGGGCAGCAAGTCCTCGGCCGGGGAGCACGAGGAGTAGAGCGTGAGTGGAGCCACGGGCGCCGGATCGGCCGAATCCGGAGGGAACGGTGCTCGTGGCCCTGCCACGGACTCCCAGGGGGTAACGGTGACCGATACCCGGGGGCACAAGCCCCCGTACGAGACGTACGGATCTGACCAGTCGCAGCAGGCTGCTCAGCCGTACCATCCGCCGCAGGCGTATCCCTCGCCGCAGGGCGCGGGGACGCAGGGCGGCCAGCAGGGTCAACAGCGCACTGCCGGGCAGCAGCAGGCGGCTCCGGCCGGTCCCATGGCTGACCCGGGTGCCGCGGCTTCGGCGGTGCGCCGGCCGCGGACGGGGGCGCGGACGACACCGCGTACCCGTAAGGCGCGGCTGCGGGTGGCGAAGGCCGATCCGTGGTCGGTGATGAAGGTCAGTTTCCTGCTCTCCATCGCGCTGGGTGTGTGCACGGTCATCGCGTCCGCGGTGCTGTGGATGGTCATGGACGCGATGGGCGTCTTCTCGACAGTCGGCGGGACGATCAGCGAGGCCACGGGCTCCAACGAGAGCAACGGGTTCGATCTGCAGTCGTTCCTGTCGCTGCCGCGGGTGCTCATCTTCACCTCGGTCATCGCGGTGATCGATGTGGTGCTGGCCACCGCGCTGGCGACGCTCGGAGCCTTCATCTACAACCTGTCGGCGGGCTTCGTGGGCGGTGTTGAGCTCACGCTCGCCGAGGACGAGTGAGGGTCGGCTATCGATTTTGGGGCTGGCCCTGAAGTGCGCTAATCTTCAGGGGCAGCGCGGGGCTATAGCTCAGTTGGTTAGAGCGCATCCCTGATAAGGATGAGGCCACAGGTTCAAATCCTGTTAGCCCCACCGCGACAATCGGCCCGTACGGAGAGCATCCGTGCGGGCCGACTGCATTCCGCAGTTCTTCAGATCGGCTGTTCTTTCGCCCTGGTGAAGCCCGGAGTTGGGTCGCGGGCAGGTCACCGATCGGTATCGGTCGGTGTGTATAGTCGGGCGCCAGAAGTCCCCTACGTCAAGGAAAGACGAGGTCGCGCGGTGAAGAAGCTTCTCTTGGTCGCACTGGCCGCCATCGGCGGGCTCCTCGTGTACCGCCAGATCCAGGCGGATCGCGCCGAGCAGGATCTGTGGACGGAGGCGACCGACTCCGTGCCCGCAGGTACGGGTGTGTGAGACGCAGCAGTCCGAATGCGAGCCCCGGCCGCCGAGCGGCCGGGGCTTCGTGCTGTCCGAGGGCTTCGTGCCGTCCCGTGTTTTTGTGACACGGTGACGGCCTCTTCCATTGATTCGCTTGTGTGAAGTATTCGCTTGCATGAGTGAATGTCGCGAGGCGGACATGCGGGGTTATTCGGATGGGCGCGCAGACAGCGACGGGACCGCCGGGGCAGGATGGACCGGCGCCACGACCGGCGCGGGGCGGCCGAGACGACGAGGGGAAGCGCGTGAAGAGGCAGCGCAGCAGGGGCCGGGTCGCGCTGGCCGGGGCGGCGGCGATGTGCGCGATGGTGGCCCTGCCGGGGCAGGCATGGGCGGCCGGGGAGCCGAACCCCTATGTCTTCCAGCCCGAGGCGAAGCAGATCACCGGAGCGACGACCACGAGCGACGCGAAGCCGCTGGACCCTGGCTCCACCTACCGCGACTCGATCGGTCCTGGCGGCAAGCTCATCTACCGGCTGGACCTCGACGCGAAGACGAACGCCTATGTGTCCGCGGTGGCCGTGCCGAAGCTGGGCACGAAGGTTGCCTTCGGGGACAAGATCGAAGTCTCGCTGCAGAACCGCCAGGGCAACGACTGCAGCTCCAACGACGCGCGGTTCGGCACGTCGGGCGAGTATCCCCGGCCGCTCGCGGCCTACGCCTACCGGCTGATCGAGAAGGGCGCGTACTCCTGCCAGGAGGAAGGTCCGTACTTCGTCGTCATCGAGCGGACCAGTGAGGCCGGCTCGACCCCCGACCCGTGGGACCTGGAGATCCGCCATGTCTCCGAGCCCGGGCTGAAGGAGGCCGGGCCCACCCAGGCGCCGTCGGTTTGGCCCAGCGCCTCCCCCGTGCCGGTCGGCGGCGCACCGCGGGTGCGCGAGGGCGGCACCAGCTTCTACGACGCCAAGGGGCTGGCGCAGGGCGAGTGGACGGCGAAGATCGAGCCGGGCGCATCGCTCTTCTACCGGGTGCCGGTGGACTGGGGACAGCAGCTCTACGCCAGTGCCGACCTGGGCAGCTCCGACGGGGAGGGGTTCGTGAGCGGCGCGTTCGCCGTGTCCCTGTACAACCCGGCCCGGGGGCTCGTGGACAGCAGCGACTCGGTGTCGTACGACGGCAAGCAGAAGACGACGGCCCTCGATCCGCTGCCGCCGGTGGCGTACGAGAACCGTTTCGGGTTCAGTACCGGCGACAAGGACATGCGGTTCGCGGGCTGGTACTACCTGCGGGTCAGCCTCCATCCCGAGGTGGCCGAGAAGTTCGGTGCGAAGCCGTACGGGCTGACGCTGCGGGTGAACGTCAAGGGCCAGGCCAGGAGCGGGCCCGGGTACGCGGGCCCGGCCGGCGACTTCACCGTGACCCCCGAGAAGCTGGACGACGCCTCGAACGGGCAGAGCGGCGCGGACGTGGCGCGGAGCGACACGATGCAGCTGGTCGCGGCGGCCGGGATCGGCGCGGGCACGGTGCTGGTGCTCGGGCTCGGGGTATGGACGCTGCTCGCACGGCGGCGCGCGGACCAGGGGACCGGGCAGTCGCAGGGACCGGATCAGGGCCAGGGGCAGCTACCCGGGCAGGGGCCGGCCGACGCACCGACTCGGCCGACGCACCAGTACGGGCCGCCACCCTCCGGCTGGTAGCGCGGGGCACAGCCCGCGGGGCATGCCGCGCGGGCCCGGATCGGGGTCGTGCTCAGGTCTGGGTCAGCGCCCAGATGCCCACCGCGAAACAGGCCAGCGCCAGCAGCAGCACCGGGACCGCCACCTTCGGGGGCGGTCCCGGTCGCTTTCGCGCGGAGTGGCGGGCCGGCGCCTGCGGGCGCGGAACCGGCTGCTGGGCGGGAACCTGCGGGCGCTGAGCGGTGTATGGACGAGTGAGAGCGTGATCGTGCCGTACCGCCGACGTCTGAGCGTGGGACAGGTCGGCGGGTGTGGAGGGAAGGGGGGAGACCGGATGCGCCGACATCGAGGTGGGGGAGGAGTGCGGCTGCGCCGGGTGCGGCAGGGCGGGAGGCTGGTGCTGCCCATGCCCCTGCTGCGGGTGTGGCTGCTGTTGCTCGGATACCTGCTGCCGGTCCGGCGGCGGGGGGAGATGAAAGCTGCCCGTCTCCGACATGGAGGCGGCTGTGGAGGCTGTGGGGGAGGAAGGCCGCTGTCCCGTCGGCCGGCCGTCGGCCCGCTGAGCCGCGCGCGGGTCGGTGTGCGGGTCCGCCGGCCGGCCACCCGGCTGCGGATCCGTGACGGGACCGGACGGGCCGAACGCGGAAGGCAGCGGCCCGATCTGGTCGAAGATCTCGACCGGCTCGTCATCGGCGCCGGGCTCGGGAAGCAGCTCCACGGCCGTTGTCAGCGCCTTACGGGCGCCCGTGGCTGTACGGAAGCGCGCGTTCGGGTCGGGCTGCAGCAGGCCCGCCAGGACCTGCCACAGCGGCTCGGGGATGCCCTGCGGCGCTCCCGGGGTGCCATGTGCGGCGAAATACTCGACCAGGGCCTGGGAGTCGGGCTTCTGACCCTGCAGCAGATAGAGGGCGACGAGCCCGACCGCGAAGAGATCGGCCGGGAAGTCGGGCTCCGCGCCCATCATCTGCTCGGGTGCGAAGTAACCCGGCGTCCCCACCACATAGTTGGTCTCCGTCAGGCGCGGCTCGCCCTTGCGCATGGAGATACCGAAGTCGGACAGGCGCAGATGGGGCCGCGCCGTTCCGGTGGCCTCCATCAGGATGTTGGCCGGTTTGATGTCGCGGTGCACGACCCCCTCCGCGTGCACCGCGGCCAGACCGGACAGCAGCTGATCGAGCAGGGTGCAGACGAAACGGGGTGGCAGCGGCCCGTAGTCGCCGATGACGTGCGCCAGCGACCCGCCGCTCACCAGATCCATGGTGAACAGCACCTTGTCGTCGTCCGCGGCCCAGCTGGCCGGGGCGAGGACATGCGGGTGATCGATCCTCAGCGCCTGCTCACGGACGAACCGCAGCAGCGTGTGCGCGTCGCTCTGCTGGAGGACCTTCGCCGCCACATAGCGTCGGCGACGGTGGTCCCAGGCACGCCAGACGGCGCCGACACCACCCCGTCCGATCGGGTCGATCAGCTCGTACCGCCCCGCGAAGACCTCACCCATTGCGCCGCGCCCGCTCCCAGTCGTCTCGTCCGGCGGCCTGCCGCCCCTGCCCCAGGTCCAGTCCTAGCTCTGGTGCGCCTCGTAGTGGGCGACCGCCTCCGCGGTGCGCCCGGCGCCGTAGACCCTGAGGAACTCTGCCAGTTCGGGCTGGGTCGGGGCGAGGGACTCCGCGGCATCGATGATGTCGCCGGCCGCCGCGACCGACCGCAGCAGGGACTGGATCTCGCGGACCACCCTGCGCACGGTCGGCGCACCCGAGCTGTTCGTCGTCTGGCTGGTGCCGGTGAGGACGGAGCCGCCCTGCGACTTCTTGATCTCCTCCATCCGGTCCGTGGCCTCGCCGGCGCTGACGCTGCCGTCGGCCACCTGGCCCGCCAGATCCTGCAGCGCCTGGACCCGCTGGACCACCGCGGGATTGCCGATCTTCGCGCGTTGACCGCTCATGAGCTGGGAGAGCATCGGGGCGGACAATCCGAGCACCGCGGCGAGCCGGGCCTGGTTCAGGCCCAGGTCATCGATGAGACGACGGAACAAACCCCCCAACGGCTCTCCGTACCAGCTCCGCTGGAGCTCTCTCGCTCTCGCAGTCGATTCCTGCTGTGTGACATCCATGCGCGTCTCCCCATCGCTTCCCCAGCGCGGCAGCTTCGCTGCTGCGAACCTCGTGGGGCATCTTACGGAGCGTGGTCGCGCACGGGGAGTCCCATCTTTTTGCGGAATCACGGGGTACACCCGGTACTCTGGTCCCCGGTGATGGACGAGCCGTTCCTGACTGCTCGGCCGTACCCACCCGTTCCCGGGGCCTTAGCTCAGTTGGTAGAGCGCTGTCTTTGCATGGCAGATGTCAGGAGTTCGACTCTCCTAGGCTCCACGGTACGAGAGAGCTCCCCTGGCCTGCGGAAACGCGGGTCAGGGGAGCTCTTCGTGTGTGGGGCGCCAGTGTCACCGTCAGCGAGCGGGCGGTCGGTAGCGGGCGGTCCGAGAGCGAAGCGGCTCGGGAGCCGGACCTCAGCCGCAATTGTTGTCATTGATACGCATGGACGATCCCCAGCGGCCGACGGAGTAACTCTGCAGATCGGCGATACGGCCGCCGGGCTGGATACAGGTGTGCGATCCGCCGTACAAACTGTTCCGGTAGATCCGCGCGGTACGGCCGGAATTGTTGATAACCGAAAAAGTATTGTCGTTGATGGGCTGGTTGTGGAAGCGCGCGCCCCCGTCGGATCCGCGTCGGACGTACGGCACGCCCCCGTAGTTCGTCTGCGGGTAGATGCAGACCATGCCGGAACCGCAGGCCACTGCCGCTTCCGCCGCCTCGGTGGGTGCTGTCGCACCCGCCACCGTGGCCCCGGCCGCGAGGGCGACGGTGGCCAGCGTGATTCCCATTGCTCGTTTCATCGGAAGTCCCCCAGAATTCAATGAGTGCGTCGAATTGTGCGGTCCTTTCGATACTCCTCGGGGCGGCGAGGAATTGTCAATGAATTCATTGAACTCATGATGAAACGCTTTTCTTAATTTACTGCGCACCTGCGGCCGGGCGTAACCACATCCTCGGCGGCACGGCAACCGCACACCGAGGGCGAGCCCGTCGCTGCCGGGCCGGCCACGGTGACGGCGCCGGTCCATGACGGCAGGACAAGGCGTGCGCTGTTTCTCGCGGCCCTGCTCCAGCCGGGTGCAACAGTCCGGACTCGGCCGGGCCGGCAGCGCCACTTTCTCGCGCCGCGCTCCCCTCAGGCGGTGGCGTCCGTACTCCGGTATCCCCGCTGCCTGCGGTTTCAGGGCAGCCTGCGGGCCCGGAGACACTCACCCCGCGGTGATCCCTCGCTCATAACGTCAGGCTGAGCTGAGCGCCAGTCGAGGCACGACGGGGCGGTCGACGACCGGCTCTCAGGGGCCGGTTGGACCGTACGAGTGGTGTTCATCCGAAGAACTGTGAGGCGGCGGCGTAGCTCCGTGGATTCCCGACATGCGTCCACATCATGAGGAAGGTATGCAGATCGCCCAACCCGAAAGCGAGGGGTCATGGCCGCCTTCAAGGTCAAGAAACTGTGGACCGTCTTCATCACCGCGTTCTTCGCGGTGCTTGCCTCCCTGGGGCTGACCGCCCCGGCAGCGGCCGCCGGCGCCGCCGCACAGCAGCCGACCGAGCAGCCCGTGCCGGCGCCTGTCGCCCCGCACCGGGCCGCCGAGGCCATGACAGCCAGAGCGGGGGTGCCACGGTCACTGCCACGCGACCGGTCGCTGCCGCCCACGATCAAGCAGCGTATCCACGCCGAGGCGCACGGTGCGTCACCTTCGGTCCGTCATCTGCCCGCCGACATGCTGGATGACGCCGTAGCCCGGGCCGGCGCGGCACGTGAGGCCGCCTACGCGGCGTACGCGGCGGATGCCGCACTCCTCGCGGCGTAAGGCGCCGGGATCCCCGATGGTCTCCCGGCGCCTCACCGAACCCGGCACGCCTCTCGTGCCACGAATGCCACGAATGTCACGAACGCAGTGCATGCCACGCATGTCACCGACCGCACGCATGCCACGCCCAGAAAAAGCGGTCCGTGATCAGGGACGATCGTCCCGGTCCCGATCCGTCTCCGACTCATCCTGCTTGGCCTGTACCTCCGGATCGAGCGGATCGATCACACCCTGGCTGCCGTCGACGGACGACAGCGGAGCACGATCCGACACCTCGGTAGCAGCCGGCGGTTCCACCAGCCAGTCCGGATTTGCCTGCTTGTCCCACCACTTCCACGCGGCGAAGGTCCCACCGGCCAGCACACCGAGGAGCGCGAGCCCCTTGGCCAGCCGTCCGGCCCTGGCCCGCCGCTCATGCTTCCTCACCAGCTTCTGGATCTCTTTCGCCGTGACCTGTCCGCGCAGAGCGGCCAGGGCGGCCGCGGAACGTGCCGCGGCCTGCTCCGCCACCGGCTGAGCGGTGGCCACCGCGTGCTCGACCCGCGGCACCGTGTAATCCGCCGCCTGACGGGCGGCCTTGCGGGTGCGGACGGCAGCACGGTGAGCCGCGTCATCGATCTTTGGGGGCACATGGGGTACATGCGGCGCCACCCGGGCGCCGTACTGAATACGAGCCTGCTGGGCGGCCTTAGACATCGTCGGGGCGAGCCGTACGCGCGCCTCGTTGGCATATAGAGCGGCCTGCTCCTTGGCCGTACCGGCGTAGGGGGCCACCGCTTCCGCGGCGTGCTGCACGCTCTCCTTCGCCGAACCGGTAGCGGCGCGCACGCTGTCCATGCGGGTCACAGGATCATCCTCCTCGGTGGCGTTCGGTATTTCGCCTATCCACCCTTTTCGAAATCATGCCCGCTGGGCGCGATCTCGGCATGCGGTGCGGGCATCCGGGTCATGGATGGCGATATAGGGCGATGCTCGGGCATTGCTGCCCAATGTGAGCCCAATGGGAGCTCCTGGACGACACTGCCACGCCCGGCTCCGGCATGCCCCGGTCCCGGCGCGATTCGGCCGTCCTTTTCTTCGCCTGTCCGCCACGGGCCGCCGTCATGCGTGATTCCGCCGCCGAGCCTGACTGACGCCTGCCCTGATCCCGATCCTGATCCCCCGATCCCGGTCCGGTTGCGCACCGGTCCGATCCGGTTCCGATCCTGATCCGATCCCGATCCGCTCATGCCTCCATCCGGCCCCGAAACCGCCCCAAGACGGGCGCAAAGCCCGTTCCGGGGCAGCGGCCGGGCAACAGGCATGCCGTCCGTGCGAGGATCGTGAGAGTCAGAGAAGACTTACGGAAGGCAGATCGTGGCCGAGCAGCTTTACGCCACCCTGAAGACCAACCACGGCGACATCGAGATCCGGCTTCTGCCGAACCACGCGCCGAAGACGGTCAAGAACTTTGTCGAGCTCGCCCAGGGCGAGCGGGAGTGGACCGACCCGGCGAGCGGTAAGAAGACGACGGGCAGGTTGTACGACGGCACCATCTTCCACCGTGTGATCAGCGGGTTCATGATCCAGGGCGGGGATCCGCTGGGCAACGGCACCGGCGGTCCGGGCTACGAGTTCGAGGACGAGTTCCACCCGGACCTCGCCTTCGACAAGCCGTACCTGCTGGCCATGGCCAACGCGGGCCCGGGCACCAACGGCTCGCAGTTCTTCATCACCGTCTCGCCGACGGCCTGGCTGACCCGCAAGCACACCATCTTCGGTGAGGTCAGCAACGAGTCCGGCAAGAAGATCGTGGACGCCATCGGCGGCATCCAGACCAACCCGCGCACCGACCGTCCGGTGCAGGACGTGGTGATCGAGTCGGTCGTCATCGAGACCCGCTGACCGCTCACAGCCTGTTCGGTTCCCCGGATCCGGGGAACCTTCCCGCCCTGCCCGTCCGTAGTGGTTACATACCGGACGGGCGGGGCGGTGCGCTGTGTGCCGTCCGCCGTCACGAGGACCGAGGGGACCGATGGACAACCCGCCAGGAGGCCCTGGAGGCCAGGATCAGCACGCCGTCACCGACGGCCGGCCCAGCTGCTACCGGCATCCGGGCCGGCAGACCGGCATAAGCTGCACCCGCTGCGAGCGCCCCATCTGTCCCGAGTGCATGGTCAGCGCCTCCGTGGGGTTCCAGTGCCCGGAGTGCGTACGGCAGGGTTCCGGTACGGGACACTCGCCCACCGCCAACCGGCCGCGCACCCTCGTCGGCGGCACGATCGCGGCCGACCCCCGGCTGATCACCAAGATCCTGCTGGGCATCAATGTCGCGGTCTTCGTCGCCGTCCTGGTGGTGGGCGATCACTATCGCCTGGTTGACGATCTCGACCTCGTCGGTCGTGCCTTCAATCCCGAACTCCGCCAAGAGGTCGGCGTCGCGGACGGCGAGTGGTACCGGCTGGTCACCGCGATGTTCCTGCACCAAGAGGTGTGGCACATCGCCTTCAACATGCTGGGCCTGTGGTGGCTCGGCGGGCCGCTGGAGGCGGCGCTCGGCCGCGTCCGCTTCCTGGCCCTCTACCTGCTCTCCGGACTGGCCGGCAGCGCCCTCACCTATCTCGTCGCCGCGCCGAACGAGGCCTCGCTGGGCGCCTCCGGTGCCATCTTCGGGCTGCTCGGCGCCACCGCCGTACTGATGCGCCGGCTCAACTACGACATGCGGCCGGTCTTCGCCCTGCTGGCGCTGAACCTGCTCTTCACCTTCACCTGGCCCGGTATCGCCTGGCAGGCTCACGTCGGCGGCCTGGTGGCGGGCACGCTGGTCGCCATCGGCATGGTGCACGCGCCACGCCAGCACCGGGCCCTCGTGCAGTACGGGACCTGTGCGCTGGTGCTGGTGGCGACGATCGTGATCGTCGTGGCCAGAACGGCCTCGCTGACTTCGCTGATGTGAGCGCCGAGCACCGAGCACCGAGCGCCGTCAGCTAAGCGCCGTCAGCTGAGTGTGACGCCGGGAAGACGGCCCGTACACATGAGTTGTCCACAGTGTGTGCCGGATCTTGTGCATCCTGTGGGGAACATCAGTGCCCCTTGTCGCCAATGTGGGTTTGACCAGCAGCGACAAGGGGCGACCGTGTCATCAGAACGGCGGACGCAGTCACACCGGCGTCAACATTCCGTGGAGTTATCCACAGATCGTCTTAACTTTTCCCCTGGCTGTGGACAACGCTGTGGATAAGTCAGGGGAGAGCTTGACGGCCGGGTGGTGGACCGGCTACTTCCATTGGGTGGAGACACCGAAACCGGCGGCGATGAAGCCGAACCCGACCACGATGTTCCAGTTTCCGAAGCTCTCCAGCGGGAGATCGCCCTCGGTCACATAAAAGACGACGATCCAGGCGAGTCCGATCAGGAACATGGCGAGCATGACCGGAGCCACCCAGCTCCGATTGGTCAGCCTGATGTTCGTTGCCTGCTTCGCCGCCGGGGGCGGCGTGAAGTCGGCCTTCTTGCGGATACGTGACTTCGGCACGAGGGACTCTCCTGTCGATGCGCTGCGTGACCGCGCAGGGGAACTGTAACGGGGTTCCGGGGCGGAGAGCAGGGCGAACACCACCGCCCCCGGGCGTCCGTTAGCGTAGTGCTTCCGCGGCGCCTAAGGAGATAAGGGTACGTTGAGCAATTCTGCCGACTCTCCCCCAGGGCCGGTTCGCCGATCGATCGGGCGGCCGGTCCGGCTGCTCACGGCTGCCGTCTTCGCGCTCGCCGGCCTGATCTTCGTGACCAGCTTCAACACGGCCAAGGGCACGAACATCCGCACCGACGCCTCGCTGCTGAAGCTCTCCGACCTGATCCATGAGCGCGACCGCAAGAACGCTGAGCTGGGCGAATCCACCGCCGTGGTGCGCCAGGACATCGACGCCCTCGTCCGGCGCGACGACGGCTCCACCGCGGCCGAGGACGCCAAGCTGCGCGCCCTGGAGAACGCCGCGGGCACCAAAAAGATCACCGGCCAGGCTCTCACCGTCACTCTCGACGACGCCCCGCAGAACGCCACCGCGAATCCCGGATATCCCGAGCCGCAGCCCAACGACCTCGTCATCCATCAGCAGGATCTGCAGGCCGTGGTCAACGCCCTGTGGCAGGGCGGCGCGCAGGGTATCCGCGTCATGGACCAGCGGCTGATCTCCACCAGCGCGGTGCGGTGCGTGGGCAACACGCTGATCCTGCAGGGCCGGGTCTACTCCCCGCCGTACAAGATCACCGCTGTCGGCGACCGCGGCAAGCTCCGCCAGGCCCTCACCGACTCCCCGGCGATCCAGAACTACCAGCTGTACGTCAAGGCGTACGGCCTCGGCTGGAAGGTCGACGAGCACGGCAAGGAGACGCTCCCCGGGTACTCGGGCGCGGTGGAGCTCCACAACGCGAAACCTGTCGAGTAGAGATCGAGTGGACCTCGAGTAGACGTTCGGCTGGACGTCGAACCGGTCGGCGGCTGTGACGAACAGCAAGCTCGAACCTCCGTGCTAGCTGCCCCATGCGCCGCCCATGTGCCCCTGCGGCCCTTTAGTCTGGTGCCGTACCGCCTGGGGCGGCACCGAACGGAAGGGACAGCATGTACGGCTGGATCTGGCGGCATCTGCCGGGCAACGTGTGGCTGCGGGCGGCGCTCTCGCTGGTGTTGGCGCTGGCCGTCGTCTATGTGCTCTTCCAGTACGTCTTCCCGTGGGCGGAGCCGCTGCTGCCGTTCAACGATGTGACGGTCGACGGACCGGGGGCCGCCGGATGAGCGCGCGCATCCTTGTCGTCGACAACTACGACAGCTTTGTCTTCAACCTCGTCCAGTACCTCTACCAGCTCGGCGCCGAGTGCGAGGTGCTGCGCAACGACGAGGTGGCCACCTCCCACGCCCAGGACGGCTTCGACGGCGTCCTGCTCTCCCCCGGCCCCGGCACGCCCGAACAGGCCGGTGTATGCGTCGAGATGGTGCGTCACTGCGCCGCGACCGGCGTCCCCGTCTTCGGTGTCTGCCTCGGCATGCAGTCGATGGCGGTGGCGTACGGCGGTGTCGTCGGCCGCGCGCCCGAGCTGCTGCACGGCAAGACGTCCCTCGTCACGCACGAGGGCAAGGGCGTTTTCGCCGGGCTGCCTTCGCCCTTCACCGCGACCCGCTATCACTCGCTCGCGGCGGAGCCCGGGGCGCTCCCGGCCGAGCTGGAGGTCACGGCGCGGACCGCGGACGGCATCATCATGGGCGTACGCCACCGTGAACTGCCCGTCGAGGGTGTGCAGTTCCACCCCGAGTCGGTCCTCACCGAGCATGGCCATCTGATGCTGGCCAACTGGCTCGCGCAGTGCGGCGATCCGGGCGCGGTCGGCCGGTCGACGGGACTGGCGCCGGTGGTGGGCAAGGCGCTCGCGTGACGGCACTCCGCCCCGAACACGACGCAGGACACGGAGGCTCGTACGAGGAAGGGGCGTACGGGGACTCCGGCGCGTTCGAGGCGGCGGTGGACGGGCTGGCGGACCCGTTGAACGATCCGCTTCCCGGAAGCAGGCAGGCGCGGCGCCAGGGGCGTCACCGGGGGCCGCAGCAGGGGGAGCACCAAGGGCAGCAGGGGCCGCAGGGCGGGGCGCAGTGGGTCCGCGCCGAGGAGGTCCCGGCCCGGGAGCCCGAGTGGTCCGGTGACTACTACCAGCAGTACGCGGCGGAGGGCGGTCAGGGGGCCCAGGAGGCGCAGCGGGCCCCGGGCGAGCAGCAGGAGTGGTCGGCGGGCACCCCGTACTACGCGGAGGGGCAGATCGCGCCGGGTCCGTCGCCGGTGCCTGTTCCCGAGACCGAGCCCGAGACCGGGCCCGAGATCGCGCCCGAGCCGGTGTCCGTGCCTGGGCCGGCGGCCCGGCCTGCGATGGACGACCGGACGGTCGGTCTCCGTACGGTGGACACGCGCCGCGCGGCCGAGCCGGAGGCCGGATCCGGGGCCGCGTCCGGCGCGGGATCCGGGGCTGAGGTCTCGTCCGCGTCCGGGGCCGGTTCCGAGTGGGAGGACGCGGAGCCGCCTACGGGCGGCCGTGCCGAGCGCCGCAAGGCCGCCAAGGGCGGCCGGGGCCGTAAGCGCCCCGACCCCTCGGCGGCCGGTCCCGAGCTCGACTCCGAGGAGCCGGCGCCCTCCCGGCCGCTCTCCCGCGTCGAAGCGCGCCGTGCGGCGCGTGCGAGCAAGGAGAGCCCCGCGGTCATCGCCAGCCGGGTGGTGGGCGAGCTGTTCATCACGTTCGGTGTCCTGATGCTGCTGTTCGTCACCTATCAGCTGTGGTGGACGAACATCCGGGCCGGTCAGTACGCGGGCCAGGAGACGAACAAGATCCAGGACGGCTGGGCGAAGGGGCGGCAGCCCGGCGTCTTCGAGCCCGGTCAGGGCTTCGCCATCCTGCACATTCCCAAGCTGGATGTCGTGGTGCCGATCGCCGAGGGCATCAGCAAGGCGAAGGTCCTGGACCACGGCATGGTCGGGCACTACTCGGAGGGCAGTCTCAAGACGGCGATGCCCGCCGACAAGCAGGGCAACTTCGCGGTGGCCGGGCACCGCAACACCCATGGCGAGCCGTTCCGCTACATCAACCAGCTGAAGCCCGGTGACGAGATCATCGTCGAGACGCAGGACGCGTACTACACGTACGACATGGCGAGCATCCTGCCGCAGACGCCGCCGTCGAATGTGAGTGTGATCCGTCCGGTGCCGCCGGGTTCGGGGTTCACGCAGCCCGGTCGCTACATCACGCTGACGACCTGTACCCCGGAGTTCACCAGTACCTATCGCATGATCGTGTGGGGCAAGATGGTGGACGAACGGCCACGCAGCAAGGGCAAGCCCGACGCTCTCGTCGGCTGAGGCGACCGGAATCACGACAGGGACGGGGACGGGTGCGGTGGCAGCGAGGACCGAACACGACGAGCAGACTGACGCGCCGCCACCGTCGGACCCGGTCCCGGCTCCGGCCCGCCGGCCTCGGAGCCGTATCGCGGCCGCGATCAGCGTCTTCGGCGAGCTGCTCATCACCGCGGGCGTGGTGCTGGGCCTTTTTGTCGCGTACTCGCTGTGGTGGACGAATGTCCTGGCCGACCGCGAGGCCGCCAAGCAGGGCGACGACGTACGCCACGGCTGGGCGCGACAGGGCACCGGCGGCACTCCCCGGTCCTTCGACTCGAAGGACGGCATCGGCTTTCTGCACGTCCCGGCGATGAAGAACGGCGAGGTGCTGGTCAAGAAGGGCACCGATCCCGCGGCGCTGAACGACGGGATCGCCGGTTACTACACCGACCCGATCAAGTCGGCGCTCCCCTGGGACGAGGAGGGCAACTTCACGCTGGCCGCGCACCGCGACGGCCACGGGGCGAAGTTCCACAACATCCACAAGCTCGAGAAGGGCGATCCGGTCGTCTTCGAGACCCGCGACACCTGGTACATCTACAAGGTCTACAAGGAGCTTCCGAAGACCTCGAAGTACAACGTGGACGTGCTGAAGCCGGTGCCGAAGGAGTCGGGGAAGAAGAAGCCGGGCCGCTATCTCACCCTGACGACCTGCACGCCGATCTATACGTCGGACTATCGCTACATCGTATGGGCGGAGCTGACGCGTACCGAAAAGGTCGACAAAAACCGCACGCTCCCACCGGAGCTGCGCTGAGCGATAGAATGCGTGAGGCCCGAAGCCGCAACCAATCCTTGCGACTTCGGGCCTTTGTCGTCCTGGGCGGGGCTGTGGGACTCCTACAGAACGGGCAGTTCCGTTCCGGCACTCCAGGCCTCCAGCAGGCCGCGGTGTACGGCGGTGACACCGCCCTCGGCGGCGATGAGCAGGGCCTCCCGGGTGAAGGAGCAGGTCGCCACGTAGAGGGCGATCTCCGCCTTGTGCAGGACCTTGGCCGAGCCGAGGAACTTCTGCACGTCAGGACTGGTGATGGACTGGAACGGCGAGAGCCGTTTGCATTGCACGACGAGGCTGCGTCCGTCGGCGGTGCGCCCGGTGATGTCAACGCCCCTGTCGCCGTGACCGCCTCGGACCACGACGTCCGTACAGCCGTCGCGGCGAAGCAGCGTGGCGACGTGGTCTTCGAACTCGAACCCGCTCATGGCGTCCATGGCAGCCATGACGCCGGCGAGCGGACGGTCCTCTCGGGGGGCCTCCAGGCGTTGGAGCCGGGCGTGGTGGAGGCAGAGCTTTCGCTTGACCCGCTGGACGTCGTCGCGCAGGGAGATCAGCTCCCTGCGGTGGTCTCCGGACGTTTCGATGAGGGCGTTGAACATCGGCACGACGGCCTTGCCGAGGATGTGGGTGATGCGCTGGTCGATGCGGTCGTCCAGGTCGGTGAGGGGGTCGGAGAGGGGGCTGTGGACAGAGTTATCCACAGGTTGAGTCCGGGCGACGTACTCCATGTCCAGGAGGTACGTACGCACCTGACGTGCGACTTCGCTGTCGCGGAGCAGCATGGCGACGTTCAGGACGGTACGCCGTGCGTACAGAGCGAGCGCACGGGAGCGGGACGGGATCTGACAGACCTCCTTGAAGGAGGTCAGTTGTGCACCTGTCAAAACGCGGTAGCCGCTGGCTTCTAGTTCCTCCCTGTGGTCCAGGACCAGGGACTCGATGGCCTTGACACCTACCTGGAAGTAGACGGCGACCATCGCCGTCGTCACATGCATGCCGTCGGGCAGGAGCGAGAGTGCCTTGACCCGGTCGAGGACATCCGTCCGCTCCGCGACGCCTTCGCGCAGCGTCCTCGACTCCAGCAGGATCGCTTCGTTGATCATGGTTCTGTCCCTCTACTCGCGTAGTGGCCGGCCGGGCTGGGAGGGAGCCCAACACTCCACCCCATCCGGCCCAACGAGTCAGGACATATGAAGACACGACCGAAAAGGCCCCGGCACTCGTGGAGAGTGCCGGGGCCGTTCGGTACGGGCTGTGCGTCAGTCGTTGCGGGAGCTGGCGCCCGACGGGCCGCCGAAGAAGCCTCCGCCGTTCTGGCCGTCGTTGTTGCCCGGGCCGCCACCGCCGACGGTGCTGACATTGACGGGCGTGCTCGTGGGCACCTGCTGGCCCGCTTGCTGGTCCTGGTTGAAGACCCGCGCGTTGTCGTCGCCCGGTCCCTGGATGGTGCCGATGGAAAGGCCGGCCTGCGCGAGCAGCTGCTTGGCCTCCCCGAGCGTCTTTCCGCGCAGATCCGGCACGGCCGCCATCTGCTGCTGCGGGCCCTTGGAGACTTCCAGGGTGATCTGCGAGCCCCTGTCGGCCTTGGTGTCACCGTCGGGGCTCTGCTTAACGACCGTGCCTGCGGGTTGGTCGCTGTCCACGTCGGTCTTCGCGACGGTGAACTTCAGCGTTTCGAGCTGGTTCTTGGCGTTCTCGAACGGCTGCCCGACCACGTTCGGAACGGGGGTCTGCGTGTTCTTCGCGATGGTCAGCGTGACCGTCGTGCCCTTCTCGGCCTGCGTGCCGCCCTCAGGGCTCTGCTTGAGCACCGTGCCGGGCTCCGCGTCCGACTCTTCCTGGACGGTATCGACAACGAACTTGTCGTCCTCCAGTATCTCTGTCGCCTTTTGTTCCTTTTTATCGGTAACGTCGGGGACCTTGATCTGGGGAGCGCCCTCGGAGACGACGACCTGGACGGTGTCGCCCTCGTTCATCTTGCTGCCCTCGGTGGGGTCCTGGCTGCAGATGGAGCCCTTGGGGACGTCGCAGCGCTCCGAGCCGGACTCGGTGACCTTCACGCTCGCGTTGCCCGCGAGTTTCGTGGCCTCGGCGAGCGTCTTGCCGACGAACTGCGGGGCGGTCACCGTAGTCGGGCCCTCGTTGGAGCTGAAGACCGATCTGCCGATCAGGATCGCGCCGACCAGCACCAGGATGCCGGCGATCACCAGCAATATCGTCGAGGTGTTGGACTTCTTGGGCTGCCGACGTCGCCCCGGGCGGTCGTCGTAGCCGCCGTAGCCGCCCTCGTCCGGGTTCACCGGCGGCAGCATGGACGTCTGGCCCGCCGGGTCGTTCTGGTGCAGCGCCGTCGTCTGCTGGTTGTCGTGGCCGCCGTAGCCGCCTCCGTACCCGCCGCCGTAGCCGACCGCGCCCATGGCCGCGGTGGCCGCGACGGGCTGGCCGTCGAGGCAGGCCTCGATGTCGGCGCGCATCTCGTCGGCGGACTGGTAGCGGTAGTCCGGATCCTTGACGAGGGCCTTCAGCACGATCGCGTCCATCTCGGGCGTGATCTCGGGGTCGTAGACGCTGGGCGGCTGCGGCTCCTCCCGTACATGCTGATAGGCGACGGCGACCGGGGAGTCCCCGATGAAGGGAGGCCGGACCGTCAGCAGCTCGTAGAGCAGGCAACCGGTGGAGTAGAGGTCGGAGCGCGCGTCGACCTGCTCGCCCTTGGCCTGCTCGGGGGAGAGGTACTGGGCGGTGCCGATGACGGCGGAGGTCTGGGTCATCGTCATGCCGGAGTCGCCCATGGCGCGGGCGATGCCGAAGTCCATGACCTTGACCTGGCCGGTGCGCGTCAGCATGACGTTGGCCGGCTTGATGTCGCGGTGGACGATGCCGGCGCGGTGCGAGTACTCCAGTGCCTGGAGGATGCCGACGGTCATCTCCAGCGTGCGCTCGGGCAGCAGTCTGCGCCCGGAGTGCAGCAGCTCACGCAGGGTCGAGCCGTCGACGTGCTCCATCACGATGTACGGGAGGGAGACTCCGTCGAGGTAGTCCTCGCCCGTGTCGTACACCGCGACGATCGCCGGGTGGTTGAGCGAGGCGGCCGACTGGGCCTCTCGGCGGAACCGGGCCTGGAAGGACGGGTCGCGGGCGAGATCGGCCCGCAGCGTCTTCACGGCGACGGTGCGACCGAGCCGGGTGTCATGCGCGAGGTAGACCTCCGCCATGCCACCACGGCCGAGCACCGAGCCCAGCTCGTACCGGCCGCCGAGGCGACGCGGCTCTTCCATAACTGTTCCAGCCCTCTCCGTCAGTCCTGACCGCACCGGTGTGTGGTCCGGCGGTGTGCTGTTCGCGCCTACGCTACCGGGCACGCCGTATCCGATCCGCCCGTAGCGGTGACCTGATATACGACCGGTATCGCATTGTGCGGGTATGGACGTGAGCCGTGACCGGCGTCACTTCTTGCTGTCGATGACCGCCTTCATCACGTCCTTGGCGATGGGGGCTGCGAGGCCGCCACCGGAGATGTCGTCGCGGCTGGCGTTGCTGTCCTCGACGACCACCGCGACGGCGACCGGGGAGCCGCTGTCCGTCTTGGCGTACGAGATGAACCACGCGTACGGGTTCTTGCTGTTGTTCTCGCCGTGCTGGGCGGTGCCGGTCTTGCCGCCGACCGTCACGTTCGGAATCTGCGCCCTGGTACCCGTACCTGTCTTGACGACAGTCTCCATCATGCTCTGCAGCATCTGCGCGTTCTCCTGGCTGAGCGGCCGGCTCAGCTCCTCGGGCTCGGTCCTGCTGAGCACGTCCAGGTTGGGCGCTCCGAGCTGGTCGATCATGTACGGCTTCATCAGCTTGCCGTCATTGGCGATGGCGGCGGCGACCATGGCCATCTGGAGGGGGGTGGTGCGGGTGTCGAACTGGCCGATGGAGGACAGCGCGGTCTGTGAGGGGTCCAGCTTCTCGGGGAAGATGGAGGCGTCGGCGCGGACCGGGGTGAAGTGCTCCTGGTTGAAGCCGAACTTCTTCGCGGTCTCCAGCATCTTGTCCTTGCCGAGGTCCGCGCCCAGCTTGCCGAAGACGGTGTTGCAGGAGACGCGCAGCGCTTCACGGAGCGTGGCGTTCTTGCAGGGGATGTTGCCTTCGTTCGGCAGCGGCGTCGTGGTGCCGGGCATGGTCCAGGGAAGCGGGGACTCGGTAGGCGCGTCGACGTCCGTGACCTTGCCGTGCTCCAGGGCGGCGGCCGCGGTGACCACCTTGAAGGTGGAGCCGGGCGGGTAGGTTTGGCGCAGGGCCCGGTTGAGCATCGGGTCGTCGGGGTTGTTCTTCTTGTCGAGGGCGACCCAGGCCTTCGTGTCCTTGTCGCTGTTTCCCGCGAAGGAAGAGGGGTCGTAGCTGGGGGTGGAGGCCAGGGCGAGGATCTTGCCCGTCTGCGGGTCAAGGGCGGCGACGGCGCCCTTCTTGTCGCCGAGGCCCTCGAAGGCGGCCTTCTGGGCGGCGCCGTTGAGGGTGGTGACGACGTTGCCGCCCTTCTTCTCCTTGCCCGTGAACATCCCCATGGTGCGGTCGAAGAAGAGCCGGTCGTCGTTGCCGGTGAGGATGCCGTCCTCGAGCTTCTCGATCTGGTTGGCGTCGAAAGCCTGTGAGGCGTAGCCGGTGACGGGTGCCCACATGGGGCCGTCGGTATAGGTGCGCTTGTAGGCGAAGTCGGTGTCGTCCGTCTTGGTCGAGCCGGTGATGGGCTTGCCGTCGACGATGATGTTGCCGCGCTCGCTGCTGTACCGCTCGATGAGCACTCGGCGGTTGTACTTGTGCGAGTTCAGCTCCTCGGCGCGGGCGTACTGGAGCCAGTTGTCCCGGATCAGCAGGGCGAGCATGAGGAGCCCGCAGAAGATCGCGATGCGTCGCAGGGGCTTGTTCACGGTCGGACCACCTGGGTCATCTCGGCGTCGGGTGACGGGGCGGGGGCCGGTGCGGGCCGGCGCGCGGTGTCGCTGATACGGATCAGGACACCGATCAGGGCCCAGTTGGCGAGGACCGAGGAGCCACCCGCCGCGACGAACGGCATGGTCATACCGGTCAGCGGGATGAGGCCCATGACGCCGCCCGCGACAACGAACACCTGGATGGCGAAGGCGCCGGAGAGCCCGATGGCGAGCAGCTTGCCGAATGGGTCGCGGGCAGCGAGAGCGGTACGTACGCCTCGCTCCACGATCAGCGCGTAGAGCAGCAGGAACGCCATCGTGCCGGCGAGCCCGAGCTCCTCTCCGACGGTCGAGAGGATGAAGTCGGCGTTGGCGGCGAAGCCGATCAGGTCGGAGTTGCCCTGGCCGAGTCCGGTGCCGAGGGTGCCGCCCGAGCCGAAGGACAGCAGGGCGTCACCGATCTGCTGGCAGGCTCCGTCCGTCTTGTAACAGGCGAAGGGATCGCTCCAGGCGTTGACGCGGGCCTGGACGTGTGACTCGAAGGAGGCGACGCCGACGGCTCCGGCGGCCGACATCAGCAGGCCGAAGAAGATCCAGCTGGTTCGCTCGGTCGCCACGTACAGCATGATCACGAAGAGGCCGAAGAAGAGCAGCGACGTGCCGAGGTCCGTCTCGAAGACCAGGATCAGGATCGACATCGCCCAGATGGCGAGGATGGGGCCCAGGTCACGGCCGCGTGGCAGATACATCCCCATGAAGCGGCGGCTGGCGAGGGCCAGGGCGTCCCGCTTCACCATGAGGTAGCCGGAGAAGAAGATCGCGATGAGGATCTTCGCGAACTCACCGGGCTGGATGGAGAATCCGGCGATCGTGATCCAGATCCTGGCGCCGAACCGGGGAGGGAAGAACACCGGCAGGATGAGCAGGACCAGTGCCAGCGCCATGGAGATGTACGTGTAGCGCTGCAGGATGCGGTGATCCTTGAGGAGCATCAGTACGGCGGCGAAGAGCGCGATGCCCATCGCCGAGTACAGGAGTTGCTTCGGAGCGCCTGGACTGAAGGCGCCGTAGGCGGTCTCGGCGAGCCGGATGAGCCGCCGGGACTGGTCGAGGCGCCAGATCAGTACCAGCCCGAGGCCGTTGAGCAGCGTCGCCAGAGGAAGCAGCAGCGGATCGGCGTAGGGGGCGAATTTGCGCACCACGAGGTGGGCGACGCCGGCGAGCAGGCCGAGGCCGAGCCCGTAGCCCAGCATCCCCGTGGGTACCTTGCCGTCGAGGGCGAGCCCCACGTTCAGGTACGCGAAGACCGGGATGACGACGGCGAAGGCGAGCAGGCCCAGTTCGGTGTTGCGGCGGCTCGGTGCTTCGATCGCGCCGATGGTGGTCGTGTTGGTGACAACGCTCATGGTGGTGAAAGGCCCCCTACGGCCGGCTACTGCTGCTTACCGCAGTTCGAGGCCACTTTCTGCTCCTCTTCGGAGAGGCTGGGGCCCGGAGTGGGAGTCGCTGCTTTCGGCTTGATGTCGGTGGTCCCGGTAGAGGTGTTCGTACCGGTCGTGCCGCCGGCCTCTCCCTCGCCGGTGATCACATTGGCCTCGCGGTCGGCCAGGCGGCGCTGCTCGTCCTTCTTGCAGGCCGATGCCTGGGTGGCGAGTTCCTCGATCTTGTCGCGTCCATTGCCCAGGCTGCCCTCGGCGATGGTGGCCTCGACCTGCTTGCGCTGGTAGGGCGGGAGGTACTTGAGTTCGATCTCGGGGTGGTCCTTCTCGACCTTCGAGAGGGAGACCCAGGCCAGATCCTGGCTGATGCCCCGGTAGAGGGCGACGTGCTTCTCGTTGGCGCCCACGTAGTACTGGGTCTGGGTCCAGCGGTAGCCGCCGTACAGACCGCCGCCGACGACGGCCAGCGCGAGGACGAGGTAGAACGACCGCTTGAGCCACTTGCGGCCCGGGCGCGGCTTGACGAAGTCCTCGTCGCTGTAGGCCCCGAAGCCGCCCTCGGGGGGCATGCCGCCGTAGCCGCCGTCGCCGCCGCTGCCGGGCGGGCCGAAGCCGCCGGCGCTCTGCTGCGGTACGGCGCGGCCGAGGCCGGCCGCGCGGCCCGCGGGGGTCTGCATCGCGGCGGCGTTCTCGGCGGAGCTCAGCGGGAGCTGGTTCTCGGCGACCGCGCCGACGACGACCGGGGTGTCGTTGAGCTGCCCGGCGAGGGTGTCGTTGGACTCGACGTCCAGGACGTCGGCCACGATGCAGGTGATGTTGTCGGGTCCGCCGCCGCGCAGGGCGAGCTGGATGAGCGCCTGGATGGTCTCCTGCGGGCCCTGGTAGCTGGCGAGCGTCTCTTCCATCGTCTGGTGGGAGACGACGCCGGAGAGGCCGTCCGAGCAGATCAAGTAGCGGTCGCCGACGCGGACTTCGCGGATGGAGAGGTCGGGCTCGACATGGTCGCCGCTGCCCAGCGCGCGCATCAGCAGGGAGCGCTGCGGGTGGGTGGTGGCTTCTTCCTCGGTGATCCGGCCCTCGTCGACCAGCCGCTGCACCCAGGTGTGGTCCTGGGTGATCTGGCTCAGTACGCCGTCGCGCAGCAAGTAGGCGCGGGAGTCGCCGACATGGACGAGGCCGAGCCGCTGGCCGGTCCAGAGAAGGGCGGTGAGCGTGGTGCCCATGCCCTCCAGCTGGGGGTCCTCCTCGACCATCAGCCGCAGTTGGTCGTTGGCGCGCTGGACGGTGGTTCCGAGCGAGGTGAGGATGTCCGATCCCGGCACGTCGTCGTCGAGCTGCACGAGGGTGGAGATCACCTCGGAGGAGGCGACCTCACCGGCGGCCTGGCCGCCCATGCCGTCGGCGATGGCCAGCAGCCGGGGGCCGGCGTAGCCGGAGTCCTCGTTTCCTTCCCGGATCATGCCCTTGTGCGATCCGGCGGCGAAACGCAGAGACAGACTCATGCGCACCTCACCCGTCGGCTCGGGGTACAGCCGGTCTCGAGCCACACTGCCCACCCTCCCGTCGGGAGCCTGCTCCGGTCCGCTGTCCGGACCGCTGCGGCTCGCTCGCTCCGCTCGCTCATTGTCGTACTACTTCCGCAGCTCGATGACGGTCTTGCCGATGCGAATCGGAGAGCCCAGCGGAATCGGTGTCGGGGTGGTGAGTCGGGTCCGGTCGAGATACGTGCCGTTGGTGGACCCGAGATCCTCGACGATCCACTGGCCGTCACGGTCCGGGTAGATCCTGGCATGCCTGCTGGACGCGTAGTCGTCGTCCAGCACGATCGTTGAATCGTGCGCGCGGCCCAGGGTGATGGTCTGCCCCTGGAGCGCCACCGTGGTGCCGGTGAGGGTGCCCTCGGAGACGACCAGCTTGGTGGGTGCCCCGCGGCGCTGGCGGCTTCCCTGCTGCTGGCGCTGGGCGGGCGGTGCCGCGTTCTGGCGGGCCTGCTGCGGGCGGGCCTCGCCGCTGCGGCGTGAGCCGCGCTGCGTGACGCGTGTTCCGAACAGATCGCTGCGGATGACCTGGACGGCCACGATCACGAACAGCCACAGAACGGCCAGAAAACCTAGCCGCATGACCGTCAGGGTCAGCTCTGACATTGCCCCCGCTTCACCCTTCGGCTTGCCTGTAAACGATGGTGGTATTGCCCACGACGATCCGCGAGCCGTCGCGGAGCGTAGCGCGGGTGGTGTGCTGTCCGTCTACCACGATGCCGTTGGTGGACCCGAGGTCCTGGATCGTCGAGGGCGTTCCGGTCCGGATCTCGCAGTGGCGGCGCGATACGCCGGGGTCGTCGATCCGGACGTCGGCGTCGGTGCTGCGCCCCATGACCAGCGTCGCACGGGAGATCTGGTGGCGGGTGCCGTTGATCTCGATCCAGCGGCGTACCTGGCCGTGTGTCATCGGGCCGGCGCCGTGGCCCGGGGGCGGTGTGTGGCCCGCGGAGGGCCCGTGGCCGCCGGGCGGCGGGGCGGCGGGCATGGGGGGTACCGCGGCGGGCGGGTAGCCGTAGCCGCTGGGGGCACCGCCCCGGGGGGAAGCGGGTGCGGAGACAGGGCCGCGCTCGGGCGCCTGTGACGAACTCGACGCCAGGGTGCGGCTGCGCACCCGGTACAGACCGGTGTCGAGGTCCTCGGCCTTCTCCAGATGGACCTTGATCGGGCCCATGAACGTGTAGCGCTGCTGCTTCGCGTAATCGCGGACCAGCCCGGACAGTTCGTCGCCGAGTTGGCCGGAGTACGGGCTGAGGCGCTCGTAGTCGGGCGTGCTCAGCTCCACGATGAAGTCATTGGGGACGACGGTCCGCTCGCGGTTCCAGATCGTTGCGTTGTTGTCGCATTCGCGCTGCAGGGCGCCCGCGATCTCGACGGGCTGGACCTCGGACTTGAACACCTTCGCGAAGGTGCCGTTGACCAGACCTTCGAGACGCTGCTCGAAACGCTTCATGACTCCCATGGGGCACCTCCTCCGTCGTTGCCGTCCTGGTACTGCTTACTGATCGTATCCACGCGTCGGGAAATCGGCTGGTTCCCCTTGTCTGCCCCGTCGATGAGTGTCCCCTCTCACAGGGATCGTAGAGGCGGCCTCATGACAGTGTCCCGCACGCCGGGTGCACTCAGGAGGAGTGGGGGGCGGCCGTTGTTCGTTCCCTGTTCCGCGGTCGGGTCGCCCAAACAACGGATGTGAATCCACCCTCCCCATCGTGCTAATCTTCTCGATGTCGCCAGGAGCACACACCAGCAGGTGAGGCACCGAACGGCACACCCAATGCGCGGGTGGCGGAATAGGCAGACGCGCTGGATTCAGGTTCCAGTGCCCGAAAGGGCGTGGGGGTTCAACTCCCCCCTCGCGCACAGATGGAAGCCCCGTAGGTCATCGACCTACGGGGCTTCTTCGTTGTGTCTTCGCGTCCGGATCGTGTCCTGATTGTGCCCTGCTGTCCGGAGCGCTGCGATGTGAGACATATCTCCCGTGAGGCCGGGCCTGCGGGGAGATATGCCTCAGCTCGCGAGGGTGTGTGAGGCTCAGGCGGCGAGGCGCGCGGCCAGGGCCTTGGCCTTCTGGGTGGCCTCTTCGCGGGCCTTGGTACGGGACGCCTCGGCGAGCGGGATGAACTCGGCCATCTCCGGCCTGGAATGGGCCAGGGTCAGCTCGGGAACGATGAAGTCGATCTCGGTGGCGCCGAACATGCCCGTCAGCACCTTCTCCAGGTAGTTCTGGACGAACTCGAAGTCCTCGCGCGGGGTGCCGGGAGCGTACGAGCCGCCGCGGCTGGCGACGATCGTGAACGGGGTGGCGCCCACCGTGCTGTCGGGGCCCGCGTTGTGGCCGACGATGATCACCTGGTCCAGCCATGCCTTCAGGGTGGACGAGATCGTGAAGTTGTACATCGGGGCGCCGATCAGTACGGCGTCCGCCTCCGCCAGCTCGGCCGCGAGTTCGGCGCGCAGCGCGTTCTCCGGGCCGGCGACGACGGCGGTGATGTCGAGGTGCGGCAGCGGGGTGGCGGCGAGATCGCGGTAGACGACCTTGCCCTCCGGGTGCTGCTCCAGCCAGGACTCGACGAACGCGGCGGTGATGTCGCGCGAGGCGGAGCCTTCGGGGAAGACGGCGGAGTCGATGTGCAGAAGCGTGGCCATGACGGTCTCCATAAGGGGGTGCTGGGACGGCGTAGGGGCGACGTAGGACGACGCGGGGACGACGTGTGGACGGAAGTTCCGTTCGTACCTATAGATAACATAGTCGCTTACTTTTTTTCATCCCACCCTCGGAAACCAGTACTCTGTGGATATGGCGGACCCCGGCGAGCACGTGTGCAAGAAGGTCGACATCGGCATCACGCGCGTCTTCGAGCTGCTCGGCAAGCGGTGGACCGGCCTGATCATTTCCGTACTCATGGGACGGGCGGTCTACTTCGCGGAGCTGCGGCGGGCGATCCCGGGCATCAGCGAGCGCATGCTCTCGGACCGGCTGACCGAGCTGGCGGCGGCGGGCCTGGTCGTCCGTGAGGTCGACGAGGGGCCGCCGCTGCGGGTCGCGTACCGGCTGACGGCGGCCGGGACGGCGATGGAGCCCGCGCTGAAGGAACTGTCCCGGTGGGCCGAGTCCCATCTGCGGGCGACGCCGGAAGACAGCTGCTAGCCAGGGCGTATCCGCAGTGGTCCAGTGGTCCAGTTGTTCACAGTTGTCCAGTTGTCCACAGGGGGAGACGGCTGTCCGGGCCCGGCGGTACCGTCGTCGGCAGTTGATGTTGCGCGAGTACGGGGGAGGCAGCACGCCATGGGCGATGTCGGGTCGGTGGGGGCAGGGCGGCGGACGGATCCCGGAGCGGAGCGCGTTCCGGTGGTGCCGGGCTTCGCGCCCCGCGCCGCCATGGACGCTCCGGGGCGGACGCCCAAGGCGCTGGGGAAGGCGCTGCGGGCCCGGGTGCCGCGTTCCTCGCACGACGCGGTGGTGCTCGCCGCGAGCCGGCCCGACGCCGTGCGGGCCGTCGAGGAGTCGAGCCGGGGCCGGGTGCCCGAGCTGACGCCGATCCGGGTGGGCCGGATGGCAGCGACCCCCTTCGCCTTTCTGCGCGGCGCCGCCGGGCTGATGGCCCAGGACCTGACGGGCACCCCGGTCACCGGGGTCGGCGCGCAGATCTGCGGGGACGCGCACGCGGCGAACTTCGGCCTGTACGGGGACGCGCGCGGCCGGCTCGTCATCGATCTGAACGACTTCGACGAGACCGTGGTCGGCCCCTGGGAGTGGGACGTCAAGCGGCTCGCCACCTCGCTGGTGCTGGCCGGCCGTGAGGCGGGCGCGGACGAGGACACCTGCCGGCGCGGGGCGTGCGACGCGGTGGGCGCCTACCGGCGCACGATGCGGTTGCTGGCGAAACTTCCCGCGCTCGACGCGTGGAACGCGATTGCCGACGAGGAGCTCGTCTCGCACGCGGACGCCCGCGATCTGGCCGGCACGCTGGAGCGCGTCTCGGAGAAGGCCCGAAACAACACGAGCGCGCGGTTCGCGGCCAGGTCGACCGAGGCGGTGTCCGAGGAGGGCGGGGCCGGCGGGGGAGCCGCGCAGCGGCGCTTCGTCGACGCGCCGCCCGTTCTGCGGCGGGTGCCCGACGAGGAGGCGGCGGCGGTGGCCGCCTCGCTCGAGGAGTATCTGAGCACGCTCTCGGAGGACCGGCTGCCGCTGCTCGCGCGGTACGCGGTCCACGATGTGGCGTTCCGGGTGGTCGGCACCGGCAGCGTCGGGACGCGCTCGTATGTGGTGCTGCTGCTCGATCACCGGGGCGAGGCACTGGTGCTGCAGGTGAAGGAGGCACGGGCCTCCGCCCTGCTGCCCCATCTGCCGGCCGTCGGCTTCGAGGCGCCCGCCGTGGTGCACGAGGGGCGCCGTGTGGTGCTCGGGCAGAAGCGGATGCAGGTGGTGAGCGACAACCTGCTGGGCTGGACGACGGTCCGGGGCAGGCCGTACCAGGTGCGTCAGTTCAGGAACCGCAAGGGGAGCGTGGATCCGGCGGCGCTGCCGGCCGACCAGATCGACGACTACGGCCGGATGACCGCCGCGCTGCTGGCCAGGGCCCACGCGCACAGCGTGGACCCGCGCCTGATCGCCGGATACTGCGGCAAGAACGAGGAGCTGGATGTGGCCGTGGCGGCCTTCGCCGTGGCGTACGCGGACCGTACGGAGGCGGACCACGCCGCGCTGGTGGCGGCGGTCAGGAGCGGGCGGATAGCGGCCGAGCTCGGGGTGTGACGGCCCGGGCCGGGGCGGAGGCCGCCGGTATCACCCGTACGCTGGACGGGTGATGCACGACGCCCCCGGGGAGCCGACGATCCGTAACGACGACGAGCAGGACGTACGAGACGTGCCTGATGCGACGGAAGCCACGGTGGCGTCGGGCGAGGGCGAGGCGGCGGACGCGCCGCGGCCCGAGGCGCGGCTGGACAAGGCCGTGCGCGCCGCTGAGCAGGCGCTGATCGAGTTCGAGATCGCGCTGGAGACCTTCCGGATCGAGGTGGAGAACTTCTCCCGGCTGCACCACCAGCGGCTCGGCCCGATGTACTCCCGGCTGGACGAGCTGGACGCGATGATCGCCGAGGCCCGGGCGGCGCGCACCGGCGACGCCGAGGATCTGCGCAAGGCGCGCGAGGCCCGCGCGCTGGTGCAGCCGATGCCGGGGGTGGAGGAGCTCTTCCACGACTGGCTCGACTCCGAGGGCCTGTCGCCGGAGGCGGCGGCGATGCTGACCGATCGGCCGGTCCGGCCGCCCAAGCGGGTGCGGCCGAGTGACGAGGCCCGCAAGCTCTACCGCGATCTGGTGCGCAAGGCGCATCCGGATCTGGCGCGGGACGACAAGGAGCGGGCGCGGCGTGAGGAGTTCCTCACGCGCGTCAATGCCGCGTACGGGCGGGGGGACGAGCCGCTGCTGCGGGAGCTGGTGGAGGAGTGGGCGGCCGGGCCCGCGCCGCAGGCGCCCCGGCTGAGCGAGAGCGAGGAGCTCTACGCCCGCCTGGAGTGGCTGTCGCAGCGCAAGGAAATGCTGGCGGTGGTGGCGCAGGAGCTGGAGGAGAGCGCGATCGGCGCGATGCTCAGGATGGCGCCCGAGGACCCGGACCGACTGCTGGAGGAGATCGCCGAGCAGCTGCTCGCCGAGGTCTCCGAGCGTGAGACGGAACTGGCCAAGCTGGTGCAGTAGGTTTTCCGGAGTCCAGTCCGGCAGTCCTGCCGCGGTTCCGGTCACGGTTTCGGTTCCGGCCAGGGCGCCGGCCCCGGTCCCGGTCGGCCCCCGGTCCGCCCGGTCACGTACGAGAGAAGGCACCACCCATGAACTTCGCCCCGCTGCCCTCGGTCGATGTCGCGGCGGTTCCGTCCGACGGCCTGGTGCTGGATGTCCGGGAGGACGACGAGTGGGCGGCCGGTCATGTCGAGGGCGCGCTGCATGTCCCGATGAGTGACTTCGTGGCGCGCTTCGCGGAGGTGACCGAGGCGGTGGCCGGGGGCCGGAAGGCCTATGTGATGTGCCGGGTCGGCGGCCGCTCCGCACAGGTCACCCAGTATCTGGTGCAGCAGGGCGTCGACGCGGTGAACGTGGAGGGCGGCATGCTCGCCTGGGACGGTGCCGGGCGGCCGATGGTCGCCGGCGACGGCACCGCGGCGTTCGTCCTCTGAGCCCCGGCCCGCGCCTCTGTCCGAGGCGCGGATCCGGGACCGGCTCAGCGGTCGAAGTCCAACTCCACTTCCGCGGTGGCCGGGTGGGACTGACAGGCCAGGACGTAGCCCGCGTCCGTCTCTTCCGGTTCGAGCGCGAAGTTGCGGTCCATCCTGACCTCGCCCGAGACCAGGAACGCCCGACAGGTCCCGCACACCCCGCCCTTGCACGCGTACGGCGCGTCCGAGCGGCTGCGCAGCACGGTCTCCAGCAGCGATTCGCCTTCCTGGACCGGCCAGTTGCCGGACCGGCCGTCGAGGGTCGCGGTGAGGGTGCTGTGCGCGGGCGCGCGCGCGGCGGCCGTGGCAAAGGCAGCTGTGGCCGAGGGGCCGGCCACTCCGTCGTCGACGTGGAAGATCTCCTGGTGGATACGGCCACGGGGCACCCCGAGGCCGCGCAGCGCCCGGTCGGCGCCGACCACCAGACCCAGCGGGCCGCAGAGGAACCAGCCGTCGACCTCGGCCACCGGGAGGAGCGCGGGCAGCAGCCCGGTCAGCCGCTCCTGGTCCAGCCGGCCGGACGGCAGGCCCGCCTGCTGTTCCTCCCGGGAGACCACCGTGACCAGCTGAAAGCGGTCCGGATAGCGGTCCTTGAGGTCGGCGACCTCTTCCAGGAACATCGTCGAGGCCACGGTGCGGTCGCTGCGGATCAGACAGAACCGGGCGGCCGGCTCCCGCGCGAGCAGGGTGGCCGCGATCGACAGCACCGGGGTGATGCCGCTGCCGCCGACGACCGCCGCGAAATGTCCCGCGCGCGGTTCGAGCACGAAGCGGCCCGTCGGTTCCATGACGTCGACCGTGTCGCCCACGGCGAGTTCCTTGAGGGCGTACGTCGAGAACTCGCCGCCCTCGACCAGCCTGATGCCTACGCGCAGCACGGGATCGGCGCCGGCGGGAGCGCTGATCGAGTACGTACGCCTGATCTCCTCACCCTGTGCGGTGCGGCGCAGGGCGATGTGCTGGCCGGGGGTGTGCCGGAACGCCTCGCGGAGCTCGGGCGGCACGGCGAAGGTGACGGCCACCGCGTCGTCCGTGAGCCGCTCGACCTCGCTGACCCGGAGCGGATGGAACATCTACAACTCCTTGAAGTGGTCGAACGGTTCGCCGCAGGCCGCACAGCGGCGCAGCGCCTTGCACGCGGTGGAGGAGAACCTGCTCAGCAGCTCGGTGTCGGTCGAGTCGCAGTGCGGGCAGCGGATGGCGAGCGTGAGCGCCACCGGCCCGTCGGCGTGGTGCGGGCGGGGCGGGGCTATGCCGAACTCCGCGAGCTTGCGCCGGCCCTCGGCGCTGATGTCGTCCGTCGACCAGGCCGGGGAGAGGACCGTGACGACCGAGACCTCCGGGATGCCGCGCTCGTGCAGCACGCGCTCGATGTCCGAGGACATCGCCTCGATCGCCGGACAGCCGGTGTAGGTGGGGGTCAGTTCGACCCGGACCGTGCCGGGGCCCGACATCCGGACGGTGCGCAGCACGCCCAGCTCCTCCAGCGTCACCACCGGCAGTTCGGGGTCGGGCACGGCGCCGGCCAGGCCGCGCAGCTCGGACTCCAGCGCCGTCGTGGGCGCGGCGGCGGCCGGGGCGTCGGGAGCGCCTGTGCCGGTCACCATGACGCTCCTGGGTGGCTGCGGTGCAGATGCTGCATCTCGGCGAGCATCCGCCCGAACGGCTCGGTGTGCAGTCCCTGCCGGCCGGCGCCCGCCGCCCAGGCCCCGGACCGCGGTCCGTCCGGCACGGCCAGCGTCGCCTTCTCCAGCACGGAGGTGACGGAGTCGAGCCAACTGCTTTCCAGTCCCTGCCAGTCGACGTCGAGCCCTTCGACGGGCTGGAACATCTCGCCGGTGAAGCGCCAGAGCGCCTCGCAGGCCAGCCGCATCCGGTCATGGCTCTCGGCCGTGCCGTCGCCGAGCCGCAGTGTCCAGTGCTCGGCGTGGTCCTGGTGGTACGCGACCTCCTTGACCGCCTTGGCCGCGAGCCCGGTGAATTCGTTGTCCCCGGAGGCCAGTTGCCGGTACAGGAACAGTTGGTAGGTGGAGAAGTAGAGCTGGCGGGCGATGGTGTGCGCGAAGTCGCCGTTCGGCTGCTCGACCAGCTGGAGATTGCGGAAGGACCGCTCCTCGCGGAGGTAGGCCAGCTCGTCCTCGTCCCCGACGAGGGAGAGCAGGATCCGCGCCTGTCCCAGCAGATCCAGCGCGATATTGGCGAGCGCGACCTCTTCCTCCAGTACGGGGGCGTGGCCCGCCCACTCCCCCAGCCGGTGCGAGAGCACCAGGGCGTCGTCGCCCAGGGCCAGCGCTGCGGCGGTGGCGGGGGCGGTGGCGTGGGCGGAGAGGGTCACCGGTACGTCGTTCACAGGTGCTTCACCCCCTCCGGGATCTCGTAGAAGGTCGGGTGGCGGTACGGCTTGTCAGCGGCCGAAGCGAAGAAGGGGTCCTTCTCGTCGGGCGAGGAAGCGGTGATCGCCGAGGACGGCACCACCCAGATCGATACGCCCTCACTGCGCCGGGTGTAGAGATCGCGGGCATTGCGGAGCGCCATCTCCGCGTCGGGGGCGTGCAGGCTGCCCGCGTGGGTGTGGGACAGCCCACGGCGGGAGCGCACGAACACCTCCCACAGCGGCCAGTCGGTCGAGCTGCTCATGCCGTCGCCTTCCTGCGCGTCGTGTCTTCCCGCGTCCCGCTGTCGTGCGGTGCCCGGGCGGGGCTGTGCTTCGTCGCGTACGCGGCGGCCGCCTCCCGCACCCAGGCTCCTTCTTCGTGCGCCCGGCGGCGCTGGGTGATCCGCTGTTCGTTGCAGGGCCCGTTGCCCTTCAGCACATCCCGGAACTCGGCCCAGTCGATGGCTCCGAAGTCATGCCGGCCCCGCTCCTCGTTCCACCGGAGGTCCGGGTCGGGGAGGACCAGGCCGAGGGCCTCGGCCTGCGGGACACAGATGTCCACGAAGCGCTGGCGCAGCTCGTCGTTGGAATGCCGCTTGATGTTCCAGGCCATGGACTGCGCGGAGTGCGCCGACTCGTCGTCCGGCGGGCCGAACATCATCAGCGACGGCCACCACCAGCGGTTCACCGCGTCCTGCGCCATGTCGTGCTGGGCGGGCGTCCCGTTGCTGAGGGCGAGCAGCAGCTCGTACCCCTGCCGCTGGTGGAAGGACTCCTCCTTGCAGATCCTGACCATCGCCCGCGCGTACGGGCCGTAGGAGCAGCGGCACAGCGGGACCTGGTTGGTGATCGCCGCGCCGTCCACCAGCCAGCCGATCGCGCCGACATCGGCCCAGGTCAGCGTCGGATAGTTGAAGATCGACGAATACTTCTGGCGGCCGGAGTGGAGCTTGTCCAGCAGCTCGTCGCGGCCGGTGCCCAGGGTCTCGGCCGCGCTGTACAGATACAGGCCATGGCCGGCTTCGTCCTGCACCTTGGCGATCAGGATCGCCTTGCGGCGCAGCGACGGCGCGCGCGAGATCCAGTTCGCCTCGGGCTGCATGCCGATGATCTCGGAGTGGGCGTGCTGCGCCATCTGGCGGACCAGCGAGGCGCGGTACGCCTCCGGCATCCAGTCGCGCGGCTCGATGCGCTCGTCGGCGGCCACGACCGCGTCGAACGCCGCCTCGAACGCCTCCACCGTGGTCTCCATCGTCGCCTCCGCAGCTGTCCCCGCGGTCACTGCCGTCATCCGGGCCCCCTACCGACCGATCGTTCGGTTCATCGACTTCAATGGTGAGTCGGCGGCCCGTAGGGTGTCAACCCTGTGGATAACTGAGGCGCACCAACGGGGATCGGGGCGGGATGGATTCGTACGACGACAAGGGTGTGAAAGCCGGGCCGCCACCCGGCGCCGGGATATCCGGCCTCTCCCTCCCCTATCAGGTGGTGGCCGCGGTCGCCCTCGCCGTCATCGGGCTGCTGGCCTGCGGTCATGTGGCCATGGTGTTCCTGCATGTAGCCCCGTCCAACACGCTGACCAAGCTGCACGGCGACGCCGTCGACGACTGGATATATCCCGAGTTCGAGCAGAACTGGAAGCTCTTCGCGCCCAACCCTCTCCAGCAGAATGCCGCCGTTCAGGTGCGCGCCCAGGTGGAGACGTCCGACGGCGTACGGAAGACCACCGGCTGGATCGATCTCTCCGCCGCGGACGGCGAAGCGATCCGGGGCAATCCGCTCCCCAGCCATGTCGACCAGAACGAACTGCGCCGCGGCTGGGACTTCTACCTCGGCTCGCATGACAGCGAGAACCGCCCCAACGGACTGCGCGGACAGCTCTCGGAAGGCTATGTCCGCCGCATAGTGATGCTGCGCCTGGAGCGCCACGACCTGGGCGGTCCCGTGG
This sequence comes from Streptomyces sp. NPDC058198, assembly GCF_042882605.1. Lineage (NCBI taxonomy): Bacteria > Bacillati > Actinomycetota > Actinomycetes > Kitasatosporales > Streptomycetaceae > Streptomyces > Streptomyces sp. NPDC058198. The sequence goes on from NZ_JBHVVP010000002.1 coordinate 262,296, forward strand.
AGCGCGTCCAGATCAGGTCCGCCACCAGCGCGGTCGCGGCGCCCGTGTGGAGCAAGGAGAAGATCAACACCCGGCCCGCCTACCGGCTCTTCCCCTGGTGGACGGTGAACGCCGGGGATCTTCCCCGGGGCGTACGGAACGGCCGCACGGAGGCGGGCGAGTGAGCGAGCAATCGGTCGAGCGGCCGAGCACGGACCGGCGGGCGGCACGGGCCATCGAGCGCGTGACGTCCACGGCCCTCGGCCCGTACCAGAGCGCGGTCGTCCGGATCGGGTTCGCCGGCACCTGGCTGCTGTTCCTGCTGTGGGAGCTGCCCCACCGCCGTGAGCTGTACGGGCCCGAGAGCCCCTGGAGCTGGGACATGGCCCAGCAGCTGATCGCGAAGAACGGTGCCTTCACCGGACTGATGTGGTCGGACAGCATGGTGTGGTTCGAGATCGTGTTCGCCGTCGCCGTACTGTCCAGCGCCTTGCTGTTGCTGGGCTGGCGCACCCGCACGATGTCCGTGGTCTTCATGTTCGGTGTGCTGTCGCTGCAGAACCGCAGCATCTTCATGGGCGACGGCGGGGACAACGTCATCCATCTGATGGCGATCTATCTGGTGCTGACCCGCTGCGGCCAGGTCTGGTCGCTGGACGCCAGGCGCGCGGCGCGTGCCGCGGCCCGGACCGGGGACGAGACCGGGGCTCCGGACGGCGAGAGGGCTCCGGACGCCGCAGATGCCGTCGGCGGGGTCGTGCGGGACCGGGTCGGGCCCGTCCTGTGGGCCGTCCTGGGCGCCTTCCTGCTCATCGGTACGGTGACGGACCGGGTCCAGGTCGAGACCTGGCTGATGGTCCTGTTCTGGGGGCTGTGGATCGGGCAGGGGCTGTGGTGGGCGGCGAACCGCTTCGCGCCCGGCGGTGAGCCCCGCGCCCTGCTGAACGTTCTCGCCAACCTCATCCACAATGCCGGACTCGCGGTCATCATGGCCGAGGTCTGTCTCGTGTACGCCACCGCCGGCTGGTACAAGATCCAGGGCTCGCGCTGGCAGGACGGCACCGCCCTGTACTACCCGCTCAAGCTGGACTACTTCACCCCCTGGCCGGATCTCTCCGGCCTTCTCGCGTCCAGCGCGATCATGGTGATGCTGCTGACCTACGGCACGGTCATCGTGCAGGTCGCCTTCCCGTTCACGCTGTTCAACCGGCGCGTCAAGAATGTGCTGCTGATCGCGATGATCCTGGAGCACGCCGGTATCGCCGTGCTGCTCGGGCTGCCGTTCTTCTCGCTCGCGATGATCGCCGCCGACGCGGTGTTCCTGCCGACGATCTTCCTGACCTGGCTCGGCGGCCAGGTCACGCGCCGGTGGGAGAGGCTCCAGCCGCGTCGCCGGAAGGATGTGCCGAAGCAGCGGAGCGACAGTACGGAGCAGCCCCCTGCCCTCATCGGGTGAGCGGCGGGGCTCGGCCGAGACGCGGGGATCTGGCGCCCAGGGCGCGGGGCGCGCGGAATGCGCACCTGGATGCCGACGTTGTCGCAGCATGAACGATTCGTCACGGAACGCCGCTTTTCCGTCCGCCGAACATGAGTCCGTCCGTGAGCGGCTGGCGGCCGAACGTGCCGGCACGCACGCGCAGATCGCGGCACTGAGCCGCGACTTCGACGCGATCGTCGAGGCGAACGCTCTGGTGGCGGTCGACGACGAGCACGACCCGGAGGGGTCGAGCACCGCCTTCGAGCGGGCCCATGTGGCCGCCATGCTCGGACAGGCACGTGACCATCTGGTCGAGCTGGACCGGACACTCGAACGGCTGGATCGAGGGGAGTACGGGCGGTGCGAGGGGTGCGGCGAACCGATCCCCGCGGAACGTCTGGAGGCGCGGCCGGCGGCGCGGACCTGCGTGCGCTGTGCCACCATCCACCCCCGCTGACCGGGGGCTCGGAACGAAGTGCCTGGTGAACGCAGGCAAGCCGTACGCTGAGGCGATGAACGACGCTGATGCCACCCTCGCCGTACGGCAGTGGCGCGAGGCCGGCCCCGACCTGGTGGTGCTCGACGGCTTCCACGCTCTGAAGCACGCGCTCCGGTTCGGCGCGGACGTACGGTCGGCTGTCACGAGCGACAAGGATTCCGCCCTGGCTCTGGCCGCGGAACTCGCCGACGACGTGACCGACGCGATCAGGGAATCCGTCGTTGAGGTACCGGCCGAGGTCCTGCGCGCACTGGTGCCGCGAGTCCACGCCACCCGGATGGCCGCTCTGGCGGTCAGGCGCGGCCGTCGGACCAACCTGGACGCGCTGTCGGCGCAGCCGCGTCAGTCCCCCGTCGTGGTCCTGGACAACCCGCGCAATCTGGGGAACGTCGGGGCTGTGGTGCGGCTGGCCGCCGGGTTCGGGGCGACCGGTGTGATCACTACCGGTGACATGGACCCGTGGCACGCGAACGCCGTGCGCTCGGGGGCCGGTCTCCACTTCGCCACCGCTGTCGAGCGGCTGTCTCCCGAGGAGTTTCCGCCGGGGCCGCTGTACGCGCTGGACCCGGAGGGGGACGACATCAGGTCCGTGGACATCCCGGACGACGCGTTGCTCGCCTTCGGCTCCGAGCGGCACGGGCTCTCGGCGGAGATACGGAGCCGGGCCACCAAGCTGCTGTCGCTCCCGATGCGTCCCCAGGTGTCCAGCTACAACCTCGCGACCAGCGTGGCCATGACGTTGTTCCACTGGGGCGGGCCGGCCGGAACCCCGAGCGGGCCGGCCGAGGCCGGCTCCTCCGCCCGGTCCGCGGACATCCCGGCGCCGCCCGCCCTGTGACGAGAGGCGCCGGGGACTCGGTCCCGACAGGCTCTCAGGCCTGGCGCCGCACCTCCACCACCCGGAAGCGGTTCGCCACGAACGCCGCGTCGCACAGGGCGGCGTTCGCCGCGGGGTTGCCCCCTGAGCCGTGGAAGTCCGAGAAGGCCGCCGTCTGGTTCACGTACACCCCGCCCGTGAGATTCAGGGAGAGCTGAGCGGACTCCTCCAGGCAGACGTCCTCGATCGCGCGCTCCGTCTCCTGCGAGGTGGTGTACGCGCCGACGGTCATCGCGCCCTTGTCGCGCACGGTCCGCCGCAGCAGCTCCAGCGCTTCCGGAGTCGAGTCCACGGCCACCGCGAACGAGACGGGGCCGAAGCACTCGGCGAGATACGGCACCTCGGTGTCGCTCGCCGCCCCGCCCTCCCATGCCTTCTCCCAGACCTTGCGGGCGCCGTCGGCCTTCACGATCGCGGGCGTGCGGACCACGGCGTCCGGGAAGTCCGGGTTGGCCACCTCACGCGAGGGGAGCGCGACGTCCCCGAGCCCGGCGGCCGCCTCCAGGCGGGCCTTCACATCGGGGTTGACCAGCGCGCCCAGCAGCGCGTTGGCGCGGGCGTCGTCGCCCAGCAGCCCGGCCACCGAGGCCGCGAGATCGGCGACCACCTCGTCGTACGACTTCTCGCCGGCGTCCGTCGCGATGCCGTCCCGGGGGATGAGCAGATTCTGCGGGGTGGTGCACATCTGGCCGCTGTACAGCGAGAGCGAGAAGGCCAGGTTGGAGAGCATGCCCTTGTAGTTGTCGGTGGAGTCGATGACGACCGTGTTGACGCCGGCCTTCTCCGTGTACACCTGGGCCTGGCGGGCGTGGGTCTCCAGCCAGTCGCCGAAGGCGGTCGACCCGGTGTAGTCGATGATCCGGATCTCGGGGCGCACGGCCAGCGACTTGGCGATGCCCTCGCCCGGCCGCTCCACGGCCAGGGCGACCAGATTCGGGTCGAAGCCGGCCTCGGCGAGCACCTCGCGGGCCACCCGTACCGTCAGGGCGAGCGGCAGGACCGCGCGCGGGTGCGGCTTGACCAGGACCGGGTTGCCGGTGGCCAGGGAGGCGAACAGGCCCGGGTAGCCGTTCCAGGTCGGGAAGGTGTTGCAGCCGATCAGCAGCGAGATGCCTCGCGGCGCGGCGGTGAAGGACTTCCGCAGGTCAAGAGGGTCGCGCTTGCCCTGCGGCTTGGACCAGTCGGCGACGGCGGGCGTACGGGTCTGTTCCTGGTACGCGTACGCCACGGCCTCCAGACCGCGGTCCTGGGCGTGCGGCCCGCCCGCCTGGAACGCCATCATGAAGGCCTGGCCGCTGGTGTGCATCACCGCGTGCGCGAACTCGTGCGTACGGGCGCTGATCCGCGCCAGGATCTCCAGACAGACCAAGGCGCGGGCCTCGGGCCCCGCCTCGCGCCACGCGCCCATGCCCGCCCGCATGGCGGGCAGCAGGACGTCCATGTCCGCGTGCGGATACTCGATGTCGAGCGCCGGGCCGTAGGGCGAGATCTCGCCGCCCGTCCAGCCGTCGGCGCCGGGCTGGTCCAGCTCGAAGCGCGTCCCGCGCAGGGCCTGGAAGGCGCCGAGCCCGTCGGCCGGCGCGCTCTCGCCGTACGCCTTGGGGTGCTCGGGATGCGGGGACCAGTAGGCGCGGGTGCGGATCGCGTCGAGGGCCTGGTCGAGCGTGGGCCGGTGCTTCTCGGAGAGCTGCTGGGGGCTGAGCTGGGCGGCCATCACGGACCAACTCCTCGGTCGGGCTGAGCATCGGGGGGCACAGGCAGGGACATGAACTGACAGACAGAGTTAGAGTAACCGAACGATCGGTCGGGACAAGAGGGCTCGGTCAACCTGTGCATAACTCACCCGTGCACGCTCACCTGTGGACAACTCATACGGGAGAATTGCGTCCATGACAGCAATCGAGCCGGACCGCGTCGTCGCGGTCGTCGGCACCGGCACGATGGGCCAGGGCATAGCCCAGGTGGCACTGGTCGCCGGCCATCCCGTACGGCTCTACGACGCGGCGCCCGGCCGCGCGGAGCAGTCCGCCGTGTCCATCGGGGGGCGCCTCGACCGGCTGGTCGAGAAGGGCCGGCTCGACCCGGCGGCGCGCGACGCCGCGCGGGCCCGGCTGCACCCGGCGGCGGAACTCGCCGAGCTGGCCGACGCGGCGCTCGTGGTCGAAGCCGTTCTGGAGCGGCTCTCCGTCAAACAGGAACTGTTCGCGGCGCTGGAGGACATCGTCGCCGACGACTGTCTGCTGGCCACCAACACCTCCTCCCTGTCCGTCACCGCCGTCGCGGGCGCGCTGCGCCGCCCCGGCCGCTTCGTCGGACTCCACTTCTTCAATCCGGCGCCCCTCCTGCCGCTCGTCGAGGTCGTCAGCGGCTTCGCGACGGACGAGGCGGCCGCGGAGCGCGCGTACGGGACGGCGCGATCCTGGGGCAAGACACCGGTGCGCTGCGCCGACACCCCCGGCTTCGTCGTCAACCGCGTCGCGCGCCCCTTCTACGCCGAGGCGCTGCGGGTGTACGAGGAGCGGGTCGCCGACCCCGCCACCATCGACGCGGTCCTGCGTGAGTGCGGCGGCTTCCGGATGGGCCCCTTCGAGCTGACCGATCTGATCGGGCAGGACGTCAACGAGGCCGTCACCCGGTCCGTCTGGGAGTCCTTCTTCCAGGATCCGAAGTTCACGCCGTCGCTCGCGCAGCGCAGGCTGGTGGAGTCGGGGCGCCTGGGCCGCAAGTCGGGCCAGGGATGGTTCCCGTACGGCGAGGGGCTCGCGGCGCCCTCGGCGCATACCGCGGAGCCCTGCGAGGCGCCCGACGCCGTCGGCCTGCACGCGGACCTCGGGCCGGCGGCCGTACTGCGCGAGATGATCGAGGAAGCGGGGATCAAGGTCACCCGCGACCGCACACCGTACGTCTCCGAAGGCTTCATCGGGCTGCCGGCCGGCACGCGGCTGAGCCTGACCGACGGGACGACCGCCACGGGCGACCCCTCCGGGGCGTACATCCACTTCGATCTCGCCCTGGACTACCGCTCCTGCACCCGCATCGCGCTCGCGCCCGGAGCGGACGCGGACCCGGACGATGTGCGAGCGGCCATCGGCCTCTTCCAAAGGCTCGGCAAGCAGGTCAGCGTCATCGGCGAGACGCCCGGCATGATCGTCGGGCGTACGGTCGCCATGCTGATCGACTTCGCCGCCGACGCCGCCGGTCGCGGGGTGGCGGGCGCCGAGGACATCGACACCGCCATGACGCTCGGCGTGAACTACCCCGGCGGCCCCGGCGAGTGGTGCGGCCGGCTCGGCGCCCGGTGGGCGCACCACTTCCTGTCCACCCTGGACGGTGCGTATCCGGGTGGCCGCTACGCCTCGTCCCCGGCGCTGCGACACCGTGCCGACCTCGAAGCCAAGCAGGTGCGTTCATGACGACCGCCAAGCGCGACACGTACACGCCCGAGACCCTGCTGACCGTCGCGGTCCGCGTCTTCAACGAACGCGGCTACGACGGCACGTCCATGGAGCATCTCTCCAAGGCCGCCGGGATCTCCAAGTCCTCGATATACCACCATGTCGTCGGTAAGGAGGAGCTGCTGCGCCGGGCGGTCAGCCGCGCCCTGGACGGCCTGTTCGGGATCCTCGAAGAGGAGGGCGCGACGCGCGGACGGGCTGTCGAGCGGGTCGAGCACGTGACCCGCCGTACGGTCGAGGTGCTGATGGCCGAGCTGCCGTACGTGACGCTGCTGCTGCGGGTCAGGGGCAATACGCAGACCGAGCGCTGGGCGATGGAACGGCGCCGGGAGTTCGACCAGCGGGTCGCCGATCTGCTCAAGGCGGCCGCGGCGGACGGGGATCTGCGGGCCGACATGGACATCAGGCTGGCGACCCGGCTGCTCTTCGGCATGGTCAACTCCCTGGTGGAGTGGTACCGGCCGCTGGCGCCCGGCGGCTACGACCACGACCAGGTGGCGGAGGCGGTCGTACGGCTGGCCTTCGACGGCCTGCGTACGGACCCCCGGCACGCCGGGCAGGACCTTGAACCGGAGGCGTTCTAGCTAGGTCCTGACACCCCCTAGACCGTCGGACCCACCGTCGGTCCCGCGGCCGCCCCAGGGGCCAGGTCCGTCTCCTCGAACACCAGCAGCGTGCGGGTCGAGAGCACCTCGGGAATGGCCTGAAGTCTGGTCAGGACCAGTTCGCGCAGGGAGCGGTTGTCCGGGGCGTGCACCAGCAGCAGGACATCGAAGTCGCCACTGACGAGCGCGATATGGGTGGCCCCCGGCAGCTCCTGGAGCTGCTCGCGCACGGTGCGCCAGGAGTTCTGCACGATCTTCAGGGTGATATAGGCAGATGCGCCCTGACCTGCGCGTTCATGGTCGATCCTGGCGCCGAAACCGCGGATCACCCCGTCGTCGATCAGCCGGTTGATCCGGGCGTACGCGTTGGCCCGCGAGACATGGACCCGGTCGGCCACGGACCGTACCGAGGCGCGGCCGTCCGTCTGCAGGATGCGGAGGATGTCCCGGTCGATGGCGTCCAGTGGACGCGGCGGAGGAACCCGTTCCGCACCGCCGCCGCCGAAGCCGCCGGCCCAGCCGCTCTCCTCGGGCCCCCGGTCCGTTCCATCGGCCATTTGTTCAGCTCTCATGTCTCCCCGCCTCTCCGCCATGGACGACCTGCGTCCATCCCAGGCTGTGGAGAACCGTTTGTCCACAGGCTGGAGGCGCATGTAGCCAAAATGCCGCCGCGACCGAACAATCGGTAGGTGAGGCGTGCCACATCCGGGCACCCCGTTGCCCGCTCCCACGAGGAGGTGCACGCGTGAAGAAGAGCAGTACATCGGTCCAGGAGCTGCCTGGTGGCGCCTACCGGCCCACCCAGCCCCCGGCGTGGCAGCCGCGTACCGACCCCGCACCGTTGCTCCCCGACCCCGAGCCGTACCGCGTGCTGGGTACGGACGCCGCGGCGGGGGCCGATCCCGCGCTGCTGCTGCGTTTGTACGCCGAGCTGGTCCGCGGCCGCAGGTACAACGCGCAGGCCACGGCACTCACCAAGCAGGGCCGGCTCGCCGTCTACCCGTCGAGCACCGGTCAGGAGGCCTGTGAGGTCGCCGCCGCGCTCGTCCTGCGGGAGCAGGACTGGCTCTTCCCCAGCTATCGCGACACCCTCGCGGCCGTGGTGCGCGGGCTCGATCCCGTCCAGGCGCTCACGCTGCTGCGCGGCGACTGGCACACCGGCTACGACCCGCACGAGCACCGCATCGCGCCGCTGTCCACGCCGCTCGCCACCCAGCTGCCGCACGCCGTCGGCCTGGCGCACGCCGCCCGGCTCAAGGGCGACGACGTGGTCGCGCTCGCCCTGGTGGGCGACGGCGGCACCAGCGAGGGCGACTTCCACGAGGCGTTGAACTTCGCCGCCGTATGGCGGGCCCCGGTCGTCTTCCTGGTGCAGAACAACGGCTTCGCGATCTCCGTGCCGCTCGCCAAGCAGAGCGCGGCGCCCTCCCTCGCCCACAAGGCCGTCGGATACGGCATGCCGGGCCGGCTGGTCGACGGGAACGACGCGGTGGCCGTGCACTCGGTGCTCGGCGAGGCCATGGCACGGGCCAGGCGCGGCGAGGGGCCGACGCTGGTCGAGGCCGTCACGTACCGCATCGACGCCCACACGAACGCCGATGACGCGACGCGCTACCGCGTCGCGGACGAGGTCGAGGCATGGCGTGCGCACGACCCGGTCAAGCTGCTGGAGCGCGAACTGACGGAGCGCGGGGTGCTGGACGAGGACGGCATCAGGAACGCCGCCGAGGCCGCCGAGACGATGGCCGCGCGACTGCGCGAACGGATGAACGCCGAGGCGGTGCTCGAACCCATGGATCTCTTCGCGCATGTCTATGCCGAGCAGACCCCCCAGCTGCGCGAGCAGGCGGCCCAGCTCCGTGCCGAGCTGGAGGCGTCGGCCGAGGAAGGACCGGGTGAGTCGCGATGACCACGGTCGCGGTGAGACCCGCCACCATGGCGCAGGCGCTCCAGCGTGCCCTGCGCGACGCGATGGCCGAGGACCCGACCGTTCATGTCCTCGGCGAGGACGTGGGCACGCTCGGCGGGGTCTTCCGGATCACCGACGGGCTCGCCGCGGAGTTCGGGGACGACCGCTGTACGGACACCCCGCTCGCCGAGGCGGGCATCCTGGGGGCGGCCGTCGGGATGGCGATGTACGGGCTGCGGCCCGTCGTGGAGATGCAGTTCGACGCCTTCGCCTACCCGTCGTTCGAGCAGCTGATCAGCCATGTGGCGAAGATGCGGAACCGCACGCGCGGTGCGATGCCGCTGCCGATCACCGTGCGGGTGCCGTACGGCGGCGGGATCGGCGGGGTCGAGCATCACAGCGACTCCTCCGAGGCCTACTACATGGCGACTCCCGGCCTCCATGTCGTCACGCCGGCGACCGTCGACGACGCGTACGGGCTGCTGCGGGCCGCCATCGCCTCCGACGACCCGGTGATCTTCCTGGAGCCGAAGCGGCTCTACTGGTCGAAGGCCCAGTGGTCGCCCGACACGCCGGCCTCCGTGGAGCCGATCGGGCGGGCCGTCGTGCGGCGCCGGGGCAGCAGTGCCACCCTCATCACCTACGGTCCTTCCGTGCCGGTCTGTATGGAGGCGGCGGAGGCGGCCCGTGCCGAGGGCTGGGACCTGGAGGTCGTCGACCTGCGCTCGCTGGTGCCGTTCGACGACGAGACGGTCGCGGCATCCGTGCGGCGTACCGGCCGGGCGGTCGTCGTCCATGAGTCCACCGGCTTCGGCGGTCCCGGCGGGGAGATCGCCGCCCGGGTCACCGAGCGCTGCTTCCACCACCTGGAGGCACCGGTGCTGCGGGTAGCGGGATTTGATATTCCGTATCCACCGCCGATGCTGGAGAGGCACCATCTTCCAGGAGTGGACCGGGTGCTGGACGCGGTCGCGCGGCTCCAGTGGGAGACGGAGAGCTGATGGCCCAGGTGCTCGAATTCAAACTGCCCGACCTCGGTGAAGGGCTGACCGAGGCGGAGATCGTCCGCTGGCTGGTGTCGGTGGGGGATGTCGTCGCCATCGACCAGCCGGTGGTCGAGGTCGAGACGGCCAAGGCGTTGGTCGAAGTCCCCTGCCCCTACGGGGGTGTGGTGACGGCGCGCTACGGCGAGGAGGGCACTGAGCTGCCGGTCGGGGCGCCGCTGCTGACCGTCGCGGTGGGGGCGTCCGAGCCGGCCGACCTGCCGGCTTCGAGCACGTCGCCCGGCCTGTCCTCCCCGGCCGGGCCGGATGCGGCCCCGGGTTCGTCGGCGAGTTCGGCCTCGGACGAGGCGTCGGGCAATGTGCTGGTCGGATACGGCACGGGTGCGCCGGCGGCGCGCAGGCGCCGGGTCCGCCGGGCATCGGTGGCCGATCCCGTCGCTGTCGGTGCGGTCTCCGTGCCCGCTCCCGTCGTTCAGCCGGTGAACGGCACGGTCGGGCCGGTCCCGGTCGTCTCGCCGCTGGTCCGCAGACTGGCCCGGGAGAACGGTCTTGATCTGCGGGAGCTGACCGGCTCGGGACGGGACGGCCTGATCCTGCGGTCCGATGTCGAGCAGGCGATCCGGCAAGGGGTCACGCAGGCGCAGCCCGCGACCCCCGCTCCGGTGGGCCTGTCCGCCTCTTCGACCGCCTCTTCGACCGCTTCTTCGTCCGCTTCTCCCTCCGTGTCCTCCCGGATCGGCGCCGAGCGGGTGCCGCTGCGGGGTGTACGGGGCGCGGTCGCGGACAAGCTCGCCCGCAGCCGGCACGAAATCCCGGACGCGACCTGCTGGGTCGACGCGGACGCGACGGAACTCATGGCCGCCCGGACCGCGATGAACGCGGCAGGCGGCCCGAAGATCTCGCTTCTCGCCGTGCTCGCCCGGATCTGCACAGCGGCTCTCGCGCGCCATCCGGAGCTGAACTCCACGGTGGACATGGCGGCCAGGGAGATCGTGCGGCTGCCCGAGGTGCATCTGGGATTCGCCGCGCAGACCGACCGCGGTCTTGTCGTCCCGGTCGTACGGGACGCGCACACCCGCTCCGCGGAGTCGCTGAGCGCCGAGCTCGCGCGTCTGACGGAGGCGGGCAGGTCCGGGAGGCTGACGCCGGGCGATCTGACCGGCGGGACGTTCACGCTCAACAACTACGGGGTGTTCGGCGTCGACGGTTCCACGCCGATCATCAACCACCCCGAGGCGGCGATGCTCGGCGTCGGCCGGATCATTCCCAAGCCATGGGTCCACCAGGGGGAGCTGGCCGTCCGGCAGGTCGTCCAGCTGTCGCTGACCTTCGACCACCGGGTCTGTGACGGCGGTACGGCGGGCGGCTTCCTGAGATTTGTGGCGGACTGCGTCGAACAGCCGGCGGTGCTGCTGCGCACGTTGTAGCGGGCGTTCCTCGCGCCGGGGAGCCGGGAGACAGCCGAGGAGTTCGAAGTGCGCGGGCACCCGGCGTGCTTCGAACGGCCGATCGCGGACCATACTTCAGCCATGACCGCGTATGACGCCATCGTGCTCGCCGGAGGAGCCGCCAAGCGGCTCGGCGGGGCCGACAAGCCAGGAGTGCGCGTCGGGGGACGGGCGCTGATCGACCGGGTGCTGACGGCCTGCGAAGGGGCCGCCCGCACCGTTGTCGTGGGCGGCCGAAGGCCCACGGTGCGGCCGGTGCACTGGGCGCGCGAGGAGCCGCCCGGCGGCGGACCGCTCGCCGCGCTCGGCGCGGGGATGCGGTGCGTCGAGGCCGGCACCGTGCTCGTGCTCTCGGCGGATCTGCCGTTCCTGGGGGAGCCGACGGTGCGCAGACTGGTCGACGCGCTGGCCGACACCGGCCGGGAGGCGGCTCTGCTCATCGACGCGGACGGCCGTGACCAGCCACTGGTCGCCGCCTATCGCGCCGAGCCGCTGCGCCGCGAACTCGCCCTTCTCGCCACCGAGTACGGCAGTCTCGCCGGTCTGCCGCTGCGTCTGCTGTCACATGAACTCGACCTCGCCCGGGTCGATGCCGATCCCCTCGCCTCCTTCGACTGCGACACCTGGGAAGACATCTCCACAGCCCGGGCCCGTATCAGAGAGCATGGCACCGTGCTGGACGAATGGATCACCGCAGTCAAGGACGAACTCGGCATCGAGCTGGATGTCGACATCCACACCCTCCTCGATCTCGCTCGCGACGCCGCGCACGGCGTCGCCAGGCCCGCCGCACCGCTGACGACCTTCCTGGTCGGTTACGCGGCGGCGAAGGCCGGCGGCGACGGCCCCGAAGCCGTCGCCGAAGCGGCCCGCAAGGCCGCGGCGCTCGCCGTGCGCTGGGCGGAGGAGGCGGAGGGCACCGACGGAGCCGGGGCCAAGGGGGCCGACGCCGGATGACGGCCCAGGACCGCGAGGTCGACGGAGTCGAGGACGCACTGGCCCTGGTCGCCAGAGCGCCGGCCGCGACGCACGACCCGGGCGGGGAGCGCGGCGCCGGCCGGGGCCACGACGCGGGCGAGGGGCACGGAGCCGGCGCCGCCGAGAAGGACCGGCACTGGGCCGAGCCATGGGCAGCCGCCCGGGCCCTCGCGGCACGTTCAGCGGGTTCCGCACGGTCGGCGGCTTCCGCACGTTCAGCGGGTTCCGCGCGCTCGACGGCTTCCGCACCGTCGGCGGCGGCTGCCCGGACCCACCGCGTGCCCCTCGGCAAGGCCTTGGGGCAGGCGCTCGCCGAGCCGCTGGCCGCACTCACCGATCTGCCGTCCTTCGACACCTCCGCCATGGACGGCTGGGCGGTCTCAGGACCGGGCCCCTGGTCCGTCCGGCACCCGCAGGGCGCCAGCGGCATCCTCGCCGGATACGGCGCGGCCGACCCGCTCCCCGACGGTGTGGCTGTCCGGATCGCGACCGGCGCGCGTGTCCCGCCCGACACGACCGCGGTGATCCGCAGCGAGCACGCCCGCACGGACGGCGTCGGCCATCTTCACGCCGAGCGCGAGGTCATCCCCGGACAGGACATCAGGCCGCGCGGCCAGGAATGCCGCGCCGGCGACCGGCTCCTGCCGGCCGGTTCGCTCGTGACCCCCGCCGTACTGGGCCTCGCGGCGGCGGCCGGGTACGACGAGCTGCCCACCGTCCCGCGCCCGCGCGTCGAGGTGCTTGTCCTCGGCGACGAACTGCTGGTCGAGGGAGTTCCCCACGACGGGCTGATCCGCGACGCGCTCGGGCCGATGCTCGCGCCCTGGCTGCGTACCCTCGGCGCCGAGGTGATCGCCACCCGCCGGATCGGCGACGACGCCGACGCCCTGTGCCGTGCCATCACCAAGTCCCGGGCGGATCTCGTGATCACCACCGGCGGTACGGCCGCCGGACCGGTCGACCATGTCCATCCGGTGCTCCAGAAGTTGGGTGCCGAACTGCTGGTGGACGGTGTCGCCGTACGCCCCGGCCATCCCATGCTGCTGGCCCGGCTGGCGTCAGGACGCCATCTGGTGGGGCTGCCCGGCAATCCGCTCGCGGCGGTCTCCGGGCTGCTGACGCTGGCCGAGCCGCTGCTGCGTACGCTGGCGGGGCGGGCGCCCCAGATCCCGTATCACGCGCCCCTGCGCGACGCCGTGCACGGCCATCCGCACGACACGCGTCTGGTGCCCGTCGTCCACCGCGACGAGGGGCTCGTACCGTTGCACTTCAACGGCCCGGCCATGCTGCGCGGTATCGCCACCGCGGACGGGCTCGCGGTCGTGCCGCCGGGCGGGGCGCGCTCCGGTGAAGAGCTGGAAGTTCTCGACCTGCCGTGGACGGCCTCGGACGAAGGAGGGTGTTTCACGTGAAACTTCCCGGTAGTGATGCGATGGCGAGACATGCCGACGAATATCTGGTCACCGCTCGGGTGAAGCTTCCGCGCCGCCAGGTCCAACGGCCACTGCGCCAGGTCAGCAGGCGGCTGTTGATGGCCCTGTTCGTCCTGGCCCTCACGGTGTTCATCGTCTATATCGACAGAGAGGGCTATCACGACAACGCGGATAATTCGGTCGATCTCCTCGACGCCGTCTACTACGCGACCGTCACGCTCTCCACGACGGGCTACGGCGACATCGTCCCGTACAGCGACAGCGCACGGCTCGTCAATGTGCTGCTGGTGACCCCGCTGCGGGTGCTCTTCCTCATCATCCTGGTCGGTACCACTCTCGAGGTGCTCACGGAGCGCACCCGGGAGGAGTGGCGGCTGAACCGCTGGAGGTCCAACTTGCGCGACCACACCGTCATCGTCGGCTACGGCACCAAGGGGCGATCGGCGATGCAGACCCTCTGCGCCACGGGCCTCGGGAAAGACCAGATCGTCATTGTCGACCCGTCCAGCAAGGTGATCGAAGCGGCCAACGCGGAAGGCTTCGTAGGGGTGGTCGGCGATGCGACCCGCAGTGATGTGCTGCTGCGAGCCGAGCTCCAGCGGGCACGCCAGATAGTTATCGCCACCCAGCGCGACGACACGGCGGTGCTGGTAGCGCTGACCGCGCGTCAGCTCAACCGCAAGGCGAAGATCGTCGCCGCGGTGCGTGAGGAGGAGAACGCACCGCTGCTGCGCCAGTCCGGAGCCGACGCGGTCATCACCAGCGCCAGCGCGGCCGGCCGGCTGCTCGGACTCTCCGTACTCAGCCCGAGTGCCGGCACGGTGATGGAGGACCTGATCCAGCAGGGCAGCGGCCTCGACCTCATCGAGCGGCCGGTCATAAAGGCCGAGGTGGGCCGGAATGTGCGGGAGACGGACGATCTGGTGGTGAGCGTGCTGCGCGGCCACCGGCTGCTCGGTTACGACGATCCTGCCGCGAGCCCGCTCCAGCTGACCGACCGTCTGATCACCATCATCCGGGCCCAGAGCCCTTCGGACGCGGCCAACTCAATCTGACGCGGGGATTGTTGGCATCAGGTTTGCGGACATCTCACCGAAGCCGCAGCGGACCCTCGCTGAAGCCGCCCCGGACGGCCGTCGCGGAGTAGCCTCGCGGCCATGCATGCGATCACGATTCCGGAACCCGGTGGCCCCGAGGCGCTTGTATGGGCCGAGGTGCCCGATCCCGTACCCGGCGAGGGGGAGGTGCTCGTCGAGGTCGTGGCGAGCGCCGTCAACCGCGCCGATCTTTTGCAGCGGCAGGGCTTCTACGATCCGCCGCCCGGCGCCTCCGTGTACCCCGGCCTGGAGTGCGCGGGCAGGATCACCGAGCTGGGCCCGGGGGTCTCGGGCTGGGCCGTCGGCGACGAGGTATGTGCGCTGCTGAGCGGCGGGGGGTACGCCGAGAAGGTCGCCGTACCGGCGGGGCAACTGCTGCCCGTGCCGGAAGGGCTCGACCTGGCCGCGGCCGCGGCGCTCCCCGAGGTGGCCTGCACGGTCTGGTCGAACGTTTTCATGATCTCCCACCTGCGACCGGGCGAGACGCTGCTGGTGCACGGAGGGGCGAGCGGTATCGGCACGATGGCGATCCAGCTCGCCAAGGCGGTCGGCGCGCGGGTCGCGGTCACGGCGGGCGGTCCCGACAAGCTGGCGCGCTGCGCCGAGCTGGGCGCGGACATCCTGATCGACTACCGCGAGCAGGACTTCGTCGAGGAGATCCGTAAGGCCACCGACGGCGCCGGTGCGGACGTCATCCTCGACATCGTCGGCGCGAAGTATCTGGAACGGAATGTGAAGGCCCTGGCCGTGAACGGCCGGCTCGCGGTGATCGGTCTCCAGGGCGGGGTGAAAGCCGAGCTCAATCTGAACGCCCTGCTGCACAAGCGCGGCGCCATCACGGCGACCTCGCTGCGGGCCCGCCCGCTGAGTGAGAAGGCGTCGATCGTCGCGGCCGTACGGGAACATGTCTGGCCGCTGGTCGCCAACGGCCAGGTCCGGCCGATCGTGGACCAGACGCTGCCGCTGCCGGAGGCGGCCGAGGCGCACCGCGCCCTGGAAGCGGGCGCTCATGTCGGCAAGCTGCTGCTGCTCGCGCCCGCGGCCGGCTGACCAGGACGCGGGTCAAGAGCCGGCTGACCAGGACCGGGCCAGGCCCGGACCACAACCGGACCACAACCGGACGGTTCAAGGCCCGCGGCTCGGTACACCCCACGGTGTGCCGGGCCGCAGAGGGCGTCTACGGGGATCTACAGGTACGGGCCGGAGCGGATCGCGCCGTGCCCCTGGTCGCCCTCGTCGTCCTGGACCGAGCCCGGCGGGAGCGCGCGGCGCATCTGTTCCAGCTGGGCCCTGGCCGCCATCTGCTGCGCGAACAGCGCCGTCTGGATCCCGTGGAAGAGGCCCTCCAGCCAGCCCACCAACTGGGCCTGCGCGATGCGCAGTTCCGCCTCGGAGGGGATCGTCTCGTCGGTGAAGGGGAGCGAGAGCCGCTCCAGCTCCTCGACCAGCTCGGGAGCGAGCCCGTCCTCCAGCTCCTTCACCGAGCTGGCGTGGATCTCCTTGAGCCGTACCCGGCTCGCCTCGTCCAGAGGGGCTGCCCGCACCTCCTCCAGAAGTTGCTTGATCATGCTGCCGATGCGCATGACTTTCGCGGGCTGCTCGACCATTTCCGTCACCGGGACCTCCCGCGCCTCGTCGTCGGCTGCACCGCCGCCGAGCGCCATCCCGTCCTGCCCCACCACCAGGACATGGGGGCTCTCCTGCGACCGTTCGTTCCTCGGCATCTCCATGCGCCCATTGTCTCGCACATGTACGTCACCACGTGGTGTGCCCCCGTACGAAGGTGATCCACCTTCGTACGGGGGCACGGATCCGCCGAGGACACCTGGCGCGGACGCGGACTACGTGGCCGCGCGGCGGCCCAGCGTCCGGTGCGAGCGGGTGACGAGGGCCGCCAGCACCGCGGCACCGACCGGCACCGCGATCAGCAGGGCGGCCAGCGTTCCCCAGGGGACGACGATGGGCACGTACGGCAGTGATACGGCGCCCAGGCCCTCGTCGAGCGCCTCGCGGTACCAGGCCAGCTCCTCACGTCGCTGGGTCATCCGTAGCCCGATCGCGGGGAGTACGCCCGCCGCCGAGCCCAGCAGCACACCCATCACGGCCACCACCCCGCACTGGAATCCGCTGAGGGTCCTGCGGACCCGCTCCGGGGCGCCGACCGCGGCGAGCGTCTTGAGGTCGGCCTCCGCGTCCGCCTGGGCCAGACCCGTGGCGATACCGGCCGCGCCGATGGTGATCAGTCCGGCGAAGATCGTCAGCGCCAGCAGCATGATGTCGCTCTCGCTGACATAGCCCTCCTCGATATGAAGGCTGACGGCGGTGCCGGTCTTGTCGATCTCGGCGTCCAGCTTCTGCTGCTGCGCGCTGCTCGGCATGGCGCTGGTCGAGTAGTACGCGCCGAGCGGGACGGTGCTGATGCCGGCGGCCTTGGCCGCGGCCGGCGTCAGGATCATCGAGAGGCCGTAGGCGTTCTGCTCTCCCGGGACCTGGTGCGCCGTGAGCGACTTGACGACGCCCGGCGGCTCCTCGCCCTTCTCCGTGGCCTCGTCCGCCTTGGCGATGTCGGTGATCAACCTGATGCCGATCTTCCCGTTCGTGTCGAGATTGCGCTTGTCGAACGAGACGATCCGGCCGTCCGCCAGCGCCTTCTCGGCCGCCGGATCCTTGATGCCGAGGACCGTCAGGACCTTGGCGTCACCGATCAGCACACCGCTTTCGACGCCGCTGTAGACGTTCTTTTCCTCGCAGCGCCAGTCCTTGACGAGCTTGCGGCGCTCGGCCTTGCTGAACCTCTCCGAGGGGTCTTCCTGGCCTGTGCTCCACAGCGGGCACCGGTTGGCCTTGGGCACGACGACTTCGAAACGGCCGCAGCCTTCCTCGCCGCCGTACATCGAGCAGCTGGCCTTCCCGACGGAGATACGGCCCACATCGGCCCGTACGTCGACGGGCAGATTCTGCTGGACCGCCGTGCGCACGGCCGGCACAGCCCGGCCGCCCTCTTCGTCGATCATGACGGAGACCGCGCCGTGCGGCAGCTGGGGCTCGTAACTGGCCTGGCTCTGGGCGTCGCTGCTCGCCGCGTACGTGGACACCGCCACCGTGCCCGCGACCGCGGCCAGTACCGCGGCCACGGCAGGGGCCGTGCGCCCCCGGTTGCGTACGGCGTCGCGCAGCGCGAGCCGGGGGGAGAGCGGCAGCCAGCGGCCGATCCGGCCGAACAGACCCACCAGGGCGGGGGTCAGCGCGACCACGCCCAGCTCGGCTATGGCGCTGCCGCCCGCGACGACCGCGAACTGATCGGTCAGCGTCGAGCCGTACAGCGCGATCACCGCACCCAGGGCGAACGCGATCAGCCCCAGGACCGGCAGCACCCTGCTGCCCCTGCGCACCCCGCGGCGGCCGGTGAGCGAGGCCAGGACAGTCTGGCGGGAGGCGGTGATCGCCGGGACGATCGCGGCCAGCAGGCCCGTGAGCACGGCGAGCAGCGCGATACCGAGCAGTTCCAGCGGCCGGATGTCGAAGCTGCCGAAGCGCTGCCCCATGTAGTCCTCGAGGAGGGGCCGCAGGGCGTAGGTGAGAGCGAGGCCAAGAGCCGTACCGACGACGGCCGCCGCGACACCGATCACCAGACCGCCGCCGAGGACGATGGCCCGGATATGGCGCCGGTCGCCGCCATTGGCACCGACCAGGCCGAGCTGGCGGCGCGAGCGCCGGGCGCCGACCGCGAAGGCGGGTCCTGCCAGCAGGCAGATCTCCAGCATGGCGAGGCCGACGACGGTGCCGACCACCGCGAGCTCCGCGGTCGTGCCGGCCGCGCTCTGCTCGTAGACGCCCCAGCCGTCCTGCTGGTAGAGCGGAATGTCGGCCTGGGCAGGCGGGTTCAGGGCCACGGCGCGGGAAGCCACCGTGACGCCATGGGTGTTGGCCTGCTGGACCATGTTCCACGTGAAACCACCGCGAACGCTCAACAGCAGGGTGGTGGTCGCGTCGGAGCCGGCCAGTCCGTCGGCCTTCAGCGCCTTGTCGAGCGGGGCCAGAAACGCGCCGGGAAGCGCGGTGACCTGATCGGTCTTGAGCGAGTCGGGCAGTTCGTACGCACCGACGATCCGGTAGTCGGCGTCGAGTCCGCGGGCCGTGAGCTTCGATCCCACCCGCAGACCGCTGGCCTCCAGGAAGTGGGTGGTCGCGGCGACCTCGCCGGCCTTCTCGGGGAAGCGGCCGCGGTCGAGGCTCATGATGCCCCGGGCCATCGGGTCAGCGGCCTTCAGCTCGCGGATCTCGGTGTGCAGCAGTCCGTGCGTGGTGCGGAGCTTTCCGGACCCCAGGGTGTCTTCCAGGGAGGTCGCGCCAGGCGGTATGGCCTTCGTGAGGTCGGTGGCCCCCTCGGGCCAGGGCTCCTCGTCGAAGTTCCCCACCGGTGCGTAGCCGTCGCCCTGCGGGTCCTGGAGGAGGGGCACACCGCCCAACGAGGGATCGGTGAGCCGCGCGTCGGCCTGCCCGAGGGTTCGGTCCAGGCTCTCCTCGGTGGAGAGGTCCGCGCTGCGTACGGTCAGATCCGCGGCGCTCACGCCGAGGATGGGGAGCGCGATCATGGCCAGGACGAGGAAGCTGCGTCCCTTGAAGCGCCAGGCGTCGCGGCGGGCGATCCGCACCGCGGCCCGCCAGGAATGGAACCAGGTCTTCACAGCTCGGCCGCCTGGCCGGTGAGGAGCGAGTCCGCCTGGCTGCGGATGGTCTGGTCGACGACCGCGCCGTCACGCAGGAAGACCACCCGGTCCGCCCAGGCCGCGAAGCGCGGCTCATGGGTGACCAGGATGCCGGCCGCGCCCGCGTCGCAGCGGGTGCGCAGCAGGGCGAGCACGGACTCACCGGTCTCGGAGTCGAGGGCGCCGGTCGGTTCGTCCGCGAGCACCAGGCGCCGGTCGCCGATGAGCGCGCGGGCGATGGCCACGCGCTGCTGCTGGCCGCCGGACATCTCGTCGGGGAAGCGGTCGGCGAGCTGATCGAGGCCCATCTCCGTCAGCGCGGCCAGGGCCTCGACGCGTGCCTTACGGGCGGAAGTGCCGTCCAGCTCGCGGGGGAGGGCGATGTTCTCGGCGGCGGTGAGGGCGGGGATGAGGTTGTAGTCCTGGAAGACATAGCCGATGCTGCGGCGGCGCAGGGCCGCGAGCTGCTTGCGGTCGGCGGTGGTCATGTCGGTGCCTTCGACGATCACTCGGCCCGAGGTCGGATTGTCGAGGCCGCCCGCGATGGTGAGCAGCGTGGACTTGCCGGAGCCCGACGGACCCATGACGGCGACGAGCTCGCCGGGGAACACATCGAGATTGATGCCGCGCAGGGCGTGCACCTCGGTGGCGCCGCTGCCGTGCACCCGGGTGAGTTCCTGGAGCTGCAGCACGGGCTGAAGTTGTGACCCCTGTGGTGTGTGTGACTGATGTGGCTGGTGTGACTGATCGGACATGAGAAGTCCCCCTTGGGTGTGCGCCCAGGCATGAGTGGATGTGCGGAAGAGTGAGGTGGGGCGGGAGGCGCCGAGGTCAGCGCCGTGGTGGCCGGCGGGCGCCGCCCCTCGGTCCTGGCGCCGACGCGGGTGCCGATACCGCGGCCGGAGCCCCCGGCCCGTCCGCCGTCGATCCCCCAGCCGTCGGGCCGTCGGCCGAGCCGCCGGTCGGTGCTTCCGTGCTCGCCGCCGGCATCAGCGAGAGCCGGATCAGCCGGGACTCGCAGTGGTCGAGCCAGCGGGCCTCCGCCTCGGTCTGGAAGATGAGCTGTTCCAGGACGAGCAGCCAGGCCACCTCGTCCCGGTTGGCCGGGGCGACTTCGAGAGCCTGGGCCTTGAGCCGTGTGTAGTCCTGCATCGCCTGAATGGTGTGGCGCCGCTGCGACTGGATGACCTCCCGGATGTCGACCCCCGGCGCGCCCACCGCCATGGCGAGCTTGATCGCCAGTTCGTCCCGGGGCGGGCTGGTGCGGTCGACGGGCGTACGGAACCAGGACCGCAGTTCGGCACGGCCGGGCTCGGTGATCGCGTAGAGCGCATGGCCCGCGTCGTCCTCACCGTCCTGCGCGACCATGCCGTCGCGCTCCAGACGGCTCAGGGTCGTATAGACCTGCCCGACGTTGAGTGGCCAGGTGGCCCCGGTGCGGGACTCGAACTCCGTACGGAGCTGAGAGCCGTAGCGCGGGCCACGTTCCAGCAGGGCGAGAAGCCCATGGCGAATCGACATACTCAGTATGTATACCGAGTAAGTCGTGGCCCGCAAGCGACCTGAGGCTGACCCGAAAAGTACGCCGTAAGGATGAGAGGGGCCGTCAGCGGCGCCGGAGCCGCACTCCGAGGAACCCCAGCCCGAGGCCGATCAGCAGAATTCCGGCGCCGAGCGTCAGTACGGGGACGGGCCGGGTGACGCCCTCAGAGAGGGCCCGCGCGGCCGGTTTGCGGGCGGCGTCAGGCGGCTGATCCGCGGGCGCGGTGGGCGCTTCCGGGGTGTACGCCGGCTTCCCCGGCTCCTTCTCCGCGTCGCCCGTTCCCTCGCCCGTTCCCTCTCCTGTTGCTTCTCCCGTTCCTTCTGATGTGCCGTCTTTCGTTCCCCGCCTCGTCGCGTCTCTCCTTCCCTCGCCCGTGCCCTCGGTCTCGTCCCACTCGTCCGTGCTGTCGTCGGGCGACCAGTCGGGCGCGGACGGCTCCGCAAGGGAGTCGGAAGAGTCGGAAGAGGAAGGGACATCGGAGACCGAGGGCGGCCGGCCGGGACGCGTGGAAGGGTGGTGCCCCGCCTCGCCGCTCTCGTCAGGGAGCATCGCGTCCGGGAGCATCGCGTCCGGCCGGGGGGCGGACTCACGGGCCCGCTCCTGGGACGCCGTCGGAGCGGTGGAGGGGGGAGGGGGGTCCTCGGCATAGACGACAGGCGCGGCCAGCAACAGGGACGCGACCGCGGTGGCGCAGTGGATGCCGAGCGTTGGGCTCACCGACTCAGCGTCACATGGGGCGGCGACTCCGGCATCTCGGATGCCGCGGATGAGACCCGTACGAGGGAGGCGAAAAAAGAGACCGGGTCCAGACCGGGTCCTACCTGAGGACTACGCGCCCCTCAGGAGCAGGACCGGGAGCAGCAGAGCAGGACCGGAAGCAGGACCAGGACCGGGCCTACTCCGGGTCACCCGTGGAGATCGTCAGCTCGAACCGCTGGTCCTTGGGCACGACGCCGGAGCCCTGACGCGGGTACTGGTCGATCACCGTGTCCTCCGCGTACTGCCCGTTGTCCACTTCCCGCACCTCCCAGGTCCACTGCGCGGCGTTGAGGCACTTCTTCACCGAGAGGACGTCCTTGTAGCGCAGGTCGGGAGCTTCCACCTTGGTCGGGTCGGAAGCGTCCTCAGAGGCCTCGGAGCACTCCGTGGATTCCATGGTGCGGTTCCGCTCCGGCGCCCGGTGACCCGCCACCGGGGAGTCGCTGGTGCCCGGATCGGTGTTCCCGGGGCTGTCGTCGTCTCTCAGCGAGAGCGCGGTTATCAGACCGCCGATCGCCACGATCGCGATCACGATCGAGCCCACGATGACGGGCATGTTCCGCCTGCCGCCGCCACCGCGGCCGTTGCCCCGCCCGCCGTGGCCACCATGGCCGCCGTGGGTGGGACCGGCCGCCGTCTGGGGCGAGAGGGAGTACGCGTTCGGCATCGGCATCGGAGCCGGGGTCCGGTAGCCCGGAGGAGTCTGCGGATAGCCGTACCCGGGACCGGGCGTCTGCATCGGGGCGGACGTCGGCGGGCCGTACGGTCCCGGCTGGTACGGCGTCTGTACGCTCTGCGGCGCAGGGTGCGCCTGGTCCACCGGTGGGAAGACCGCCGAGCCCACGCCCGTGCCGCTGCTGTGCGGAGCACCCTGCACGATCACCGGAGCGCCCGTCTGCCCGGCCGGCATCACACGCGCGCATTCGTCGCGCATGGCGGCCGCGCTCGGGAAGCGCTCGTTCGGGTTCTTCTTCAGCGCCCGCGCGACCAGCGCGTCCATCGCCGGGGTGATCGAGCGGTTGATGGAGGACGGAGCGACGGGCTCCTCCTGCACATGCGCGTACGCGATGGCCAGCGGCGAGTCCGCCTGGAACGGCAGCCGCCCGGTCAGCAGCTGGAAGAGCATGATGCCGACCGAGTACAGGTCGGCGCGGGCGTCGACGCCGCGCCCGAGCGCCTGCTCGGGCGACAGATACTGCGGCGTTCCGACGACCATGCCGGTCTGCGTCATCGACGTGACGCCCGACTGCATGGCGCGCGCGATGCCGAAGTCCATCACCTTGACGACGCCGCGCTTGGTCATCATCACGTTGCCGGGCTTGATGTCCCGGTGGACCAGGCCCATTTCATGGCTGGTCTCCAGGGCGGCCAGCACATCGGCCGTCACCTTGAGCGCCTTGTCGGCGGGCATCGCGCCGTACTGCCTGATGTCCGACTGCAGTACGGAGCCGAGCGGCTGCCCCTCGACGTACTCCATGACGATGTACGGCATCAGCGCGCCGTCCAGCTCGTCCTCGCCCGTGTCGAAGACGGAGACGATATTCGTGTGCGACAGTTTGGCGACGGCTTGGGCCTCGCGCCGGAACCGCTCGCGGAACGACTGCTCGCGCCCCAGCTCCGTGTGGAGGGTCTTGATCGCCACCTGCCGGTCGAGCGCCGCGTCGTACGCCAGATATACGGACGCCATACCGCCTTCGCCGAGCAGGTCGCGAAGCTGGTACCGGCCGCCCGCGACCGAACCGCCCGCATGGCGGCCCTGTGCGCCGTCCTGGCTCATGACTGTGCTTCCCCCTCGGCGCGCTGACGCGGTGCTGCTGACGCGGTCACGCTGACGCAGTGATCCCGTATTTATTTACGCGCCAAGTCTGCCCCAGGGCACTGACACGTCAAGCCGGGTGCCCGTTCCGTGACCGTAAGCACAACAAGCGTCTCGGAAGCGTTACAGGAACACCATGGGATTTGCGTGCGTCCAGGGGCAGCCGGTTTGATGGCCGGTCCATCCTGGACCGGCGTGTCATACGAAGCCTGTAGCGTGACATGGCATAGCCACCCCTGAGACACACAGAGACACCGCGTACCGCGCCCGCGGTCATCACGCGGACAGAAACGACGGCGAGGACTGATGGCACCCGATCCCGAAGCTGCCGGCGGCGTGTCGGATGCTGCGGACTCCTGGGGCGACAACGGACTGGTCGGCGGGCTGGTCGGAGACGGCCGCTACCGGATGACCCACCGTCTCGGCCGCGGCGGTATGGCCGAGGTGTTCGCGGCCGAGGACGTACGGCTCGGACGCACCGTCGCCGTCAAGCTCCTCCGGGCCGATCTCGCCGAGGACCCGGTCTCCAAGGCCCGCTTCACCCGTGAGGCACAGTCGGTCGCCGGACTCAACCACCACGCGGTGGTGGCGGTGTACGACTCCGGCGAGGACACTGTCAACGGGCGGACCGTGCCGTACATCGTCATGGAGCTGGTCGAGGGCCGCACCATCCGCGACCTGCTGGTCAGCGCCGAGGCACCGCCGCCCGAGCAGGCCCTGATCATCGTCTCCGGTGTGCTGGAGGCGCTCGCCTACTCGCACCAGCACGGCATCGTGCACCGTGACATCAAGCCCGCGAACGTGATCATCACCGACGCCGGCGCCGTGAAGGTGATGGACTTCGGCATCGCGCGCGCCCTGCACGGCGCGCAGTCGACGATGACCCAGACCGGCATGGTCATGGGCACGCCGCAGTACCTCTCCCCGGAGCAGGCGCTCGGCAAGGCAGTCGACCACCGCAGCGACCTGTACGCGACGGGCTGTCTGCTCTACGAGCTCCTCGCCCTGCGCCCGCCGTTCACCGGCGAGACCCCGCTCTCCGTCGTCTACCAGCATGTCCAGGACATCCCGGTCCCGCCGTCCGAGGTCTCGGACGCGGCGCCGCCGGAGCTGGACGGCCTGGTCATGCGCTCGCTCGCGAAGGAGCCCGACGACCGGTTCCAGAGCGCCGAGGAGATGCGCGGGCTGATCCAGTACGGCATGCAGATGCTGCAGCAGCAGGGCAGCCACACCGGCGTCTGGAACACCGGACCGGTCGAGGCGCACGCCGGGGGCAGCACCCCGGCGATGGGCATGGCCGCGACGACCGCGCTGGGACACCCGCCGCACGGCGACACCTCGCAGGGCCCGATCCTGCCGCCGATGAACCCGGACGACGGCGGCTACGACGGCCATCATCAGGGCGGCGGCGAGGGCGGCCGCGGCAAGATGTGGCTGTTCGTCGCGCTGGCGCTGATCGCGATAGTGGCAGGCGTGGCCTACGCGGTGCAGGGCATGGGCGGTGGCACCGGCGGCGGCACGACGGACGACAAGAAGTCCGAGTCCCCGAGCGTGTCGACGCCGAGCGACGATGCGACGCCTTCGGACGAGCAGTCCTCGGAGGACGACCAGCCGGACACCTCCACCGGAGGCAACCAGCAGCCGGAGTTCCCGCCCAGCGAGACACCGTCCGAGACGCCGAGCCACTCCGAGGAGCCGTCCGAGACGCCGTCCACCCCCGACACGGGTACGACGGACGGTGGCGCGAACAACGGAGGGGGCAACGGCGACACGTCGGGCGATCCGTCCACCCCGCCGAGCGGCGGGGACGGCGACCCCACCGGCGGGACCGCCGACGGCGGTGCCAACGGCGAACCCGGCGGGGAACCCGCCGGGGGCGCGCTCGGTGGTGTTCCCGGCGGCAGCGGCTGAATCCCCGTACCGGGCGTCCCGCCGGTGACGGCGATGACCCCGTGACGGCGATCACCCCGTGAAGGCGATCACCCCGTGAAGGCGATCACCCCGTGAAGGCCTCGCACACCGCTTCGTACTCCCGCGTCCACCACACCGCCAGGGCCGACACCGCAGCGAACTGCGGGTCGGCCCTTCGGTCGTTCCGCTGGTAGCGCCAGCGCAGTATCCAGAAGTCGTTGAGCCGCTCCCACCACACCCGGTGCACCGCCGCGGCCAGTTCCGAGGGCTCCGCGCCGGCCGCGCGGCGGTAGGCGCGGGCGTACGCCCGTACCTTCGCCAGCTCCAGTTCGCCGGTCGGCCGGACGAAGAAGATCGCCGCGGCCCGTACCGCCTCCTCCGCGCGCGGCTGTACGGCGAGCCGGTCCCAGTCGACGATGGCGGCCGGCTCCGCGCCCCGGTAGAGCAGATTCAACGGGTGGAAGTCGCCGTGCACCCAGCCGGTGGCGGGCTCGGCGCCCCGGGGCGGACGGCGGTGGGCATGGCGCTCCAGCAGGACACGGCGTTCCACGAGACGGTGCTCGGCCAGCGCGTCGAAGGTGGCCCGGGGGGTGTGGGCGCGGGCCAGGGCCAGCAGTTCGTCGATGAGCGCGAAGGTGTCCGCGGGGTCGGGACTGTCGTACGCGAGGCCCGCGGGGTCCGGCGCCATCACGCGGTCCAGACAGACGTGCACGAGCCCGAGGAGCCCCCCGAGACGCCGGGATTCGAGGGTGGTCAGCTGGGCGCCGTCGCGGTGGCGCCCCTCGACCCAGGGGTGCAGGGCGTAGCAACGGCCGCCGATGACGGCGACGGTGTCGCCCGCGGTGTTCTCGACGGGCGGGGCGACGGGCAGACCGAGCGCCTGGAGCCGCTGGGTGGCCCGGTGCTGGCGAGAGATCGCCAGATGGTCGCCGTCGAGATGGTGCTTGAGGAAATATGAACCGCGGGTGGTGGCAAGCCGGTAGCCGCGGTTGAGCAGTCCTTGGGCGACGGGCTCGCAGGACAGCGGCTCGCCCGCGTTCCGGTAGCGGCGGAGCAGCGTGCGGACGGGTGGAGCGGACAGTGAAGCCGAAGCAGGCAGTGAAGCCGAAGCAGGCAGAGAAGCCGAAGCGGACAGAGAAGCGGACGGCGAAGCGGCACGCGAGGCGTGCGAAGGGGAGGTGGGCAGGGGGATCAGGGCAGTCGCGGCAGGCGCAGCGAGTTCAGATGAGCGCGGCACCTGCCAGATGTTAGATCACGCAACGTGTTGGCTTTGTCGCTCTGAGGAGTGGTCGAGCATGTGTACGGTGACGAACTGCGGCACAAGCCGCATATAGACAGGATCGAACGGTTTTCCGTCCACGTGGCGGGGGCTGCGACCGAACAGATCCCGTTCGAACGGCGTCGGCTCGACGATCTCGGCCGTGCCGGTGCACTGGACGGACCAGAGGTCGTCCGCACCGCTGCTGAAGTTGTCCGCGCCGTACGCCACGACCCCGCCGCCGCATGCGCGGTGGTAGCCGAGACCCGCGTGCATCCGCAGCAGCACGTGGCCGTCCGTCACGACATGGCAGGCGGGTACGACGAACGGCATCGCGCGCATGGTGGTCGCCACCCGGCCGTATGACACGTGGGCGAGCAGTTCGATCGCGCGGCGTTCCTCGGAGAACATGCGTCCACTCTCCGTCAGCGCTGCCGCCCGCCACCAGAGGAGGCGGCCCCGGAATCGGGGGACGTTGGTCCCGATTAGAACCGGGCCCATCACGGTACGTATGCGGCCTCAGCGCTTCTCGGCCTGGCGCCGTGCCACATACGCGGCCGCCTGCGACCGGCGCTCCATCCCCAGCTTGGAGAGCAGGCTGGAGACATAGTTCTTGATCGTCTTCTCGGCGAGATGCAGCCGCTCGCCGATGGCGCGGTTGGTCATGCCCTCGCCGATCAGATCCAGGATCCTGCGCTCCTGGTCGGTGAGGCCCGCCAACTTGTCGTCGGCCTTGGGGCCGGCCCCGTCGCGCAGCCGCTCCAGCACCCGGGCCGTCGCCACCGGGTCGAGCAGCGACCGGCCGGCCGCCACGTCCCGTACCGCCGTCAGCAGCTCATTGCCGCGGATCGCTTTGAGCACATACCCGGAGGCCCCAGCCATGATCGCGTCGAAAAGCGCTTCGTCGTCGGCGAACGAGGTGAGCATCAGGCACTTGATGCTCTCGTCCCGCGAACGGATCTCCCGGCACACCTCGACCCCGCTGCCGTCCGGCAGCCGGACGTCGAGCACGGCCACATCGGGGTGCGTCGCGGGGATCCTGGCCATCGCGTCCCCGGCCGTGCCCGCCTCTCCGACGACTTCGATGTCATCCTCGACAGAGAGCAGTTCGTACACGCCCCGGCGGACGACTTCATGGTCATCAACCAGAAATACCGTGATTTTTCCCTCTTCACGCACAGAATTCAGTCTCACACACTCACCCCTTCCCTGTCGCAGGTCAGCGGGATAACGTGCCGTTGTTCCGGCGGCCTGCAAGGCTGTGACCAGTGGTTGTTCCCGACTTTGCCGATTTACTTGGAAATCCAAGCAAAATTGCAGGTCAAGTGGGGTTTCGCAGTAATGCGGTGCACTGGGTAACGTGCCTGTGACAGGGCGCTCGCCGGGGCACCTGTCACGCCTGTCCCGACCGTGTCGCACCCACCCCGTGCACGCGGCGGTAACAGGCGAGCCGCACTGGTTCCCGGCGGATCCCGGGGGCCGGACAGACGGAGGAGCACGCACGTGACCGTGGAGAGCACTGCAGCGCGCAAACCGCGACGCAGCAGCGGCGCCAAGCGCGCCAGCGCGAAGAGGACGCCGCAGCCGCAGAGTTCCGAGCCCCCGCTCGTACAACTGCTCAGCCCTGAGGGCGAGCGCGTCGAGCACCCGGACTACTCGATCGACCTGACCCCGGAGGAACTGCGCGGGCTGTACCGGGACATGGTCCTGACCCGCCGCTTCGACGCCGAGGCCACGGCGCTCCAGCGCCAGGGCGAGCTCGGGCTGTGGGCATCACTGCTGGGCCAGGAGGCCGCCCAGATCGGGTCGGGCCGCGCGCTGCGCGACGACGACTATGTCTTCCCGACCTACCGGGAGCACGGCGTCGCCTGGTGCCGCGGGGTCGACCCGACCAACCTGCTGGGCATGTTCCGCGGTGTGAACCACGGTGGCTGGGATCCCAACAGCAACAATTTCCATCTGTACACGATCGTCATCGGCTCGCAGACGCTGCACGCCACCGGCTACGCCATGGGCGTGGCCAAGGACGGCGCGGACTCCGCCGTGATCGCGTACTTCGGGGACGGCGCCTCCAGCCAGGGCGATGTCGCCGAGTCGTTCACCTTCTCCGCGGTCTACAACGCGCCGGTGGTCTTCTTCTGCCAGAACAACCAGTGGGCGATCTCCGAGCCGACCGAGAAGCAGACCCGGGTGCCGCTCTACCAGCGCGCCCAGGGCTTCGGCTTCCCGGGCGTCCGGGTCGACGGCAACGACGTCCTGGCCTGCCTGGCCGTGACCCGCTCCGCGCTGGAGCGGGCCCGCCGGGGCGAGGGACCGACGCTGGTCGAGGCGTTCACGTACCGGATGGGCGCGCACACCACCTCCGACGACCCGACCAAGTACCGCGCCGACGAGGAGCGGGAGGCCTGGGAGGCCAAGGACCCGATCCTGCGGTTGCGCAGGTATCTGGAGAGCGAGGGCCAGGCCGACGAGGCGTACTTCACGGCCCTGGACGAGGAGAGCGAGACGCTCGGCAAGCGGGTGCGCGAGGCGGTACGGGCCATGCCCGACCCGGACCACATGGCGATCTTCGACCATGTCTACGCGGACGGGCACGCGCTCGTCGACGAGGAGCGCGCGCAGTTCGCCGCGTACCAGGCGTCGTTCGCCGACGCGGACGCTCAGACCGCGGAGGGCAAGTAGCCATGGCCGTACAGAAGCTCCCGCTCGCGAAGGCGATCAACGAATCGCTCCGCAAGGCCCTGGAGACCGACCCCAAGGTCCTGATCATGGGCGAGGACGTCGGCAAGCTCGGCGGCGTCTTCCGCGTCACGGACGGACTCCAGAAGGACTTCGGCGAGGACCGGGTCATCGACACCCCGCTCGCCGAGTCAGGCATCGTCGGCACGGCCATCGGTCTCGCGCTGCGCGGCTACCGGCCGGTCGTGGAGATCCAGTTCGACGGGTTCGTCTTCCCCGCGTACGACCAGATCGTCACGCAGCTCGCGAAGATGCACGCCCGTGCGCTCGGCAAGATCAAGATGCCCGTCGTGATCCGTATCCCGTACGGCGGCGGCATCGGCGCGGTCGAGCACCACAGCGAGTCCCCGGAGGCGCTCTTCGCGCATGTCGCGGGCCTCAAGATCGTCTCGCCGTCCACGCCGGCGGACGCGTACTGGATGATGCAGCAGGCCATCCAGAGCGACGACCCGGTGATCTTCTTCGAGCCCAAGCGGCGCTACTGGGACAAGGGCGAGGTCAACGACGAGGCCATCCCGGGACCGCTGCACAAGGCGCGGGTCGCCCGGGAGGGCTCCGACCTCACGCTCGCCGCGTACGGCCCGATGGTGAAGGTCTGTCTGGAGGCCGCCGCGGCGGCCGCCGAGGAGGGCAAGTCGCTGGAGGTCGTCGATCTCCGCTCGATGTCCCCGATCGACTTCGACACGATCCAGACGTCGGTGGAGAAGACGCGCCGGCTGGTCGTCGTGCACGAGGCGCCGGTCTTCTTCGGCTCCGGCGCGGAGATCGCCGCGCGCGT
Source organism: Streptomyces sp. NPDC058198 (assembly GCF_042882605.1). Classification (NCBI taxonomy): domain Bacteria; kingdom Bacillati; phylum Actinomycetota; class Actinomycetes; order Kitasatosporales; family Streptomycetaceae; genus Streptomyces; species Streptomyces sp. NPDC058198. Next base: position 292,570 of record NZ_JBHVVP010000002.1, read on the forward strand.
CACGGAGCGGTGCTTCTATCATCTGGAGGCCCCGGTGCTCCGGGTTGGCGGCTACCACGCGCCGTATCCGCCGGCCCGCCTGGAGGACGAATACCTCCCGGGCCTGGACCGAGTGCTCGACGCCGTCGACCGCTCGCTCGCGTACTGAGGAGTGCCGTGACCATGACTGCTGACACTTCCACTCGCTATCGAGAGTTCAAGATGCCCGATGTGGGCGAGGGACTCACCGAGGCCGAGATCCTCAAGTGGTACGTAAAGCCGGGCGATTCCGTCACCGACGGCCAGGTCGTGTGCGAGGTCGAGACCGCGAAGGCGGCCGTCGAGCTGCCCATTCCGTACGACGGGGTGGTGCACGAGCTGCGCTTCGAGGAGGGCACGACGGTCGATGTCGGCGTGTCCATCATCACGGTGGATGTGGCGCCGGGCAGCGCGGAGCCGGAGCCGCCGGCTGCGGCCGCGCCGGTCGCCCCCGCTGCCGGACCTTCCGAACCGACCGAACCCTCCGGACCCTCGGAACCGGCGACCCGTACGCCGGTTCTCGTCGGGTACGGAGTGGCCGAGGCGTCCACGAAGCGCCGCCCGCGCAGGGGTGCTTCGGTACCCGAGCAGGCGACGGCGCAGGTGGCCGCCGCGCTCCAGGGTGAGATGAACGGGCAGCCGGGCCCGCTCCCGCAGTCCCAGCCCGCCGCGCAGTCCCAGCCCTCCGGGCAGTCCGGGCAGTCCGCGCTGTCCCGGCCGCTGGCCAAGCCGCCGGTACGGAAGCTCGCCAAGGACCTCGGGGTGGATCTGACGACGATCACCCCGACCGGCCCCGACGGGATCATCACCCGCGAGGACGTCCACGCGGCGACGGCCCCGGCTCCTGCCGCCGTTGCTGCCTCCGCTTCCGCTGAGGCCGGGGCTCCGGCGCCGGCCGCGGCCGCTCCTGCCGCCGTCGCACCGGTGGCGGTCCAGGGCGACGGCCGGGAGACCCGTATCCCCGTCAAGGGCGTACGGAAGGCGACGGCGGCCGCGATGGTGGGCAGCGCCTTCACCGCGCCGCATGTCACGGAGTTCATCACCGTCGACGTGACGCGCACGATGAAGCTGGTCGAGGAGCTCAAGTCCGACAAGGACATGGCGGGCCAGCGGGTCAACCCGCTGCTCCTCATCGCCAAGGCACTGCTGGTCGCCATCAAACGCAACCCCGAGGTCAACGCGACCTGGGACGAGGCCAACCAGGAGATCGTGCTCAAGCACTACGTCAACCTGGGCATCGCGGCCGCGACCCCGCGCGGACTGATCGTCCCGAACATCAAGGACGCGCACGACAAGACCCTGCCCCAACTGGCGGGAGCGCTGGGGGAGCTGGTGTCCACGGCCCGCGAGGGCAGGACGACGCCGACGGCCATGCAGGGCGGCACGGTGACCATCACCAACGTCGGCGTCTTCGGCGTCGACACCGGTACGCCGATCCTCAACCCGGGCGAGTCCGCGATCCTGGCGGTCGGCGCGATCAAGCTCCAGCCCTGGGTCCACAAGGGCAAGGTCAAGCCGCGTCAGGTCACCACCCTGGCGCTCTCCTTCGACCACCGGCTGGTCGACGGCGCGCTGGGCTCCAAGGTCCTGGCGGACATCGCCGCGGTCCTGGAACAGCCGAAGCGCCTGATCACCTGGGCGTAACAGCCTGACGTCACCTGGGCCTAACAGCCTGACGAGTGAGCCCCGCGACCGTGTGGACGGTCGCGGGGCTCACTCATGAGCGAGTGCGAGCGGTACGGACGGGACGGCTTCGGGCCGCGCCGGGATGGCGAGCACCACCAGGGCCGCCAGGATCGCCACCCCCGCGCCGATCACGAAGGTGGCCCGGAAACCCGCTTCGGAGGGGACCGTGACCGCGCCCAGATCGGTGGTCATACGCGCCAGGACCAGTCCCACGACCGCGCTGGCGGTGGCGGTACCGAGCGAACGCGACAGGCTGTTGAGACCGTTGGCCGCGGCGCTTTCCGAGGCGGGTACCGCGCCCATGATCAGCGCGGGCATGGCGGCGTACGCGAAACCGACGCCCGTGCTGATGACCGCCGCGAAGACCAGCACCCCCCAGACACTGCCCATCAGCGCGAGCGCCGCCCCGTACCCGCACGCGATGACGAGCGCGCCCACCAGCAGGGAGGTTCGGGGGCCATGGGCGGCGGAGAGTTTGGCCGCGAAGGGCGAGACGGCCATCATCACCAGCCCGGCGGGGACCATCCACAGCCCGGCCGCGAGCATCGACTGCCCCAGTCCGTAACCAGTGGTCGCGGGCGACTGGAGCAGCTGCGGGGCGACCAGGGACACCGCGTACATCGCGAAACCGATCACGACGGACGCGAGGTTGGTCATCAGGACCGGCCGGCGGGAGCCGGCGCGCAGGTCGACCAGGGGGGAGGGGTGCCGCAGTTCCCAGCCGCCCCACAGCAGCAGGATCACGGCGGCCGCGGTGAGCAGGCCGAGCGTGGTCCCGCTTCCCCAGCCCCAGTCGCCGCCCTTCGAGACGGGCAGCAGCAGGGTGATCAGACCGGCGGACAGGCCGAGCGCACCGACGGCGTCGAACCGGCCGCCCGAGCCGGCTGACGGCTCGGGGACGTACCGCAGGATGAGCCCACCGAGCAGGAGTCCCATGCCCGCCGAGCCCCAGAACAGCACGTGCCAGTCGGTGCTTTGCGCCACCGCGGCGGACAGGGGCAGGCCGACCGCGCCGCCCACGCCGAGCGAGGAACTCATCATGGCCACGCCCGAGCCGAGCCGCTCGGGCGGCAGCACGTCACGCATGATGCTGATGCCGAGCGGGATCACTCCCATGCCGAAGCCCTGGAGCGCCCGGCCGATCACCAGGGGAATGAGTGAGTCGGCGGGTGCGCACACGAGCGAGCCGAGGACCAGCAGTGCGGTGCTGACCAGCAGCAGGCGGCGCTTTCCGTAGAGGTCGCCGAGCCGTCCGATGACCGGTACGGCGACGGAGGCGCCGAGCAGGGTGGCGGTGACGGCCCATGAGGCGTTGGACGCGGAGGTGTTCAGCAGCCGTGGCAGGTCGGGTATCAGCGGCACGACCAGTGTCTGCATCACCGCCACCATGATCCCGGCGGCTGCCAGCACACCCGTGAGGGGACCGCTGCGCGGCCGCGGGGATATGGCGGTGTTCATGCCTTCATCTGTTCCTTGCCGAGAAGCCTGGGCCGGAGGGGACTTAGGACTGCTCGGCCATGTCGAGGACGAACCGGTAGCGGACGTCGTTGCGTGCGAGCCGGTCGAGGGCCTCGTTGACCTGGTCGGGCCGCATGTGTTCGACATCGGCGGTGATGCCGTGCTCGGCGCAGAAGTCGAGCATGTCCCGGGTCTCCAGCGTCCCGCCGCTGCCGGCGCCCGCCAGGTTCTTCGCCCCCACGATCAGGCTGAGGGGGTCGACCGTCCAGTTGCCTTCGGGGATGCCCACCATGCAGAGCGTTCCGTCGATGGCGAGCGCGGCGAGGTAGGGCTCCAACGCGTGCGGTGCGCCGACCGTGTCGAGGATGAGGTCGAACCGGCCGGCCTGAGCGGCCATCTGCTTCTCGTCCGTGGACAGGACGACGTCGTCGGCGCCCAGCGCCCGCGCCTCCGCCGCCTTGTCCATCGTCCGGGTGAACTGGACGACCTCGGCCCCCAGCGCGTGGGCGATCTTCAGCGCGATGTGGCCCAGCCCGCCGAGTCCGACGATGCCGACCGTTTTGCCGGGGCCTGCTCCCCAGCGGCGGAGCGGCGCGTACGTCGTGATGCCGGCGCACATCAACGGCGCGGCCCCGGCCGGGTCGAGCCCTTCCGGCAGGGCGTAGACGAAGCGCTGGTCGAGGACGTACTCCGAGGAGAAGCCGCCACGGGTGGGGTTGCCGTCCTTCCGGTCGGCGCCGCCGTAGGTGAGGGTCGGGTACGCGAAGCACCAGTTCTCGCGGCCGGCCAGACAGGCCGGACACTCCCGGCAGGAGTCGATGATGTTGCCCACCGCGACCTTGTCGCCGACGGCGAAGCGGGAAACCCGGTCGCCGACCGCCGTGACCTCCCCGGTTATCTCGTGGCCGGGCACCAGCGGGAAGTCGCCGCCGTGGCGGATCGCGGAAATGTCGCTGGAGCAGACACCGCAGTACTCGATCCGGATGGCCACGTCCTCGCTGAGCACGTCGCGCCGCTGGAAGTCCCAGGGCTTCAGGGGGCCTCCCGGTTCGGTGGCCGCCCATCCACTGACATTCCGCATGGTCTTGTCCCTCTCGTTCATTGCTTTTCTGGGTGCGGTCCGGTCCTTCAGAACTGGACCATGACGGTCTTGGTCTCCGTGAAGGCGTCGAGTCCGTCCATGCCGTGCTCGCGGCCGATGCCCGACTGCTTGAATCCGCCGAAGGGGAGGATGCCCGCGGACATGTCGCCGTAGGTGTTGACCCAGACGGTGCCGGCCTCCAGCGCGGCGGCGACCCGGTGGGCGCGGGCGAGGTCCTTGGTCCATACCGCGGACGCGAGGCCGTACTCGGTGTCGTTGGCCGCGCGAATGACCTCGGCCTCGTCGCTGAAGGACATCAGGGCCGCGACCGGTCCGAAGATCTCCTCCTGGGCGACGCGCATGTCATTGGTGACGTCGTCGATGAGCGTCGGTGACACGAACAGCCCGGTGTTGCCCTCCAGCTCACCGCCGACACGCACGGTGGCACCCTCTTCGCGGGCGATGTCGAAGTACGAGGAGACACGCTCGAAGTGCTGACGGGAGGCGAGCGGGCCCATCCGGGTGTCGGGGTGGAACGGGTCGCCGACGGTCCACGTCGCCATCTCCTCGCGGAGCAGTCCGGCGAACTCCTCGCGGACGGACTCCTCGACGAAGATGCGGGTGCCCGCGACGCAGCCCTGACCGGCGCCCGCGAGGAAGCCGGTCGCGGAGGCGACGGCGGCGGCCTTCAGGTCGGCGTCGGCGAAGATGATGTTCGGGGACTTGCCACCGAGCTCCAGCGTGACGCGCTTGAGGTTGCCGGTGGACGATTCCAGGATGTGCTTGCCCACGGCGGTCGAGCCGGTGAAGCTCACCTTGTTGACGCCCGGGTGGGTGATGACCGCCTCACCCGCGGTGCGGCCGTCGCCGGTGATGATGTTGACGACGCCGCGCGGGAGGTCCGTCTCCTCCAGGAGTTCTCCCAGCCGCAGGACGCTGAGGGGCGACGTCTGGGCGGGCTTGAGGATCAGCGTGTTGCCGGTGGCGAGGGCAGGACCGAGCTTCCAGGCGGCCTGCAGCAGCGGGCCGTTCCAGGCGGTGATCCCCGCGACGACACCCAGCGGCTGGCGCAGCGTGTAGCTGAACTGCGAGGGGTCCGACGGGGCGGTCCGGCCGTAGTGCTTGGTGGGCCAGCCGGCGTAGTGGCGGATGACGTCGACGGAGTGGTCGATCATCCAGCGGGTGAGCCCGATCGTGCCGCCCATGTCGAGGGAGTCCAGCGTCGCCAGCTCCTGGGCGTTCGCCTCCATGACGTCGGCGATCTGGAGCAGGATGCGACTGCGCCGGTGGGGCGTGATGGCGGACCAGGACGGGTCCTCGAACGCTCGCCGCGCTGCGGCGACCGCGAGATCGACGTCCTCGTAGCCGGCCAGGGCGACGCTGGTCAGCACCTGCTCCGTGGTCGGGTCGACCGTTTCGAGGGTCTTGCCGGACTGCGCGGGCACCCAGGCGCCGTCGATCAGCAGCTTCTTCGGACCGCCCTGGAGGAAGGCCGGGGCGGGGCGCGAGGCCGGGTCGAGCAGGAGAAGAGAAGACACGATGAACCTCCGTGGGAGAACAAACTAGTTTGTTTGTTCCTGTGTCACGAACGTAAGCCCTCCGTCGGTGGCTGTCAAACAAACTAGTTGGTTATAGTGAGGGCATGAATGCTGGAGAGGCTACGAAGCGCCGTTTGCTGGACGCCGCCACCGCTGAGTTCGCCACCTACGGGATCGCCGGGGCGCGCGTGGACCGGATCTCGGCCGCGGCCCGGGCGAACAAGGCGCAGCTCTACGCGTACTTCAAGAGCAAGGAGGGGCTCTTCGACGCGGTCTTCGGCGAGCACCTCGACATGATCGTCAATACGGTGCCGCTGGATGCCCGCGATCTTCCCGGCTACGCCGTCGGTCTGTACGACGCGTATCTCGTACACCCGGAACTGGTCCGACTCGCGACCTGGTCCCGGCTCGAGCGCGTCCCTGCCGGTGACCTGATCACCGACCTTCCGGGGCACGACGCGCTCAAGCTCCAGGCCATCGCGGAGGCGCAGCGCGGCGGGCACATCAACCCCGCGTTCGCCCCCGACGACGTGCTGTCGCTCGTCACCGCGATGTCCATGACCTGGTCACCGGCGAGCGCCACCATCGCCGCCGCCAAGGACGACCCCGAAACCGAGCACACCCGGCGCCGCGAGGCCCTGGCCGAGGTCGTACGCCGCGCGTTCACCCCCTGACCGGCGTGCTCAGGTGCGTACGGGGCCTTTCACGTGGACGGCACGGGCGGACGCCAGGTCCCCGTCGTGAGCTGGTGCAGGAGTTCCCGGCTCGCCACGGTGAAGGGATGGCCCCAAGGCGCGGGTGAGCTGGTCGGGGTCGGTGTGGGTCGAGCCGGTAGGTGGCCGGCGCTGGGTTGAACAGGCCGCAGCAGGTAACCAGGGGCCGGCTTCAGGCCGAGCAGCTGGTCGTAGAACCGTCTGCCGTGGAGGTGACGGCCACACGGTAGCCGGATCCAGAGCTGAATTCGGGCCCGGGCTTGCGCTCTTCCGCATCGAGGATCTCCTCGGTCAGGAAGTAGACGTCCAGCATCGTCGTGCCGTCCCCCGTGCCGAGGGTGAAGCACAGATTCGCAGGCCGCTCTGCTTTCGACGCCTTCCCGGAGGTCTGAGACAGCTCCCAGCCGTCGTGCTCCGCTGCCGCCCGGTAGTACTGGGTCACTTCGGCTTTGTCGCCGCGGAATACGTAGGTCCGCTCGGCGTATACCCACGCCTCGCCACTGTCCTCCCAGCAGCCGGACTCGAGATCCTTGAAGCCCTGAGGTACGACGGTTCCTTCGGGCCGAGAGTCGAGGATGTCGTACGACTCCAGCTCCTTGACCCGGCTCTCGGTGTTCTCGCAGCCTTGGGCGGGCGCGGCGTCCAGAAAGGACTGGCATCCGGTGAGAGCTCCGGTCGCTAATGCAACCGTCAGCAGCAGCGCGGTACAACGGCCGGTTCCCGCACGAGGTGCCAAGCCGACTCCTGTGGCTGAGATGCCAATATAGGCGGACTTCACGCCACTGGCACCAAGTGTGCATGGCCGGTCACATTAGCAGGCTTTCTCTCGGCTCAGGCGGCTGGTTCGCACAACCACCCGACCAGGGACGCCGCCTCCACTGGGCCCCGCTCTTGGCGGGTTGAGTGGCTGGTCTGGCTGCCTGTCAGGGAGGCGCTGCGCGCTGCTAAACCGATCCGCAGGCGGTGGCGGCTACCGTCCCTCCGGATGATCCCCCACCCGAGAACAGGACATCGCTTATGAGCACCGCCGACTCCCTGGTTGGTAAGCACGTTGTCGTGATTGGCGGCACCTCCGGTATCGGCCTCGCCATCGCCGAGCACGCCATGGCCGCCGGGGCGCGGGTCACGGCAGCCAGTCGCAATCCCGCGCGTCACGCGGGCAACGTGCCCGCCGGTATAGCGACCGAGCAGGTCGACATCACCTCCCCGGCCTCGATCGAGGCCATGCTCGACCGCGTCGGCTCCTTCGACCACCTGGCAATATCGGCGGGTGCCACCGCCCTCGGCACTGTGCGGGAACTGGACTCCAACGCTGCCCGAGGGTTCATGGACACCAAGTTCTGGGGCGCTTACGACGGGGTGCGGGCCGCGGCCGACCGCATTGCGAAGGACGGCTCGATCGTCCTGATCGGAGGCATCGCGAGCCGCAAGCACGGCCCCGGGCGCCCGACGATGGCCGCGATCAATGCTGCCCTGGAGGCCTTCGGCAAGGCCAACGCCGTCGACCTGGCCCCGGTGCGGGTCAATGTCATCGCCCCCGGCCTGGTCGAGACTCCCGCCTTCGACGACGTCCCGGTGGATGTGCGGACGCGCTTGCTGACCCAGTACGTCGCCAGCGTGCCCGTCGGACGCGTCGGCCTGCCCGAGGACATCGCTTCGACCGCCGTGTTCCTGATGACCAACGGCTACGCCACCGGATCCGTGGTCGACGTCGACGGCGGCGTCCAGCTGACCTGACCCGCGCGGCTGTCGCCGGTCGCGGACTTCCTGCTGCGGCCCGTCGTCTGCTCGCGCACGGGCTTGGCGCCCGGGCACCTGAGGGGCTTTCGCGACGGGTCCAGCCGGGACCGGTGCCGCGGGAGATTCGGCTCCGGCCTCACCGGTAGATCCAGTGTCCCAGCGCACGGACGTGCCTGTCGCCATTCTCCGGAATGATCTTTGTGTGCTGTATGCCCCTTTAGGGTTGCGTACGACCAGCACGACAGCCCGATCTGGCCTGGGAGTTGAGAGTGGCGCACGATGTTGCCGCACTGGCGGCGGAGCTATTGGGCATGGCTGCGGCGGATCAGCAGACCTCGGTGCACGCGAACAGCGATGACCCGACCGCGCAGTTGGCATGGCGCCGGCTGACCGCACAGCACGGTGACCGGCTGAACGAGATCATGGATGCGTTCGGCTGGCCGACGGTGGACGCTGGTCAACGAAGGACGCAAGCAGGTGTACGGCACGCAGATCGCCGGCGTGAAGGACGGTTCGCCCATCCCGTGGCCCTGTGAAGAACCGGAGCGGATGGACGAACTGCGCGTGGAAGTCGGCATTGAGCCCTTCGACGAGTACGTCGCCAAGTTCGCGGTGACCTGACGCGCCTGCCCCGGCCCTCCCCGCCATGATCAGCGCGTCGAATGTCCGAGTCACGGTGAAAAGGCACATAAAATCCTCGGCGGACGAGTCGTCGAGGAAGGGCAGGACGTGCCATGAAGTTCGCAGTCATCGGCGGAACCGGGCTGATCGGGTCACAGGTCGTCCAGAACCTGGCCGCGGCCGGGCATGAGGCGGTGCCGCACTCGCTGTCCACCGGGGTCGACGTCCTCACCGGTCAGGGCCTGGACGCGGCGCTGGCCGGCGCCGACGTGGTCGTCAACCTGACCAACTCCCCGACCTTCGACGACGCCTCCCCCGCGTTCTTCCAGACCTCGATGGACCACCTCCTGGCCGCGGCCCAGCAGGCAGGCGCCGGGCACTTCGTCATCCTGTCCATCGTCGGCGTCGACCACGTACCCGAGCTCGACTACTACCGCGCCAAGACCCTCCAGGAAGACATCCTCAAGGCCGGCTCCGTCCCCTACTCCATCGTCCGAGCCACCCAGTTCATGGAGTTCATGGACGCCGTCCTGTCCTTGACCGCCGACAGCGACACCGTCCGCCTGCCCCGCACCCCCCTCCAGCCGGTCGCCGCGGCGGACGTCGCCGCCACCGTCGCCGACGTCGCGGCCGGATCGCCCCTGGGCGGCACGATCGACCTCGCCGGGCCCGACACGTATCCGCTGGACGAACTGGGCCGGATCACCCTCGCCTCCCAGGGCGACAAGCGCTCGGTGACCACCGACGACACCGCCGGAATGTTCGCCGTCGTCCCCGGAGACGTCCTCACCGCCAAGAACGGCGCCCTCATCGCCCCCACCCGCTACACCGACTGGCTGAAGCTGAAGTAGAACCACCCCGGGCCGGCGGTCGGCCGCCGTACGTCGTGCCACCTCGGCCCCCGGTCGGCCGGACGGCGGAGAACCGTGGTGTCATGGCGCCGTGAGCCGCGCCGCAGAAGACACCAACCGCCGCATGCTTCGGGCACGGGACGCGATGGACCGCGCCTACGCGCAGCCGCTGGACGTCCCCGCCCTGGCCCGGATCGCCCATGTGTCGCAGGCGCACTTCACGCGCACCTTCCGGGCCACGTTCGGCGAGACGCCGCACCGCTACCTGCAGCGCCGCCGTGTCGAGCGCGCGATGTTCCTGCTGCGCGAGACTGACCACAGCGTGACGGACATCTGCTTCCAGGTCGGCTTCGGAAGTCCCGGAACCTTCAGCCGCACGTTCCGCGAGATCGTCGGCCGGTCGCCGAGGACGTACCGCAAGGTAGCCCCGGCCATGGACGTACCGTCCTGCTTCGCGATGGCGTGGCTGCGGCCGAACGCCTGACCGTCCGCACCGTCCGTCGACTGAGCAGTTTTGGACAAGTTTTCGTCCGGCTTGCCCAGTAGCGTGACGCACATGTTCAACGCCATCACGCACTCACAGATGTACGTCCTCGACCAGGACGAAGCCCTCGACTTCTACGTAGGCAAGCTCGGCCTGGAGGTCAACGCCGACGTCGACATGGGCTTCATGCGCTGGCTGACCGTCAGCCTCCCCGGCCACCCGGAGCGCCAGATCCTGCTGGAAAAGCCGGGCGGTCCGCAGATGTCCGAGGAGACGGCGCAGCAGGTCCGCGAGCTGGTGACCAAGGGCGCGATGGGCGGCTCGGTCATCTTCAGTACGGACAACTGCCGCCAGACGTACGAGACGCTGCTGGCCCGGGGCGTCGAGTTCACCGAGGAACCCACCGATCGTCCGTACGGCATCGACTGCGGCCTCCGCGACCCCTTCGGCAACAGCATCCGCTTCACCCAGCCGAAGGCCTAGGACCGCCCGACGGGTTACGACCGGAGCCGGACCGCAGCAACGGTCAGCTCACCCGTCCCGATGCCTGCTTAACGCGCCCCCTGACGCACGATCGGCCGGTGAGGACTCCAATCAGCCGGGCAAATAGGTACATATCAGGTCGTCGAGCGCCTCTCGTACCCGCTTCTGAGGTGCCATGCGGCCACGGAGCTCAGACACCTGCTTGTGCCTCGGCCCCCACCGCAGTCCGACGCTGAGCCGGTGCCGGGCCGCCCCATTCCACTGCCGCGCACACCGCCCACCGGCCTGGCGGCCGGGAACAGACCCCAGGAAACAGCGGATCTTCCCGGGAACCCCTCCCCCCGGCCGCCCCCCTCAAAGAGTCACTTGCGGTGGAGGGACGGGAGTCAAGGGTGGGCGCAGCCCATCGCTCGCGACGCGACGAAGGAGCGCCCTTGACGCCCGGCCCGGAACCGCGACACTCAAACAGCAAGGGGCGGCCCCACCAGCACCGAACGACCTGGTCCGCCCCGGGTACCCGCTTCTGACCCGCAGTCGGCAATCTCAGCTCGGACGGGCCCGCCGTGCGGTCGTACGGCGATCTCGGCGAACACCGTCTTGCCGACGGTCCGGGGCTCGATGCCCCACCGGTCCGCCAGTTGCGTGACGATGAGCAGGCCGCGCCCGAAGCACTCGTCGTCATCGGCGACGCGCATGGCGGGCAGCCGTTCCCCGCGCGGATCCGTCACCTCGATACGGAGCACGGTGGCGGTGAGGACGATCCGTACCCGGAAGAGCCGATCCCGCAGACAGCCGTGCAGCAGCGCGTTCGTCGCGAGCTCGCTGACCAGGAGGGTCGCCGACCAGGCGAGTTCGGGATGCCCCCACTGGGTGACGAGCCGGCCGGTGCGGTGACGGGCGAGGGTGACGCTGCCGGCGGTGGGGGTGTAGTCGAGGCGGTCCTCCCGGATGACGGGCTCGGACGTGGATGCCTCTTGGGCTGCGGTCATGGACGCGCACCTCCGTGTGCGGTCGGGATGCCCGTGCGGCGTGCGCTTGGCGTTGGCGGGGGCATGCCGCGGCCGCGCCTGTTTCGGCGCAGGGCGGGGCGGCGCACTTCCGCCAACTGGCGCCGCTGTGCGAGCGGTTGAATGCCGACCGTAGTGAGACAGTTTCTTGGGTGCAAGTGAAACGGAGCCAATTGTCCCCAACGGGTGAAGGCAGTCGACTGGTCGGCGCCATCGGGGCGACACTTGGGCCGTGAATGGATCGGCTCAACAAGGGAATCGGGCGTCAACCGTTCTGGGGCGCAGGCTCGGACGTGAGCTGCTACGCCTGCGCGAAACGGCGGACAAGACCCAGCAACAGGTCGCTCGAGTGATCAGCGCGACCAACTCGAAGATCGCGAAGATGGAGCGCGGCTGGGTTCCAATGAGGGATCCGGATATTCGGGCGATGTGCGAGTTCTACGGTGTGCACGACCCGAAGGTGCTGGGGCGTCTCCTGGAGCTGGCGCGGTTGGACCGGGAGCGCCGCAAGGCGAAGGGGTGGTGGCAGCACTCGCCACAGGCGGGAGCTCTGGCGGAGTACATCGCCATGGAGGATGTGGCCCGCCGCCTGCGGACGTGGCAACTCTCCCTGATCCCGGGCCTGTTCCAGACGTCGGAGTATGCGCGATCACTCGCCGTCAGCGATGGGGTCTGGGAGGACCCGGACGATATCGAGCGGATCGTGGAAGTGCGGATGAAGCGACAGGCCCGGCTTGTCGGGGACAATCCGCTGGAGGTGTACGCGGTGGTCTGGGAAGCCGCGCTTCGCCAGCAGGTGGGCGGCCCAAGGGTGATGCGAAACCAGCTGGAGCATCTGCTGGAGGTGGCTCAGCTGCCGAACGTACGGCTCCAGGTGATGCCGTTCCAGTCCGGAGGGCACCCGTGCGTGGTCGGCTCCTTCAACATCGTCTCGTTCGCAGAGACCGAGGCGGTGGACGTGGTTCATACCGACACGATCGTCTCTACTGTGTGGGTGGAGAACGACGAAGAGGGTGCTGTGTACAGCTCGTTCTTCGACCGAACGGCCCGGCTGAGTCTCGCCCCCAAGGATTCGGTAACCCTGATCGACAGCATCTGCAAGGGGATGTATCCGTGATCGATTTCGTCTTCGTGAAGTCCAGCTACAGCGGGTCCGGTGGTGAGTGCGTGGAGGTTGCCGTCAACGTGCCTCGCACCGTTGCTATACGCGACTCCAAGAACCTGACCGGCCCCGTCCTGCGCGTCGCCCCCGCCGCCTGGGGTGCCTTCCAGGCCGGTCTGCGGCGACCGTAAAAGCGAAAAAGGGGGGGTACGGCCACCACTTGTGGCCGTACCCCCGCTCCCCGCTCGTACCCGCGCCCGTACCCGACGCGATCAGTCGCGCTGCGCGTCCGCCGGGAGCGGGCGCAGTTGCATCGTTTTCGCCGACGTCGAGCCGAAGCCGTAGTCCAGCACCTTCGCCGCGTCCTTGTAGCGGTCGGAGCCGTTCAGGATGACGCCCACGAGAGTCTTGCTGCCGCGGGTGGCGGCGAAGACCAGGCAAGGCCCGGCCGACGTACCCGTGCCGGTCTTGATGCCGATGGCGCCCTTGTAGGAGCCGAGCAGCTTGTTCGTGTTGTACCAGGTGTACGTGCGCTTCCCGCCCTTGCTGGTCGGCGCCGTGCCCTTGTAGCTCGTGGCCTTGACGACCGTGCGGAAGCTCGTGTTCTTCATGGCGTACTGGGCGATCTTCGCCAGGTCGCGCGGGGTCGTGTAGTTGTTGCCCGCCTTCGATATACCGTCGAAGGAGTCGAACTTGGTGTTCTTGAGCTTGAGTTCGGCGGCCTTCGCGTTCATCTTCGAGATGAACGACTTGGTGCGGGCGGCGGCGGTGGAGCCGGTGCCGAACGTGTCGGCCAGGGCGTACGCCGCGTCGCAGCCCGAGGGCAGCATCGTCCCGTACAGCAGTTGGCGGACGGTTACCTTGTCGCCGGTGCGCAGATCGGCGGTGCTCGCGCCCTGCTTGGCGACGTAGTCGCGGTAGGCCCGCTTGACGGTGACCTTGCGGTCGAGGTTCACGCCCTTGGTGCTGAGGACCACGGCGGCCGTCATGATCTTCGTCGTGCTGGCCATCTGGCGCCTGGTGTCAGCGGACTTGCTGTAGACCGTGGCGCCGGACGCGTAGTTCAGCAGGAACGCGCCCTTGCCGCTGACGGACGGAGCGGCGGCCGCCTGGGCGGGAGCGGCCAGGGCGGAGGCGGTCAGCAGGGTGCCGGCGGTGGTGAGGGCGACCACAGCCGCTCTTCGCGCGCCCGGGAGGGTAAGTGTCAAGGGAAACGCTCCGATTCGGCGAATGCATTGGTTTGTGTTGCGATGCGCCTAAATGAGACCACGTCGGGAAAGGGGTCTCCATATAGGACGCGCGAGCATACCCAAGGGATGTACGAGGAGTTAAGGGGCGTACGGGAAGCAGCGCCGCCTTCGACGCGCGACGCGCGGCTTGGGAGGGGATCTCGTCCGACGGTGCTCAGGCGTAGGACGCGAGCAGTTCATCGAGGGTCCAGATGGCCGCGGTCACGCCGGAGGTCCGCGCCAGGTAGCGGTCGCGTTCGACCAGGATGTTCAGGTCGCCGCAGCCGAGTCTGTTGCACGCGTGCTCGATCAGGCTGGCGCCGGTGCTCCCGCCGTCCACCAGCGCACGCAGATGGGCCGCGTTCCACTCGACCTCGTTGAGGGCCCAGGGCGCGGTTCCCTCGATCACGGTGACCAGTACCCCGGACAGGCGTTCAGCGCATAACCGCCGGTAGTAGCCGTCAGAGAGCTGGGCGATGTGGTTTCCCGTTTCGATGATCGCGGTGACAGGCAGCAGCAGATCGGCCTCCCGAAGCTCCCGCTTGCGCTTCAACTCCGCGATTGCCTTCTCGCGGTCCTGGGATTTTCCGGGGACCTCCAGAAGGTTGCACAGGATTGACGTGTCGACGAACTCCACCCCACGCGCCACCGCTTCACCCGATCCCGAGAAGGCGATCGAACTCCGAGTAGTCCTGCTTACCCGGACGTGAATCCATCAGACGGCCGTTGGTGACCACATCGCCCAGTGGCCCGGCGCTCATGGCTGTGGCGTAGCCGTCCAGCTCGGTGAGACGAGTCAGCCTGCTCGCGCCGGTCTCGCGGTCGCGCGAGCAGACGATCACGCCCCTGTGGTCGTCGCCGCTGAGTGCGGAGAGCAGGGCCGGGCTGTGTGTGGTGATCAGCACCTGGGTGCTGTTCTCGGCGGCCGACTGCCGGACGAGCCGCAGGACTTCCGATGCCTGTGAGGGGTGCAGGCCGTTCTCCAGTTCCTCGATGACCAGCATCAGCGAGCCGTTGGGAGTGCCCCAGCCGACGCGCCCCAGATCCAGCCCCTCGTCTCCGGTGAGCAGTGATGTGGTGATGGCGAGGAAGCGGAGCATTCCATCACTCATCTCGCGGGCGGGTGTGAGTCCCAGCCGGCCTTCATCGAGGGCGAGCATCACATCGCCCAGCTCCGACTTGGTGACGGCGAGCCGCTCGATGTCATGGTCGGCCAGACCACGCAGCAGCGAGACAAGGTGGTGAAAAAGGTCTTCGTTGCTTCGCTGGATCCCGCCAATGGCGGCCGAGAGGTTCTCCGCCGTACGCCGGAGACGGTCGTCGCGTGCGGGCACGTACTGCCGCATCAGATGCGGAACAGGATCGAGGTGGAATGAACCGGTGAGGGCGGAGAGCATGGCTTCTGCCGCCCACAGGGTGTCTTCCTCGCCGCCGGTCGCACTGGTGAGCCGTAGTGGCACCTGCGAGGTGAGCAGTCGGGTATTGCGGAACGGGCCACTGGGATTGCGGCCCGGTCTGCCGTTGTGCCACGTCGCGGTGATGTCTCCGACGTGCGGGCTGGCCTCACCGCTGGTCAGAAGCGGCTTGTGGCCGCCCGCCGTGGGGCCGGTCAGGCGCTCATCGATGATCCGCAGTTCGGGTTCCACCAGGATGGTCACATCGAGGTCGACGGGGCCGTGCTCGGTGTTGACCGTACAGCCCAGTGAGAATCGGTCGGAGCCGTGCGGCACGCATCCGATCAGTCCGCCCCGCACCGGTCCCGAGGCGCTGCGCCGACTCTCGACAGCTTCACCGATGTCGTCTCCGCGAGCCAGCCGGGAGAGGACTTCCAGTCCGTCCAGGGCGTCGGACTTGCCGCTGCTGTTGCGTCCGATCAGCACCGTCAGCGGGGCCAGGCTGAGTGCCGCGTCGCGAAAGCTCTTGAACGCGGTGAGACGTACCTCTGCGATTGCGTGGCCGGTCACGCCCCACAACCTAGGCCCTGTCCGGGATGCGGACCCGGGATGCTGTTGTACCTCTGTTGTATCTAAGCTGTGCGCATGCCTTCCGCCCCCGCCCCCGCCCCCGCCATGAAGCAACCGCCCGCCGCTGACCGCGTGTACCGCCATATCAAGAAGGCCGTGCTCGACCGTGACTACGAGGGCGGCACCCTCCTCACCGAAGGGGAGTTGGCGGAGGCCGTAGGGGTGTCACGTACGCCCGTGCGGGAGGCGTTGCTCAAGCTGGAGGTCGAGGGGCTCGTCAAGCTCTATCCGAAGAAGGGCGCGCTCGTGCTCGCCGTCTCCGCGCAGGAGATCGCGGATGTCGTCGAAACCCGGCTGCTGATCGAGGAGTTCGCCGTACGGAAGGTCATACCGGCGTCCGGGCGGATGATAGAGCGGCTGGAAGAGCTGCTGGAGGAGCAGCGGCGGCGGGCCGGGGACGGGGATCTGGCCGCGGTCGCGGCGACCGACCGCTGCTTCCACGCCGAGATCGTGCGCAGCGCGGGCAACGAGATCCTCGCCAAGCTGTACGACCAGCTCAGGGACCGGCAGCTGCGGATGGGGGTCGCCGTGATGGAGGCGCACCCCGACCGGATCGCCGCGAACATCACCGAGCACGGCGAACTGCTCGAAGCCATCAGGACGGGCGACGCCGACGGCGCGGCCGCGTGCGTCCGCCGGCATGTCAGCCGCGTCAAAGTGCTGGTCAGGGGTGAGGACCGGTGAGCGCTGTCTCGATCACGCTGCCCGGTGATCCACCCGGCGGCCGCCGGGCCACCTGGGTCTGGGGCATCGGCGTCGCCGTGTACTTCGTGGCCGTCATCTTCCGTACGAGCCTGGGCGTGGCCGGTCTCGACGCCGCCGACCGCTTCGGCGTCAACGCCTCGGCCCTGTCGACGTTCTCGATACTCCAGCTGCTGGTCTACGCGGGCATGCAGATACCCGTCGGCCTGATGGTCGACCGGCTCGGCACGAAGAAGGTCCTCACCTTCGGCGTGGTGCTGTTCACCGTCGGGCAGCTGGGCTTCGCGTTCTCCCCTTCGTACGGCGCGGCCCTCGCCTCCCGTGCCCTGCTCGGCTGCGGCGACGCGATGACGTTCATCAGCGTGCTGCGGCTCGGCACCCGCTGGTTCCCGGCCCGGCGCGGGCCGATGATCGCGCAGATCGCCGCGCTCTTCGGGATGGCGGGCAATCTCGTCTCCACCATCTTCATCTCCCGCACCCTGCACAGCCTCGGCTGGACCGCGACGTTCGCGGGCAGCGCCATGGCCGGCGTCCTCGTACTCGTACTGATGCTGCTCTTCCTCAAGGACCACCCGGAAGGCCATGAGCCGCCGCCCGCCGAGCACGCGGGCGCCGCCTACGTACGGAAGCAGCTCGCCGCGTCCTGGCGGGAACCAGGCACCAAGCTCGGTCTGTGGGTGCACTTCACCACGCAGTTCCCCGCGATGTTCTTCCTGCTGCTGTGGGGGCTGCCGTTCCTCGTCGAGGCGCAGGGCCTGTCCCGGGCCGTCGCGGGCGAGCTGCTCACCCTCGTCGTGCTCTCCAACATGGCCATCGGGCTGGTGTACGGACAGGTCATCGGCCGTCATCACGCGGCCAGGGCCCCGCTGGCCCTCGGCACGGTCGGCGCGACGGCGCTGGTCTGGGCGGCGACGCTGGCGTACCCCGGCGACCGTGCCCCGATGTGGCTGCTGATCACGCTCTGCGCGGTTCTGGGCGCCTGCGGACCCGCGTCGATGATCGGCTTCGACTTCGCCAGGCCGGCGAACCCGCCCGAGCGTCAGGGCACGGCCTCCGGAATCGTCAACATGGGCGGTTTCACGGCCTCGATGACGACACTGCTCGCGGTCGGCGTCCTGCTGGACATGACCGGCGACAACTACCGGATCGCCTTCTCCTCGCTCTTCGTCCTCCAAGTGGTCGGGACCGTGCAGATCCTGCGGCTGCGGGCGCGCACGGCGCGGCGGGAGCGGGAGCGGCTGGTGGCGAGCCGGGTGGAGGCCGTGCACGTACCGGCATGAGAGCCGGGGGCGTACGGACGTGAGGGCGGCAGCGTACGGATCGAGGCCGTGGAGCCTGGCGGGGCGGGGCGGCGTAACGAGGTCCGGCCTGTGCGGGTGTGCGGCCGGCCCCGGAGCGCCCTGGCGCCTAACGCGCCCGACGCGTCACGGCGTTACCGCGAACTCGCGCAGGATCGCCGTCCCCAGCTCCTGATCGCCGTCGAGCTTGATCCGGTCCGCGACCGCCGCGGGCCGCACCCGGCCGCAGGCCAGCCTGAAGTACGTCTCCCAGTCCATCGCGAGCGTCAGCAGGGGGCCGAGCGAGGGTGAGCCGTCGACCGAGCCGCGGCCGTCCGCGTTCACGCGGACCGTACGGAGGAACTCCACGGGGCCGTGCACATCGATGACGATCGCCGAGTTCGGCGGGGCGCCCGCGTCCTTGGCGACGACCTTCGGCAGGGCGGCCAGCAGCGCGTCGCGGGTGATCAGGGCGCCGGGGGAGTCGAGATTGCCGGGCTTGTTCAGCGTCGTGCGCAGATCCTGCTCGTGCACCCATATGTCGAACGCGCGCGCCCGCATGGCGGCTTCGAGGGTCTGCTCGGTGCCGAGGGGGGCACGGACCATGGTGTCGGGGGAGCGGTTCTCGTTCCGCAGCTGACGGTTGCGGCGGATGATCGTGTACTCCAGCTCGGAGGTCATCTCCGGCGCGGTGTGGTGCCGCCGTACATCGACCTGCATCTCCATGTAGCGGGCGATCTCGCTCTGCACGTGGTAGAGATCACGCGGCAGTGAGTGGATCGGACGTGGATCCCCGAGCATCTCGCATTCCATGCCGATGACATGCGAGACGATGTCTCGTACGGACCAGCCTGGACACGGCGTGCGCCAACTCCACTCACCTTCGACGAGTGGCTGCACCAGCTCGGCTATGGCCTCGACGGAGTGGGTCCAGGCATCGGCGTAGTTTTGAAGGCTGGGATGGACGGTCACGGGACCCCTCGGCGGTTCTGCGGTACGCGGGCTGGCTTGCTGGCTGGCTGCGGGCTGCGTGGGAGGTTCGGCAGCTAAGTTACGCTGCCCGGTGGCACCCCGGCAGTGCTTTCGTGTGACGATCGTAGGCCCGTGTTGACGGCTCGAATGCCAGGACGGTGGTACTGTGCGCGCCTCTCTGATCCAGATCGCAGTAGAACCGGATGAATCGGTCGAAGCTCGCAGGGGGCGTGCCGCCGCGCTGGTACGGGAGCAGCGGGGCGCCGATCTGGTGGTCCTGCCGGAGCTGTGGCCGGTCGGGGCATTCGCGTACGAATCCTTCGCCGCCGAGGCGGAGACGACCGACGGCCCGACCTTCGAAGCGATGTCGGGGGCGGCGAGCGACGCCGGGGTCTGGCTGCACGCCGGCTCCATCGTGGAGCGCGACGCGGACGGGACGCTCTACAACACCTCGCTCGTCCTCTCCCCCGCCGGTGAGCTGGTCCGTACGTACCGCAAGATCCACCGCTTCGGCTTCGACCGGGGCGAGGCGACGCTGATGGGCGCGGGCGACGAACTCGTCACGGTCGCGCTCCCCGGGACCACCCTCGGTCTCGCCACCTGCTACGACCTGCGCTTTCCCGAGCTGTTCCGGGGGCTGATCGACGCGGGCGCGGAGCTGCTCGTCGTCCCGGCCGGCTGGCCGGCCCGCCGGCGCGCGCACTGGACGCTGCTCGCCCAGGCCCGCGCGGTGGAGAACCAGGCGTTCGTCCTGGCGTGCTCCACCGCGGGCACCCACGCCGGGGTGGAGCAGTCGGGCCACAGCATCGTCGTGGACCCGTGGGGCGAGGTGCTCGCCGAGGCGGGGATGGCCGAGGAGGTCCTGACGGTCGATCTCGACCCGGGGAAGGTCGCGGCGACGCGTGAGCAGTTCCCGGCGCTGAAGGACCGGCTGCTGGGGCTGGAGACGCCGCCGCGCCGCTGACGCTGGTGCCGCTGCCGCTGCCGCTGCCGCTGCCGCTGCCGCTGACGCCGATGCCGCTGAACGTGCGCGTCGCGGCCGAGCGCCTGGTGCCGGGTGCCCATCCCTCGCGCGACCAGTGTCCCCGGCGCCCTCAGTCGTGGTCGCGCTCCTTCTCCGCCATCCGGATCACGCACACCGCCACGGCGATGAGCAGCGCGTGGTCCGTGTCCTCCCGTACGACATCCACGCCGTACGTCTCCCGTACCCGCAGCCAGCGCCGTGAGATGTGCGCGAGCAGCTCGCCGTCGTACTCGATCGCGAACTCGCGGTCCAGGATCCGCCCGCTCACATCCAGTTCGGTGCCGTCGACCAGGGTCACCCGGTAGTGATTGCGCAGCAGCGAGAGCCGCTTCTTGCGAATGGTCGCCAGCGGCTGGTCGCCGCGCTCGATGGTCATCGCGCCGCGCAGGCTGAGCAGCTTCTGGCGGAGCGTGATCAGCACCTGCCCGGTGGGATCCTTCAGCTCCAGGGTGTCGCGCAGGCGCAGCGCCTTGCCGTCGACGAGGAAGGCCTTCTTGCGGTGCTCGTCCTCGATCCAGTAGTCGTCGCCGATCGCGAAGATCTTGTCGCGCACGAGATATTTCATGGAAAACGGGTACCCCGGCGCTCCGGCGGGCCGGCGGTCCGGACGTAGGTGCACGCGTACGGGTGGCGCTTTTCGGCCGATGCCCGGCCGGCCGGTGCCGACCCGAGCCGCCGCCCACCCCGCTACCCCTCCACCGGCCATCCCGGTCGATGGGGACGATCCCGCTGGTGGCACCCTTGTTTCATGAACGATGCTTCTCCCGCGTCCCGCCGCGCCCGCGTCCGCGCCCCTGAGCTCGTCGGCAAGGGTGGCTGGATCAACACAGGCGGCAAGGAACTGAGCCTCGCGGATCTGCGCGGCAGTATCGCAATTGTCGATTTCTGGACCTTTTGCTGTGTGAACTGCCTGCATGTGCTGGACGAGTTGCGGGAGCTGGAGGAGAAGCACCGCGACACCGTGGTGATCATCGGCGTCCACTCGCCGAAGTTCGTGCACGAGGCCGAGCACCAGTCCGTCGTCGACGCCGTCGAGCGGTACGAGGTGCATCACCCCGTCCTGGACGACCCCGAGCTGGCGACCTGGAAGCAGTACGCCGTACGGGCCTGGCCCACGCTCGTCGTGATCGACCCCGAGGGATATGTCGTCGCCCAGCACGCGGGCGAGGGGCATGCGCACGCCATCGAGAAGCTGGTCGAGGAGCTGGAGGCCGAGCACGCCGCGAAGGGCACGCTGCGGCGCGGGGACGGGCCGTACGTGCCGCCGGAGCCGGTCGCGACCGATCTGCGGTTCCCCGGCAAGGCGCTGGTGCTGGAGAACGGGCACTTCCTCGTCTCGGACTCCACCCGCCATCAGCTGGTCGAGCTGGCGGCGGACGGGGAGACGGTCGTCCGGCGGATCGGCTCCGGCGAGCGCGGCTTCGGCCGGGACTCCTTCAGCGAGCCGCAGGGGCTGGCGCTGCTGCCCGACGGCAAGGTGATCGTCGCGGACACCGTGAACCACGCGCTGCGGACGTACGACCCGGTCAGCGGCGCGATCGAGACCGTCGCCGGGACCGGCAGGCAGTGGTGGCAGGGCTCACCGGCCTCGGGGCCCGCCCTCGAAGTGGATCTCTCCTCGCCGTGGGACGTGGCGTGGTGGGCCGACCGGGTGTGGATCGCGATGGCCGGTGTCCACCAGCTCTGGACGTACGACCCGGCCACCGGCACCGTCGAGGCCGCGGCCGGCACGACCAACGAGGGTCTGGTGGACGGGCCCGCCGCGGAGGCGTGGTTCGCGCAGCCGTCGGGGCTCGCCGCGGCCGGGGACCGGCTCTGGGTCGCCGACTCGGAGACCAGTTCGCTGCGTTACGTCGAGAGGGACGCGAGGGACGGCGCCCAGCAGGACGGCGATCGTTTTGTCGTCCGTACGGCCGTCGGCACCGGGCTCTTCGACTTCGGGCACCGCGACGGCGCCGCCGGACAGGCCCTGCTCCAGCATCCGCTGGGTGTCACCGCGCTGCCCGACGGGTCCGTCGCCGTCTCGGACACGTACAACCACGCGCTGCGCCGCTACACGCCTCCGACGCACGAGGGCGCGACCGGTGAGGTGACCACCCTGGCCACGGATCTGCGGGAGCCGAGCGACGCCGTGCTCGTCGGTGAGGACATCGTCGTCGTCGAGTCCGCGCGCCACCGGCTGACCCGGCTGCGGCTGCCCGACGAGGCCGTGCGCGTCGAGGCCGTCGCCCACCGCACCCAGCGGGCCGCGACCGAGGTCGCCCCCGGCGCGCTCCGGCTGGACATTGTCTTCACCGCGCCGACCGGGCAGAAGCTCGACACCCGCTACGGCCCCTCGACCCGGCTGCTGGTCTCCGCCACCCCGCCGGAACTGCTGGCGGACGGCGGCGGCGCCGGCTCGGACCTGAGCCGTGAACTGGTGCTGGCCGACGGTGTCACGGAGGGCGTGCTGCATGTCTCCGCGATGGCGGCCTCCTGCGACGACGACCCGGCGAACGAGTACCCGGCCTGCCATGTGCATCAGCAGGACTGGGGCGTCCCCGTCCGTGTCACAGAGGCGGGAACGCCCCGGCTCGGGCTCGTACTCGCCGGGCTCGACGCGTAGACGTGTGACGACGCGCAGCTGACAAACACCGTTGCCGACGCGCGCTGATCAGAAGCCCGTGCCCCGGTCGTTCCTGTCCACGACGGTCGGGGCGACCGGGGTGACGATCGCTCGCCGGCGACGGGCGATGCTGGTGAAGGTGGCGATGCCGATGATGCCGACCGCCATCATGATCAGACCGACCAGGTCGAGGTTGACGCTGTCGACTTCCCAGTCGGTCGCGAAGGTGAGGATCGCCCCCACCGCGATAAGAGCGATGCATCCGCCTATGCCCATGAATCCCGCCTCCTGATACGAGTGGTGGCCGTTCCGGGCCATTGGGTCGGGTACCCCGGTCCGGAACAGCCATGCGGGCGGCGGAGGTTCGGCGGACCTGGGCCCGCCGAGGCGGGTCGGGCTCCTCAGCCCTCCAGGAACGCCACCAGGGAGTTCGCCAGCAGGTACGGGTCGTCCGCGCCGCACAGCTCCCGCGCACTGTGCATCGAAAGGATCGCCACGCCGATGTCGACGGTCTGGATGCCGTGCCGCGCTGCGGTGATCGGGCCGATCGTCGTGCCGCAGGGCATCGAGTTGTTGGAGACGAACGACTGCCAGGGCACGCCGGCCTTCTCGCAGGCCGCGGCGAAGACGGCCCGGCCGCTGCCGTCCGTCGCGTACCGCATATTGACGTTGACCTTGAGGATCGGGCCGCCGTTGGCGCGCGGGTGGTGCGTCGGGTCATGGCGGTCGCCGTAGTTCGGGTGCACGGCGTGGCCGGTGTCCGACGACAGACAGACCGTGCCCGCGAAGGCCCGCGCCCGGTCCTCGTACGTACCGCCACGGGAGAGCACCGAGCGCTCCAGCACCGTGCCGAGCAGCGGTCCGTCCGCGCCGGTGTCCGACTGCGAGCCGTTCTCCTCGTGGTCGAAGGCGGCGAGCACCGGGATGTACGGGAGGGGTCCGCCGGCGACCGCGGCCAGCGCGGCCGTGCCCGCGTGCACCGACAGCAGGTTGTCCATCCGGGGCCCGGCCAGCAGCTCGCGGTCCCGGCCCAGGTAGGAGGGCGCCTCGATGGCGTGCGGCATCAGGTCCCAGCCGGTGACGTCCTCGGCCTCGACGCCCGCCTCCTCGGCCACGAAGCGGATCAGATCGCCCTCCTCGGGCTCCCCGAGGCCCCAGATCGGCTGCATGTGCCGCTGCCGGTCCAGCTTGAGGCCGTCGGTGTTGACCGAGCGGTCCAGATGTACGGCCAGCTGCGGGACGCGCAGCAGCGCGCGGTCGATGTTGACCAGCCGGTTCGAGCCGTCGCGCAGGGTGATGCGGCCCGCGAGCCCCAGATCGCGGTCGAGCCAGGTGTTGAGCAGCGTCCCGCCGTAGATCTCGACGGCGATCTGCCGCCAGCCGTACGAGCCGGTGTCCGGCAGCGGCTTCACCCGCAGATTGGGGGAGTCCGTGTGCGCGCCGATGATCCGGAACGGGGTATGCGGCTCGGCGCCCTCAGGTACGTACCAGGCGATGATCGCCCCGCCGCGCAGCACGAACCGCCCACCCGCCGAACCGTCCCAGGCGTCCGTCTCCAGCACCTGCCGGAAGCCGGCCTTCTCCAGGCGCTCCGCGGCATTTGCCACCGCGTGGTACGGCGATGGGCTGGCCGCGAGGAAGGACATGAGGTCGTCGGTGTGGCCGCGGTCGAAGCGGGCGGAAGTGCTCATGGGGTTCACCATAACGACGGGGCAGGACACCGGTCCCGTCACCGGTTGCAACGGCATGGGCCGGGTCGGGACAAGCTCCGCACATGGGTAGATCAGGCACGGGCGGCGGGGCGGAAGGCGAGGGAACGGCGGTCGGAAGGCGGAGGGACGGCGGTCGGACGGCGGGCGGACAAGCGGCAGGACACCTCTCCCCGAGAGATGCCCTGCCGATGCGGAAGCCGTGACGCGAGTGCCGCGGGCCAGGTCCTGTCCTAGAACGCGGCCTCGTCCAGCTCCATGAGGGAGTTGTCGACGGACTCGGCGAGCGCGCGCTGCGCCGAGACGTCCGGCAGCACGTTCGCCGCGAAGAACTTCGCGGCCGCGATCTTGCCCTGGTAGAACGCGACGTCCTTCGCGGCGGCCGTCTCCAGCTTCTCGGTGGCCACGGCGGCGCCGCGCAGCAGCAGGTAGCCGACGACCACATCGCCCGACGCCATCAGCAGGCGCGTGGTGTTGAGGCCGACCTTGTAGATGTTCTTGACGTCCTCGCCGGTGGCGGTGAGGTCGGTCAGCATCCGGCCGACGATCGCCTCCAGGTCGACGGCGGCCTTGGCGAGCGCGTCGCGGGCCGGGGCCAGCTCCGTACCGCCGGTGCCGACCGCGAGGAACTGCTTGATCTCCTCGGCGAGGGTGTTCAGCGCCTGGCCCTGGTCGCGGACGATCTTCCGGAAGAAGTAGTCCTGACCCTGGATGGCCGTGGTGCCCTCGTAGAGGGTGTCGATCTTGGCGTCCCTGATGTACTGCTCGATCGGGTACTCCTGCAGATAGCCGGAGCCGCCGAGGATCTGGAGCGCCTGCGCCAGCTGCTCGTACGACCGCTCGGAGCCGTAACCCTTCACTATCGGCAGCAGCAGGTCGTTCAGCCCGTTGAGCGCCTTGACGTCCTCGCCCCCGGCCTCCTTGACGGCGATCTCGTCCTGGACCGAGGCGGTGTACATGACGAGGGCGCGCATGCCCTCCGCGTACGCCTTCTGCGTCATCAGCGAGCGGCGCACGTCGGGGTGGTGCGTGATGGTGACCTTGGGCGCGGCCTTGTCCATGAACTGCGCCAGGTCGGGGCCCTGGACGCGCTCCTTGGCGTACTCCAGCGCGTTCAGATAGCCGGTGGAGAGGGTGGCGATGGCCTTCGTGCCGACCATCATCCGGGCGAACTCGATGATGCGGAACATCTGGCGGATGCCCTCGTGCTTGTCGCCGATCAGCCAGCCCTTGGCGGGGTGGCGGTCGCCGAAGGTCATCTCGCAGGTGTTGGACGCCTTGAGGCCCATCTTGTGCTCGACGTTCGTCGCGTAGACGCCGTTGCGCGCGCCCAGCTCGCCGGTCTCCCAGTCGAACTCGTACTTCGGCACGAGGAACAGGGACAGGCCCTTCGTGCCCGGTCCCGCGCCCTCGGGGCGGGCGAGGACGTAGTGAAGGATGTTCTCCGACATGTCGTGCTCACCGGAGGTGATGAAGCGCTTCACGCCCTCGATGTGCCAGGTGCCGTCGGGCTGCTCGACCGCCTTCGTGCGGCCCGCGCCGACGTCCGAGCCGGCGTCCGGCTCGGTGAGGACCATCGTGGAGCCCCAGCGCTTCTCGACGGCTATCGCGGCGGCCTTCTTCTGCGCCTCGTTGCCCTCCTCGTAGAGGATGCCGGCGAAGGCCGGGCCCGAGGCATACATCCACACGGCGGGGTTGGCGCCGAGGAGCAGCTCCGCGTAGGCCCAGATCAGGGAGCGGGGCGAGGTCGTGCCGCCGATCTCCTCGGGCAGGCCCAGACGCCAGTACTCGGAGTCCATGTAGGCCTGGAAGCTCTTCTTGAAGGCCGCGGGCACCGGCGCGGTGTTGGTCTCGGGGTCGAACACCGGCGGGGTGCGGTCGGCTTCCGTGAACGACTCGGCGAGGTCGGTCTCCGCGAGGCGGACGACCTCTTCGAGGATGCTCTTGGCGGTCTCCACGTCCATCTCCGCGAACGGACCCGTGCCGTAGAGCTTGTCGCGCCCGAGGACCTCGAAGAGGTTGAACTCGATGTCGCGGAGATTCGACTTGTAGTGCCCCATGGCGACGACTCCGTAAGGATCGGGGAGGCAGATTCCTCATCCATTTACCGGTAAGTAGCTCCGATGATGCTACCCATGGGTAATAAGATGCAACCCCTTCCGGGCATCTGTGACGAGGCTCCCCCCGGCGGCATTCCTCAGTACTCTTGCGCTCATGTACGGCTACGACCAGAACCCGGGCGCTCAGCAGCAGTACCCGCACCCCCAGCAGCAGCCGCAGCAGCCGATGGGCGGCGTCGGCGCGGGCGGGTACGGAGAGCAGCCGCTGTACCCGGAGCCGTCGCCTCCGTCGCTCGGGGACGCCGTGCGGGCGTTCACGACGGGGTCGCTGGCGGCCGAGGACTTCCAGCAGATCTTCGCGACGTCGAAGGTCTACTGCCCGCGGGGCGACAACCCCGGATTCCTGGCGCTGCACAACACCCAGCAGCCGGTGATCCCGATGTTCAGCACGCTCAAGGAGCTGCGGCGGTACGCGGGCAAGGAGTCGAAGTACTTCGTGATCACGGGCGCGGAGGTGATCGACCTGCTGCCGACGGGGTACGGCTTCGTGCTCGACATGGAGGGCGACCACCGGATGGTGTTCGACGCGAAGGCGGTCGAGCAGATGGTGGACTTCGCGATGCGCCGTATGTACGGCTGACCTGTACGGCTGACCGTTTTCTCACAGCTGGGGCCCGTACCTGTCGTATCGGTACGGGCCCCGGAGCTGTGCCGGCGGGCGGGTCTCAGGCGCAGTGCTCGGCCTTCTCCTGATCGGTCATCGCCCGGGTGTGCTGCGTCTTGGTGCTCGGCGCGTCGGGCAGCGGACCGGTCGCGTCGAACGGCACGTACCAGTAGTAGTGGCCGTAGAAGCGGTCCGGGAAGTGCAGCTCGTACGTAC
Organism: Streptomyces sp. NPDC058198; assembly: GCF_042882605.1. Lineage (NCBI taxonomy): Bacteria > Bacillati > Actinomycetota > Actinomycetes > Kitasatosporales > Streptomycetaceae > Streptomyces > Streptomyces sp. NPDC058198. The sequence goes on from NZ_JBHVVP010000002.1 coordinate 319,834, forward strand.
CGCTGACGCGCTGCATCTGGGCCTCGCGGGTCACCCAGCCGACCTCACCGGGGCGCACGTCGACGTTCGTCTGCTCCGACTCGGTGTGTGAGCTCTCCCACGTGTGCTGGTAGCTGGTCTCGATGGTCATCTTGAAGACGAGCGAGAAGCCGTACTCCGCGCTCAGTGAGACCCCGACGCTGTTCGACTCGCCGGTGGTGTCGGACCAGCCGACGGTGGAGCGCTGGAGGTCCGCGGTGCAGTTGAAGGCGCTGTCGCCGACCTGGTGGGCCTCACCCATGGACACCTGGGGCGGCCCGTCGGGATGGAAGACGCACACGTCGGTGCCGTTGTCGCACTTGTCGAGCAGCTCGCGGATGGTGGGCTGCTCCTCCGCCTGTGCGGCGGTGGGGGCCATGAGGACGGCGCTTCCCGCGGTGACGAGGGCTGCCAGGAAGACGGGGAGCCGGACTCTTGTGGTCATGGTGACCTCCGAGGGGTGTGGGGGGATTCTTGTGGGGGGAAGCCGGCCGGGGCCGGCGGTCAGCTGAAGCCGATGGACTGGGCGCGGTCGTTCATGAACGAGCCGACGTCCGGGCTGTTCTCCTTGAACGGGCCGTCCCTGTCGCCGCCGAGGCCGGGCTCCGGGTAGAGCCAGAGCCAGCAGTCGGCCCACGGCTGTACGGAGGAGACCCGGTTCTTCCAGTCGTCGGGAAGGTCGTACTGGTAGTTCACCCAGCCGTCCTTCTTGCACGGCTCGGCGCCGTAGATGGTCAGTGAGGACCCGCCGTACTGGCCGTCCTCGAAGAAGGTGCCCTGGACGACCTCATCGGCCTGGAGGGCCTTCATCTCCGTACGGAAGGCCCTGCCCCGGTCGCCCTGGGCGGCCGTCCGTGGGGAGGACGGCGCGTCGGTGACCTGGCCGCCGGTGGCTGCCGCGATGGCCTGGGGGAAGCTCGCGAAGCAGCTCTCGGTGCCGGTGCGGGTGTCCATGACGCAGTGCGGGAGGTCCGCGGCGGCGGCCTCCCTGTCTTCGGTGGCACCGGCCGAGGGTGCGGCCACGGCGCCGGCCAGTAGCAGTGCCGCTGTGAGGATCCCGCTGGTGCGGGCGGTTCTTGCAGCCATGCGCAACTCCACTTCCGGGAAAGGTAGTTGATCGCGACTCGCCTGCTCGAAACGAGCATGACAAAACCGGATGCCCGCGATTGCCCGCTATCCGGGGCGTCACCGCTGGTGGCGCTCTCCCGCGTGCCCGGAACCGGCGGGGTTTCGGGCACGGGAATGGATGCCGCCTTGCAGGATGTTCACTGTTCAACTAAATTGAGAGCAGAACAATCCGAGGAGGCCCTCATGCCCGCAGTGACCGTCGAAAACCCGCTGACCCTGCCCCGGGTGGTGGCTCCGGCCGACGCCGTGGCCCGTCCCGTGCTCACCGTGACGACCGCGCCCAGCGGGTTCGAGGGCGAGGGCTTCCCGGTACGCCGCGCGTTCGCGGGGATCAACTACCAGCACCTCGACCCGTTCATCATGATGGACCAGATGGGTGAGGTGGAGTACGCGCCGGGCGAGCCCAAGGGCACGCCGTGGCACCCGCACCGCGGCTTCGAGACCGTCACGTACCTGATCGACGGGACCTTCATCCACCAGGACAGCAACGGTGGCGGCGGGACCATCCAGAACGGTGACACCCAGTGGATGACGGCCGGCTCCGGCCTGCTGCACATCGAGGCTCCGCCGGAGTCGCTGGTCACGTCCGGCGGGCTGTTCCACGGCCTGCAGCTGTGGGTGAACCTGCCGGCGTCCGACAAGATGATGGACCCCCGGTACCAGGACATCCGCGGCGGCCAGGTGCAGCTGCTGACGTCGCCGGACGGCGGGGCGCTGCTGCGGGTGATCGCGGGCGAGCTGGACGGGCACGAGGGTCCTGGCGTCACGCACACCCCGATCACGATGATCCACGCGACGCTGCGGCCGGGGGCCGAGATCACGCTGCCGTGGCGCGAGGACTTCAACGGCCTCGCGTACGTCCTGGCGGGCCGCGGCTCGGTCGGTGCGGAGCGGCGGCCGGTGCGCATGGGGCAGACGGCGGTGTTCGGCGCGGGCGGCACGATGACCGTACGGGCGGACGAGTCCCAGGACTCGCACACGCCGGACCTGGAGGTCGTGCTGCTGGGCGGGCGTCCGATCCGTGAGCCGATGGCGCACTACGGTCCGTTCGTGATGAACAGCCACGCGGAGCTTCAGCAGGCGTTCGACGACTTCCAGGCGGGCCGCCTGGGCACGGTGCCGGCGTAGCCGTTGTTTTGTCGTCCGGTGTGGGCGTGGGCCAGTCGTCGGGGTGCGGGTGCGGGTCGCCGTCCGGCGGGGGGTGCGGGGTCGTTTGTCGTGGTGCGGGTGCCGGGGGTTCCGGAGGTGCATGTCCGGACTGCATGATTTACGGCGCCCTGCGGACCGGTTCTCGGCTGACTGGTAGTCGTGCGCCACAAATCACGCTTTACGTCCGGACACGCACCTCCTGCACCCCCGACCCCCTCCCGCCGGTGGTCCCGCGCCAGGCGGCTCGTGGGCCTGGGGCCCGGGGGGTCTGTGGCGGGAGGCGAAGGGGGACGGGTAGGGGTGGTGTCCAGGACGTAGAGCGTGATTTGTGGCGCACGACAACCGGTCACGTGACTTCCGGTCCGCACGCGCCGTAAATCATGCAGTCCAGGACACCACCCCTGCCCGGCCCCCGGCGACAACCCGCACGCAAGCACCGGCCCCCGCCCAAGACAAGCCGTACCCCCGCCGGACGGCGACCCGCACCCGGCGACAACCCGCACCCGAACACCGGCCCCCGCCCAAGACAAGCCGTACCCCCCGCCGGACGGCGACCGCGCGAACAGACCACGCGCGCAAGACAAGCGTTCCGCCGCGTGGTCGGGTAAGAGCGTGCCGTCGACCGTCCTTCTTCCCGAGAGCGCTCGGCGCCTCGCCGCCTGGTGCGTGGTGGTGCTGCTCATCTCCGGCGTCGGCGCCGTCGCGATCTGGCTCTGCGTCACCTTCAAGCCCGCCGTCACCCCCGTACTGCTCGCCATCCTCGGCACCGCCCTGCTCGGCCCCCTGCACCGGCGGCTCGTCGCGATGAAGCTCAACCGGTCGCTCGCCGCCGCGCTGACCTGCGTCGCCGTCGTGGCCGTGGTCGGCGGCGCGGGATACATCGTGGTCAACGCGCTGGTCGACTCCGGGGACCAGATCCTGTCCTCGCTGCGGCAGGCGGCGAAGGACCTGACCGAGCACTTCGGCGCCGCCGGGACCTCGCTGGACGATCTGGCGAAGAACGCCAGGTCGCTGATCGGGAAGTTCGGCGCCACCGCCGCGTCCGGGGTGATCACCGGGCTGAGCGTCGTCGGCGAGCTGATCGCCACCGCCGTGCTCGCGCTGCTGCTGATGTTCTTCTTCCTGCGCGACTCGAACAGGGTGGCCGGCGGGCTCAGGTCGCTCGCGCCGCACGCGACCGGGGAGATCGTCGAGGCGATGGCGCGCCGCGCCTTCGGGGCCGTCGAGGGCTTCATGCGCGGCACCACGGTCATCGCCTTCATCGACGCGGTCTGCATCACCGTCGGCCTGCTGATCCTGCGGGTGCCCGGCGCCGTCGGGCTCGGCGCGCTGGTCTTTGTCGGCGCGTACATCCCATACCTCGGCGCGTTCATCTCCGGCGCGGTCGCCGTGCTCGTCGCGCTCGCCGACCGGGGCTGGGTGATCGGGCTGTGGGCGCTCGGGGTCGTCCTTGCTGTGCAGGTACTGGAGGGGCATGTGCTCCAGCCGGTGATCCAGAGCCGTACGGTCCAGATGCACCCGGCCGTGGTGATACTGGCGATCACGGCGGGGGCCAGCGTCGCCGGGATCCTGGGCATGCTGCTCGCCGTACCGCTGACGGCCGCCGCGTTCGGCGTGCTCTCCGAGCTGCGGCGCCGCTACGGTCACGACGACGACGCGTCCGGCTCCGGTCCCGGCCTCCCGCACTCGTAGAGCTCGAACCAGATCGACTTGCCGTCGCCCCGGGGGTTCACCCCCCACGCATCAGCCAGTACCTCCATCAGCACCAGCCCGCGCCCGCTGGACGCCAGCTCGCCCGGGCTGCGGCGGTGCGGCAGGTCGTCGCTGGTGTCCGTGACCTCGACCCGCAGCCGCCGGTTCCCGCGCTCGCCGCCCGCCTCGGCGACCAGCAGCGCGTCGCCGTCCGTGTGGACCAGCACATTGGTGACCATCTCCGAGACCATCAGCTCCGCGGAGTCGATCTGCTCCGCGTCCGACCAGTCGTGCAGCAGATCGCGCAGCTGCTGCCGGGCGCCCGCGATCCGCTCCGGCTCGGCCTGGGCGACGGTCACCGCGGTGCGCCGCGTCGTGCGGCGGTCCGTACGGGCGAGCGCGCTGTCCCGGGCGAGCAGCAGAAGCGCGATGTCGTCCTCGCGGCGGTCCGCGAGCGGTCCTGTCGTGTAGTACGAGGAGGGCCCGTGCACGGCCTGCACCAGGGCGTCGGCGAGCTTCTCCAGGGATGCGCCGCCCTCCTGCTCCAGGACGGGCCGCAGCCGCTTCCAGCCGGACATGAGATCGTGCCCGCCGGTCTCGAGCAGCCCGTCCGTGAACAGCATCAGCGTCTCGCCGGGCCCCAGCTCCAGCCGGGTCGTCGGATAGTCGGAGTCGGCCTCGACACCGAGCGGCAGCCCGCCCGGGGTCTGCCGGATCATCGCCGTCCCGTCGGCCGTACGGATCACCGGGTTGGGGTGGCCCGCGCGGGCCATGTCGAGGGTTCCGCTCTCCGGGTCGACCTCCAGATAGAGGCAGGTCGCGAAGCGCGGACCGGACACGATGAAATCGTCGACGGCCCAGCCCGCCCGCGCCGCGGCCCCGCTCGGGGAGCCCGTGACCACCCCGCCCACCGCGCCCGCGCCCGCCGCGGAGCCGTCCCCGCCGTCCCGCCCCGGGTAGTGCTGGAGCCCGGCCAGGAAGCGCGAGGCCCGCGAGAGCACCGCGTCCGGCCGGTGCCCCTCGGAGGCGTACGCGCGCAAGGCGATCCGCAGCTGCCCCATCAGGCCGGCCGCCCGTACGTCATGCCCCTGGACGTCCCCGATGACCAGCGCGAACCGTCCGCCCCCGGTGCCGTCCGCCCGGGCCGCGCCGCCCGGCAGCGGGATCATGTCGTACCAGTCGCCGCCGACCTGGAGTCCGCCGCCGGTCGGCACGTACCGCGCCGCCACCGTCATCCCCGGGATCCCGTTCCCGAGCTTGGGCATCATCCCGCGCCGCGGACCGAGGGACAGTTCCCGCTCGGACTCGGCGACCTCGGCGCGGTCCAGCGCCTGCGCCAGCATGCGCGCCACCGTCGTCAGCACCGACCGCTCGTCGGGGGAGAACGCGACGCGGTGCTTGAAGGCGGCCATCCAGGTGCCCAGCGTGCGGCCCGACACGGTCAGCGGGAGAAAGGCCCAGGAGTGGCGGTCGAAGCGCTGGACGTACTGCCAGGTGGCGGGGTAGCGGGCGTGGTAGGACTCCGGCGTCGGCAGATAGACGGCCCGGCCGGTCCGTACGACCTCGGCCGCCGGATAGTCCGTCTCGACCGCCATGTCCTCGAACGGACCCACGTCCCCGGCGTCGTGCCCGTGGTGCCCGATGATCCTGAGCCGCTCGCCGGTGAGGCTGAAGACCGCGAGTCCGTCGGGCGAGAAGCCGGGCATGGACAGGGACGCGGCGACCCGCAGCACCTCGGCGGTGGAGCGGGCCTCGGCCAGCGCCCGGCCCGCGTCGAGCAGGAAGGCCTCGCGGGAGCGGCGCCAGTCCCCGGTGATCGAGGTCCCCTCGACCACGGTCCCGGGGGGCGGTTCGGTGACTTCCTGGAGCGTGCCGAACAGCTCGTACTCCCGGTGCCCGCCGGGCCGGGACGTGATGACCGGCTTGGCTCGGGCCCGTACGGTACGGAGCACGCGGCCGTCCTCGTCCACGATCCGCAGCCGTGCCTCGGCGAGGGTGTCGTCGGTGAGCGCGAGCCGCACGATGCCGTCGATCTCGTTCCGGTCGACGGGGTGGAAACGGGCCCGCGCCGCGGCCTCGGTGACGTTCACGGATCCGGCGGGCAGCCCGAGGAGCCGGGCCGCCTCCGTGTCGAGGGTGACCGTTCCGGACACGCTGTCCCAGCGCCACAGCCCGGTCGCGAGTGCGGCCAGGACATCCTCGGTGCGCATTTCCCCACCTTATGGATAGACGAGGACCAATCGCCACCGAGAACCCGGCCACGGCCGGACGGTAGCCTTAGGCCGGACGACATAACCCCGACTTGCTAAGACTGGATGAACGACGATGCATCGGTACAGGTCTCACACCTGCGGCGAGCTCCGCGCCTCTGACGTCGGCACCGACGTCCGACTGAGCGGCTGGCTGCACAATCGCAGGGACCTGGGCGGCATCCTCTTCATCGATCTGCGCGACCACTACGGTCTGGTCCAGCTCGTCGCCCGCCCCGGCACCGCCGCCAACGAGGCGCTCTCGAAGCTCACGAAGGAGACCGTCGTCCGTATCGACGGCACGGTCTCCGCGCGCGGTGCGGAGAACGTCAACCCGGAGCTGCCGACCGGCGAGATCGAGATCGAGGTCTCCGAGGTCGAGATCCTCGGCGCGGCCGGCCCGCTGCCGTTCACGATCAACGCCGAGGACGGCGTCAACGAGGAACGGCGCCTGGAGTACCGCTTCCTCGACCTGCGCCGTGAGCGCATGCACCGCAACATCATGCTGCGTACGGCCGTCATCTCCGCCATCCGGCACAAGATGACCGCGCTCGGCTTCAACGAGATGGCCACCCCGATCCTCACCGCGACCTCTCCCGAGGGCGCCCGTGACTTCGTGGTCCCCTCCCGGCTGAACCCCGGCAAGTTCTACGCGCTGCCGCAGGCCCCGCAGCAGTTCAAGCAGTTGCTGATGATCTCGGGCTTCGACCGCTACTTCCAGATCGCGCCGTGCTTCCGCGACGAGGACGCCCGCGCCGACCGCTCGCCGGGCGAGTTCTACCAGCTCGACGTCGAGATGAGCTTCGTCGAGCAGGAGGACGTCTTCCGGCCGATCGAGAAGCTGATGACCGAGCTCTTCGAGGAGTTCGGCAACGGCCGCCATGTCACCTCCCCCTTCCCGCGCATCCCGTTCCGCGAGTCGATGCTGAAGTACGGCAACGACAAGCCGGACCTGCGGGCCAAGCTGGAACTGGTCGACATCTCGGACGTCTTCGCGGACTCCGAGTTCAAGGCGTTCGCCGGCAAGCACGTCCGCGCCCTGCCGGTGCCCGACACCGCGGGACAGTCGCGCAAGTTCTTCGACGGGCTCGGTGACTTCGCCGTCGAGCACGGCGCGAAGGGCCTGGCCTGGGTGCGAGTCGGCGAGGACGGGACGCTGAGCGGCCCGATCGCCAAGTTCCTCACCGAGGAGAACGTCAAGGACCTCACCGGGCGTCTCGCACTCGCCCCCGGCCACGCGATCTTCTTCGGCGCGGGCGAGTTCGACGAGGTCTCCAAGATCATGAGCGCGGTCCGCGTCGAAACCGCCAAGCGCGCGGGGCACTTCGAGGAAGGCGTCTTCCGGTTCTGCTGGATCGTCGACTTCCCGATGTACGAGAAGGACGAGGAGACCGGGAAGATCGACTTCTCGCACAACCCGTTCTCGATGCCCCAGGGCGGCCTTGACGACCTGGAGACCAAGGACCCGCTGGACATCCTCGCCTGGCAGTACGACATCGTCTGCAACGGCATCGAGCTGTCCTCCGGCGCGATCCGTAACCACGAGCCCGAGCTGATGCTCAAGGCGTTCGAGATCGCCGGATACGACCGCGAGACCGTCGAGCACGAATTCGCGGGCATGCTCCGCGCGTTCCGCCTCGGCGCCCCGCCGCACGGCGGTATCGCCCCGGGCGTCGACCGCATCGTGATGCTGCTGGCCGACGAGCCGAACATCCGCGAGACGATCGCCTTCCCGCTCAACGGCAACGCGCAGGACCTGATGATGGGCGCGCCGACCGAACTGGACGAGACCCGCCTGCGCGAACTGAACATCGCCCTCCGCAAGCCGGTAGCCAAGTCCGGCGAATAACGACGCCCTTCGAGCCCCCAAGAGGGCCCGTAACCGACAAGAGGCCCGCAACCAAAAGGTTCCGGGCCTCTTCTCGTGCGGCGCGGCTGAATCAGCTCAGCGTTCTATCTGTCGCCCGCGGCGTCTGGTGCGGTGCATCGCAAGGCGGAGGATCGTCCTCGTACTGGACGTACTTGGACGACTCCGACAACGCAGCGAGGTGCCGCCCGCCGCGGCAGCGGCTGATGTCACTGCGGCGTCGCGGGCCCGCGAAGATCGACCGGACAGGGCCTAAGGGCCCGGAGCCGTGGTGTGTGGCTGGGTCCGGGCCCTTTCCGTGTTGCTTCGTGTGCTCGCGCCTATGCGGTGGGCTTTTCCTCCAGGCGGGGGAACAGCACCGCGCCCTTCGTTACCGTCGCGCCCGCGGGGAGCTGGCCCCAGACGCCCGCGTTCTGGACCTTCTGGTCCGCGAGTGCGCCCAGCGACTCCGCCGCGCCCAGTGAGTCCCACAGCTTCTGCGAGGTCTCCGGCATCACCGCGTTGAGCAGGACGGCGACCGCGCGCAGCGACTCGGAGGCCGTGTAGAGGATCGTCGCCAGCCGTGCCTGGCCCTCGGCCGACTCGTCCTTCGCGACCTTCCAGGGCTCCTGCTCGGTCAGATAGCCGTTGACCCGCTTCACGAAGTCGAAGACCGCCGCGATACCGCCCGCGAAGTCCAGCTCCTCGCCGATCTTCCGGTCGGCCTCGGCGACCGCCGCGGCCAGTGCGTCCCGTACGGCCTGCTCGGCGTCGCCCGCCGCCGTGTCCGCGGGCAGCGCGCCGCCGAAGTACTTGCCGACCATGGCCGCGACGCGCGAGGCGAGGTTGCCGAAGTCGTTGGCCAGCTCGGAGGTGTAGCGGGCGCTGAAGTCCTCCCACGAGAACGAGCCGTCCTGCCCGAAGGCGATGGCCCGCAGGAAGTACCAGCGGTACGCGTCGACGCCGAAGTGCGAGGTCAGGTCCTGCGGCTTGATGCCGGTCAGATTCGACTTCGACATCTTCTCGCCGCCGACCATCAGCCAGCCGTTGGCGGCGACCCTGCCGGGCACGGGCAGACCCTGCGCCATCAGCATGGCGGGCCAGATGATCGTGTGGAAGCGCAGGATGTCCTTGCCGATGAGGTGGACGTCCGCGGGGAAGGTCGAGTCGAACTTCGCCTGGTTGGCGCCGTAGCCGACGGCCGTCGCGTAGTTGAGCAGCGCGTCGATCCACACGTAGATGACGTGCTTCTCGTCCCACGGCACCGGGACGCCCCAGTCGAAGGTCGAGCGCGAGATCGACAGGTCCTGGAGGCCCTGCTTGACGAAGTTCACGACCTCGTTGCGGGCGGACTCGGGCTGGATGAAGCCGGGGTTGGCCTCGTAGTGCTCCAGCAGCTTCGTGGCGTACGCGCTGAGCTTGAAGAAGTAGTTCTCCTCCTTGAGGATCTCCACCGGCGTCTTGTGGATCGCGCACAGCTTGACGCCGTTGTCGTCCTCGATCAGCTCGCCGGGGAGTTTGTACTCCTCGCAGCCCACGCAGTACGGGCCTTCGTAGCCGCCCTTGTAGATCTCGTCCTTGTCGTACAGGTCCTGCACGAACTCCTGCACACGGTCGGTGTGCCGCTTCTCCGTCGTCCGGATGAAGTCGTCGTTCGCGATGTTCAGGTGCTCCCAGAGGGGCTTCCAGGACTCCTCGACGAGCTTGTCGCACCACTCCTGCGGGGTGACCCCGTTCGCTTCCGCGGTGCGCATGATCTTCTGACCGTGCTCGTCCGTGCCGGTGAGGTACCACACCTTCTCGCCGCGCTGGCGATGCCAGCGGGAGAGCACGTCGCCTGCGACGGTCGTGTAGGCGTGGCCCAGGTGAGGAGCGTCGTTGACGTAGTAAATGGGGGTGGTGACGTAGTACGCCTTCCCACCCTGCTCTTCGGATCCAGTGGCCGCCATGGTCGAAATGGTATAGGCCCGGCGATGGTCCCTTCACATCGATAAAGGGTGGTGGACGGCGGTGGGCAGCCTTCGACAGCGGCGGGGCCGGCGGTGGGGCGCGGTGCTGGAGAGCTTTGCGAAACACCCTTTGCCGTAGACAGGCCCATCCTGGGAGGAGAAGGGCATCATGAACGAAGAGGGACAGGGGCTCACGGTCGAGCGCCGGGCGGGGCACGAGGCGGGGGACGAGGGTATGCGGGTACTGGTCGCCGAGGACGAGGAGGTCCTGGCCGAGCTGGTGGCCACCGGGCTGCGGCGGGCGGGATTCGCCGTCGACACGGTGTACAGCGGTGACGCGGCCCTCGCCTATCTGGGACTGCACGATTACGACGTGGTCGTCCTCGACCGCGATCTGCCACGCGTCCACGGCGACGACGTCGCGCGCAAGCTGGTCGCCGAGTCGTCCCGTACGCGCATTCTGATGCTCACCGCGTCCGCGTCCATGGAGGAGCGGGTCGCGGGCCTCGACCTGGGCGCCGACGACTATCTGGGCAAGCCCTTCGAGTTCCCCGAGCTGGTCTCCCGGGTGCGCGCCCTGCGGCGGCGCAGCGCCAGGCCCGTACCGCCGCAGCTGGAGCGGCACGGGGTGCGGCTCGATTCCGTACGGCGGACGGCTTCGCGGGACGGGCAGCCGCTGGATCTCTCGCCCAAGGAGTTCTCCGTCCTGCAGATCCTGCTGGAGGCGGACGGGGCGCCGGTTTCGGCGGAAGAGCTGCTGGAGCGGGCCTGGGACGCGCACGCGGATCCGTTCACGGGCGCCGTCCGGGTCTGTCTGAGCAAGCTGCGGGGCAAGCTCGGCGATCCGCCGCTGATCCGTACGGTGCAGGGCGTGGGATACGCCCTGTGATGCGGCCGATAGGCGCGATACGCGCGGGCACGTGGCCCGCGCCGATCGCCGGCTCCACCATCCGTACCCGCATCGCGCTCATCTACGGCGGGGTCTTCGTCGTGCTCGGCGGCTGTCTGCTGACCGTGGTCAATCTGCTCTCCAACGCGGGTACGGAGAACGAGGCCGCGGCCATCGCCGCCCGGGTGGCGCCGGTCCCGGTGGCGCCCGCGCTGCCCGCCGCATCGGTGCGCGGGCTGATCACCGGGCGGCAGATCGCGCCGGTCACCGTCTACCAGGTCACCGACAACGTCAGCGAGGCCGCCTCCCACGAGATGCTGTTCTGGTCGATCGCCGCGCTGCTGGTGATGGCGGCGTGCGCGGTGGGGGTCGGCTGGTGGACAGCAGGGCGGGTGCTGCGGCCGGTGCACGCGATGACGGCCAAGGCCCGTCGGCTCTCCGAGCGCAATCTCCATGAACGGATCGGGGCGAGCGGTCCCGACGACGAGCTGAAGGAACTGGGCGACACGCTGGACGCGCTGCTGGCGCGGCTGCAGAAGGCCTTCGACAGCCAGCGCAGGTTCATCGCGAACGCCTCGCACGAGCTGCGGACCCCGCTGGCGACGCAGCGCGCCGCGATCCAGGTCGGTCTGGAGGACCTCGGCTCACCGGAGGAGCTGGCCCGTACGAAGCAGACCCTGCTCGACAACAACCGGCGCAGTGAGCAGCTCATCGAGGGACTGCTCGTGCTGGCGCGCAGCGAGCGCGAGGTCGAGGACCAGGAGCTGGTCGATCTGGGCGAGACGGTGGCGGAGGAGGCGGCTCGGTACGGCCTGTCCGCGTCCGGCGTGTACGGGGACGCGGATGCGGACGCGGACGCGGGTGCCGATTCCGGTGCCGGTGGTTGCGTGGTGCGGGGGAACCGGCTGTTAATCGGTCAGTTGGTGGGAAACCTGCTGGCCAACGCGGTCTCGTACAACGTGCCCGGCGGGGCGGTGGAGATCTGCGTCCGCGGGTGCGTGCTCGTGGTGCGTAACAACGGTCCCGAGGTGGCCGAGGCGGACATTCCCGCGCTGTTCGAACCGTTCAGACGGGGTGAGGGCCGCGATCGGATGGGCCCGGGGGCGGGGCTCGGTCTCTCCATCGTGCGCTCGATCGCGGTGGCGCACGGGGGGACGGTCACGGCGGCGCCGGGCGGGCCCGGCGGGGGTCTGACGGTGACAGTGACGCTGCCGCCGGCCGCGCGTGACTGACGCGGGCCGACGGCAGCGGTCGGTTCATCTCGGTGCTTGTCGTTCGGTGCGTTACGGCTTCCAGCCGGCGAGCAGCTCGCGGTAGAGGTCGGCGTCCGCGACCTCGCGGGGCGCCGGTCCTGCGTGGGTGAACCCGACGTTGTCCATCCCCAGCTTGCGCAGGAAGTCGAACGCCTTGGAGTCGTGCTCCCCGAACGCCACGAACGACCAGTAGAACGGCTTGCCCGCCACATCGACGAGCGCCTGCTTCGCGGGCTGCTTGGCGTCGGGCGCCCCGTCCGTCTGGAAGACGACGAGCACCGGCCCTTCGGCCCCCGACTTCTCGTGGTGCTCGACGACCTCTTCGACGGCCCGGTGGTAGCTGGTACGGCCCATGCGCCCGAAGCCGGCGTGCGCCGTGTCCACGACGCTCTCGTACGCGGTGAGAGCGAGGTCGGCCGTGCCGTCGATGTCGGTGGAGAAGAACACCGTGTGGACGACGGCCTTCTCGTCGAGGTGGGCGGCGAGGGCGAGTGTCTGCTCGGCGAGGTGCTGGGCGCTGCCGTCCTTGTAGTACGGCCGCATGGACCCCGACCGGTCGAGAACGAGATACACGCTGGCGCGCTGCCCGTCGATCCCCCGGCCCTTGAGCGCGTCCCCGGCGGCCGCGTAGTGCTCGACGAGCCCGGGGGCGATGGCCTCCGGGCTCGGGGTGGACAGGGGCGCGGTCGCGGCGGCGGCGGTCGCCGCTACGGGCTCGGGTACGGGTACGGGCTCGGGCGTGGGTACCGGCTCGGGCTCGGCCGCCTCCGTGGTGTCGTCCGCGATGACCGGCTCGGCCGTCGGCACGTCGGTCTCGTCCTGCGCCTGGGGCGCGGGTACGGGCTCGGGTGCCGGCGTGGCCACGGGCTCGGGCACGATCTCCCGAGCCGCTGCGTTGTCGGCCTCAGCCGCGGTCTCAGCCGCGGTCTCGGCCTCAGGCGCAGCCTCGTCCGTGTCAGCAGCCACGACCTCAGGCTCGGTCTCGGCCGCGACCTCAGCCGCGACCTCAGGCTCGGTCTCGGCCTCCGGCGTCGTGGGGGCCGGAACGGCCGCCTCTGACGTGGTGGTTGGCTCCGGCGTGCTCTCCGGCTCGTTCTCCGGCTCGCTCTCCGGCGCCGGGGCGACCGGGTCCTCGGCGTCCGCCGGGACGACCGGGTCGGCCTCCGCCTGCGGGTTGTTCCTCGGGGCCGTAACGTCCACCGGCGGTACGGGCGTTGCCTCCGGCTCGGCGTCAGTCTCCGTCGTGTCAGCGGCAGTGTCTGCGGCGGCGGCGGCAGCAGCGTCTGCGTCTGCGGCAGCGGCCGGTTCCGGCTCCGCCGTCGTCTGTGCCGGGACCGTCGCTGACGGTGCGTCGTCGGTCGAGCGCGTCGTCTGCGCCGGGACGGTTCCGTCCTGCGCGGCCGGACGGGGGTTGTCGAACGCCGCGGCCACCAGGTCCGCGGCCCCCTCCGCCGAGGACGACGCGCGGGCCGGCGCCGGCACGGTCACACCCGGGTCGGCCGCAGCCGTACCCGTAGCCGTCGCCGTAGCGGTGCCCGTCGTTGTCTCCGTCGTCGTCTCCGTGGCCGCGGCCGTCTCCGTGCCCGTACCCGTCTCCGGGTCCTTGGGCGCCGGCTTCGCCGACTCCGTACGGTCGGCCTGGGGCGGTACGGAGGCTGCCACCGACTCGTTGCGGTCCTCCGCACGGTCGCGTCCGAACACCTTGCGCAGCAAGCTCCGAATGCCCATATGCGAGGCCTTTCAGATGAGTTGGGTGCGGTGTCCGCCCCGCCGCCGGAGAGTCACGAAAAACGCGGCATCCCTGGCCAGGGCGGATACGTAAGGTTAGCGGCCGCTCGGAGTGATCTCCGGCAGGGGCGGCCAACGCGCACCCGGGCAGGTCAAGGGCCGACGACCGCCCCGCCGCCGCACGAGCCCTGCCCCGCCGCCGCACGAGCCCTGCCCCGCCGTCGTACGAGCCCCGCGCCGGCCGCCGTACGAGCCCCGCTCCCCGGTCGCCCCACATTCATCACCCGTTCACCCGGACGCCTCCGCCGTGCTGGGATCTCCACCTAGCGTCACCGCCGAGACATCCCGACGCCCTGTCGGCTGTGTCGGCGCGGGGCGCGCGCCGAAACCACCCCATTCTCGGAGGCGAAAGTGCGCAAACTGCTGCCGCTGCTCAACTCTCACCCAGGCGGACGCTCCGCTCTGACCTGCCGCTACCGCTGCGGCGACGCCTGTTTCCACGAAGTACCCAACAAGAGTGACAACGAGTACGTCGGCGACGTCATCGCCGGTGCGCTGTCCCGCCGTTCCATGATGCGAGCCGCCGCCGTCGTGACGGTCGCCGCCGCCGCGGGCACCGCCGTCATCGGTGGCCCCGGTGACTCCCCGGCCGTCGCCGCCCCGCTCGGCACGGACGCCAACGCCAAGGGCAAGACCCCCACGGTGGACGGCGCCCGCGGCCTCCGCTTCACCCCCGTCGCCCCCAACACCGCCGACAAGGTGACCATCCCCTCCGGCTACAGCCAGAACGTCGTCATCCGCTGGGGCGACCCCATCCTGCGCGGCGCGCCGGACTTCAACCCGGACAAGCAGACCGCCAAGGCGCAGGCCGGCCAGTTCGGCTACAACAACGACTTCCTGAGCCTGCTCCCCCTCACGGGCGAGCGCGGCCGCCAGGTCCTCGTGGCCAACCACGAGTACACCGACGAAATCCTCATGTTCAAGGGGTACGACCCCGCGAAGCCGACCCGCGAGCAGGCGGAGATCGCCTGGGCCGCCCACGGCCTCTCCGTCGTCGTGGTCGAGGAGGACCGCAAGAGCGGCAAGCTCACCGCCGTCACCCGCCACCAGCTCAACCGCCGTCTGACGGCCACCAGTGAGTTCGTTCTCACCGGACCGGCCGCGGGCAGCGACCTGCTGCGCACCTCGGCGGACCGTACGGGCAGCAGGGTCCGCGGCACGCTCAACAACTGCGCCGGCGGTACGACCCCCTGGGGCACCACGCTGCACGGCGAGGAGAACTTCAACCAGTACTTCGCCAACGGATCGAGCGCGACGGACCTGCGGTACGGCATCGGCACCGCCGCCACCGAGCGCAAGTGGGAGCTGTTCGACAAGCGTTTCGACCTCAAGCAGGAGCCCAACGAGGCCCACCGCTTCGGCTGGGTCGTCGAACTGGACCCGTACGACCCGGACTCCACGCCCAAGAAGCGCACCGCTCTCGGCCGCTTCAAGCACGAGGCCGCGCAGCCGCGTCTCACCGCCGACGGCCGCCCCGTCGTGTACATGGGTGACGACGAGCGCTTCGACTACCTGTACAAGTTCGTCTCGTCGAAGCAGATGAAGAAGGGCAGCGGCCGCGCCGCCCACGAGCACAACCTCACGCTGCTCGACGAGGGCACGCTGTACGTCGCCAAGCTCACCGGTGACAGCCCGGCCGGCGAGTTCGACGGCACCGGCAAGCTCCCGAACGACGGCGAGTTCGACGGTTCCGGCGTCTGGATCCCGCTCGCCACCGGCGATGTGTCGCACGTTCCCGGCATGACCGCCGACGAGGTGTACGTCTTCACGCGCCTCGCGGGCGACAAGGTCGGCGCCACCAAGATGGACCGTCCCGAGGACGTCGAGCCGTCGCCGCGCACCGGCCGGGTCTACGTCGCGCTGACGAACAACACCGACCGCGGCAAGGCGGGCAAGGCGGGCGCCGACGAGGCCAACCCCCGTAACGCCAACAAGCACGGCCACATCCTGGAGCTCGCCGAGAACTGGGACGACCCGGCCGGCGACGGCTTCGCCTGGCGGCTCTTCCTGGTCGCGGGCGACCCGAAGGACCCCGCCACCTACTTCGCGGGCTTCCCCAAGGAGAAGGTCAGCCCGATCTCCTGCCCCGACAACGTCGCCTTCGACCCGCACGGCAACCTGTGGATCTCGACGGACGGCAACGCGCTCGGCACGCACGACGGCCTGTTCGGCGTCGCGACGCAGGGTGACCGGCGCGGTGAGCTCAAGCAGTTCCTGACCATGCCGAACGGTGCGGAGACCTGCGGGCCGATCGTCCAGGACCGCCGGGTCCTGGTCGCCGTGCAGCACCCGGGCGAGATCGACGGCGCGACCGTCGAGAAGCCGGCGAGCGCGTGGCCGGACGGACCGGGGAAGATCGTCCGCCCGTCGGTGGTCGCGGTCTGGCGCAAGGACGGCAGCGACATCGGCGTCTGACGCGCGATGGCCGCGGGGTGGCGCCGACTCGGACCGGCGTCACCCCTCCGTTCCTCCGACGGGTGTCACCCCCGTTCCTCCGACTCGGGCGGGCGTCACCCCGTTCCTCCGGCCGATTCGCGTTTACCCTCGATACATGGCTTCTGAGGCTGAGGTTCAGGGCAGTGGGACGGTACGGGTCGACAGCTGGATCTGGTCCGTACGGCTCACCAAGACACGCTCCCAGGCGGCCGCCGCCTGCCGCGCGGGCCACGTCCGCGTCAACGGTGACCGGGTCAAGCCCGCGCACACGCTCAAGTCCGGGGACGAGGTGCGCCTGCGGCACGCGGGCCGGGACAGGATCGTGGTGGTCTCGCGCATCGTACGGAAGCGGGTGGGCCCGCCGGTGGCGGTGGAGTGCTACGTGGACAACAGTCCCCCGCCCCCGCCGCGCGAACTGGTGACCCCCATCGCCCTGCGCGACCGAGGGGCCGGCCGCCCGACGAAGCGCGACCGCAGGGACCTGGACCGATTGCAGGATCGCCTGCTGGGGCGGTCCGACTGACGGCCCGGCTGACGGTCCGACTGAGGGGTGCTCTTAAATCGCTCACAGTCATCTCTGCTGTACGGACAGTAAAAGTCTGTGCGGCAGGGAAGGTCAGTCCCATGAGCCACGATGGTGAACAGCGCGACCGGTACGACCAGTATGACCAGCGGCAACAGCGCGAACAGCACCAGCAGCACCAGCAGCGTGACCAGGACGCTCGGCATGTGACATTCCGGCTGCCCAGTCACCCCCGTAGCGTGGGACGGGCGCGTGAGGTCCTCTGCCGGGACATGGACCTGCCCGGGGACTCCGGCGCGACCGCCGCTCTTCTTCTGTCGGAGCTCGTCACCAACGCCCTGCGCCACGGCAGTCCGCCCGGCCGGGAGATCGCCGTCAGCCTGCACCGTGCCGACGGGCTCCTCCGGCTGGAGGTCGAGGACGCCGGGGACTATCTGCCGCGGCCGCGGACCTCCGGTCTGGACGAGGAGTGCGGGCGGGGCCTCGCTCTTGTCTCGGCGCTCGCCGACGACTGGGGGGTGGCGCCGCGTCAGGGGCCGGGGAAGCGGGTCTGGGTGACGCTCAAGGTGTTTGGCCGGTGAGTCCGGTGGGCCCGGTGAGGCCGGTGCGCCGTTGCGGGGACGCGATGGCCCGCGCCGCTTTCACCTCCTGGCGCAGCGGAGCGAGTACGCCCTTCTCGTCGCCCGTCAGCTCCGTCCGTACCTCGACCAGGACCTCGCTCGACCGCAGCGCGGCGGCCATGTCGCGCAGTTGGCGTTCGATGTCGGCGATCTCCGCCGGGGCGGGCGGCGGGGCTCCGTGGTTGACGCGGACGCGGGCCGCCGTCGTCGTGTCGACGATGCGTTCCACCGCGACGACCAGCGGCCACCAGGCCGCCGCCCGCGCTCCCGTGGGCGGCGGCTCGGTCAGGGCCCGCTGGAATTCGGTGCGTACGACCGACAGATCGCGGTAGATACGGCGGCGCCTGCGCACCCGTTCGGCCTGGTCCGCCCGTTCGGCCCGGCCTGCCCGCCCGCTCGTGGCGCCGTCACCCGTGGTGCCGAACGCGTACCGCGCGTACTCCGCCGCGTCCTCGACCGCGTCAGCGAGCCGGTCCCCGATCCGGGTGTGCCAGCTCTCCGGCCAGAGCAGATAGCCCGCGATCAGCGCGATCCCGCAGCCGATCATGCTGTCGATGAACCGGGTGAGGATCAGGCCGACGCCCTGGTGGCTGAGGAAATCGGAGAGCAGCAGGATGACCGGTGTGACGGCCGCCGTCTGGAAGGCGTACCCCTTCGCGGACACCGCGGGGACGAGCGCGGCGAGGACGAGCATGACCGGCACGTCCCACCAGCCGAGCGGTACTTCCGCCAGGACCGCTGCGGCGACGACGAGCCCCGCCACCGTGCCCACCGCACGCAGTACGGCGCGCGAGAAGACCGAACCGAAGTCCGGTTTGAGGACGAAGGTGACCGTGAGGGTGATCCAGTACGAGCGTGGCACCGGCACCAGCGACACCAGCGCCTGCGCCAGTCCGATGCAGAGCGCGAGGCGCAGCCCGTACCGCCAGGAAGCCTCGGAGAGCAGGACATTGCGCGCCGCGCGGCGGGCGCGGATCCGCAGGGCGGCGGGGCGGCCGAGCCGGTCGTCGACGTTGGTGGGGTCGGGTTCGGCCTGGTACACGACGGACGCGGCGTGCCGGATCGCGCTGTCGACGGCGCGTTCGGAAGGGGTGCCGGGCGCGGGCAGGTCCAGCGCGGGATCGCCCGTACGGCCCTCGGCGACCGCGTCCGCCAACTCCCGTACGGCGGCCGGGACCGCGGCGGGCAGCGGGCGGCCGCGCAGATGGGCGGCGGGTGCTGCCTCGACCAGCGGGATGATCACATTCAGCTGGGTGAGCAGCCGTACGAGAGAACTGCGCCGGCCGTGGTCGCGGGCGCGCCGGGCGAGGACGACGTCGTACGCCTCGTTGAGGGAGAGGGTGACGGCCTGCCGTCCGGTGTCGTAGTCCGGACCGCCGGCGGCCTCCAGCAGATCGGCCAGCGCGCGGTACGTCCCGGCGACGGCGGCCCGTTCCTGCATCCGGCCGCGCACCGGCCAGGCCAGCAGCGTCATGACGAGGACGAACAGCCCGCCGACGCCGAGCAGCAGCGGGGCCGTCCACCACGGCTTCGGCAACGGAAGTCCCGCGCCCAGTACGGCGGTGAGCAGGAGCAGCAGACCGGAGGACGAGGCCACCGCGCCGATCGAGGAGATCATCCCGGAGATGAGCGCGATCAGGGTCAGTACCGCCACGGTCAGCCAGCCCTGCCCGAAGACGAGCGTGCCGAGTGTGATGCCGAGGGCGCCGAAGAACTGGGAGACGGCGATGGTGAGGAGCCGCATCCGGTACGCGTCGGCGGTGTCGCTTATGACGCCGTACAGCGCGCCCATCGACACGAGTGCGCCGTAGGCGGGCCGGTCGACGGCGAGGCCGACCGCGAGGGGTACGGCCAGGGCGACGGAGGCGCGGGCGGCGGCGGCCCAGGGGATGGGGGCGGGCTTCGGGCGCAGACTCGCGAGCAGCCACTCGGGCGGGGACAGCCGGCCCGCCTGCCGGCGCCGGCGTGCGGCGTCGCGCCGGCCTTTGTCGCGCGGCGATCGGTCGCCGTCGCGCGGGTCCTCAGGTTCTCCCATGGGCGACACACTGACGTATGGGGTGGAGAAACGTCAGCTCTGTCCGCCGTGGGTGACCGGGTCTGTCCGCCGTGGGTGACCGGGCGGCTCAGCCTTGGTATCCCTCGACCTCGCTCGGCGGGCGGACCGCCGCCTCGTCCGGGTTCTCGCCGAACTCCGACTTGGCGCGGCGCTGCCGCAGCAGGTCCCAGCACTGGTCGAGCCGGACTTCGACGGAGCGCAGCCGCGCCTGCTCCTCGTCCGCGAGGCCGAGATGCTGGGTCGAGCGTTCGCGCAGATGGCGTTCTTCGGCGACGAGGGCGCCGATGTCGTCGAGGATCTCGTCGTTGTTGCCGGTGGCGTTCATGACTGCTCGGCCTCCCTTGCGACGGTATGGGCCTTTGGGGACAGCAGCGGTGGCTGCTGTCCCCAAAGGCCCATAGCGTGTCGTCGGGTTGAACCCGTTCGGATGCGGATTGCGGTTCGGGACGTCTAGGTTCGGGCTGTATGGGACGTTACGCGGTCGGTGGTCAGCGCCCAGATCACGAACGCCGAGAGGGCCATGCCGACGACCGCCCAGACGGGCTGGTAGGGCAGGTAGAGGAACTGAGCCACGAGGTTCAGCGCCGCGAATGCGATACCTGCGTACCGTGCCCAGGGGACGCGCATGAGAATGGCCAGACCGGTGACGGCGACCAGGACGCCTATCGCCAGATGGATCCAGCCCCACGACGTCAGGTTGAAGGTGTAGGCGTAGCCGGTGACGCGGTTGAGGAAGGCGTCATGGCTGATGGCGACTATGCCCTGAAGGATGTTCGTGACCCCAGAGACCAGCATGAGGACACCGGCGAAGAACGCTCCGCCTGTGGCCCAGGCTGCCTTCTTTCCCATGTGAGCTCCGGTGCCTGCGCCAGTGCCGGTGCCCATGTTCATGCCTGCGCCGGCTCCTTGTCCGGTACCGCCGGTTCCTGCGCCTGTGCCCATGCCCGTTCCGGGGGGCCGATGTGTTGTGTTCTGGCTCATAACCCCATGGTGCTCCAAATGACACAAAAGGGACATTCGACCGGGTGGGATCGGTATAAAGATTCAGTAAAGTCCGGTGAGGGGTGTCCTGCGGCGCCGCGTTGAACCGGTCCGGACGTTCCAGGCGCGGCAGCTGGGCCGCCGTCAGGACCGGTCCGGCGCACCCGCCCCCGCGGACACCGGGGTACGCCCCGGGGGAGCCGGCCGGCCTCGCCGCAGCAGGCCCGTGAGTCCGGCGGCCAGAGCGAGGACGAGTCCGACGGCGAGGACGATCCACGCCGTCGCGCGGAGCGAGTCGGTCAGCGCGTTGTAGATCGCGGCGGCCGCCGACCGGTCACCGTTGTCCGGCAGTTCTTCGAGGATGGTCCCGCGCGCCACCATGACGACGGCGGCCAGCAGAACCGCACCGACCGCGAGCGCGAGTCCGACGCCGATCAGCGCCCGGCGCCGGCGCACCGCGAGCAGCACGGCGAGGGCCGTGAGCGCCACCGTCCCCACGGCCAGCCAGATTCCGGCCGCGCGGAGCCCCTGGATGACATCGCGCCAGACCCCGAGCCCGTTGGCCTCCAGGACCGTGATGGTGCTGTGCCGCACGGGGATCCGGTTGGCGAACGGCACCGAGTCCTTGATCAGCTGCGCCTTCACCTGTTCGGTGATGGGCGCCAGATCGATGGTCACCCTGCTGCCGCCGCCGTTGGTCAGAACCTGCTCGGCGGCGGTGTGCGCGGCGCGGCTCGCGGTCTTCCACGCGGACTTGAAGGCCTCGGTGGTGGAGAAGGACAGCACGGCCTCGTGCAGCAGAGTACGGACCTGGTCCTGGAGCGGCCCCAGGTCGATCTGCGTCATGACCCCGTCGGTGATCCGCTTGGCGACGGCGGTCTGTACGTCGGTGTCGGAGGCGAGCGGCGCCATGGCGGAGACGAAGCGGTCGGCGTTGTTGATCTCCAGATCGGCCCAGGCCGCGATGGCGCTCAACGGAGTGAGGACCGCCAGCAGGGCGATCAGCGCCGTGGAAAGAAAGGTCCGCACGTCTCAAGGGAACGCGGAGCGGGCGGTGGGCGCGAGCGGTGCGCCGCCGACCCGGTGAGGGGCCACGGGTTGCCGCGCGCGACGGGCGGGTGTGCCCTGGAGAAGAGGGGGATGTGAGGGAAGGAGTTCCCCGCCATGGCCACACATGCGCCGATGCCCGCGCGGCACCACGCCCCTCCACGCATCCGTCCACGCGCCTCACGGCCCGTCTCACGGCGCGTTTCTCCACTCACCTTGGGGATGGCTGTCCTGCTGGGCCTCATCTACGGCGCGTACGCGGCCTTCATCGCCCGCGGCGGCGGAGCGGCCACGTACGGACAGCTCGCCCTGGGACTGATCTCCGCGGCGGCGATGGCCGTACTGATCTGCGGTCTCGTCCAGATGGGCCGCATGCTGCCCCGGGAACTGCGCGCCGGAGCCTGGGGGCTCCTGGTCGGCGGGTCGATGGGCTTCCTCTACAGCCTCACCGGACACAGCGTGCTGCTGTCGTCGGGAATCGGCCTGGCCATCGGCGCCGGCGCCATCATCGTGACGTTCTACGTCTTCTACACGAGAGACACCTGACCAGACGCCCCCCGCCCCCCACCGTGCGGCCCGCCGGATCGTATCCCGCGGGCCGCTCCTCCGGTTCGGCCGGTGTCAGTCTTCGGTGACTTCTCCGCGGACCACGACCACCGGGCAGGTCGCGTGCTGGGTGACGTGGAGGCTGACCGAGCCCAGTAGGGCCGCGCGGAAGCCGCTGTAGCCGCGGTCGCCGACCACCAGGAGGGCCGCTTCCTCGGCGGTTTCCAGCAGGGCCTGGGCGGCGGGGCCGCCGACGACGTGGCGCTCGACCGCCGCCGCGACGTCCGGGGCCAGGGTCTTTTCCAGCGCCTCGTCCAGGATCTGCCGGGCCAGCTGCTCCGGGTCGAACTCCGGCGGGGTGCCCGGCATCATCGCCGCCCAGCCGGTCGCCGGGTACTCCCAGCCGATCACGGCGCTCACCTGGTCGCCGGTCAGCCTCGCCTGCCGTACGGCCCAGCGCAGCGCCTTCAGGGAAGGTTCCGAACCGTCGACGCCGACCACGATCCTGCTGCTCATGACGCTCCTCCTGCTGATCGTTCATCTCGTGCCACTGCGGACAAACCTACGCAAGGTCCGCGAGGAGCCGTTCGAAGGGCACCACATCGTCCCCCTCTTCGCTCTCCTGTCCCTTCTGCCCCGTAGGGGCGGTCTCAGGCGCCCGCCCCCGCAGGAGCGCGGCGAACTCGCCGCCGGCCCGGTCGATCCTGGCCGGCAGCCCGCCCGCGTACGCGTCGGCGCCCGCGCCCCAGTCGTCGGTCGCGGCGAAGACCGCGGTCGGCAGGGTCAGCGCGTGCAGATACGAGAACAGCGGGCGCATCGCGTGCTCCACCGCGAGCGAGTGACGCGCGGTGCCGCCGGTCGCCGCGAGCAGTACGGGCGTACCGCGCAGCGCGTCGGGCTCCACCAGGTCGAAGAACGACTTGAACAGTCCGCTGTACGAAGCCGCGAAGACCGGGCTCACGACGATCAGTCCGTCCGCCCCGGTCACCGTCTCCAGCGCCGCGCGCAGCGCGGCCGCCGGGAAGCCGGTGACCAGGTTGTTCGCTATGTCGACGGCCAGATCGCGCAGTTCGACGACCGTGACCTCCGCCTTGCGGTCCTCGGCGGCCAGCTCCCGTACGGTTGCCTCCGCCAGCCGGCCGGCCAGCAGCCTGGTCGACGACGGCTTGCTCAGTCCGGCCGAGACGGCGACGAGCTTCAAGGGCTCCATGGTCAGACCTCCTCCGAGACGATGTCCGGCGTCGACGCGACCGCGGCCGGGTGGACAGGTCCTTCCGGGACTCCGGCCGGCCGCAGCGCCGCGAACTCCTTGCGCAGCACCGGTACGACCTCCTCGCCGAGCAGGTCCAGCTGCTCCAGCACCGTCTTCAGCGGCAGCCCCGCGTGGTCCATCAGGAACAGCTGGCGCTGGTAGTCGCCGAAGGAGTCACGGAAGGCCAGGGTCTTCTCGATGACCTCCTGCGGGCTGCCCACGACCAGCGGCGTCTGCTCGGTGAACTCCTCCAGCGAGGGCCCGTGCCCGTACACCGGCGCGTTGTCGAAGTACGGACGGAATTCCCGTACCGCGTCCTGCGAGTTCTTACGGATGAACGCCTGGCCGCCCAGACCGACGATCGCCTGCTCGGGCGTGCCGTGCCCGTAGTGCGCGTACCGCTTCCGGTAGAGGCGGATCAGCTTCTGGAAGTGCTCCTTGGGCCAGAAGATGTTGTTGGCGAAGAAGCCGTCGCCGTAGTACGCGGCCTGCTCGGCGATCTCGGGCGAGCGGATCGAGCCGTGCCAGACGAACGGCGGGGTGCCGTCCAGCGGCCGGGGCGTGGAGGTGAAGCCCTGGAGCGGCGTACGGAACTTGCCCTCCCAGTCGACGACGTCCTCGCGCCACAGCTTGTGCAGGAGCGCGTACTTCTCGATGGCGAGCGGTATGCCCTGGCGGATGTCCTCGCCGAACCACGGATAGACCGGCCCGGTGTTCCCGCGCCCCATCATCAGGTCGACGCGCCCGTCGGCCAGGTGCTGGAGCATCGCGAAGTCCTCGGCGATCTTCACCGGGTCGTTGGTGGTGATCAGCGTGGTGGAGGTGGAGAGGATCAGCCGCTCGGTGGTGGCCGCGATGTAGCCGAGCATGGTGGTGGGGGAGGAGGGGACGAAGGGCGGGTTGTGGTGCTCGCCGGTGGCGAAGACGTCCAGTCCGACTTCCTCCGCCTTCCGCGCGATGGCGACCATCGCCTTGATCCGCTCGTGCTCGGTCGGCGTACGTCCGGTGGTCGGGTCGGCCGTGACATCACCGACGGTGAAGATCCCGAACTGCATCGCGCTCACCCCTCGAATTCCAGATAGTTGAAACTTGAACTGCCCGCTTCAACGGTAAGGACCCGAGAGCTATTCCCCGGGCGCGGGGCACGGGCCCCGGGGCGTGGGGCGTACGGGGAAACGGCGAAGCGGCACTACCTCGCGCCAGTGGTTCATGGAGGCGCTGAACGAGGTAGTGCCGCGATATCGGAATCTGACAGGGCTCGAAGCCCGGGACAGGGGCCTGGGGCCCGGGACGGGGGCCTAGTACGGCTTGGCCCGCTTCGCGAAGGCCGGCGCCACATTGTCCTGCGAGGCGCGGGGGAAGGCGACCGTGTTCGGATCCCCGTCCGAGACGTACCAGCTCTTTGCGGCGGCGAGCTTGTCCAGCCACCGGGAAGAACCGAACTCGGCGTCCGCGTCCTTCGGCCCCGCCGAGCGGATCCGCGGGATCGCGTCGGGCGTGAAGGCCTTGGCGAACGGCGAGACCGAGGGGTTGGCCCCCACGAGATACACCCCGTCGTAGCGGTAGCCCGTTCCCCGCGCGGCGACCTCGGCCGGCTGGGGCATGGCCCCGAAGGGCAGGGCGAGGGACGTGACCTGGTTTCCGGGCGCGGACTTCAGGATCGCCTGCTGTCCGGCGGCGATGGCCTGCGTGGCGCCCGCCTGGTCCAGGGAGCGCAGGTTCTGGTGGCGGTCGGTGTGGTTGCCGATCTCGCAACCGTGCTCCTTCAGCCAGGTCAGCGCCTTGGCGGAACCGGTGGCCGAGAAGGCGTCCGCGTTGACGAAGAAGGTGCCCACGGGCTTGAACGCGGGGTACTTCTTCGCCGTCTCGGTCATGATGGCGATGGCCGTGTCCGGCGCCGGGGTGCCGTCCTGGCCGAGGCGCACCTGACTGTTGGTCGAGTCGTCGAACGTGAGGACCACCGGGTGTGTTCCGGCCGGGATGTCGATGCGGCCCGTCTGGAAGTCCCGGGCGGTGACCGGTACGTACTTCTCCCGGGCGAGGCGCTCCAGCTCGGCCCGGAAATCGGCCGGGGTGCGGTCGTAGACGCTGGCCGGCTTCGCGGTGAGCTGGTGGTACATCAGCACCGGCACCTGGCCGAGCTCGTCGGCGCCGACCTCCGCCGGATCTTTCGCGGCGGCGGGGCTGGCGGCGGCCGAGGCGGCCGCCTGCCCTTCCCCGGCGGACGGTGACGACCCCGGGGAACAGCCCGAGGCGAGCAGGGCGGCGCCTGCCAGGGCGCAGAGCGGGACGAGCGGGTGGCGCATGAGGGACCTCCAAGGCGAACGTGTCGCGCCATCCCTACCGGCGGCGGGAGCCCCCGTACCGCACCGTCCCCTGGATGGCGCAGTCACCACGCCGGGGCCGCACGGGGCCGTTCGTGTGAAATCCGGTCAGAACAGGAGGACCGGCACGCCGTACGGCAATCAATGGAAGGACCCACCCGGCCACAGCCCGAAGGACGTCATGATGGCCACGAGACACATATCGAACTACGCCTCCTCCTACCGTCCCCGCCGTCGTTCCCGCCAGCGCGCCCTGATAGTCACGGCCG
This sequence comes from Streptomyces sp. NPDC058198, assembly GCF_042882605.1. Taxonomy (NCBI): domain Bacteria; kingdom Bacillati; phylum Actinomycetota; class Actinomycetes; order Kitasatosporales; family Streptomycetaceae; genus Streptomyces; species Streptomyces sp. NPDC058198. The sequence goes on from NZ_JBHVVP010000002.1 coordinate 345,849, forward strand.
GCGCGCTCGCACTGGCCGGAGTGGGCTGGACCTTCCTCGCGCCGGGACCGGGCGTGCAGGGTCTCACCGACGGCGCCGTCCTCGACGGGCGCAAGGCCGCCCAGGTCAGCGTCTACCTCAACGCCAAGGACGCCGGCAGTCCGGACAAGGTGCGCGCCACCTTCAACGGCGCGCGGGTTCCCGTCACAGCGGAGGGCGCCCGCCTGAAAGTCGCCCTCCCGCGCCTGGCCGAGGGCAAGCACTCCCTGGTGGTGGAGGGCGACAGCAGCCTCCCCTTCGCCTCCTACCGGGAGGTCGTGGACTTCACCGTGGACGCCACCGCTCCCGACCTGAAGGTGACCGACCCCGAGGTCAAGGACGCCGCCGGCCCCGTGACCATCGCCGGCAAGGCCGCCACCGACGCCCAGGTGACCGTCGACGGCAAGAAGGTCTCCGTCGACAAGGCCGGGGCCTTCAAGATCACGGTGCCCAAGGGCACCCCCCTCGTGACGGTCACCGCCGTGGACCGCGCCGGAAACACCACCACCAAGGCCGTGTCCGCCCGGGGCCGTCGCCCCATGATCCGTGCCGCGCACATCACCGCCATCGGCTGGGGCAACGACACCCTGCGCGGCAACATCCTCGCCCTGGTCCGCAGCGGCAAGCTCAACGCCGTACAGCTGGACGTCAAGGACGAGGACGGCGAGGTCGGTTACGCCTCCCAGGTGCCGCTGGCCCGTCAGATCGGCGCGGCCAAGGGCTACTACGACGCCCGCAAGGCGATAGCCGAAATCCACGCGGCCGGCGCCCAGGTCATCGGCCGCATCGTCGCCTTCCGCGACCACAAGCTCGCCGCGGCGGCCTGGAAGTCCGGCAAGCGCGACCAGATCGTGCTGACCCCCGCCGGAGAGCCCTACGGCGGCGGCCAGTACGGAGCCCTGTCCTTCACCAACTTCGCCAACCCCACGGTCCGCAAGTACAACCAGGACCTCGCCGTCGAAGCGTCTCAGCTCGGCTTCGACGACATCCTCTACGACTACGTGCGCCGCCCCGACGGCCCGCTGGCGCAGATGCGCTTCCCGGGCATCGGGTCCGCCACGCCCGAGCAGTCCATCACCTCGTTCGTCGCCGACACCCGGACCGCGATGCGCCCGCACGCCAAGTACCTCGGTGTCTCGGTCTTCGGCATAGCCGCCACCCGGCCCACCGAGATCGCCCAGGACATCGCGGCCCTGGTCAAGGTCAGCGACTACATCGCACCGATGGTCTACCCGTCCCACTGGGGGCCGGGGGAGTACGGCGTCGCCAACCCCGACACCGCCCCGTACGCGATCGTGCAGCGCTCGCTCGCCGACTTCGCCCGCCAGACGAAGGGCACCCAGACCGAGGTCGTCCCGTGGCTCCAGGACTTCTCGATGGGCAGCACCTACGGGCCGGCCCAGGTGGCCGATCAGATCAAGGGCGCGGCGGCCAACAAGATGAACTCCTTCATCCTCTGGAACGCCGGTGCCCGCTACCAGGGTGCGGCGCTCCAGCAGATCGCCGCGCGCTGACGCGGCGCGTCGAGGAGGTGTAGTTCCTGGTGGCAGAGGCGAACTGGCGGCAGACCGCCGGTTCGCCTCTTTCCAGTCGACGGGGAGGTGGTTTTGACAGGTGATCGACCGACTGGATGACTATGACCCGTAAATATATGGTTGATAACGCTTTGTGCCTGATCATGGAGATTCCTTGCCATTCGTATGAGAGGGACATCCATGGCGGACAATCAGCTCGACCGGGCCAAGCAGGCCGTTGGACCGATCGGCCTCGTCACCCCGGTGGGCGCCACGGCCGCCACCCGGGCGCCGGCGCCGGACGAGGAGTGGGAGCTGCCGAACGGCAGTGCCAGGGTCTACTACGGCGAGGGAAGTGACGGGATCTCCGCCCCGGTCCTTCTGGCCGACGGGTTCAACCTGGGGCCGACCGACCACGACTGGCTGTGGGCCGGGCTGGAGAACGGGCAGTTCCCGTTCATCAGCCGGCTTCGGGCCCGGGGGCGGACCGTCGTCCTCCTGGGGTTCGACGAGCGCAGCGCGTCGATCCTGGACAACGCCCAGACCATGATCGCGGCCATCCAGCGCACCAACGCCGAGCAGCGCGGTGACACCCCGCTGCTGGTCGGCGGCTTCAGCATGGGCGGCATGGTCGCCCGGTACGCGCTCGCCAAGCTGGAGCACGACGGAATCGACCACCGCACGCAGGTGTACCTCTCCTACGACACCCCGCACCGTGGTGCGTGGGTGCCGATCGGGCTCCAGGCGTTCGCGCAGTACGTGGCGCCGATCGACGACACCTACGCCCGGCAGATCAACAGTGACGCCTCCCAGCAGATGCTGTGGCGTCATCTGGACGCGGTCGACGGCACCCCGCAGGAGAGTGTGAAGCGCACCGAATTCCTGCGCGCGCTCCATGACGTCGGCGGATGGCCCCGCAGGCCGCGCACGCTGGGCATCGCCAACGGCGCCGGGAACGGGCAGGGCAACCAGGTCCCGGCCGGAAAGGACGCGCTCAGCTGCGCCGGGCCGTTCTTCGACCAGACGCGGCTGATCACCCAGGCGCGTGGCAGCAAGGTGACGGTCGGGGAGCTGGCCGGCGTGCTGGGCGGCCCGCACACGGTGACCACCAGCGGTTTCCCCGAGCTCGACGGTGCGCCGGGCGGCACGCTGGAGTCCTTCGGGATCCTCGGCGACACCCTGGAGTCCTTCGGGGAGAAGGTCGACCTGCCCTACCGTTCGGTGTGCTTCGTGCCGTCCGTCAGCGCGGTCGCGGTGCGTGATCTCGACCGGCAGGAGGACCTGTACGTCGACATCGACAGCCTGTCGCCGGAGGAGAGCGAGCTGGACGAGTTCGTCCTCTCCGCGACCAATGACCCGCACACCCTGATGACCGAAGAGCTCGGCAACTGGATCCTGGAGCGCCTGCCGAGCTGACTGTGTGGTTCTGCGGGCTTGAAGCCGACGGCGTTCCTGGGGCGGAAGACCGGATTGACGGTCGTACCCAGGAACGTCCGGCCACTACCACCACCGCCGGTCCGGCATAAGCTCGCCGCATGGTGCGGAGCGAGGCAGAAGATGTCGACGGTTACCTGGCCGAGGTCCCGGAAGAACGCAAGGACGCGCTGGCCGGGCTGCGGGCGCTGTGCCGCGCGGAGCTCAAGGGGTTCAGCGAGGTCATGGCGTACGGGATGCCCGCGTACGAGCGGGACGGAGTCACCGAGATCGCCTTCGCGAGCCAGAAGCAGTACGTCTCCTTCTACCTCATGAGGAGCGACGTCCGCGAGGCGTTCGACGAGCGGCTCGCCGGGCAGGACATGGGCAAGGGCTGTCTCCGTTTCCGTAAGCCGGAGAAGATCGACTTCGATCTGGTACGGGATCTGCTGAGGGCCACCGCGACCCGCCCGGGCACGGTCTGCTGAGATCATGAGCGGCAACACGCTTACAGACCAGCTGGAGTGATGCCGCCGTGAGCCCCGTTCCCCCCGACCCCTCCGTGCTCAACCCGATACCCGGACAGTCGCGTGTGGTGCTCCTGAAGCCTCTGGTGACGTCCCCGCTGATCGAGGTGGGTGAGTACTCCTACTACGACGATCCCGATGAGCCGACGGCTTTCGAGACCCGCAATGTGCTCTACCACTACGGTCCGGAAAAGCTGGTCATCGGGAAGTTCTGCGCGCTGGGCACCGGGGTGCGGTTCCTCATGAACGGCGCCAACCACCGTATGGACGGCCCCTCGACGTTCCCCTTCCCCATCATGGGCGGCGCCTGGGCCGAGCACGTCGACCTCATCACCGGCCTGCCCGGCCGCGGGGACACCGTGGTCGGCAACGACGTCTGGTTCGGCTACCGCGCGATGGTGATGCCGGGAGTCACCATCGGCCACGGCGCGATCATCGCCTCCGGCGCGGTCGTCGTCGACGACGTCCCCGACTACGGCATCGTCGGCGGCAACCCGGCCAAGCTCATCCGTACCCGCTACAGCGAGCAGGACATCGCCCGCCTGCTCGCCCTGGCCTGGTGGGACTGGCCCGCCGAGCACCTCACCACGCACCTGCGCACCCTCATGTCCGGCAGCGTCGACGCCCTCGAAGCCGCCGCCCCGGCCGGCAGGTGACCTCCCGGCACCCGTCCGGCCGGCGTCAGGGGCTCGTGAGGATGACGAGCTGCTGGGTCGCCCGGGTCATCGCGACATAGCGGTCGACCGCTCCTTCGACGCCCTCGCCGAACGCCTCCGGGTCGATGAGGACGACCAGGTCGAACTCGAGCCCCTTCGACAGCTCCGGGGTCAGCGACCGGACGCGGGACGTCGTCCGGAAGGCGGGATCGCCGATGACGCAGGCGATCCCGTCGGCATGTGCGGCGAGCCAGGTGTCGAGGACCGTGCTCAGATCCGCGGCGGATCCGTGGACGACGGGGACGCCGCCGCTGCGGATGGAGGTCGGCACGTTGGCGTCCGGGAGTACGGCCCGGATGACCGGCTCGGCCTCCGCCATGATCTCTTCCGGCGTCCGGTAGTTGATGCTCAGGGAGGCCAGGGTGATCCGGTCGAGCCCGATCCGTTCGAGCCGTTCCTGCCACGACTCCGTGAACCCGTGCCTGGCCTGGGCACGGTCCCCGACGATGGTGAAGCTCCGGGACGGGCACCGGAGCAGCAGCATCTGCCACTCCGCGTCGGTCAGTTCCTGGGCCTCGTCCACGACGATGTGCGCGAACGGGCCGGCGAGCAGGTCCGGTTCGGCGCTGGGCGATGCGCTCTCGTCGACCAGGGAGTCCTTCATGTCCTGTCCGTGCAGCATCGTCAGCACACCTTCACCGTCGTCATCGGACTGCAGCAGGACGTCGACGACCTTGGCCATCTGCTCGCGTTCGGCGGCGACAAAGGCGTGATGCCGGCGCTTACGTCGTGACTCCTCCGGGTCGCCGAGCCGCTGCCGTGCCGCGTCCAGGAGCGGCAGGTCGGACACCGTCCAGGCCTGGGCGTCCCCGCGCCGCAGCAGCGCTACGTCATCGGGGCCGAGCCAGGGAGCGCACTTGCGCAGGTAGGCGGGTACCGACCACAGGTCTCCGACGAGGTCGGCCGCTTCGAGCAGCGGCCACGCGTGGTTGAAGGCCGTGAGCAGTTCCCTGTTCCGCGGCAGCGACTTACGGAGCGGGCCGGCCGAGGCGTCGTCGTCGTGCTTGTCCACCAGGATCGTGAGCAGCTCCTCCCAGACCTGGTCGCGCGCCTCGTTGTGCGGAGTACCGGATTCCGCCGCCTCGAACGCCACGGCCCAGTCGTCGGCGCTCAGCCAGATGTCGGACCAGTGGGTCGTGACCGTCATCCCCTTGGTGGGCGGCTCCTCGTAGAACCTGACGGCCGTCTCGATCGCCTTCACCAGGTTCGCGGACGACTTCAGGCGGGCCACGTCCGGGTCGGTCTCGACCGCTGCCGCGGCTCCCTCGGCGACGAGGTCCCGCAGGGTGCAGGTCTGCACGCCCTCCTCCCCGAGGCTGGGGAGGACATCGGCGACATAGCCCAGGTAGGGCTGGTGCGGACCGACGAACAGCACGCCGCCCCGGCGGTGACCGAGACGGGGGTCGGAGTAGAGGAGATAGGCGGAGCGGTGCAGAGCGACGACGGTCTTCCCCGTACCAGGACCGCCGTCGACGACGAGAGTGCCACGGGATCCCGCGCGGATGATGGCGTCCTGGTCGGCCTGGATGGTGCCGAGCACGTCTCGCATCCGCGGCGACCGGTTGCTGCCCAGGCTGGCGATGAAGGCGGACTGGTCGTCGAGCGCGGCGTGCCCGGCGAACCCGTCCGAGGTGAACACCTCGTCCCAGTAGTCGCTGATCCGGCCGCGGGTCCAGCGATACCTGCGGCGGCTCGCCAGAGCCATCGGGTTGGCGTGGGTGGCTCCGAAGAACGGCTCGGCCGCGGGGGAGCGCCAGTCGAGCAGCAGCCGGCGACCCGCGCTGTCCGTAAGGCCGAGTCGTCCGACGTACACGGGCTCGGGGCTGTCCGCGCCGACCATGTGTCCGAGACACAGGTCCAGACCGAAGCGACGCAGGGCGCGCAGGCGGGCGGTCAGCCGGTGGATCTCCACGTCCCGGTCCATCGCCTGCCGGCCTGCGCCGCCGGGCGCCCTGCGCTCGGCGTCGAGGCGGTCGGACAGCTCGGCGATCGACTGTTCGAGGCACTCCGCGATGGCCGCGAAGTGCTGCTCATCGCCGGCGATCAGTGTCGGGTCGGCCTTGGGGGAGAGGCGGTCGGGAAGGTCGAACGCGCTGGTGGTCAGGGGGTTCATGTCCAGGGGGTTCATGTCCTCAGCTCCGATTGACCGTAGCTCCGATTGACCGCGTCGAGCAGCAGCTTCGCGGCCACCGCCGCCCCGTCGGTGCGGATCGTGCCGGCCACGGCGGTCGCTCGTGCGCGGGTTTCCGGGGTCAGGATCGTTCTGAGCGCGGCTGACAGGGACTCGGTGGTCGGAGTCGGACCGTCGTGTGCCGCGCCGATGCCCAGGTCGGCCACCCGGTCCGCCCAGTAGAGCTGGTCCCCGGCCTGGGGTACCACCACCTGAGGAGCGCCGGCCCGGGCAGCCGTCGTGGTCGTACCCGCGCCGCCGTGGTGCACGACGGCGGCGACCCGGCCGAACAGTGCCTGCTGGTTGACCTCGCCGACGACGAAGCAGTCGTCCTGGTTGTCGATCAGGGCCAGGCCCGCCCAGCCGCGCCCGACGAGTGCGCGGCGGCCCTGCGCGCGGATCGCCTCGATGGCCACCCGGGCGACCTCCTGCGAGACGAGGCGCATACTGCCGAAGCCGACGTACATCGGTGGGGCGCTGGCGTCCAGGAACGCCACCAACTCGTCGGGGAGCGGGCGTTCGTCCGGCAGGATCCACGCACCGGTGTGTACGACATCGAGGTCCGAGGTCTCCGGCCACGGGCCCAGGGTCGGGTCCGCCACCAGCCACGGCTGGTCGGTGAGCATGAAGGTGCGGACGTCGTCCACCGGCGGCAGACCGATCGAGGCCCGGTGGGTGTTGAGCGCCGGGCCGTGCAGCGTGTTGAAGCTCTGGGCGTTCAGCTCCCACAGCGCCCGGTTGTCGGTCACCTCCGGCGGGAACGGCCCGTCCGGCAGCAGCCCCGCCGGCGGCGCGTGGTGCGGCGACGGCAGAATGAACGGGCAGAAGGTCGCGTACACATAAGGAATGCCCAGCTTCTCGGCCGCCGACCGCGAGGCGAAAAGCGCTAACCCGGTCGCCACGAGGGCGTCACATCCCTCGGCCGCCGCGGTGATGGGGTCGAACTGCGCGGCCAGCTCGGCCACGCGCCGGGAGGCGTCCGCCGCCGACGACGGTCGCACCATCGAGCCCATCGGCCGGCCGATCGGCACCAGCGGCACACCGGCACCGGCCAGCAGCTCCACGAACTCCTGGTCCGGCGGCGCGCACATCCGCACCTCCGCGCCGAGCTGCCGCAACCGCACCGCGAGTCCCACCATCGGCTCGACGTCCCCGCGCGACCCGTACGTCGACAACAGCACACGCATTTCGCGATTCCCATTTCCATAGATTCTGGCCTCGATGGGAGATTCTGCGGTACGACCAGGGCCTTGCCGCAAGCCCCCCAGTGCGCTATAAGTTGAGAGTGGAAAGGAGTGGGTACTCCTCTTTTCCCTCATCGTCCGCTCTGGACGGACACCTTCCTCGCGAATCGGCAGCGCGCCGCGTACGGCGGTCTTGCCCGCGCCGCAGCCGATATCGAGCGCGTCTCTCCGCGATCGGTCAGGAATGGAGAAGCGAAAGCTGCCCCCCGCCCGTAGCGTGAAACGCGTGCACAGCTAGTGCTTCGTCGCCGGCGACGACCACGACCAGGCGCTCTCAGATGGAGACACGATGAACAGGCCCACGAGGACGGACACGCCGTCGCCCGCGTCGCACGCTGCCGACCGTCACGATCTGATCCGCGTGCACGGCACGCGTGTGAACAACCTCAAGGACGTCAGCGTCGAGATCCCGAAGCGCCGGCTGACGGTGTTCACCGGCGTCTCCGGCTCGGGCAAGAGCTCGCTGGTCTTCAACACGATCGCGGCGGAGTCGCAGCGGCTGATCAACGAGACGTACAGCGCCTTCGTGCAGGGCTTCATGCCGACGCTGGCGCGGCCCGAGGTCGACGTACTCGAAGGGCTGACGACCGCGATCATCGTCGACCAGCAGCGGATGGCCGCCGACGCCCGCTCCACGGTCGGCACCGCCACCGACGCCAACGCGATGCTGCGCATCCTCTTCAGCCGGCTCGGGCAGCCGCACATCGGCTCGCCCAACGCGTTCGCCTTCAATGTCCCCTCGGTCCGGGCGAGCGGTGCGATCACGATCGAACGCGGCGCAGGCAAGACCGTGAAACAGACCTTCACCCGCACCGGCGGCATGTGTCCGCGCTGCGAAGGCCGGGGCACGGTCTCCGACATCGACCTCACCCAGCTCTTCGACGACTCCAAGTCGATCGCCGAGGGCGCGATCACCATCCCCGGCTACAAGGTGGACGGCTGGTGGACCGTGGGGATCTACATCGAGTCGGGCTTCCTCGACCCGGACAAGCCGATCCGCGACTACACCGAGACCGAGCTGTACGACTTCCTCCACAAGGAACCGGTCAAGGTGAAGGTCAACGGCGTCAACCTCACCTACGAGGGGCTGATCCCCAAGGTGCAGAAGTCGATGCTGTCCAAGGACCGGGAGGCGCTGCAGCCGCATATCCGGGCGTTCGTGGACCGGGCGGTCACCTTCACGGCCTGTCCCGAGTGCGGCGGCACCCGGCTCAGCGAGGCGGCCCGGTCGTCGCGGGTCGGCGGGATCAGCATCGCCGACGCCTGCGCGATGCAGATCAGCGACCTGGCCGAATGGGTCCGCGGCCTCGACGAGCCGTCGGTGGCGCCGCTGCTTTCCACCCTGCGACAGACCCTCGACTCGTTCGCGGAGATCGGTCTCGGCTACCTCTCGCTCGACCGGCCGTCGGGCACGCTGTCGGGCGGCGAGGCGCAGCGCGTCAAGATGATCCGCCACCTCGGCTCCTCGCTCACCGATGTCACCTATGTCTTCGACGAGCCCACCGTGGGCCTGCACCCCCATGACATCCAGCGGATGAACGCGCTGCTGCTGCGGCTGCGGGACAAGGGCAACACGGTGCTCGTCGTGGAGCACAAGCCGGAGACGATCGCTATCGCCGACCACGTCGTCGACCTCGGCCCGGGCGCCGGTACGGCGGGCGGCACCGTCTGCTTCGAGGGCACCGTCGAGGGGCTGCGGGCCGGCGGCACCCTCACCGGCCGCCATTTCGACGACCGGGCCGTCCTCAAGGAGACGGTGCGGACACCCACCGGCACGCTGGAGATCCGCGGCGCGACGGCGAACAACCTGCGCGACGTCGACGTCGACATCCCGCTCGGGGTGCTGGCCGTCGTCACCGGCGTCGCCGGCTCCGGCAAGAGCTCGCTCGTACACGGGTCACTGCCCCACCGGTCGGGGGCCGCCGGCGCGGGTGTGGTGTCGATCGACCAGGGTGCGATCCGCGGCTCGCGACGGAGCAACCCGGCGACGTACACCGGACTGCTCGACCCGATCCGCAAGGCGTTCGCGAAGGTCAACGGCGTGAAGCCGGCGCTGTTCAGCGCCAACTCCGAGGGCGCCTGCCCCAATTGCAACGGCGCCGGTGTCATCTTCACCGACCTGGCGATGATGGCCGGTGTCGCCAGTGTCTGCGAGGAGTGCGAGGGGAAGCGGTTCCAGGCAGCGGTGCTGGACCATCACCTCGGCGGCCGCGACATCAGCGAGGTGCTCGCGATGTCGGTGACCGAGGCCGAGGAGTTCTTCGGCGCGGGCGAGGCACGCACGCCGGCCGCGCACCGCATCCTCGACCGGCTCGCCGACGTCGGGCTCGGCTACCTCAGCCTCGGCCAGCCGCTCAATACGCTGTCCGGCGGCGAGCGGCAACGGCTCAAGCTGGCCACCCACATGACCGACAAGGGCGGCGTCTACATTCTCGACGAGCCGACCACCGGCCTTCACCTCGCCGACGTCGAGCAGCTGCTCGGCCTGCTCGACCGGCTCGTCGACTCCGGCAAGTCGGTCATCGTCATCGAGCACCACCAGGCGGTCATGGCCCACGCCGACTGGATCATCGACCTCGGCCCCGGGGCCGGCCACGACGGCGGCCGGATCGTCTTCGAGGGCACCCCCACCGACCTCGTCGCCGCCCGCTCCACCCTCACCGGCGAGCACCTCGCGGCCTACGTCGGCACCTGACCGAGGCCCGTGTCCTGGTCCCAACTGAGGCCGGGGCCAGGGACGTTTGTGAGGAACCGCCGTCGGTGCCCGAGGCGTCTCCTGGTCATAGCGATTCCGATCGGGGGGAACCTTCATGCAGCGACGTCTCAGGTCTACGGCAGGTCTGGCTCTGGCGATGACGGCCGCACTTGTGGCCTTGTCCGGGTGTTCGAAGGACTACAGCGACGAGCGCGGTAAGGGCGACGCTCCCGTCATGGGCAAGCAGGGCGACAGCTCTCCCGCCGAGGTGTTCAACTTCCCCGACGGGTTCGGCAACATCGCCACCAAGTGCGTCGGCCATGGCAACCGGGCGTACGTCACGACGAACGCCACCGGCCCGTCCAACGTGCAGATAGTCCAGGACAGCACCTGCGGAGGGGGAGAGTGAGGCGGAAGGCCCTCGCCGCCGGTGTGCTTCTCTGCCTCGCCCTTACGGTCGGCTGCTCGCAGCAGCACTACGAGGAGCGGGGCAAGGCCGACTCACCGGTGAGCGGACGCAAGGGGGAGGACACCGCCGCCGAGGTCTACAACTTCCCCGACGGCTTCGGCAACCTCGCCACCAAATGCGTCGGCAAGGGCAAGCGCGGCTATGCCACCACGCGCTCCGACCAGAGCACCGACGACGAGGTGATCATCATCCCGGCCAACGCGGTCATTGTGGACGACCCGCGGTGCACGGCCGGTTCCTGACGGTCACCGTATGCCGGCCGTCCCCGTGCGCGGGGCCATCAGGTGCGCGGGGCCGTCACGTGTGCGGGGCCGTCACCGTACGCCGCGCTGCTCGCGTCGTCCGTCAGATCTCGTCGTCGTGCAGCAGGGCCGAGCCCTGACGCAGACCGCGGTTCGGGTTCGGCGACGCGGACGGGTGGCCGATGTCCACGGTGAGGTGCAGCCTGGTCCCGCCCCGCCGCCGGTCGGCGGGGTAGCTGCGCGGCTCGGTGGCGGCGAAGACGGTACGGAGGACATCCGCGACGAGCTGCGCCGTGTCCGGGGACGCGGCGATGACGCGTACCTCCGCGAGATCCGGCGGCGGCAGCGTCCGTACGGACAGCCTCTTCGGCGCCACGCGGGACGACGGCACCGAGTCCGCCGACGGTACGCGGTCCGACGGTGCGCGGTCGCCGGAGGGGAGATCCGAGCGGGAGCGCGAGCGCGTCATGGGCGCTCGCCCTGCCCCGCACCGGTCCCGGTCCCCGCTTCTGCCGCCGTCCGGGTTCTCGTATCGGTCCCCGTACCGGTTCCCGTTCCGCCGTGGCCTCTGCCCCGGCCCCGGATCCGCAGATGCTGCCGGAAGTGGCCGCGTCCCCAGGTCCGGTGATCATGGGGATCGCCGCGGTCGCTGCGACGGACCACGCGGTTCCGCGGATCCCAGAGCGTCTTGCCGAAGGTGTACGTGGCCATGCGCCGCCGGTGCTGTCCGTTGACCAGGTGGATCAGCAGGACTCCCACCGCGATCATGCCCAGGATCACCACTACGCTGATCCAGCCGCCCATCACACGTTCGCCTCCTTCGCTTCTCCCGTCTCGTCGGCCTCGCCGGCTTCCTCCACCAGAGCTTCCCCTGCCACCAGAGCGCTCGCGGTCAGCAGGTTCCTCGGGTCGGCCGCCGCCTTCATCAGCCGGGCGGCCGCCGCCGCCGACGTCTCGGGCGGGATCACCAGCAGATCCCAGCGGCCCACCGAGTAGGACAGCAGGATCACCTTGTGCGGGTCCTGCTCCGCCGCGAACCAGCCCACGTGCAGCATGCGCGCCGCCAACTGCACCTTGCGCGGAACCACCGGCCAGTGGGCCGGGTTCACCAGGGCCCGGGTGATTCGGCCCCAGGTGTCGTCCATGGCCGCCACCAGCGGGGGAAGTTCGAGCGCGAGATCACGGGACCTGGGCCACCAGGCGCCGTCCAGCGCCCCCGAGCTCCGGCCTCCCGGCGCCAGCGTCAGCCGGACCGGCCGCGCCGACTCGTCAGGCTGTGCCGGGATCTTCCCCGCTTCTGATGCTGCCGCGAGGTCGAGAGTGGTCGTCATATGACTGACCCGCCTCCGGGCGCGTGTTCAGCCGCCCGGGTTTCGTGAGAATCCGGGAACGACACCGGCATGGAAGCGGGTGTACGAAATGCCCTCGGTTACTCCAGCCTACTCCGAAGCTGTCGGTGGCGTAGGGGCGTGTACGGGCCAGGAAACGCGTGTACGGGCCGGAAAAAAACCAGTTGCCACGCGAGGGCGTTGCCCGGAGGCTGGGTCGGGTGAGCGAGGACGAACACCGTGGATTCGATGATCAACCGGCTGCGCCGGCCTTCCCGACGATTGACGCGGCACTGGCCCGACGATTGATCGACGCGCAGTTCCCGCAGTGGGCCGGTCTCCCCGTGGGATCCGTCGCGGTCGGCGGGGTGGACAACCGGACCTTTCATCTCGGCGACGCCATGACGGTGCGGCTGCCCAGCGGCCCGGGGTACGACGGGCAGGTCGACAAGGAACAGCGGTGGCTGCCGTCCCTCGCCGCCCATCTGCCGCTCCCCATCCCCGCCCCCGTGGCGAAGGGGGTGCCCGGCGAGGGCTACCCCCTCAACTGGTCCGTCTACCGGTGGATCAAGGGGGAGACCGCGAGTGACGAGTCCATCGGCGACCTGACCGAGTTCGCCACCGACCTGGCCGGCTTCCTCGTAGCCCTGCAGCGGATCGACCCGGCCGACGGACCGCCGCCCGCGCGGCACGCCGGATTCCGTGGCGGGCCGCTGACGACGTACGACGACGAGACCCGGCGCACGATCGAGGCGCTGGGCGACCGGATCGCGGGCGAGGCGGCGGCCGAGGCGTGGGAGACGGCTCTCCGGGCCACCTGGAACGACAAGCCGGTCTGGTTCCATGGCGATATCGCCTCCGGGAACCTGCTGGTCAGGGACGGGCGGTTGGCCGCTGTCATCGATTTCGGCTGCTCGGGCGTCGGCGATCCCGCCTGTGACACGGTCATCGCGTGGACGCTCCTGTCGGGCGAGAGCCGGCAGGCGTTCCGGGACGCGCTGTCCGTCGATCCCGCGACCTGGGCGCGTGGCCGCGGCTGGGCGCTGTGGAAGGCCCTCATCACCTACGCCGAGGGTCTCGACGGCGACCCGGGCAAGGCGGCCGCGGCGAAGCGGGTCCTCGACGAGGTCCTCCGCGAGTACGAGCAGTCGGCCTGAAGCCGAGTGCGGGCAGCCGGCCGGAAGCTCCTCCGGTCGGGCCGTGGACGGAGCGGGTGCCGGCAGTAGGCTGGAAGAGGCACGAGAACCACGCATAACCATCCGAACTCCTCGCGCTCCTCGCGCGAGCACCACCCGAGGTCTCTCGTACGCCGGTAGTCGCATCGACGTCGCCCCGGACGATCAGCGGGCTCCGCTTTCACAGGACGTCCGCGGACGGGCGGCACGTCATGACGGCCGACTCCTCTTCCACCCATCCGTTTTCCGTACTCACCGCGCATCCCGCGGGGCTGCTCCCGGACACCCTGCACCGCCGGGTGGCGCCGGGGACGGTGCTGCTGCGGCTACGGACCACCTCGGCCCGTGACGGCCCGCTCGACGGCGCCTGGTGGCCGCACTCCCGGGAGACGGAGATCGAACTCCCCGCCCTGGTAACGGCCCTGACGGAGCATCTCGGTCCGCTGACCCGGATCGGCCTCGACACGGTCGCCTGGGACGAAGCCCCGGGACGGCTGATCATCGACGGCCGTGCGGTCCGTATCGACTGGTCGCCGACCGGCGACGACACGGTGCTCGTCACCCGTGGTGAGAACGATCACTTCGCGCTGCTCGTCGTGCCGCCCCGGGCGACCCGGGACGCCGCACGTGAGGCGATGGCGAAGGCGGTACTCGCGGGCAACAGCACGGAAGCGCGACAGATCCTCATCGACACCGGCATCAACCCCGAGCGCGCGGAACGGCGGGCGAAGTGGCACCCGCGTCCGTGAACACGTAATGGCCCCATGGTCGTTGTAGAGAGGGGCGGTGGCAGGAAATGTTCCGCGGCCGTTCTGGCGCGTTTGGCGTTCGCACCGGAAATCATTTGGTTAGGCTCACCTAAGTATCTGGCCGGATCCGATGAGGTTGTCGACCGCTCTATCCATTCAGGGGGGACCATGCCGACACCCAACGCCGTCCTCACCGCCGCACTGGAGGGGGACGAGGTGGCCGGCTTCCGCTACGGCTGCACGCTGCCCGAGGACTCCCTGTGGTGGGACGGCCTGACGCCCGACCGGGGACCGGAGTAGCCGTGTCCGTCCGGTTCCCGCCTTCCGCCGCGCCGCCCTCCGCCGCGCCGCGGTCCGGTGAACTGGCCGCGGAGATACAGCCGCCGGCCGGGGGGAAGGCCGTCCTCGAACCCGGCCGGTTCCTTGTCGCGGACCACGCCTTTCTCGGCCACCCCGTCGCCGAGCGCCCTCTGCTCTGAGCCTCCCTCCCTCATACTCCGGAGCCGCTTCATGACCGTGCCCCCCATCACCCTGCCCGCGAACGCGCGGTCCGCCGTGGACGCGACCGCCGACGCCGAAGGCATCCTGCGCCGGCAGCGCGCCAGGGAGTCCTCGGCGCGCACGTACGCCCGTTCGTTCCCGATCGTCCCGGCCCGCGCCAAGGGCATGACGATCGAGGGGACGGACGGCCGCCGCTACCTCGACTGCCTCTCCGGGGCCGGGACGCTGGCGCTCGGGCACAACCACCCCGTCGTGCTGGAGGCCATGCGCCGCACGATGGACAGCGGGGCGCCGCTGCATGTCCTCGACCTGGCGACGCCGGAGAAGGACGACTTCACCGACGCGCTCTTCGCGACGCTCCCGAAGCCCTTCGCCGACCGCGCCAGGATCCACTTCTGCGGTCCCGCGGGCACGGACGCGGTGGAGGCGGCGCTGAAGCTGATGCAGACCGCGACCGGGCGGCGCGGCACGCTCGCGTTCACCGGCGCGTACCACGGCATGACCGCGGGCGCGCTGGCGGCGACCGGCAGTGTCGCGATCAGGGAGCAGGTCGCGGGGAGCGGGTCCGAGGTGACCCGGCTGCCCTATCCGTACGCGTACCGCTGCCCGTTCGGGGTCGGCGGCGAGCGGGGCGCCGAGCTGTCCGCGACGTACACCGAGCGGCTGCTCGACGATCCGTCGGGCGGCGTCGTACGGCCCGCCGCGATGATCCTCGAAGCGGTGCAGGGCGAGGGCGGCGCGGTGCCCGCGCCGGACGGCTGGCTGCGTGCGATGCGGCGGATCACCCGTGAGCGGGAGATCCCGCTGATCGTGGACGAGGTGCAGACGGGTGTCGGGCGCACCGGTGCGTTCTGGGCCATCGAGCACAGCGGTATCGTGCCGGACGCGATCGTGATGTCGAAGGCGATCGGCGGCAGCCTGCCGCTGGCCGTGATCGTGTACGACCAGGACTACGACGGCTGGCTGCCCGGCGCCCACACGGGCACGTTCCGCGGCAACACCCTGGCGATGGCCACGGGTGCGGCGACGCTGCGGTACGTGGCGGGTGAGGGCCTGGTCGAGCGCGCCGCGATCGTCGGTGCGCGGATGACCGCCCGGCTGGAGGGGCTGCGCTCCGAACTGCCGGTGATCGGTGACGTACGGGGCCGCGGCCTGATGATCGGCGTCGAACTGGTCGACCCGGAGGGGCCTTTGGACTCCTGCGGCGCCCACCCGGTCGCGCCGGAACTGGCGGACCGGGTCCGCTCGGCGTGCCTCGACCGCGGCCTGATCGTCGAACTGGGCGGCCGCTTCGGCTCCACGCTGCGCCTCCTTCCGCCGCTGGTCATCACGGACGAAGAGGCGGAAGCGGTCCTGGACCGCCTGACGGACGCGATCGTCGAGGCCGCGACGGCCGGACGGCGCTCATGACGACGGAAGCGGAAGCGCTGGTCACGGCGGTGGACGAGGCGCTGGGCGGGGCCGCTCCACGCGGGATCGATACCGGGACCGCGCTGTCCGGCGGGGTCGACGGGCCGCAGGCCCTGGAGCCGCTGGTGGCGACCGTCCTGGGCGCGCTCGCCGAGGGCGCCGGGCGGCGTGGCGGGCCCATCGCCGCCGGGCGGCCGGGGGAGACGGCGGCGGCGGTCGCCGAGGTGTTCGGCGGCGCGAGCGCCGTCACCGGCGCCGCCGCGCTCGACCGGCTCACCGTCCTGCTCGCCCAGGGCAGCGCCGATCCGGCCGACGCGTCCTGCGCGGCCCATCTGCACTGCCCGCCCCTCGCCGTCGCGGTCGCGGCCGATCTCGCCGTCTCCGCCCTCAACCCCTCCCAGGACTCCTGGGACCAGGCTCCCGCCGCGACCGCCCTGGAGACCCTGCTGCTCCAGGAGCTGGCGCGGCTCGTCGGGTACGACTCCGAGCGGGCCGCGGGGGTGCTCACCTCCGGTGGTACGGAGTCCAATCTGATGGGCCTGATGCTGGCGAGGGACCGCGTGCTCGGCGCGGCGGCCGGGCGGCAGATCGAGCTGGCGGGCGTACCGTGCGCGGGTTCCGGTGCGGGCAGGGGCACGGGCACCGGCCGCGCGGCTCGGCCGCGCATCCTCGCGTCCGCCGCCGCGCACTTCTCCGTACAGCGCGCGGCCGCGCTCCTCGGGCTCGGCGAGGACGCGGTGCTGCCGGTCCCCGTCGACCACCAACTGCGCATGGATCCAGAGGCGTTGGCGGCCGCGCTCGACGGCTGCGCCGAGCGCGGGGAACTGCCGCTCGCCATCGTGGCCACGGCAGGAAACACCGACACCGGTGCGATCGACCCGCTGCGCGCGTGCGCGGCGCTGGCCGCCGAGCACGGCGCCTGGCTGCATGTGGACGCCGCGTACGGCGGCGGCGCCCTGCTGTCCGACCGGCTCGCGCCGCTGCTCGACGGCCTCGGACTCGCCGACTCCGTCTCCCTCGACTGGCACAAGCTCGGCTGGCAGCCGGCCGCCGCAGGCATCTTCCTGGTGCGGCACTCGGAGACGTACGCCTCGCTCGCGCGGCGGGCGGTCTATCTCAACCCCGCCGACGACGAGGAGGCCGGTTACCCGAGCCTGCTCGGGCTGTCGCTGCGTACGACGCGACGCGCCGACGCCTTCAAGATCGCGGTCACGCTGCGGACGCTGGGCCGGGAGGGCCTGGGCCGGCTCGTCGACGCCTGCCGTGAGCTGGCGGAGTCGGGGGCGCGGACCGTACGGGACCATCCGGGGCTGGAGCTGCACTCCGAACCGGTGCTGACGGCCTTTCTGTTCCGCTATCTGCCGGCCGACGCGGCGCGCAGCGACGAGATCAACGCCGCGCTGCGGCGCAGGCTGCTGCGCGAGGGCCGGGCCGTGGTCGGGCGTACGGAACTCCCCGGCGAGGGCCCGGGGCGCGTACGGCTCAAGCTCACCCTGCTCAACCCGCACACCACGCCCGCCGAGGTGGAGCGGCTGCTGCACGCCGTCGTGGCGGCGGGGCGCGCGGAGGAGGACGCGCTGTGACGCGGCCCGTATCGGTCCCTGAGACGCGGCACGTACCGATCCCTGAATCGCCCGACCCGCCGGACGCGCGTCTCGGCGTGCGCGCCGCCCGGGTCGGGTACTACCTGGGCATCGACAGCCTTCTCGGCCTGGTGGGCGCGTTCGGCACGTTCGGCGCGCTCGGCCTCGCCGACGAGGGTGAGCCGCTGCGCGTCCCGCGCGCCCGTCTGGAGCGGCTGCGTGCCACCCCGTCTACATCGACCTTCCCCATCCCCTCGCGGAGGCCCAGCGGTGACCGAGCACAGCAAGCCCGACGAACGTCACGACTCCACCGGGTCCAGTGGGTCCACGGGGGCCACGGGGTCCGCTGGGGTGTACGACCTGGTCGGCGTCGGCATCGGCCCGTTCAACCTCTCGCTTGCGGCGCTCTCCGACGGCGCTCCCGGCCTGCGCACGCTCTTCCTCGACGCCAAGCCCGCCTTCTCCTGGCACCCGGGGCTGCTGCTGGAAGGGACCGCCCTCCAAGTCCCCTTCCTCGCCGACCTGGTGACGATGGCGGACCCGACCAGCCCCTGGTCGTACCTGAACTATCTGCGGGAGCACGACCGGATGTTCCCGTTCTTCTTCTCGGAGCGCTTCCACATCCCGCGCCGTGAGTACGACCACTACTGCCGCTGGGTCGCCGAACACCTGCCGTCGTGCCGCTTCGACGCGCGCGTCACGGAGTTGGAGTGGGACGAGAGCGCCGACGCGTTCGCCGTCACCCACCGCTCGGCGGGCGGCGCGGTGTCGCGCGTGCTGGCGCGGCGGATCGTGCTGGGTGTCGGCACGCTCCCGGTCGTCCCGGAGCCGCTGCGCCCGCTGTTCACCCCCGCGCACTCGGGGCGCGTCCTGCACAGCGCCGACTACCGCACGCACCGGGCGCGGCTGGCCGGGCTCGACGATGTCACGGTGGTCGGGGCCGGCCAGTCCGGAGCCGAGGTCGCCCTCGACCTGCTGCGCCACCAGGACGGCGACGGCGCGGGCGGCCCGTACGTCCGCTGGCTGGCCCGTACCCCCGCCTTCGCGCCGATGGAGTACTCCAAGATCGGCCTGGAGCACTTCACGCCCGACTACATCCGCTACTTCCGCGCCCTGCCCGAGGAGCGGCGCGAGCGGCTCGTACGGGAGCAGTGGCAGCTGTACAAGGGCGTGAGCGAGGAGACGCTCGGGGAGATCCACGACGAGCTGTACGAGCGGACGATAGGTGGCACGGAACCACGCGCCGCGCTTCACCCGGGGGTGGCGATCGTGGGCGCGGAGTCCGAGGGTGACGGCTATCTGCTGACGTGCCGGCACACGGAGCAGGACGAGCTGTTCGAGGTGCGTACGTCGGCGATCGTGTCGGCCACCGGGTACGCGGCGGCGCGTCCGGCCTTCCTGGACACCATGGCGGAGCTCGTGGACTGGGACGACAAGGGCCGCTACCAGATCGACGGGGACTACCGGGTCGCCCTCGATCCTCGGGTGTCCGGCGCGCTGTACGTCCAGAACGCCGAGCTGCACACGCACGGTATCGGCGCACCCGACCTCACGCTCGGCGCGTGGCGCGCGGCGACGATTCTCAACGCGGTCGCGGGGCGGACGGTGCTGCGGGTGCCGGAGCGCGCGGCCTGGACGACGTTCGGGGCGCCGGGGGTCACGGCGGCGGGCATGACGGACGCCGTCCCGGCGGTCGTGCACCCGTGACAAGGGGTGACGCGCTGGGCGCTTGTGACGGGGCGTACGGCTTCGAGCCTGCCGCACGACCGGGCCCCGCACGGATATCCGTGCGGGGCCCGGTCGTTGTGCCGTAGGTCGCTGTGCCGTACGGGGTCCTACCGGGGGGCGGAGGAGTAGCTCTTCTCCATCGCGTCCAGCACCTGGCCCGCACCGGTGTAGCCGATGCCGAGCATCCACAGGTTGTCGTCGACCTTGAAGGTCATGCCCTTCTTCACCGCGGCGAGGTTCTTCCACAGCGGACCGCCGGTGGTGCCGGTCTCCTTGGCCTTCTTCGGGTCTCCGTAGGTGGAGTAGAAGATGACGTCCGCGTCGGCCTTGTCGATCTGCTCCGGGCTGACGTCGAGGGAGAAGCCGGTGGTGTCCTGGTTGGCGGGCCGGCCGACCTTGAGGTCCGTGAAGATGGACCCGACGAACGTGTCGTTCAGGTAGAGCCGGGTGTCCGCGCCCTCCACGAACCGTACGAAGCCGACCTTGGTCTTCTTCGCAGCCTCGGCCCCGCCCAGCGCCTCGGTCAGCCGGTTCACGTGTGCGTCGTAGTCGGCGACGACCTTCTTCGCCTCGTCCGCCTTGCCGAGGGCGTCGGCGTGCAGGCCGAAGTTCTTGCGCCAGGTCGGCCCGGTGGTGTCGGAGAACACGGTCGGGGCGATCTGGGAGAGCGCCTTGTAGTTCTTCTCGTCGCGGACCTTGCTGCTCAGGATCAGGTCGGGCTTGAGCGCGGCGATGGCTTCGAGGTTGGGCTCGGCGATCAGGCCGACGGGCTCGATGCCCTTGAGCTTGTCCTCGGGCAGGTAGGTGGAGAAGGGCGCCTTGTCGACAACGGTGGTGGCGCCGACCGGGGTTATCCCGAGGGTGACGGCCGAGTCGAGCGAGTCGGTGTCCAGCACGACGACCCGCTTGGGGGCGTGCGTGACCTTCACATCACCCATGACCGTCGTGACCGTGTGCGTCGAGGCACCCCCGTCGGACGCCTTGTCCACGGGCTCGTCGTTACCGCTGCCGCACGCCGTGAGCGAGACGGCGAACGCGGTGGCGGCGGCAGCCACGGTGATACGGCGAGTGAAGGTTCTGGTCACGGTGGGGAGGCCTCCCTGACGGCAGCCCGGGGTCTTCCCGGACATAAGTAAGGCAAACCTATTCGGACGCCGAAGCCGACCTGCTCCGGGGTTGTCGTCTGCGGGTCAGGACCGAGAGGTACCCGGGGTGGGTCGGGTTGTGTGGTGTCGGGAGGGGCGGCCCCACGGTGCTCAACACGACCCGGCCCACCCCGAATACCTCTCGGTCGTGGGCGGGGCGCCCGTCAGGGGCGCGGTGCCTTATCGCCGTGCACGGCTGTGTATTCGGCCGCGAGCCAAGGACCGAGGTCGTCGATGAGCATCCCGAGTACGGTCGGATCGGCCGAGGGTGCGCGGCCGGTGGTCGCGGCGATGCGCATCTGCCCAATGCGCTCGGGGTAGTAGCGGCCGAAGAGTTCGGCGCACTCGTTGAGGTCGCTGGTCCAGCCGCCCCATCGGGGCATGACCAGGGTGAATCCTGTGCGCACGATACGGCGGGCGACGACGCGGCTGAGGTTCTTGTGGTCGGCGTCCGTGACGGCTTCGGCGGCTCGGGTGCGCCAGCGCGGGAGGGCGAGGGCGAGATCGCCGTTCGTTTCGCGGGCGAGCAAGGCTGTTGGGCGGTAGCGGGGTAGTTGTTCCGCGAGGTCGGTGCCGAGCAGGGGTGTGCAGAGGCTGGCAAGGAAGAAGCCGAGATCGTGGCGTTCGAGGTCGCTGAGCACAGTGCGCGTGCCGACCAGCAGGATGCCGACGCCGTCGATCTGGGGGAATGAGTGGTCGAGCGTCGTCTCGATCGTCTTGGCGTCGGTGCGGTCGGCTTCGGTGGGCTCGTCGTGGAGGGCGAGCAGCAGGTCGAGGTCGGAGATGCCGGGAGTGGCGGTGCCGCGGGGGATGCTGCCGTAGAGGTAGGCACTGTGCAGCCGCGCGCTGCCGAAAGTCCCGGTGATTTGAGCGCGGGTGGCATCGACGACGGGGGCGAATGCTGCCGGGACACGGTCCAGTGCGCCTTCGCGAGTGATCGTTCCGTCGTCGTCCAGCCCTTGCCCGTTCATGGGGTCACTGTGCCGTGTGCTGCTGCGCGCTGCCGAGCGGATTTCCCGAGGCGGCATCCTCGAACCGCACCGCCCACACATCCGCAAGCGGGCGCCGCAGCTCAGACCCGCCAGGGCCTAGTTGTCATGGCCCAGTGGAACGTCGACACATCAATGCCGAACTCGCCGATCGTCCGGGCCCCGACGCTGTCTGCGAGTTCCCTTATGTGCGCGGCGATAGCGTCCAGGGCGGGCCCGGCCCGGACGGTCGTCGTGAGCAGCTCCGGCTCGATCCTGGAGACTTGGTCCACCGCCCACTCACGGGCCCAGCGGTCCACCCGCCACAAAGGTGCGGGCGCGGTCAGCCGGGTGGCCACCACCACCTCGATGAACTGGCCCTGCGTCGCATGGGCGATGTCCCGGCCCGGGCACAGCCGGTCGACGGTCCCGGCCACATCAAGCCGGCGCAGAAACTCGGCAGCGACAGGCGGAGCGCCCAGACGCTTCTCCACCACAGAGGTGACCACACATTCCATACGCGGGCGCACCGTCCCCAGCTGCGGGGACCGGGAAGACTTCGTCACACCCCGGCCACACCACCACCCCCAGACCAGACACGGCCGGGCAATAAATCCATCTGACTCAGCCACCCGCGACATACGGAACTAGAGTGGCCACCGATACGCAGAGCACAGTGCACGAAAAGGCGTGACGGGCGGGGGCCACGGGATGCGCAATGCCGATCTGGATGTGTCGGGGGACGACCTCACCAAGCTTGTGAACGACCTCGACGAGATGCAGCGCTATCTGGAACAGCAGACCCGCAGCATGGACGAGGTCGTCGACAAGGTCGCCGCGGGCTGGCAGGGCCCCACCGCCACCGCGTATCGCTCCCTGCACCGCGGCGTCGCCGAGGACGCCGTACGCATCCGCCAGGTGATGATCCTCCTTGAGGCGGCCATGCGCGCCTCGCGCGACGGCTTCACCGAGCAGGAGCTCGACACCCTGGCCCGGGTCCGGCGGATACAGGAGAGCGAGGATGTGTCCGCCGCCGCCCGCGCCCTCACGGTGCCCGAACCGGCGCCTGCGCCGGACGCCGGCCAGTCGAAGAGCAGCATTCTGGACGTCTGAACCACGGGGGATCAGCACCATGCCGGACGAAGACCGGATCACCGTCAACTTCGCCACTCTGCTGCGCCTTTCCGGGGACCTGGAAGAGATCCTCCGCGCCCTTAACGAGAAACTGGACACGCTGTACGGACGGGCCACCAAGGTCGTACTGAGCTGGGACGGCGAGGCCCGCGAGGCATTCATCGACGAGCTGGACAAGTGGAGCCGGTCTGCCGACGACCTCAAGGCCGCCCAGGCCTGGCTCCACGAGGTCGTGGTCAAGGGGCACCTCAACTACGCCGCGGCCAACAGGTCCGTACTTGAGGGCTGGGGAGGCGGTGCCTGATGGCAGGACCGTCCGCCCCTGCCCAGTCGCCGGGCGGCAGCGGCACGATCGACGTCAAGCCGAGCGACCTGTGGTCGGTCTCCGGCCGGGTCGCCGGGCAGCAGGACTTCCTGGTGCGGGGCGCCAACAAACTCCTGGACGAGCTGGGCAAGTACCCCGACGCCGGAGGCGCGGGCACCGAGGCCCAGAACTTCGCCCAGGCTTACAAGAAGATCGGCAACCGCTGGCTGGAGGTCTGGGGCCGGTCCGTGCTGAGTGTCGGCGGTGTCGCCGTCGGCTTCACCGAGACGGCCAACGCCTACAGCAAGGCGGACGCGGCGGCCCACCCCAAGCCCGGCAAGACGGCCGAGCAGCGCCCCAGGCCGGCGGTCATCGACAAGGCCCCGAAGTTCGACTCGATACCCGACATCAAGTGGGGCGACGACGACGGCGGCGACGACCTCCTGCGCGGTCTGATGGAGGGCATCCCCGAAATCGTCAGGGACGTCCTCCAGCCGCTGTGCAAGCACGTGTTCCGGGTGGGAAGGGTGGCGGACGTCCACCCCTTCCCGCAGCAGCACTATCTCAACTCTCTGTGTCACAGCTGGATGAACGTCTCCATCACGGCGACGACAGTGGCAGACCAGCTCACCCAGGCCGTCGGCGCCATCACCAACCACCAGCAGGCCGAATGGGAAGCCGCCATGCGGACCTTCTGCAGCGCTCTGTGGGGAGGGACGGCCTGGGGACGGTCGCTCCACGGCTACCAGTGGGGTCAGACGGTCGGCGCCGGCCAGGGCCAGCCGCGGGTTCCCTCGGGCAGCGAACCGGTGATGGCCGTGCTGAAGGACACGGCCGACGACATCGCCACCATCCTGCGCGAGTACGCGGAAGCCGCCGTCGACCTGAACCGCGATGTCGCGGACGAGCTTCAGCGCGCCATGTGGAAGGCCGCCAAGGAGATCATCGAGGACCTTGCCAAGCCCAAGGATCCCAAGAGCCTCCTCGGCACGGTCACGTCCGTGATCGGCAAGGGCGCGGGGCTGATCCTGTCGTTCGACGTCAAGACCGTGCTGAACATCGACACGGCCAAGCTGAACCGGATCGTCGACACGTACACCGGCATCCTGGGGGGTCTGACCACCCGCATGGAGGCGCTGAAGGGGCCGCTGGACGAGGCGTACCTGAGCGCCCCCAAGTTCGAGGCCGGCGTTGCGCGCGCACACGGCTTCGGCGTCCGTGCTCTGGAGGAGTTCAAGCACAAGCAGCAGTGGACCGAAGCGGGCTCCAACGGCAATCACACCTTCGACCTGGCCGGCAATGAGTACCTGGGGGGCGGCCACACTCTGGACAAGCACGTCGGCAAGACCGACGAGCAGCTCGCCCAACGCTTGCGCGACCAGGCCGATGACAACAACAACTGGCCGGAGCAGCGCAAGCCCTCGATCGGCGGCTCGTCGTCCTTCAAGGACATGGCCGGCGCGCAACGGCTGACGGAACACAACCTGCGGGCGAGGCAGTCCGAGATCGACGCGTGGCTGGCCACCAATCCTCCGGAGGGGAAGACGCAGGCGTTCACGAGCCCGGCCCCAGACGGCGAGGCCAGCGGCCGGTACGTATCCAAGCAGCCCACTCCCGATCCGGACGGGTCGGGCAACACCATCCCGGGGACCGGGTACAAGGACCACGGGCTCAATGCGAAGGCGATCGACGTCAAGAACGTGAAGACGATCCTGAAGTACGATTCCAGGCTCGATCCGCCCTACATCATCTACACGTCCATGCCCGCCCCATGACCGACCGACCGGAAGCCGAATGAACTCCCTCGACAGCACTGCCTGGGACGCCGCGCTGGAGCGGCTCCTAGACGACGTGTACACCTTTGCGATGACCGGGCCCCGACGGCACGAGGACTGGGGACGGGACGTCCTGGCGGTGATGGACCGGTCGGTCACCGACCCCCGGAGCTGGCGGACACTCGAATGGCAGATCGACAAGGAGGGGCGCGAGAACGTTCGTCCTTCCTATCCGTTCCTGCCGCTCACGGCCGAGCAGGTGCACGCGTGGACGTATCCCGTCACGCTCTGTGCTGCCACTGAGCTGCTCGCCTCCCTGTCCCAGGAGTGGTTCTTCGAGGGCCGCCCCGTCCGGACGCGCGCCGACCGGGACGATGTGCTGGCCGACGCGCGGACGGTGCTCGGCCGGTTCGGTGCCGACGCCGTCCTCCGTACCTCCTCCGACCTGGCCCGGACCTTCGCCTCGCCGGACTTCCTCGCCAGCGAACTCGCCGGCGGCCGGTCCTTCACCGACCACGTGATGGATCTCGGACTGATCGCCGTGAGCGCGGACGAGGTCGGGGTCTTCTGGTCGTTCAACGCGAACTGAGAGCACGCACAGGGACCGGGAATCAATCGTTCCCGGTGTCTTGGAGGAAGGTGACCATGCTGACCCGTTCCGCTTCCTATCCCGACCGGGAGACCGCCCAATGGGCCACCCAGCAGGTGGTGACCGCCAACGAGCAGGTCATCCACCGTTGGCTCGCCCAGCACACCCGGGCACGGCTGACGATCGAGGCCTCCTGGCCGTCCCGCGAGGAGCCCGTGGGCCGGGTTCAGCTGGAAGCCGAGCTGCTGGCGGGCCGCGGGCCCGTCGACGTCCGCGCGGCGCGCGTGGTGCTGCGCCGCGAGCCGTCGAGCTCGCACGGCTTCGTCGTCCACACGACCATCCCGTTCTACCTGTAGGGGCCGTACGCACATGTCCATGAAGCCCCTCGAACACGACCGCCGGTATGGCGAGTTGGACCAGGTGATGCGCGCGTACCTGGGTCAGCCGGCCGACGACACCCCGGAGAGGCACAGCCGCGCGCTGGAGGCGTACCTCCGTCATACCTGGCACACCCGCCCCTCGGCCATCGCTGAGGCGGAGCGCCAGTTGCGCGAGTACAGCCGCACCCCTCCGGGCCGCATCCGGCGCGGCCTGGGCGAGTTCTATGCGATCCCGGACACCGGGATGCCCCAGTCGGAGATCGGCGACTGGCTGATGGTGCTGGCCGACCACCTGAAGAAGAGCATCGAGGAAGGCGACGTCCCGGAACCGTCGTCCCCGCAAACGCACTGGGAGTGGCACGCACGCTTCCCGGAGACAGCGCAACTGCTCGGCGGCTGGTTCTCGCAGGACATCGTCGACGAGTTCCCCGACCACGACGCCGCCGTCGCCGACTATGCCGCCACCACCGACCCCCAGCTGGTCGCGCGCCTCGTGGGCGAACTCCACGAGTTGCTCGCGCTGCCCCTGGACGAGGGGGACTACGCCCTGGCAGCCGCTGAACTCGGCATGGAGGTCAGCCCGCCCGAGCCGTTCTCCTACGGCGCCTGGTTCCAGTCGCTGGCGACGACGCTGTCCAGCATCTGAGCCGGTGTCCCACCCGACATCGAAGGACCCGGCTCGCCCCGAATACCTCTCGGTCCTGAACCGCAGGCGCAGGGCCTAGATGACCGGGGGGCGGCCCAGGGCTGTCATGCGGCGGACTGTGCGCCAGCGCATGGGGCGGCGGGAGCCGCAGGCTGTTCTTACGCCCTCGAAGAATCCGCCGAACCAGGCCCGCAGTCCGCTCGCCGAGCGCGTGCGGGCCACCGTGAGCAGGATCCAGGTGCCGAGGTAGACCGGCACGAGGAGCGCGGGGAGGTGGCGGCGGGCCAGCCAGACTCGGTTGCGGGCGGTCATCCGGTAGAACTCGGCGTGCCGGGCGGGGGAGGTCCTGGGGTGCTGGAGCACGAGCTCCGGCTCGTAACGGATCTTCCAGCCCGCGTCCAGCGCACGCCACGCGAGGTCGGTTTCCTCGTGCGTGAAGAAGAACGCGTCGGGCCAGCCGCCGGTCTCCTCCAGCATCGGCATGGACAGCGCGTGTCCGCCGCCGAGGAAGGTGGTCACTTCCCCGCCGCGCATCGGGTCGTCGACGCGCAGCCGGGGTACGTGCCGCCGCTGGGTGAAGCCGGTCTCGTCGGCGATGCGGAAGCTGACGATGCCGAGCCCGGGGTCGGCCTCGTACAGATCGGCGATCCGGCCGATGACGTCGGACTCGATGAGCAGGCCGTCGTCGTCCAGGTCCACGAGGATGTCCACGTCGCCGTACTCGCGGAGCTTCTCCATGGCGACATTGCGTCCGCCGGAGACCCCGAGGTTCTTCTCCAGCTCCACCCCGATGACCCCGTCGGGCAGACCGGGCAGCGGCGAGCCGTTGCCGACCACCACGACGCGCGCGGCGGCCTCCTGCTGCCCGGCCACGGAGTCGAGCAGGGCTCGCAGCTCGACGGGCCGGGTTCCCATGGTCAGCACGGCCACACCCACACGCGGTCGGGACACGTCCAGAACACTCCAGCTCTCATCGGCGGCGGATGATCGATGCTAACCGGCGGTCGCCATCCGCCGGTCACTGGAAGGTATCCCTATAGATGCCATGGGTTCACCTTTACGCTCCGTAGTGGCGCGACCCCGGGGGCCGTCGTGCGCGGGAGCGTGGTGCGGGAGCGCTCCCGTACGGCGCGTGGCCGGAACGCATCGTGTGATCCAGAACTACCGGCTGCGGCGTACACGTGTCACAGCGCTTGTGGCACACTGCCCGGATGGTGGTGCTCGGAGGTGGCGCGTGAGTGAGCCGCGTTCTGCTCCGACGATCGGTCAACTCGTCCTCAGCAGACAGCTCCAGGCCCTTCGCGAGCGCGCGGGCCTCAGTCGTGAGCAGGCGGGGAAGCTGCTCCGGGTGGCCGCCGCGACCGTCCGCCGGATGGAGATGGCCGAGGTCGGGCTGAAGATCCCGTACATACAGATACTGCTGCCGGCGTACGGCTTACCCGAGGACGAGGCCGCCACCTTCCTCGCCATGGCCGACGAGGCCCGCAAGCCCGGCTGGTGGCAGAGCTATCACGACGTTCTGCCGGACTGGTTCGGCGGCCATGTCAGCCTCGAACAGGCCGCCAAGACCATCCGGGCCTACGAGCCGCACTTCGTGCCGGGACTGCTCCAGACCGAGGACTACGCCCACGCGATCCTCACCTTCGGCGAGGTCGGACGGCACGATCCCGCCCGGATCGACCGTCTGGTCGCGCTGCGCATGGAGCGTCAGGCGCTGCTCGTCCGCTCCAGACCTCCGGCCTTCTGGGCCGTGATCGACGAAACCGTGCTGCGCCGCCAGGCCGGCTCGACCGCCATCATGCGGGAGCAGATCGATCATCTGCTGAACATGACCGAACTGCCGAACGTGACGCTTCAGATCGCCGAGTTCGCCTCCGGCCATCACCCGGGCACCTACAGCCCGTTCGTCCTGTTCCGCTTCGCCGTCCCCGAACTGCCCGACATGGTCTATGTCGAATACCTGACGGGCGCGCTCTACCTCGACAACACGCGCGAGGTATGGGAGCACATGGAGGCGATGGACCGCATGGTGGCCCACGCGGAGACCGCACGCCGCACCCGAGAGATCCTCATCGACTTCCGTAAAGAGCTGTGAGTACTCGCCCACGGCCGCTTACGGCGGTGCCCCACTTGTTCGGACACGCAACGGAGTTCCCCATGACGGCAGCCAGCCCCAAGCCCCAGGTCGACACCAGCAAGCCGCACCCGGCGCGGGTGTACGACTATCTCCTCGGCGGCAAGGACAACTACCCGGTCGACCACGAGGTGGCGCTGAAGCTGCCCGAGGCCTCCAAGATGGACGCCCGGCTGAACCGGGCCTTCATGCACCGCGCGGTCGCCTGGGTGGCGCGCAGCGGCATCGACCAGTACCTCGACATCGGTACGGGAATCCCCACCGAGCCGAATCTGCACCAGATCGTCCAGGGCATCGCCCCCGCGTCCCGCGTGGTCTACACGGACAACGACCCCATCGTCCTGCGCCACGCGGAAGCCCTGCTGATCAGCACGCCGGAGGGCGTCACCGACTACATCGAGGCGGATGTACGCGCGCCGCAGGAGATCCTCGACCACGCCCGCGGCCTGCTGGACTTCGACCGGCCCATCGCGCTGTCCCTGATCGCCCTCATGCACTTCCTCCCCGACGACGACGACCCGTACACGATCACCCGCACCCTGGTGGACGCGCTGCCGTCCGGCAGCTGTCTGGTGTTCTCGCACGGGACCGCCGACTTCCAGCCGGAGAACCTGGTGGGCCGGGTCACCGGCGCGTACGGAAAGGGCGGCATATCGCTGCGGCTCCGTACCCGCGCCGAGGTCCAGCGGTTCTTCGAGGGCCTGGACATGGTGGACCCCGGGCTGGTGACGGCCCCGCGGTGGTACAAGGAGTCCCCGGCTCCCGCGAACGAGCACAGCTCCTTCTACGTGGGAGTGGGCCGCGTCCGCTGAGACCGGTCCCGGCCGCCCGGAGCGGTGCGCGCGGGGTCGAGGGCGGTGTGGTCCTGCGGCCGCTCCTTGACCAGTGCGTCGAAGAGTGCGCGGCCGGCGACCATGGCGCTCCGCATGGTCTCGGCGTCGGCCGTGCCCGACGCGGCCTGCTGGGCCGCCTCGTGCAGGCTGCGGCCGCCCTCCACCTGCTCCGGGTGGTGCACGGACAGGGCCTCGAACTGGAGGTCACGGGACTCGGCCGGGAAACCGCGGCCGGTCGCCAGATGGCTCAGCAGCTGATTCGCCTTGGCCGCGACCGCGCCGGGGCAGTCGATGAACTGCTCCTGGAGGCCGTCCCACTGGGCCGCGTACTGCTCACGCTCCTGTACGGACAGGCTCTTGACGCGCAGCCCGCGGAAGCGCCGCAGGCGCCGGCTCAGCTCCCGCCCGGCCGCCTTGCTGTTCCCGCCGTGCCGGGCGGTGACGCGGTCGAACTCGGATCCGAAGCGGCGGCGTACGTCGCGGGTTCCGGCCTCCTTCACCGGTCGGGCGAGCAGCAGCGCGATGACGATTGCCACCGCCACTCCCAGGATGGCGAGGGTGGTCACGGACATGGTCCCGCCTTTCGCAGTGCCTTCCTCACGCGCGCTCACACGGCCTCACGCGAGGCTTCTGTCTGCTACAGCGGGTTACCGCCGGGCGGGATCGTAAACGCTTTCCGTGATCTCCGGCGTGACGAAGCGGCCCGCCCGGCCCGTGCCCGGGTGGGCCGCTTCGCCGTGCGGCGCGGGTACGGGCGTTACGCCCGGTGGAGCTTCCAGTCCGCCACGTTCTCCGCGCGGTTGTAGTACGCGTTGGTGCACACGTCGTACTTGCCGCCGGCCGGGCCGTGCCCGTTGGTCTCCAGGAAGCCGCCGTTGTCGGCGTACGTGTTCCACAGGTGGATCACGTCGCCGATGCGGACGTTCTGGTCGCCGGGGCTGGAGGTCTGGGCGAAGACCCGCCAGCGGCCGGTGCCGCTGCCGGGGGCGCGGTCCCTGTCCTTGGAGGTGGAGACGTTGTACTTGGCGCCCGCGGTCTTCTGGTCGGCGCCCGCGTGCCCGTTGGTGTCGAGGTACCCGCCGTCGCCGCCGTAGAGGTTGCGCAGCTGGATCAGGTCCCCGCTCGCCACGGGGGTGCCGGCGGCCTTGTCGGTGGCGGAGAGGACCTCCCAGGTGCCGGTGCCGGCCCCGCGGGTGGGTGAGTCCGCGGTGGAGACCGCGTACTTGCCGCCGGAGTCGCTGCTGTGCCCGTTGGTATCCAGATAGCCGCCTGCCCAGTTGTTGTACGCGTTCTGCAGGTGGATCCGGTCGCCGTACTTCAGCTCATTGGCCATCGATACTCCCCTTGATCAGTTGCAGCCGTGTGCGGGCAGCGGCAGACCGATTCCGCTGGTCGAAGCGCCGCTGCTGGTGATCCTCACGGTCCGCACCGATGACACGCCCGGCCCGACGGCTCACACCGCCCGATCGGGTGGGCGTGGGAGCGGGAAGTTGACCTTCCACGCGCGCTCCTCGAAGGGCGACCCGGGCGACAGCACGGAGGGGCCCGACAGCACGGAGGGGCCCGACAGCACGGAGGGGCCCGACAGCACGGAGGGGGCCCGGCCGGCTTTTCGCCGACGGGCCCCCTCCGTGCCGTATACCTCTACGTCCCCGCGCGTCAGAGCGTCAGCGCGTCAGGCCGTCAGTCCGTGACCTCGACCCGGCCGTTGCCCACGCCGCCCTTGGGCTCCGGGGCCGCCACGGCCGCCGCCGCGGGTACGGCCGTCCTGCTCGCCGTCATGCCCTTCAGCAGCGCCGCGAGGTCGACTCCCGTGGTGGAGCTGAGGAGTTCGACGCCCTGGGCGACATTGTCCGCGACGGTACGGGCCAGCTGCCCGGCGCCGTCCGTGGAGATCACCGTCATCTTGTCCACCGCGCTCAGCGGCTCGGACGCCTTGGCCACCACCTGCGGCAGCACCTCGACCAGCATCTGCAGCACGGCCGCGTCGCCGTACCGCGCGAACGCGTCGGCCTTCTTGTGCATCGCGTCCGCCTCGGCCGCACCCCTCGCGGCGATGGCGTCGGCCTCCGCCTCGCCCTCGATCCGTACCGCCTCGGCGAGCGCCGCGCGGTGCGCCTTCTCGCCCTCACCGGTCAGCCGGGACCGTTCCGCGTCGGCCTCGGCCTGCTTGACCAGCGCGATACGCCGGGCCTCTGCCTCCTGCTCGGCCTGGTAGCGCGCCGCGTCGGCGGGCTTACGGACCTTGGTGTCGAGCTCGCGGTCGGTCAGCGCGGCCTGGCGCTGGGCGACCTTCTCCTGCTCCATGAGCACGTCCTGCTCGCGCGCCGCCTGGGCCAGCGGCCCCGCGGCGGCCGCACGCGCCGCGGCCTCGTCGGTCTCGGCCTTGATCTCGGCCTGCTTCAGATAGAAGGTCCGCTGGGCGATGGCGATCTCTTCCTCGGCCTTCAGCCGGGCCTGCTCGGCGGCGCGGCGCGCCACCGCCTCGGCGATATCGGCTTCCTGCTTGGCCCGCGCGGCCTCGGGACGGCCGAGGTCCTCCAGGTACGAGCCCTCGGTGGTGATGTCCTGGATCTGGAAGGCGTCCAGCACCAGCCCCTGCCCGGACAGGCTCGCCTCGGCCTCCTCCGCGACCTGCCCGGCGAAGGCCGCCCGGTCGCGGATGATGTCCTCGACCGACATACGGCCGACGATGGAGCGCAGCGCGCCCGACAGCACTTCCTGGGTGAAGCCGACGATGCCGCCCTGCTGCTGGAGGAACCGCTGGGCCGCGGCCCTGATGGAGTCCTCCGTGCCGCCGACCTTGACGATGGCGACGCCTTCGAGATTGGCCTTCACCCCGCGCAGCGTGACCGCGCCGCGCACGGCGACCGGAATGTGCCGGCTGGACAGGTCGAGCGTGAACTTCTGCTGGACGAACGGCACGACGAAGACTCCGCCGCCCACCACGACCTTCTGGCCGCTGGTGTCCATGGACACCCGGCCCGTGGTCGGGTCGGTCGACTGCTTGCCGCGCCGGCCGGTGACGATGAACGCCTCGCTGGGCCCGGCGACCTTGTAGCGCGTGATGACGACGAGTGCCAGCAGGACGACGAGTACGACGACCCCCAGCACGGCTATGACGACTGGACTCATGGGCTCTCTCCCTTGCCTTCCGGCGGATGGCCGAATGCCTTCCGGGGGACGGCGGATCAAATGGTTCAGCGCTGGACGGGGCGCACCGAGACGGAGGTCGCCGACAGCGTGGCTTCCACCCAGATCTCGGCGCCGTACTCCACAGGCTGTGCGCACTTGGCGGCGAACTTCACCGGCTGGCCGCCGAGTCGCAGCAGCACTTCGCCGTACCCGACGGCCGGTATCGCGGTGACCACGGTGCCCGCGGTGCCCACGAGGTCGTCGCCCCGCGGTGTCGCCACGGTCTGGTCGCGCATCAGTGCCCGGCTGAACTTCCAGGTCAGCCACGCGGCCCCGACACCGGCCGCCGCCCCCGTGACGGCGGCCGGTCCGGCGCCGAGATCCGTCGTACCCAGCACGATCGCTCCGCCGAAACCGAGCATCGAGACAAAACCGGCGATCACCGGCAGTGACAGCAGACCGTCGAAGAGCCCGTCCAGCGCCCCTACCCCGTCGAAAAGCCCTTCGAGTATCCCGTCGAAGACCAGCGACAGGGCGAGCAAGACGATGCCCGCGATGCCGAGACCGAGAAACAAGGTCATCGGATCCCCCTCCCCCGCTGCGGCCGATCCCCTCGGCCAAGGTGATGATCCCACCCATATGCGTCATCGCGCATTGCCGGTTTCCGGCAGTCTTAACGCGTTCTTAATGCCGACCCGTTGTCGGCCGCCGGCACGGCAGCGGGCAGGTCAGAACGTGGTGGCGGGCCAGCCCAGCAGCCTGGCCCCGATCACCGCCGTCTGCAGGGTGTAGCGGTGTACGGGATCGGCGGGGTCGGCGCCGGTGAGCCGGTGGATTCTCTCCAGGCGGTACGTCAGGGCCCGTACGCTCAAGGACAGCCGCCGCGCGGCCTCCGCGGCCACACACCCCGCGTCGAAGTAGGTGGTGAGTGTGTCGATGAGCGGCTGGGCGCCGCCGCGCGCCGCCTCCAGCGGGCCGAGCGCGCTGAGAACCAGCTCCGTCATGGCCTGCCGGTCGCGGGTGAGGACCGGGTAGACGAGCAGGTCGGAGGCGCGCAGTACGGGATCGTCCAGGTCCAGCCGCTCGGCGAGGTCGAGGACGTTGAGCGCCTCTTCGTACGACTGGACGACGCCGCCCACCCCGGGCCGCGGGCGGCCGATGGCGACCCGGCCGCCGTCGGTGGCGGCGAACGCCTGCTTGGCGAAGTAGCCGAGCACCTCGTCGTCCTGGTCCCCCGGCACGACGCACACCAGCCGGCCGGTCTTGGTGGTGAGCAGAATGCTGCGGTCGCCGAACCTGCTGATCAGGGCCCGTTCCACGGCGCGCGGTACGGCGTCCCCCTCGTCGTACGCCGCCGCGCCCTCGGCGACCGCCACCGCATGCGTGTGGGCGAGCCGCAGCCCGAACCGCTCGGCACGCTCCGCCAGCCGTCCCAGATCACTGCGCCCGTACAGCAGGTCGTCGATGAACTCCCGGCGCGCGGCCGCCTCCTGGCGTACGGCCAGCCGCTGCGCCCGCTCGTACCCTTCGGCGAACGCGTCGACGGCCTGTTCCATGGCGGCGAGCACGCTGTCGGCCGAGTCCGTGCCGGGCCAGTGGGCGCGGGCCGCGGCGAGATGCGCGCCGACCAGGGCGCGCAGTCCGTAGCCGGCTTCCGCGGCCTGCTCGCCGAGCGTCCTGCGGTCCTGGATCTCGTCCCGGGTGAGCCGGCGGCCGGTGGTGGCGACGGCTTCGAGGAGGTGCGCGTACCCCGACAGATAGTCGTCGGGTATGCCGTGCCCGTGCCCGTGCCCGTGCCCCGTCATACCCGCCCCCGGATTGCCGCCGAACCGATGGCTCATTTCTAACGTATGGCGTGCGCGCGACTGTCCTCAGGCGGGCCCGGGGGGTGCGGGGGGTACGGCGGGCACCGCGACGGCGGTGACGGCGAGGCCGTCGCCGACCCGCCAGCGGCCGGTGAAACCGGTGAGCGGGATTCCGGCCAGGGTGGGTCCTGGGACCAGCAGGGCGGCGGTGAAGGTGCCGTCGGGGTCCAGGACGACCCGGGCCTCATGGAAACCCAGCCACTGCCGGGTGAGCGGATACCAGGTCTTGTAGACGGACTCCTTGGCGCTGAACAGCAGCCGGTCCCAGGGGATGTCAGGATGCCCGGCCGCCAGCTCGTCGAGTGCGGCGCGTTCGCCCGCGTCGGCGATCATCGCCAGCACATCGGGATCGCGCAGCGGTTCGGCCGGTTCGGCGTCGATTCCGAGGGCCGCCACCGCGCTGGTTTCGGCCACCGCCGCCGCGCGGTAGCCGACGCAGTGCGTGAGGCTGCCGACGATGCCTTCGGGCCACCCCGGCGCGCCGCGCGGGTCGGGCAGGATCGGCGCGGGCGGTATGCCCAGCCGGGCCAGCGCGGCGCGGGCGCAGTGCCGCGCGGTGGTGAACTCCTGCCGGCGCTTGGGTACGGCCCTGGTCAGCAGGGCCTCCTCCGCCGGGAACAGGACGGCCCCGGTGCTGTCGTGGAAGGTGTCGACGACGGTGACCCGCGCGGGGAGCAGCGGTGCCAGCAGGCCCGCGCCGACCGGAGCAGGTGGGGGAAGCGAGGTCATGACCGCTCACCGTACCGGCGGTGAGGGGCTCCGCGACGGCCTTGCTGGAGACCGTATAGGCCACGTATAGCCGCCAAACGCACGCTCGACCCATTCGAACGAATGGAGGGCGGCATGTCCGACCAAGAGGCACAGGTCGCACTGGTGACCGGCGGCTCGCGCGGCATCGGCCGGGCGGTGGCGACCCGGCTCGCGCGGGACGGTTTCGACGTGGCGATCTGCTACCGGTCGGACGAAGCCGCCGCGGAGATGGTGGAGAAGGAGATCAGGGCCGTGGGGCGGCGGGCGCTGATCCGCCGCGTCGATGTCGGCGACCGGACCGAGGTCAGGGGCTTCGTGGCCGACACCGAGTCGGAGCTCGGCCCGGTGTCGGCGGTGGTGACCTCCGCCGGTATCACCCGTGACCGGCCGCTGGCACTGATGTCGGACGACGACTGGGACTCGGTGCTGCGTACCAATCTCGACGGTACGTACAACGTGCTCCGCTCCGTGGTCCGCGCGATGATCCGGCGCCGGTCGGGAACGGTGGTCACCCTCTCGTCCGTGGCCGGGGTCGTCGGGAACGCGGGACAGACCAACTACTCCGCCTCCAAGGCCGGGATCATCGGCCTGACCCAGGCGCTGGCCAAGGAGTTCGGCCGGTTCGGCGTGCGGGCCAACGCGGTGGCGCCCGGGTTCATCGACACCGAGATGGTGGCGGGCGTGCCGGAGGCGGTGGCGAAGGAGGCCCTGACCCGGATCCCGCTCGGGCGGTTCGGTACGCCCGGCGAGGTGGCCGCGCTCGTGTCCTACCTGGCCTCCCCGCAGGCCGAGTACATCACCGGCCAGGTCTTCCGTATCGACGGAGGCATGGCGCTGTGAGTGCTCCGGAGATCTGGTTCCGCAGGTACGCGCGGACGGACCGGCCGCGGCTGCGGCTGGTCTGCTTCCCGCACGCCGGCGGCAACGCCCAGCTCTTCCACGGCTGGCCCGCGCGGCTGCCCGCGGACATCGAGGTGCTCGCCGTCCGCTACCCGGGCCGGCAGGAGCGGCTGTCCGAGCCGTGCGTCGAGTCGATGGACGAACTGGCCGGCCGGATCTCCGAGGCACTCACCCCGTACCGCGATCTGCCGCTGGTGTTCTTCGGGCACAGCATGGGCGCCGCGGTGGCCTACGAGGTGGCGGGGTGGCTGGAAGCGGGCGAGGTGGCGCGGCTGGAGGCGGGCGCGGGCCCGGTCCTGGTCATGCTCTCCGGCCGCAACGCACCGCACCGCACGCCCCGTACGGCCCTGCACCGGGCCGCCGACGAGGTGCTGGTCGCCGGGGTGTCCCGGCTGGGCACCCTGGGCGGCGACCCGTACGCCGTCCCCGAACTCCGCGAGCTGCTGCTGCCGGTGCTGCGTTCCGACTACCGGCTGATCGAGACGTACCACCCGGAGAACCCGGTGCGGCTGCGCGCTCCGGTCATCGCGTACCAGGGGGACCGGGATTACGGCTGCTCCCGCGAACAGGTGCTGGCCTGGCGGGAGCTGACCACGGGCGGCTTCGCCCTGCGGTCCTTCCCGGGAGACCACTTCTATCTCGTCCCCCGGGAGGCGGAGCTGACCGCCGACATCGCCGGGCGGCTGGCGGACATCCCGTCCGGACTGACGATCTGACCACTGACGGCACGACCGAGAGGAGCAGCCCCGTGACGACTTCCGAGACATGGGCGCCACTGGAGATCGAGGCGAAGGGCGAAGGCGGGACAGCCGGGCTGCTGACCCGGCTGGCGGAACTGGAGCTCGGCCTGTCCGGGACTCTGGTGAAGGAGAAGGGGCTCGTCTTCCGCGGGTTCGGCATCACCCCGGACACCCTGGACGCGGCGCTGGACCGGCTGCTGCCGAACCGGCTCGCCTATGTGCACGGAAACTCCCCGCGTACCAAGGTCGGCGGCAACGTCTACACGTCGACGGAGTACCCGCGCGAGTTCACCATCTCCATGCACAACGAGATGAGCTACGCGCACGCCTGGCCGGCCCGGCTGGCGTTCTTCTGCCAGACGCAGCCCGGTGGCGGCGGCGCCACCCCCGTGCTGGACGCCGCCCGCTGGCTGGCCGTACTGGACCAGGAGGTGCGCGACGCCTTCGCCGACGGCGTCCGCTACGTACAGAACCTGCACGACGGCTACGGCCTCGGCAAGAGCTGGCAGGACACCTTCGAGACCTCGGAGCGCGCGGAGGTCGAGGCCTTCCTGAAGAACGCCGGCGCGGAGTGGGCCTGGCGGCGCGACGGCAGTCTGCGCGTCGAGTCCCACCGTCCCTCCACCACCAGGCACCCGGTCACCGGCACCGAGGTCTGGTTCAACCAGGCCGACCAGTGGCACCCGGCGGGGCTCGGCGACGAGACCGCGGCCGAGCTCGCCACGATCCTGTCCGAGGACGAGCTGCCGCAGTCGGTGACCTTCGCCGACGGCAGCGCGATCCCCGCCGAGTACGTCGCTCAGATCCGCGACCGGGGCCTGGAGGCCGCTGTCGACGTCGACTGGCGAGCCGGCGATCTGCTGCTCATCGACAACGTGCTGCTGGCGCACGGCCGCCGGCCCTTCACCGGCGACCGCCGCGTCCTGGTGGCGATGTCCGACTGAGACCCGCCCGCTGCGCCGACTCCCCGAGACTCCCCGACGACAGAGCGAGTTGATCATGACCATCACCTCGGAAGAGGTACCCGCCGGCTGGGCGGGGAGCGGCACCGTACCGGGAGTGCGCCGGCCCGACGCCCCCGGCACCGGGATCCACGGCTACATCGCCGAGCACCGCGCCGAGCTGCGCGAGCTGCTCGCCGCACGCGGCGCGCTGCTGCTGCGCGGGTTCGGGGTCGGCGGCGTGGACGGCTTCGACGGAGTCGTCCGGGCCTACTCCGGTACGCCCCCGCTGGCCTACGCGGAGCGCTCGTCGCCCCGCAGCACCATCAAGGGACAGGTCTACACCTCGACCGACTATCCGCAGAACGAGGAGATCTTCCTCCACAACGAGAACTCCTACCAGGCGGTCTGGCCGCGGACGCTGTACTTCTACTGCGTCGAGCCGCCGGCCACCCGGGGCGCCACTCCGCTCGCCGACATCCGGCAGGTGCTCGGGGCGATCGACCCGCAGGTGCGCGAGGAGTTCGAGCGGCGCGGCTGGCAGGTCGTACGGAACTTCCACGCCGGGTTCGGAGTGCCCTGGCAGGAGGCGTTCGACACCTCCGACAAGGACGCCGTGGTGGCGTACTGCAAGGAGCGCAGGATCGAGGCCGAATGGCGGCCCGACGGCGGTCTGCGCACCACCGCGGTCCGGCAGGCGGTGCACCGCCACCCCGTCAGCGGCGAAGAGGTGTGGTTCAACCACGCCACCTTCTTCCACGTCAGCACGCTCGCCCCGGAGGTGGGTGCCGGGCTGCGCGCGATCTTCGCCGATGAGGACCTGCCCACGAACACCTTCTACGGCGACGGCGCGGCCATCCCGGACGAGGTGACGGACCATCTGCGCGCCACCTACCGGTCGGCGGCCGTCCGCTTCGACTGGCAGCGCGACGACGTGCTGGTCGTCGACAACATGCTGGCCGCGCACGCGCGCGAGCCGTACACCGGGCCGCGGCGGATCGCCGTGGCCATGGCGGAGCCGTCGGAGGTCTGACGGCTCAGGGAAGTTGAGGGAGACATGACCGAGATCTACGGATCACGTATCTCCGGAATCGCCGCCTACCGGCCGAGCCGGCTGGTGTCCAACGAGGAGCTGTCGCCGCTGACGACGGTCTCCCCGAAGTGGATCGAGGGGCGGACCGGCATCAAGACCCGGCACCACGCGAACGACCAGGAGGACCTGGTCACCATGTCGGTGGCCGCGGGCGAGAAGGCCCTCGTGACGGCCGATGTCGACCCGGCCGAGCTGGACCTGACGATCGTCGCCACCGCCACCCGCCGCCGCAGGATGCCCGGCATCGCCCCGGAGGTGGCCAGCCGTATCGGACTGCCCAACTCCGGTGCGTACGACCTGAACGCGGTCTGTGCCGGCTTCACCTACTCGCTGGCGATGGCCTCCAACGCCGTCCGGCTCGGCGAGGCACGCCATGTGCTCGTCGTCGGCGCCGAGCGCACCAGTGACTGGATCGACCCCGAGGACCCCGACACCTTCGTCATCTTCGGTGACGGCGCCGGCGCCGCCGTGGTCTCCCGCTCGCAGGAGCCGGGCATCGGCCCGGCGGTCTGGGGCAGCGACGGCGCGCGGCACAACGTCCTCGGCATCACCGAGAAGGCGGACGGCCGGGAGTACGTCGCGATGAACGGCCCGCTCGTCTACAAGTGGTCGACGGCCACCATGCCGGACGTCGCCCACCGCGCCTGCGCGGCCGCCGGGATCAGCCTGCGGGAGATCGACTGGTTCGTTCCGCACCAGGCCAACAACCGCATCATCAAGACGCTCACCGAGAACCTGGGACTCCCGCCGGAGCGCGTGGTCAACGACGTCGTCGACACCGGCAACACCTCGGCGGCGTCCGTCCCTCTGGCACTGAGCCGGCTCCGCGAGAGCGGCCGCAGCACGCCCGGCGAGAAGGTGCTGCTCCTCGGATTCGGCGCCGGCCTGACGTACGCCGGCCAGGTCGTCCGTATGCCGTAGCCCGGCCGCCGCACAGCCTCTCGACCGCACAGCCGCACCCCGATACACCCGCTCGTCCGCGCACCCGCGCACCTTCCTTCAGCAGAAACGGAACGTCATGACCAGAGACGAACTGACCGCCGAGATCATCAGCCTGACCGTCCGCACCGCGCCGGATCTGGAGGCCGAGGTCACCGCCGAGTCGAGCTTCGAGGAGCTCGGCATGGACTCCCTCACCCGGATCGACCTGCTGGCCGCCGTGGAGAAGAACTTCGGCCAGTCGGTGCCCGACGAGAAGGTCGGCGACCTGCTCCGCGTCACCGACGTCGTCGACTTCCTGACCGCGAGCAAGGCAGGAGTCTGACCCATGGACCACACGGATCCCGGAAGCGGGGCGATGCCCCTGTCAGTGGGCCAGGAGGGGCTCTGGCTGCTCCACAAACTGGCCCCCGACAGCGCGACGTACAACCTCGCGGGCGGTGTCCGCATGGAGCCCGCGCCGGATCCCGAGGTCCTGGCGCGGGCGGTACGTGCGCTCACCGGACGGCACCCCATGCTGCGCTCGGTCTACGTCGAGGCCGACGGTCACCCCCGGAGGCTGCTCCGGAAGCCGGGGGAGATCGGCGAGCTGACCGTACGGGACGTACCGGACGTGGACGACGAGGAGCTGGAGCGGCTCACCGAGGCGGAGGCCGGCAAGCCCTTCCGGCTCTCGGAGGACGGACCGTTCCGCGCGGTGATGCTGCGCCGCCGTACCGACGCGGTGGTGGTGGTCATCACCCACCACATCGCCACCGACGCCATCTCGCAGTGGCTGCTCTGGCGTGACCTGCTGACCGCGTACCAGGCGTACGCCGACGGCAAGGAGCCCGGGTGGTGGCCGGTCACCGCCTCGTACGAGACCTTCGTCGAGACGGAGCGGGCGCTGCTCGACTCGCCCCGGGGAGAGCGGCAGGCGGAGTACTGGCGTGAGCAGTGCGCGGGTTCCGTACCCGCCGAACTGCCCACCGACCGGCCCCGGCCGCTCACACCGGCGAACACCGGCGCCAGCCTGCTGCGCCGGCTGCCCGATCAGCTCTCGGAACGGGTCAGGCGCACCGCGGCCGAACAGGGCGTGTCCCAGTTCGCCCTGGCGCTCGGCGCCCTCCAGGCGCTGCTGAACCGCTGCACCGGCCAGACCGACTTCCTGATCGCCTGCCCGGCCTCGGTCCGCCGGTCCGCGGCCGCCGATGTCGTCGGATATTTCGTCAACCCGCTCATCATCCGGGGCCGGTTCGACCGGGACACCACCCTCAGCGACGCGATGAAGGCGGCCAACGAGCGGATCCGGCAGGCGACGGCACGGGCCACGTACCCGTTCCCGCTGGTCGCGCAGGACGCACCGGTCGCGGGGCCGCTGTTCCGGATCTCCATGACCATGGTGACCACGGACCGCTTCGGTCCCGGCCTGGAGGGGATGGTCTCCGGCGAGCCGATCGAGGTGGCCGGTCTGACCACCACCTATCTGGAGATCCCGCACCTCGAGGGGCAGTGCGATGTGGCGCTGGAGGTCACCCGCGATGTGTACGGGCTGACCGTGGCCCTGCGCTACGACACGGCGCTCTTCGAACGGGACACCGTGGAGCGGCTGTTCGACCAGTTCATCCGCTTCCTGGAGGCCGCCGCCGACGCACCGCACCGCCGGATCGCCCGGATCCCGCTGACGGACGACGCGGAGAAGCGTTCGCTGCTGGCCCTCAGCGGCAGTACCGGCGACGGCTCATGACGCGGCCGGTGCTCCCGGGGATTCTCGACGCCGTCGGCCACACCCATCTGGTGGAGCTGAGCGGGCTGCTGCCCCGCTTCCCCTCGCGGGTGTTCGCCAAGCTGGAGGCCTTCAACCCCGGCGGCAGTGTCAAGGACAGATCGGCGCTGTCGATGCTCCTCGGCAAGATCCGTAACGGCGAGCTGGTGCCCGGCCGGTCCACGGTGGTGGAGTCCAGCTCCGGCAACCTGGCCATCGGAATCGCGCAGATCTGCCGCTACTTCGGGCTGGACTTCATCTGTGTGGTGGACCCCAAGACCACCCAGCAGAACCTGGCCATCCTGCGGGCCTACCAGGTCACGGTCGACATGGTGACCGCACTCGACCCGGACACCGGCGCGTATCTGCCCACGCGGGTCAAGCGGGTGCGCGAGCTGGTGGACTCCACACCCGGCGCGTACTGGCCCAACCAGTACGCGAACCCGCTCAATCCGCAGGCGCACGTACAGACCATGCGGGAGATCGACCAGGCGCTGGACGGCCGGGTGGACTATCTCTTCTGCTCCACCGGCACCGGCGGCACCATGACCGGCTGCGCCCGGTACATCCGTGAGCGCGGGCTCTCCACCACGCTGGTGGGGGTCGACGCGATGGGCAGTGTGCTGTTCGGCGGCCCTTCGGGACCACGGCTGCTCCCGGGGCACGGCGCGGCCGTACGCCCCGAGTTGTTCGACCCGACGCTGGCCGACGAGGTCGTGCTCGTCTCCGACCTCGACTGCGTCGTGGGCTGCCGGACGCTGACGCAGCGCGAGGCCATCCTCGCCGGCGGCTCGTCCGGCGCCGTGACCGCCGCCCTCGGGAAGCTCGCCGACCGTATCCCGGCCGGGAGCAACTGCGTGCTGATCTTCCCCGACCGCGGTGACCGCTATCTCGACACGATCTACTCCGACGACTGGGTCCGCGCCCAGTTCGGCGAGGTTTCGCACCTTTGGAAAGAACCCGAACACACAGGGGCGGTGGGGGCATGCTGATCATCAGGCACCGTGAGGTGGCCGGAGTGCTGGCCGGACGCGAGAAGGAGGTCATCGATCTCGTCGCCGACGCCTACCAGCGGCACGACGAGGGACGCACCAGCCTTCCGCACTCCGTCTTCCTGCGCTTCCCCGGCCGGCCGAGGGACCGGATCATCGGGCTGCCCGGCTATCTCGGCGGAAAGACCGACGACAGCCCCGACGAGGTCGCCGGCATGAAATGGATCTCCTCGTTCCCCGGCAATGTCGCGGCCGGCAGCCAGCGCGCCAGCGCCGCCATCCTGCTGAACTCGCTGGAGAACGGGCATCCCGAGGCGCTCATCGAGGGCTCGCTGATCTCGGCGCAGCGCACCGCCGCCTCGGCCGCGCTCGGCGCCCGGCTGCTCCTCGGCGGCCGCAGGCCGTCCGGGGTCACGCTCATCGGCTGCGGCGTCATCAACCGCGAGATCCTGCGCTTCCTCGCCGCGGAGCGGCCCGAGCTCGGTTCCCTCGCGGTGTACGACACCGACCCGGAGCGCGCCAGGCGCTTCACCGCCGAGAACGCGCGGCTGCTGCCGAACGCGGAGGTACGCCACTGCGCCTCCCTCGACGAGGCGCTCGGCGCCCACGACCTGGTGTCCTTCGCGACCACGGCCGCCACTCCGTACACCGGTCTCGGGGCCTGTCCGCCCGGCGCGGTCGTGCTGCACATCTCGCTGCGCGACCTCACCGTGCCGGCGGTCCTCAGCCAGCACAACGTCGTCGACGACCCCGGCCATGTCTGCCGTGAGAACACCTCACTGCATCTCGCCGAGCGGGAGACGGGCGGGCGCGACTTCATCGACGCCGGTATCGGCGCGCTGCTGCGCGGCACCGCGCGGCTGAACCCGGAGCCCGGCAAGCCGCTGGTGTTCTCGCCGTTCGGCCTCGGCGTCCTCGACCTGGCACTGGCCCGCTTCGCCCGGGACGAGGCACGGCGCAGCGGCATGGGCACCTTGATCGACGGATTCCTGCCGGCGCCCGCTCCGTAGCCGAGCACGCCGGGCCACCACCCCTCACAGCCTGCGAAGTTCACCACTCTGGAGAAGAGATGTCTGTCCCGCTGCCCGAACTGATCGCCCGTCAGGCCGTCCGTACCCCCGAAGCCACCGCGGTCGACGACTCCCAGGGGGCGATGACGTACGCGCGGCTCGACCGGCGCGCGAACCAGATCGCGAGACTGCTCCTGGCCCGCGGCGCCGGCCCGGAGTCACGGGTGGCCGTGTGCCTGCCGCGTGGGCGCGAGCTCGTCGCGGCGCTGCTGGGGGTGTGGCGGGCCGGAGCGGCCTATGTGCCTCTGGACGCGGGACACCCCGCCGAGCGCATCGCCTGGGTGCTCGCGGACAGCGGCGCGCAGACCGTGCTGACCGTCGCCGCCACGGCCGCGGAGTTCGACAGCGCCGTGCCGGGCAACGGCGCGCTGCCGGGCGGGGTCGTCCTGCTGGACAGTCCCGACAGCGGGCTCGACACCATGCCGGAGAGCGCGCCGGAGCCGAGCGGTATCGGCCAGGACCACGCCGCGTATCTCGCCTACACCTCCGGCTCGACGGGCCGCCCCAAGGGCGTGCTCGTCCAGCACGGCGGAATAGCCAACCGGGTGGCCTGGACGCTGAACCGCCAGGAACTGACCGCGGACGACCGGGTGTTGCAGAAGACCGTGCTCACCTTCGACGCGGCGGCGCTGGAGATCTTCGCACCGCTGGCCGCCGGCGGCACCGTGGTGATGGCCCCCGAGGGCGCCGAGTCGGACCCCGCACTGCTGGTGCGGACCGTGGCCGAACAGCGCGTCTCCGTACTTCAGGGCGTGCCGTCCGTACTGCGGCTGCTCGTCGACGAGCCGGGCTGGGCCGAGTGCACCGGGCTGCGGCTGGTCTTCTCCGCCGGTGAGGCGCTGGACGCCGAGCTGTGCCGCCGGCTCAGCGAGCCCACCGGCGCCACGGTGTGGAACACCTACGGTCCCACCGAGTGCTCCATCGACGTCGCCGGCCAGGAGTTCGACCCGGAGCGGCACACCGAGGCGGTGCCGATCGGCCGGCCGATCGACCACATGCGGGTGTACGTGCTGGACGAGGAGCTCGACCCGGTGCCGATCGGCGTGGTGGGCGAGCTGTACGCGGCGGGCATCGGCACCGCGCGCGGCTATGTCGGCAAGCCGGGCCAGACCGCCGAGCGCTTCATACCGGACCCGCACGGCCCCGCGGGCAGCCGGATGT
This sequence comes from Streptomyces sp. NPDC058198, assembly GCF_042882605.1. Classification (NCBI taxonomy): domain Bacteria; kingdom Bacillati; phylum Actinomycetota; class Actinomycetes; order Kitasatosporales; family Streptomycetaceae; genus Streptomyces; species Streptomyces sp. NPDC058198. The sequence goes on from NZ_JBHVVP010000002.1 coordinate 390,569, forward strand.
ACCGGACGGGCGACCTCGCCCGCTGGCGCTCCGACGGCACGCTGGGCTTCCTCGGCCGGGTGGACCACCAGGTCAAGGTGAACGGCGTACGGATCGAACCGGCCGAGGTGGAAGCCGCGTTGACCGCGCACCCCGATGTCCGGGGCGCCGTGGTCACCGCCGCGCGCGCCATCGGAGGCGGGAAGCGGCTGGTGGCCCATCTGACGGCCGCCAGGCGCATCCCCAGGGACGAGCTGCGCAGCTTCCTGCGCAAGCGGCTCCCGGAGCCGATGATCCCGGCCCTCTTCGTACCGCTGGACGCCTTCCCGCTGACCAGCAGCGGAAAGGTGGACCGCAACGCGCTGCCGGAACCGGTCGCGCCCGGCTCGGCGGAAGCGGCGACCGGCGAGGGGCCCGCGCACATCGAGCCCCGTACCCCCGCCGAGCGGCTGGTCGCGCAGGTGTGGGAGCAACTGCTCCAGGTGGAGCGGGTCGGCGCCCACGACGACTTCTTCGCCCTTGGCGGCTCCTCGCTGGTCCTCACCCGCCTCGCGGACGCGCTGCGCAAGGCGTCCGGGGACGACATCCAGCTGCGCGGCCTCTTCGGCGCGTCCACCGTCGAGGCCCAGGCGCGGCTGCTGGAGGAGGCCAGGCCCGCCGTTCCCGAGGTGGTGCCCGTACGGCGCGAAGGAGCGCTGCCGCTCTCCTTCGGACAGCACCGGCTGTGGTTCCTCGACCGGATGCACCCGGGCAGCGCGGAATGGGTGGCGCCGCTCTTCCTGCGGCTGCCCGCCGGCACGACCGGCGCCGCCGTGCAGTCGGCGCTGGACACGCTGGAGGCCCGGCACGAGGCGCTGCGCACCCGGTACGTACTGGAAGGGGACGAGCCCCGGCAGCTGATCGCCGAGCCGCGGCCGGTGGAGCTGCGGGTGGAGGACGCGAGCGAGGCGGACTTGGAGGAGCTGTTCGGCGAGCAGTTCGGCCGGGGATTCGACCTGGCAGGGGGACCGCTGTGGCGGGCCCTGCTGGTGCGGGTGCCGAAGGGCGGCCCCGTACTGCTCGTGACGACGCATCACATCGCCACCGACGGCTGGTCGACCGTGCTGCTGGAGCGGGAGCTGCGCGAGCTGTGCGCGGCGGCCCTGGAGGACCGCGCGCCGGAGCTCGAACCGCTGCCGGTGCAGTACGCGGACTACGCCGCCTGGCAGGCGGCCCGCTCGGACGACACCGTTCTCGACCGCGAACTCGACTACTGGAAGGCCACGCTGGACGGACTGCCCGAGCTGCGGCTGCACACGGACCGCACCCGCCCCGCCCAGCGTGACGGGCGAGGCGCGGGCGTGCGGTTCTCCGTGCCGGCCGGTCTCGCCGACGCCCTCAGCGGCATCGGGCGGCAGCACGGGGCGACGCCGTACGTCACGCTGCTGGCGGGGCTCGCGGCGCTGCTCTCGCGCCACAGCGGCCAGGACGACTTCGGCATCGGCAGCCCGGTGACCGGCCGGCTCAGGCCGGAGACCCGGAACACGGTCGGCTTCTTCCTCAACTCGCTCGTCATGCGGTGCGATCTGACCGGTGACCCCACGTTCGCGGAGCTGCTGAAGCGCACCAAGAACACGGCGATGGCCGGCTTCGGGCACCAGGAGCTGCCGTTCGAGCGGCTGGTGGACGAGCTACAGCCGGTCCGCGACCTGTCGCGTACCCCGCTGTACCAGGTGGCCTTCGACCTCCAGGACGAGGGAACGACGGCGGTGGCCGCCGACGGTGTGCTGATGGACGCCTTCCAGGGCGCCTGGCGGGTGGCCAAGACCGACCTGACGCTGTTCATCTGGCGCCAGGCGGACGGCTCGCTGGTCGGTGCGCTGGAGTACGCGACGTCGCTGTTCGACCAGGCCACCGTGGAGCGGCTGGCGGACCACTTCGTACGGCTGCTGGAAGGCGTCGCGGCCGAGCCGGACGTCCCGCTGTCGGCCATCGACATCTCCTCGGTTCACGAGCGCCGGCTGCTGCGGGTCTGGAACGACTCCGGGGTGTTGGTGCCGGAGGTGTCGGTGCCGGAGTTGGTGGCGCGTCGGATGACGGAGTCGCCGGGTGCGGTGGCGGTGGAGTGCGGTGAGGAGCGGTTGTCGTTCGCGGAGTTGGATGTGCGGGCGAATCGGCTGGCGCATCGGCTGCGTGAGGCGGGGGTGGGTCCTGGTTCGACGGTGGCGGTGCTGCTGGATCGTTCGGTTGATCTGGTGGCGGCGCTGCTGGGTGTGTGGCGTGCGGGTGCGGGCTTCGTTCCGATGGATCCGGTACTGCCGGAGGGTCGGATCGCGGGGATGGTCGCTGATGCCCGGGTGACGGTCGCAGTGACGTCGTCTGCTTATGTGGAGCGTTTCCCTGAGGTGGCGAAGGTGCTGGTCGGGGAGGATCTGTCGTCGTTCCCGGCGGGTGCGCCCGCTGGTTCGGTGGATCTGGACTCGGTGGCGTACACGATCTTCACGTCGGGTTCGACGGGTCGGCCGAAGGGCGTGCAGGTCTCGCATCGCAGTCTGGTGAATCACATCGACTGGGCGGTGCGGGAGTTGGCCGGTTCGGGTCAGGGTGGTGCGCCGGTGTTCTCGTCGGTGGCCTTCGACCTGGTGGTGCCGAACGTATGGGCGCCGCTGGCGGCTGGGCAGCGGACATGGCTGTGGGACGGAGAGCTGACCGAGCTGGGCGAAAGCCTTGCCGCGGCAGGTCCGTTCTCCTTCATGAAGCTCACCCCAGGTCATCTGGAGGTGCTCTCCGGCCAGTTGTCCGACGCGCAGATCCAGGCGCTCACCTCGCGCGTGGTGGTGGCCGGTGAGGCGCTTCCGGGCGGGCTGGTGGAGCGCTGGCGCGCGCTGCTGGGCGCCGGTCGGGTGATGAATGAGTACGGGCCGACCGAGGCGACCGTCGGCACCTGCGTCTTCCCGCTGGACGAGGCATTCGAGGGCGTGGTGCCGATCGGGCGCCCCCTGCCGAACATGACCATGCGCGTCCTGGACGCGGGGATGCGGCCGGCTCCGGTGGGCGTGGTGGGTGAGCTGTTCGTAGGGGGCACGGGCGTCGCGCGAGGTTATGCGTACCGTCCGGCCGCCACGGCGGAGAGGTTCCTGCCCGACCCGTACGGCCCGGCGGGCGCCCGGCTCTATCGCACCGGTGACCTGGTGCGCTGGCGCGGAGACGGCGCGGTGGAGTTCGTGGGCCGTAGCGACGACCAGGTGAAGATCCGCGGCTACCGCATCGAGCTCGGTGAGATCCGCGCCGCGCTCATCGCCCATCCGCAGGTGACGGACGCCGCCGTCGTGGTCTCCGACGACCAGCGGCTGGTGGCCTATGTCGTCGGTGACGCGGAGGATCTGGCGGAGCGGCTGGCCGGTTCACTGCCCGCGTACATGGTGCCTTCGGTGTTCGTGCGGATCGACAAGGTCCCGCTGACGGCGAACGGAAAGCTCGACCACCGCGCTCTGCCCGACCCGGACGAGTCCGCCGCGGACACCTTCGTAGCGCCGCGCAATCCCACCGAGGAGCGCATCGCCGCCGTCTGGCAGGAGCTGCTGGGCAAGGAGGCGAGCATGCAGGACAGCTTCTTCGAGCTCGGTGGCCACTCGATCCTCGCCGTCCGGCTGATCTCCCGGCTGCAGAACGAGTTCGACCTCGACCTGCCGATGCGGATCGCCTTCGAGAGCCCGACGATCGCGCAGCTCGCCGTGGAGATCGAGGACCGGGTACGGGCCGAGGTCGACGCGCTGCTCAACGACGCGTACTGACCCTCACCGACGACAGGAAGGACAAGCCCATGCGACACCTCATCTCCATCAATGACCTGACCGACGACGACCTGCGCGGCATCGTCGTACGAGGGGCCGAGTTCGCCGCGGGGGCGCGGGAGAAGCCCCTGCGGGACGCGGTCGTCGGCGTCTACTTCCGCCGTACGTCCACCCGTACCCGTACCGCCTTCACCGCCGGCGCGCTGCGGCTCGGCGCGCAGACCGTCACCTTCGGGCCCGACGACCTCCAGCTGAACACGGGGGAGACCACCGAGGACACCGGCAGGGTGCTGGCCGGGATGCTGGACGTGCTGGTGGCCCGTACCGCGGATGCCACCGCGGAGCTGCGGACCTGGGCGGCCGGCGGACAGATGTCCGTCGTCAACGCGATGAGCGCCGAGGAACACCCGACACAGGGGCTGACCGATCTCACCACGCTGTACAGCCACTTCGGCCGGCTCGAAGGTCTCCGTCTGATGTACGTCGGCGAGGGCAACAACAGCGCGGCCGCGCTGGCCCTGGCCCTGACCCGGTTCCCCGGGACCGAGCTGGAGCTGCGTACGCCGGCCGGCTACGGGCTGGCACCTGCCATCCTCGCCACCGCGGCGGAACAGGCCGCGCGCAGCGGATCGAAGCTGACCGAGCGGCACGACATGGCCGTACTGCCCACCGGGCTCGACGCCATCTACACCACCCGCTGGCAGACCACCGGAACCAGTAAGCCGACCGCCGACTGGCGGGACGTCTTCGCGCCGTTCCAGGTCACCGAGCGGCTGTGGCAGGACAGCCCGAAGGCCGTCTTCCTGCACGACCTGCCCGCGCACCGCGGGGAGGAGGTCACGGCCGAGGTGCTCGACGGCCCGGCGAGCATCGCGTTCACCCAGGCCACGCACAAGCTGCACAGCGCGATGGCCGTCCTGGAATGGTGCTGGGCCGACCGCCCATGAGGACCGACGGGCCGAGGCATGCGCTGCCGACGCTCCGCAGCTACCGCGACTTCCGGCTGCTGTGGACCGGTTCGGCGATGTCGGTCATGGCGGAGCGCTGCTCCGGCATGGCCTTCACGCTGCTCGTGCTGTGGCACACCGGATCGAAGAGCGCCGCCGGCCTGGTGGGCTTCGCCTCACTGCTGCCGGCGCTGCTGGTGCAGCTGCCGGCGGGGGTGCTGGTCGACCGCCTGAACCGGCGGCGGGTGATGATGACGTGTCTGATCGTCCGCATGCTGGCTGTCGCCACGGTCGTCGTCTCGCTCCTGGGGGACGAGGTGAGGGTCGCGCACATCGCCGCGGTCGCCTTCATCCAGAGCAGCATGACCGTCTTCTACCAGCTGTCCGAGCGCGCCATGGTCCGCAACGTGGTGCCGTCCAGACAGCTGGGCGCCGCGATGGCGTCGAACGAGGCCCGCTCCCGAGGGGTCAACTTCGTCGGACATCCGGTGAGCGGGGCGCTGTTCGGACTCTCGGCGTGGGTGCCCTTTCTGTCCAGCGTCGGGCTCTATCTGCTCTCCCTGATCACGCTCGTACGGCTGCGGGGGGAGAAGGAGCCGCCGCCCCGGAAGGACAAGAAGCGCCGCTCGATGCGCGCCGATATCGCCGTCGGGCTGCGCTGGGTGTGGGACCGGGCCTTCTTCCGTACGGCGCTGCTGATCATCGCGGGCAGCAACCTGGTCTTCCAGGGGCTCATCCTCACCGTGGCCGTGGTGGTCAGGGAGGACGGCGGAGCGGCGGGGACCGTGGGCCTGATCATGGCGGCCGGCGGTCTGGGCGGACTGCTGGGCGCGTTCACCGGCGGCTGGCTGAACAAGCGGCTGGCGATGCGCCACGTCATGATTCTCGCGCACACGGCATGGGCCTTGGTCATGCCCGCAACAGTCTTTTTCAGACATCCTTTGGCGCTTGGGGCGCTCTTCCTTATAACGTCTCATATAGGAGCCGCTGTTACCGTCTCAGGCATGTCCTACCAGGTGCGTATTACACCCAACAACATGCAGGGGCGGGTCGGCAGTGTCGTCATGCTCCTGGTGTCGGGTGCGAGTTCGCTCGGCGCGCTCGGTACCGGATATCTGCTGGAGGCGGTCGGCACCCGACAGGCGCTGATGGTCGTGTCGGGGGTGATGGCCGTACTCGCCGTCGTGGCGGCGGTTGTCTTCACCCGTCGCGGGGCAGCGCTAGAGGACCAGCAGGACAACGAGCCTCCCGCGAAGCCAGTGCCACTAGCGGCGGACAACGGGTCGCCCGGCGACTCCCTTACGACCATGAGATTGCGGAGAATCGATGGATGACGCGGTGCGGCTCGAGTCGCTGACCAAGACCTATGGCTCCGGCGACAGTGTGACGGTCGCTCTGCGCGAGATCGAGCTGTCCTTACCCAGGGGGAGCTTCACGGCGATCATGGGGCCTTCGGGCTCCGGGAAGTCGACTCTGCTCCAGTGCGCCGCGGGCCTCGACCGGCCCACGTCGGGCCGGGTCTTCATCGACGGTACGGACATCGTCGGGCTGAGCGAGACCCAACTCACCGAATTACGCCGTGAGTCGACCGGCTTCATCTTTCAGTCGTTCAATCTGCTGCCGTCGCTGACCGCCGAGCAGAACGTGGCGCTGCCGATGCGGCTGGCCGGGCGCAAGCCCGACCGGCGAACCGTACAGCAGGCACTCGCCCAGGTGGGCCTTGAGAACAAGGCCGGTAGCCGTCCGAGCCAGCTCTCCGGGGGCCAGCAGCAGCGCGTCGCCATCGCCCGCGCGCTGGTGACCCGCCCCGCCGTGCTCTTCGCCGACGAACCCACCGGCGCGCTCGACCTCAGCACCGGCCGGGAGCTCCTCGAGACCCTGCGGCAGCTGGCCGGCGGCGGCCCCGGGACGGATCCGTACGAGACGCCCGCCGCCGCCCCCGTGGAGGGTGCGGCCCCGCCGACCACGATCGTGATGGTCACGCACGATCCGAACGTGGCCTCGTACGCGGACCGCGTGCTGTTCCTCGCCGACGGCAGTCTCGTCGGCGAGCTGGTCTCGCCCACGCCAGAAGCGGTCGCCGCGCGGATGACGGACCTGGCGGTGTCCCGGTGATCAGGGTGGCTTTCCAGACCCTGCGGGCGCGTTGGGTGTCGTTCCTCGGCACGGTGGTGGCGCTGGTGCTCGGGGTCGCGCAGGTCGCGGCCATGGGCGTACTGCTGATGACCATGCTCGATCTGCCCGACCGGCCCGCGGAGCGGTTCGCGCGGGCGCCGGTGGTGGTGCTGCCCTCCGACCCGACCTGGGATCCTGCCCACCACGACCTCGGAATCCGTTCGCTGGCGGAGGCCAAGGGCGTCTCCCCGGAGCTGCGGCAGAAGGTCGAAGCCACCGGCGGGACCGTGGTGGACCGGTCCTTCTACGCCCAGCTCGAAGGCGGCTCCAAGGACCAGGTGGGCCATCCCTGGCCGGTGGCGCGGTTCGGCGGCTATGCGTTGGCGGACGGCAAGCAGCCGTCCTCCGACAAGGAGATCGTCGTCCCCTCCGACCAGGCGCGCACCGGCGACGAGGTGACCGTGCTGACCGCCGCCGGCGTCGCGCGGTACACCGTGAGCGGCACCGTCCCGCCGGTCGGCTGGGAGGACGCGGTCTTCTTCAGCGATACGGAAGCGGCCCGGCTGTCCCCGCGCGTCGAGGCCCTGGTGGCCCTCGGCCCGGCCGGCACGGTGCGCGAGGCCGTCGGCAAGGACGCCGAGGTGCTCACCGGCAAGGACCGCCACCAGGCGGACGCCAGCGAGGACCAGGACCGCGAGACGCTGGACAACACCATCACGCTGGTGCCGGTGATGGCCGGCGTGGCGGGCACCACCGCGATCTTCGTGGTGGCCTCCACCTTCGCGTTCGCGGTGATCCAGCGCCGCCGCGAGGTCGCCCTGCTCCGTGCCGTGGGCGCCACGCCCAAGCAGGCGCGCAAGATGGTACGGAACGAGGCACTGCTCGTCGGGATCTTCGCGTCGGCCGTCGGCACGGTGCTCGGCCTGCTCGGCGCGCAGCTCCTCGCCGACATGCTCATCGCCATGGACATCTCACCGCCCTGGTTCACGGTCGAGCCCTCGCTGCACTGGACGGTGCTCGCCCCGCTCGCCGGTGCCTTCCTGGTCGGCATCCTGGTGGCGCTCGCGGGCGCGGCCGCCGCCGCACGGCGCGCAGGGAACATCCGCCCCATCGAGGCGCTGCGCGAGGCGGCGGTCGACGACACCGGCATGACGCGCGGCCGGTTCTGGCTCGGCGCGGCCGGGCTGGTCGGCGGTGTCGGATGGACCGCCTGGATCGCCGTCGGTTCCCCGGCCAGTGTCCTCTCGCCCAACACCTATGTCCTCTCGCTGATGGTTCCCGTGCTGGCCGCCGCGGTGCTCGCACCGCTCGCCGTGGGACCGCTCGCCAAGCTGCTGATGGCGCCGTTCAGCCGCTCGTCGGGGCCCACCGCCATGCTCGTACGGGAGAGCGTGCTGACCTCGCGGCGGCGCACGGCCGCCACCGCGGCGCCGGTCCTGCTCACCGTCGGTCTCGCGTTCTCGCTGCTCGCCGCCACCGACTCGCTCGGTGCCGCACGCGACAACGGGCTGCAGAACCAGGTGCGGTCGGAGTACGCGCTCGCCCCCGACGGCACCCCCGGGATCAGCCCGCAGGTGATCGACCGGGTCGCCCGTATCGACGGAGTCCAGATCGCGGCGCCCATCCTCACCACCATCTACACCCATGACGAGGACCGTCTCGAAGAGAACGACGGGCTCGTGGTGGACCCCGCCGCGCTGAAGCGGACGATGGACCTGAAGGTGCTCGACGGCTCACTGGACGACCTGGACGACAACAGCACCGCTGTGGCCGATCTGTGGGGCATGGACGTGGGCTCGACGCTCAAGGTGCTGATGGCCGACGGCCAGGAAGTCGAGCTGCGGATCGCGGCGACCTACAAGGCGATGCGCGGCGAGGACGTCGCCTATCTGCCCCCGCGGTTCGCCAAGACCGCCGGCTACGCCCGCGACGGACTGGCGCGGCGGGCGTATATCTCGCTGGACCCCGGCACCGACCGGGCCGCCGCCACCGCGGCGATCCGCGAGGCGGTCGCCGGCACCGGCGCGAACTTCATGACGAGGGATCAACTGGTCGCCTCGGAGAGCGCGTACGCCCGTCATCTCATCGAGGTGCGGCAGCGCTCCACCGCCGTGATCATCCTGCTGTTCTGCTTCATCGCGATCCTCAACACCCTGCTCATGGCGACCTCCGACCGGAAGCGCGATCTGGCGGTGCTCCGGATGGCCGGGGCCACGCCGAGACAGGTCGTGCGGTTCTTCGTCGCGGAATCGGTGCTGGTGGCCGCCATCGGGGTGGTACTGGCGCTGGTGGCGACCGCGGTCAATCTGGCCGGCCTGTGGGGCGCGCTGCTCCAGCTGTTCGGTGCGACGCCCATCGTGGTGCCGTACGCGGTGGTGGTCGTCGTCGCGGTCGTCTCCACGCTGCTCGCCGTGATCGGCACCGTGCTGCCCGTCGGCGCGGCGCTGCGCGCCAGGACGGTGCAGCTCGTCGGCGCCCGCGAATAGCGCGCCGGCGGCAGAGCCGCGGCTCCACAGCGACACAGCTCCGCAGCAACACAGCTCCACAGCAACACCACTGAGACCCACGCGGTCCGGTCCCGCCCCCCGTCGGGACCGGGCCGCGTGCTGCGTTGTGCCAAAAGGGCCCTGGTAGAGGGCCGGTATAGACGCCCGCCCGAAGCTGAGTGCGAATCCGATCACCGAAGGGATACCGACATGGCTGACGAGCAGACCGACAACCGCGTCTACCGGGTCGTCCTCAACGACGAGGAGCAGTACTCGATCTGGGACGCGGACCGGGAGCTGCCTGCGGGCTGGCGCGCCGAGGGCACCGAAGGCGCCCGGCAGGCGTGCCTCGACCGGATCGACGAGGTGTGGACGGACATGCGGCCGGCGAGCCTGCGCCGCCGTATGGAGCAGACGAGCGCCTGAGCACCGGCCGCCGGCCGGCGGCCCGGATCGGCGGTAGGGACAAGCGCGGGACATGCGGTCGACGTACGGAAACACAGGGTCGGGAGGAGCGCTCAGCATGAGCACTGGCGGAGTTCGGACGAACCGGCAGGCCGAGGAGAGCCGCGAGGAACTGGTGCGCGCCCGACTCGCCGGGGGCCGCGGCGGGCGGCGTGCCGCGGTGGTGCCGGTGGACCGGGACGGCCCGCAGGCGCTCTCCCACGGCCAGCAGCAGATGTGGTTCCTGAGCAGGCTGGACCCGGAGAGCTGGGAGTACAGCGTCCCGGTCGTGCTCCGGCTGCGCGGGGCGCTCGACGCGGACGCGCTGCGCCGTGGCTTCGAGGAGCTGGTGGCCCGGCACGAGATCCTGCGTACCCGCTACCGCCTCGACGGCGCCGAGCCGGTCCAGCTGATCGACCCTCCCGGCCCGTTCGCGCTGCCCGTGGACGATCTCACCGGGGTGGCGGACGCCGCCGAGCGGGAGCGGCGTGCCACCGCGCTGGCCGAGGCCGAGCCCGGCCGCCCCTTCGATCTGGAGAACGGGCTGCCGCTGCGCGCCCGGCTGATCCGGATCGCCGACGACCACCATCTGCTGGCCGTGGTCTTCCACCATGTGGCCTGTGACGAATGGTCCGTCGGACTGTTCCTGTCCGAACTCTCCGCTGTGTACGGTGCCTTCCTCGACGGCGAGCCGTCGCCGCTCGCTCCGCTGCCGGTGCAGTACGCCGACTACGCGGCCTGGCAGCGCGAGCGGCTCTCCGGTGACGCGCTGGCCGGACAACTCGACTACTGGCGTGACCGGCTGGGCGGCAGCACCCCCCTTGAGGTGCCCACCGACCGGCGCCGTCCCGCCACCCGCAGCTGGGCCGGCGACGCGGTGCCGGTCGACCTGCCCGCCCCGCTGGCCGAGCGGCTGCGCGCCCTCGGCGCCGAGCACGGCGCCACCCCGTTCCAGACCCTGCTGGCCGGCTATCAGGCGCTGCTCGCCCGCTACACCGGGCGCAGCGACATCTCGGTCGGCACCGTGGTGTCGGGGCGCGGCCGCCCCGAGCTGGAACAGCTCATCGGCTACGGCATCAACACCCTGGTGATGCGCGGCCGCTGGGACGGCGATCCGTCGTTCCGCACGCTGCTCACCGGCGCCCGTGAGACCGTCCTGGACGCCTTCGACCACCAGGAGTTCCCGTTCGCCAGGATCGTGGACGAACTCCAGCCGGAGCGGGACATGTCCCGTACCCCGCTGTGCCAGGTGGCTTTCACCATGCACCAGGAGCGCACCAGCGACTTCCGGCTGCCCGGTGTGGCCGCCGAAGCCCTCCGCGCGACCTCCAGGGTCTCCCGCTTCGATCTCACCCTCCAGCTCGGTGAGTACGGCGACGGTGCGGTGCGGGGCGCGCTGGAGTTCAGCACCGCGCTCTACGACCGGACGACGGTGGAGCGGCTGGTCCGGCACTTCGTACGGCTCCTCGAATCCGCCGTGGCAGCCCCGGACCTGCCGCTCTCCCGGCTGGACCTGCTGGACGACGCCGATCTGGCCGTGCTCCTGCCCGCGCCGGCCGAGGCCGCCGCGGCGCCCGAGGGCCGTACGTCCCTGGCCCCCGGCCGCTGCCTCCACGAGGTCTTCGAGGACCGGGCCGCGGCCACCCCCGACGCGACAGCCCTGGTCTTCGGCGACCAGCGGCTCAGCTACGCCGAGCTCAACGCCCGCGCCAACCGGCTCGCCCACCATCTGCGCGCACTCGGCGCGGGCCCCGGCGAACTGGTCGGCGTCAGCATGGACCGCGATCTCGGCCTCGTACCCACCCTGCTGGGCGTGCTCAAGTCCGGAGCGGGCTATCTGCCCCTGGACCCGGAGCACCCGGCCGACCGGATCGGCTACACGCTGAAGGACGCCGGCGCCCGGCTCGTGGTCACCTCCACCGCGCACGTGGAACACCTGGCCGGCGTGGTCGAGGGCCGGCTCGTGGTCGCGGACGGCGAGTCCGACGCGGCGGCGCTGGCCGCGGCGCCCGACACCAACCCGGAGTCCGGCGCGGTGCCCGGCGACCTGATCTACACCATCTACACCTCGGGCTCCACCGGCCGCCCCAAGGGCGTGGCCCTGACCCACGCGAATGTGCTCCGGCTGCTCACCACGACCGAGGAGCACTTCGGCTTCGACGAGCAGGACGTCTGGACGCTGTTCCATTCGTACGCCTTCGACATGTCGGTCTGGGAGATGTGGGGCGCCCTGGCCTACGGCGGCCGGCTGGTCGTCGTCGCGCCGGACACCGCGCGCCAGCCCGAGGACTTCCTGCGGCTGCTCGTCGAGCAGCGCGTCACGGTGCTCAACCAGACCCCGTCCGCCTTCCGCAGCCTGGTCGCGCTGGCGGCCGACGGCGACCCGCTGATCGACGAACTGGCCCTGCGTTGCGTGACGTTCGGCGGTGAGCGGCTGGACATTCCCGGGCTGAAGCCCTGGGCCGCACGCCGTGGCCTGGACCGTACGGCCCTGGTCAACATGTACGGCATCACCGAGACCACCGTGCACACCACCTACCACCGGCTCACCGAGGCCGACCTCGACGCGGAGACCGGGAACGCGATCGGCACGCCGCTGCGCGACCTCCGGGTCCATCTGCTCGGCGCCCACGGCGAGCTGGTGCCCATCGGGGTGCCCGGCGAGATCCATGTCGGCGGTCCCGGCGTCGCCCTGATGTACCTCCACCGCCCGCGGCTGACCGCCGAACGGTTCATACCCGACCCGTACGGCGCGCCGGGCTCCCGGCTCTACCGCAGCGGTGACCTCGCGAGCAGACGGCCCGACGGCACCCTGGACTACCTCGGCCGGATCGACCACCAGGTGAAGATCCGCGGCCATCGCATCGAACTCGGCGAGATCAAGGCCGCGTTGACCACGCACCCCCGGGTGCGGGACGCGGTCGTCGTGGCCCGCGAGGACACCCCCGGTGACCGCAGGCTGGTGGCGTACATCGTGCCCACCAGCGAGGCGGTCGCCGCGCCCAGCGAACTGCGGACACTGCTGGCCGGATCGCTGCCCGAGTACATGATCCCGACGGCCTTCCTGATCGTCGGCAGGATCCCGCTGACCGTGAACGGCAAGCTCGACCAGGCCGCGCTGCCCGCCCCCGACCGGGGCGCGCTCGGCATCGAGACGACCCATGTCGCGCCGCGTACCGCGGCCGAAGAGGAAATGACCACGATCTGGCGCGAGGTACTCGGCGTCGAGCAGGTCGGCGTCGAGGACAACTTCTTCGACCTGGGCGGCGACTCGCTGCGCGCGGTGGCACTGGTCGGCGCCCTGCGCGAGGCCGAGTACGACGTGACGGTCCGCGATGTCTTCGCCTACCGCACCCCCGCCGAGCTGGTCGAATTCCTCACCGGCCGGCCCGCCCCCGCCAAGGTCGAACCGGGCGTCGAGCCCTTCGCCCTGCTCGCGGACGAGGACCGCGCCCGGCTGCCGCAGGGCGTTGTGGACGCCTATCCGCTGGCCCAGGTCCAGCTGGGCATGGTCGTCGAAATGCTCGCCGACGACGGCCGCAACCACTACCACAACTCCACCTGCTTCCGGATCCTGGACGACCAGCCCTTCGAACTGGCGGCGCTGCAACAGGCCGTGGACCTCGTCATCGGCCGGCACGAGGTCCTGCGCACCTCCTTCGCCCTCGAGGGCTACTCGGTGCCGCTCCAGTTCGTCCACGATCCGTCCGAGGTCGAATCGCCGGTCGGCGCACGCGACCTCACCGGCCTCGACGGCGCCGCCGTCGAGCGGTCGCTGCGGGCCTTCATGGCCGACGAGCGCACGCGTCTCTTCGATCTGGCCAGGCCGCCGCTGATCCGGTTCACCGGACACGCCTGCGACGACGGCAGCTGGTGGCTCACCCTGACCGAGTGCCACGCCGTGCTGGAAGGCTGGAGCCACCACTCGCTGCTGATGGAGCTGGCGACCACCTACCGGGCGATACGGGACGGCCGTCCCCCGCAGGAGCCCGAGCCGGCGGCCGTACGGTACGCGGACTTCATCGCCGCCGAGCTGGTGTCCCTGGCCTCGGACGACGACCGTGACTACTGGCGGGGAATCCTCGACGGCCACGCGCCCTTCGAGCTGCCCGCCGGGTGGGGCGACGACCCGGCGGAGACACCGCGCGGACTGCACCGCGCCTGGGTGCCGTACCACGACCTGGACGCGGGCCTGCGCGCGCTGGCCAGCCAGGCCAAGGTGCCGATCAAGAGCGTGCTGCACGCGGCGCATCTGAAGGTGATGAGCCAGCTCACCGCGGAGGAGTCCTTCTGCACCGGTCTGGTGACCAACGCCCGGCCGGAGGCCGTGGGCGCCGAGCGGGTGTACGGGGTCTACCTCAACCCGCTGCCGTTCGCCTTCACGCGGGGCGCCGCGACCTGGCGTGAGCTGGTGGCGGAGGTCTTCGCCCAGGAGATCGAGGTCTGGCCGCACCGCCGCTATCCGCTCGGTGCGATGCAGCGCGAACTCAGCGGCTCCGAGCGCCTGGTGAACGTGCGCTTCAGCTATCAGAACTTCCGGCAGGTCGACCAGGACGTGGTCGACTACCCCGCCACCCTCGACGACAGCCCCACCGAATTCCCGCTGGGTGTCTCCACCCGCGCCGGGTTCATGGTGATCACGGCGAACCGGCATGTCATCGGCCGGGTGGGGGTGGATCGTCTGGCGGCGATGTACCGGTCGGTGCTGGAGTCGATGGCGGGGGATGTGGACGGGGACGCTCGTGCGGTGTTCCTGCCGGGTGGTGAGCGTGAGCGTGTGCTGACCGCGTGGAACGACTCCGGGGTGTTGGTGCCGGAGGTGTCGGTGCCGGAGTTGGTGGCGCGTCGGGTCGTGGAGTCGCCGGGTGCGGTGGCGGTGGAAAGCGGTGGACGGACGCTGTCGTTCGCGGAGTTGGATGTGCGGGCGAACCGGCTGGCGCATCGGCTGCGTGAGGCGGGGGTGGGTCCTGGTTCGACGGTGGCGGTGCTGCTGGATCGTTCGGTCGATTTGGTGGCGGCGCTGCTCGGGGTGTGGCGTGCGGGTGCGGGCTTCGTTCCGATGGATCCGGTGCTGCCGGCCAACCGGATCGCGGGGATGGTCGCCGACGCCCGGGTGGGTGTCGCACTGACCTCCTCCGCGTACGCGGACCGGTTCGACGTGGAGGTGGTGCGGGTCGATGACACGCGCGTCGACGGCTACCCGGAGTCGGCTCCGGATGTGGTGACGGATCTGGATTCGGTGGCGTACACGATCTTCACGTCGGGTTCGACGGGTCGGCCGAAGGGTGTGCAGGTCTCGCATCGCAGTCTGGTGAATCACATCGACTGGGCGGTGCGGGAGTTGGCCGGCTCGGGTGTGGGTGGTGCGCCGGTGTTCTCGTCGGTGGCCTTCGACCTGGTGGTGCCCAATGTGTGGGCACCGCTGGCGGCTGGGCAGCGGACATGGCTGTGGGACGGAGAGCTGACCGAGCTGGGCGAAAGCCTGGTCCAGGCAGGTCCGTTCTCCTTCATGAAGCTCACTCCTGGGCATCTGGAGGTGCTGTCGGGGCAGTTGTCCGACGCGCAGATCCAGGGACTGACGTCGCGTGTGGTGGTGGCCGGTGAGGCGCTTCCGGGCGGTCTGGTGGAGCGCTGGCGCGCTCTGCTCGGCGTCGGTCGGGTGATGAATGAGTACGGTCCGACCGAGGCGACCGTGGGGACCTGCGTCTTCCCGCTGGAGGAAGCGTTCGAGGGTGTGGTGCCGATCGGGCGCCCGCTGCCGAACATGACCATGCGCGTCCTGGATGCCGAGCTTCAGCCCGCGCCGGTGGGTGCGGTCGGCGAGCTCTATGTCGGTGGCACCGGAGTCGCTCAGGGGTACGCCTACCGTCCGGGCGCGACGGCGGAGAAGTTCCTGCCCGACCCGTACGGCCCGGCGGGCGCGCGGTTGTATCGCACGGGCGACCTGGTGCGCTGGCGCGGCGACGGCGCGGTGGAGTTCCTCGGCCGTATAGACGACCAGGTGAAAATCCGCGGCTATCGGATCGAGCTCGGTGAGATCCGCGCCGCGCTCATCGCTCATCCGCAGGTGACGGACGCGGCGGTGGTGGTCGCGGACGATCAGCGCCTGGTCGCGTACGTCGTCGGCGCCGCGGAGGATCTGGCGGGGTGGCTGGCCGGTTCGCTGCCGGAGTACATGGTCCCGTCGGTGTTCGTACCGCTCGACACGATTCCCCTGACGGCGAACGGGAAGCTCGACCGGCGTGCTCTGCCCGCTCCGGACGAGTCCGCGACCGACACCTTTGTGGCGCCCCGCAACCCCACCGAGGAGCGCATCGCGGCGGTCTGGGGCCGGGTCCTGGGGCTGGAGAAGGTCGGCGTCGAGGACAACTTCTTCGACCTGGGCGGTCACTCCATCAAGGCCATCGCGCTGGTCGGCGCACTACGTGCCGAGGGCTTCGAAGCCGGGGTCCGCGATGTGTTCCAGCACCGTACGGTCGCCGGACTGGCCGCCGAACTCGGCGGAGCCGAACCGGTCACCGAGGCCACGGTCGTCGCACCGTTCGCCCTGCTCGAAGCGGAGGACCGGGCCACGCTGCCCGAGGGCCTCGTCGATGCCTTCCCGCTGGCTCAGGTACAGCTCGGCATGCTGGTCGAGATGCTCGCGGACGACGGCCTGAACAAATACCACAACACCACCACGTTCCGGATCAAGGACGGCCGGCCCTTCGATACCGAGGCTCTGCGGAGCGCCGCGCGGAACGTGGTGAACCGCCACGAGATGCTGCGTGCTTCGTTCGACCTGGAGGGCTACTCGGTACCGCTCCAGCTCATCCACGCCACCGCCGACATCCCCGTCACCGTGCACGATCTGCGGGGGCAGGACGCCGAGCAGCAGGAGGCGGCACGCCGGGCGCACATCATCAGCGAGCGGGCCCAGGCGTTCGACCTCGACCGGGCACCGCTGCTGCGTATCTCCGCGCTTGTGGAGTCCGACGAGGCGTGGTGGCTGTCGGTCAGTGTCTGCCACCCCATCACCGAGGGCTGGAGCCATCGCTCACTGCTCAGCGAGATGGTCGAGGGCTACCTGCGGGTCCGCGGCGGTGAGCAGCTGCCCGTGGTGGACATCCCCGACGTCCGCTACGCGGACTTCATCGCCGCCGAGTTGGCGTCACTGGCCTCGGACGAGGACCGCGACTACTGGCGGGGCGTCCTCGGGACGCATGCCACGTTCGAGCTGCCCGCCGGCTGGGGTGACGGCGAGCCCGGGCGCGCGAACACCGTGCGCGTACCGCTCACCGATCTGACCCCGGCTCTGCGCGCCGCCGCGAGCGAGACCGGCACCTCACTCAAGGCCGTGCTGCACGCGGCGCATCTGAAGGTGATGGGCCAGCTCACCCCGGAGGAGTCCTTCTGCACGGGGCTGGTGTCCAGTGGCCGCCCCGAGGTCGTGGGCGCCGAGCGGGTGTACGGCATGTACCTGAACACCGTGCCGTTCGCGTACGAGCGCGGCGCGCGGACCTGGCGCGAGCTGATCCGCCAGGTCTTCGACCAGGAGGGCACCCTCTGGCCGCACCGCCGCTTCCCGATGCCGGTGATGCAGCGGGAGTTGAGCGACGGAACACGCCTGCTCGACGTGCGCTTCAGCTATCTCGACTTGCAGGACGCCCAGGCGGAGAGCGACATCGTCGACACCGATTCCGGGCTGGGCGAGGGCGCGACGGAGTTCGGCCTCGCCGTGGCCGCACGGGGCAGCGGTCTGCTGCTCACGACGGACCCCCAGGTGCTCGGCCGGGTGGGGGTGGATCGTCTGGCGGGGATGTACCGGTCGGTGCTGGAGTCGATGGCGGGGGATGTGGACGGGGACGCTCGTGCGGTGTTCCTGCCGGGTGGTGAGCGTGAGCGTGTGCTGACCGCGTGGAACGACTCTGCGGTGTTGGTGCCGGAGGTGTCGGTGCCGGAGTTGGTGGCGCGTCGGGTCGCTGAGTCGCCGGGTGCGGTGGCGGTGGAGTGCGGCGAGGAGCGGTTGTCGTTCGCGGAGTTGGATGTGCGGGCGAATCGGCTGGCGCATCGGCTGCGTGAGGCGGGGGTGGGTGCTGGTTCGACGGTGGCGGTGTTGCTGGATCGTTCGGTTGATCTGGTGGCGGCGTTGCTGGGGGTGTGGCGTGCGGGTGCGGGCTTCGTTCCGATGGATCCGGTGCTGCCGGCGGGTCGGATCGCGGGGATGGTTGCCGATGCCAGGGTGACGGTCGTGGTGACGTCCTCCGCCTACGCGGATCGTTTCCCTGAGGTGGAGAAAGTGCTGGTCGGGGAGGATCTGTCGTCGTTCCCGGCGGGTGCGCCCGCTGGTTCGATCGACTTGGACTCGGTGGCGTACACGATCTTCACGTCGGGTTCGACGGGTCGGCCGAAGGGTGTGCAGGTTTCGCACCGCAGTCTGGTGAATCACATCGACTGGGCTGTAAGGGAGTTGGCCAGCTCCGGGCAGGGTGGTGCGCCGGTGTTCTCGTCGGTGGCCTTCGACCTGGTGGTGCCCAACGTATGGGCGCCGCTCGCCGCCGGGCAGCGGACATGGCTGTGGGACGGCGAACTGACCGAGCTGGGCGAAAACCTGGTTCAGGCAGGTCCGTTCTCCTTCATGAAGCTCACCCCGGGCCATCTGGAGGTGCTCTCCGGCCAGCTGTCCGACGTACAGATCCAGGACCTGACGACACGCGTCGTCGTGGCCGGCGAGGCCCTTCCCGGTGGGCTGGTCGAGCGCTGGCGCGCGCTGCTCGGCGCCGGTCGCGTGATGAATGAGTACGGTCCGACCGAGGCGACCGTCGGCACCTGCGTCTTCCCACTGGACGAAGCCTTCGAGGGTGTGGTCCCGATCGGGCGCCCCCTCCCCAACATGACTATGCGCGTCCTGGACGCCGAGCTTCAGCCTGTGCCGGTCGGTGCCGTGGGTGAGCTGTTCGTCGGCGGTGTCGGTGTGGCTCGTGGCTACGCCTACCGTCCGGCGGCCACGGCGGAGAAGTTCCTGCCCGATCCCTACGGCCCGGCGGGCGCCCGGCTCTATCGCACCGGTGACCTGGTGCGCTGGCGCGGAGACGGCGCGGTGGAGTTCATCGGTCGCATCGACGACCAGGTGAAGATCCGCGGCTACCGCATCGAGCTCGGTGAGATCCGCGCCGCGCTCATCGCCCACCCGCAGGTGACGGACGCCGCCGTCGTGGTCTCCGACGACCAGCGCCTGATCGCGTACGTCGTCGGCGAGGCCGACACCGTGGCCGAACGGCTCGCGGCGACGCTGCCGGAGTACATGGTTCCGTCGGCATTCGTGCCGCTCGACACCATTCCGCTGACCGCCAACGGGAAGCTCGACCGGCGTGCTCTGCCCGCCCCGGACGAGTCGGCCGCGGACACCTTCGTGGCGCCCCGCAACCCCACCGAGGAGCGCATCGCGGCGGTCTGGGGCCGGGTGCTGGGGCTGGAGAAGGTCGGTGTCGAGGACAACTTCTTCGATCTCGGCGGTCACTCCATCAAGGCCATCGCGCTGGTCGGTGCCCTGCGCGCCGAGGGCTTCGAGGCCGGGGTCCGCGATGTGTTCCAGCACCGTACGGTCGCCGGACTGGCCGCCGAACTGAGCAGTGCGGAACCGGTCGCCGAGTCCACGTCCACCGCCGTCGCACCGTTCGCCCTGCTCTCCGAGCCGACCCGGGAGGCGCTGCCCGCAGGGCTGGTCGACGCGTATCCGCTCTCCAAGGTGCAGCTCGGCATGCTGGTCGAGATGCTCGCGGACGACGGGCTGAACAAGTACCACAACACGTCGACGTTCCGGATCAAGGACGGCCGGCCGTTCGACGCCGACGCCCTGCGCCGGGCCGGGCGGGCCGTGGTGGAACGCCACGAGATGCTGCGTACGTCCATCGCGCTCGAAGAGTTCGACCTTCCGCTCCAACTGGTCCACGCCACCGCCGACATCCCGGTCACCGTGCACGATCTGCGGGGCCAGGACGCCGAGGCGCAGGACGAGGCGCGCCGGGCGCACATCGCCCGGGAGCGGGCCGAGCTGTTCGACATCTCCCGGCCCCCGCTGCTCCGTATCTCCGCACTCGTCGAGTCCGACGAGGCGTGGCATCTGGGCTTCACGCACTGCCATGCCATCACGGAGGGCTGGAGCCAGCAGTCGCTGCTGATGGAGGTGCTCGGCCTCTACCGCGCCTACGCCTCCGGCGAGGAGCCGGAGCAGCCGGAGCCGACGACCGTGCGCTACGCCGATTTCATCGCGGCGGAACTGGAGTCCCTGGAGTCCGAGGAGGACCGCGGCTACTGGCAGCGGATCGTCGACGCGCACGCCATGTGCGTGCTCCCGCCCGACTGGGGCGACGGCACGGGCGCGCCCCGCGAGGACTTCAAGCTCTCCGTGGAGTTCCGCGACATCGAGCCCGCCCTGCGTGCGCTGGCCAAGGCCACCCGTACCTCCTTCAAGGCCGTCCTGCTGGCCACGCATCTGAAGGTGCTCTCCACCGTGACCAGCGAACCGGCCTTCCACACCGGCGTGCTGTACAGCGCGCGTCCGGAGGAGCCGGGCGCCGAGCGGGTGTACGGCATGTACCTCAACACCCTTCCGTTCGCGCACGATCGCGGTGCCAGGACCTGGAGCGAGCTGGTCCGCCAGGTCTTCGACCGCGAGGCGGAGGTGTACAGCCACCGCCGCTATCCGCTTCCCGCCGTACAGCGGCTGGCGGGCGGGCGACGGCTGTTCGACATCATGTACCGCTACCAGGACTTCCATCAGGTTGACACCGGGACGGTGGACGTACGGGCCGGGGCCGGCGACAGCTCCAACGAGTTCACGATGTCGATCGCCAATGTGCCGGGACGGCTGGTCCTGCGGGCCGTGAGCACCGGACTGAACCGGGCGAACGCCGAGCGCCTGGCCGCCATGTACCGGGCGGTGCTGAAGGCCATGGCCGCCGATCCGGACGGCGATGTGAACGCGCCGCTGCTCTCGGCGACCGAACTCACCCAGGTCCTCGAGGACTGGAACGACACCGAGGTGGAGTGGGGATGAGCAGGTATGTGCACGAGGTGATCGAGGCGGCGGCCGCCGCCACCCCCGACGCCGTCGCCGTACAGGTGGGCCGTCAGACCCTCACCTACCGTGAGCTGGACGTACGGGCCAACCGGATCGCGCACCAGCTGCGCGCGTCCGGTGTGGGGCCCGAGTCGGTGGTCGGTGTGCTGCTGCGCCGTGGCCCCGAGATGCTGCCCTGGCTGCTCGGCATCTGGAAGGCGGGCGGCTCGCACCTCCCGCTGGACGCCTCACTGCCCGTGGACCGGCTGACCTACATACTCGGCGCGGCCGGCGCCCGGCTGGTCGTGACCGAGGGGGCGTTGGCCAACCCGCTGGGCGGTGGCTACGACGGTGAGTTCATCCATCTCGACCGGGTCCGCGCGGAGCTGGCGGGGCGGCCGGACACCGCCCCCGACGCCGCGTCCCTACCTGACCTGAAGGACGCCTCGCGCCGGCACCGTCTCGCGTACACCCTCTTCACCTCCGGCTCGACCGGACGCCCCAAGGGGGTGCAGATCGGCCAGTACGCGCTGCTGAACATGTTGTTCTCGATGCGTGAGCGCTTCGGCTCCGTGCCGGGGCACGCCTGGCTCGCCGCGACGTCGCTGTCCTTCGACATCTCGATGTCCGAGCTGTATCTGCCGCTGATCAGCGGTGGCCGCGTGGTGCTCGCGGACGACGACGAGGCGGGCGATCCCGCCGCCCTGCTGCGGCTGATCGAGGGGGCCGGGGTGACCCATGCCCAGGCCACTCCCGCGGGCTGGAAGCTGCTGGTCGCCGCCGGGCTCGGCCGCTGCCCTGTCATCGGCGTGACCGGTGGCGAGGAGTGCCCGCCGGCGCTGGCCCGGGAGCTGCGCGGCCGGCTCGACCGGCTGTTCAACCAGTACGGGCCGACCGAGACCACGGTCTGGGCCACCGCCTCGGAGGTGCTGCCGGACACCCGCACGGTGCTGCTCGGGCGGCCGATCCACAACTACCGCGTCTATGTGCTCGACGCCGGGGGGCAGCCCGTTCCGGTGGGCGTGGCGGGCGAGTTGCACCTCGCGGGTGCCGGGGTGGCGCGCGGTTATGTGGGCCGGCCGGGGCTGACCGGCGAGCGGTTCGTCCCGGAGCCGTTCGGCGGTCCGTCGGGCTCACGGATGTACCGCACGGGTGATCTGGCCCGCTTCCGGGCGGACGGAGAGCTGGAGTTCCTCGGCCGGATCGACCACCAGGTGAAGATCCGCGGTTACCGGATCGAGCTGGGCGAGATCGAGGAAGTGCTGCTGAAGCATCCGGCGGTACGGGACGCGGTGGTCATCGCCCGGGAGGACGGTGCGGGCGAGAAGTGGCTCGCCGCCTATCTGGTCGCGGACCGGGGGGACGGCGAACAGGACCCGGACCAGGGCGAGTTGCGTACGCACCTGGCGGCGTCGCTGCCCTCGTACATGGTGCCCGCGGCGTTCGTGACGCTGGCCGCCATGCCGCTGAACGCCTCCGGCAAGGTCGACCGCAGGGCCCTGCCCGCGCCCGGTCGTACGGCCCTGGTCGCCGACCGGGAGTACACGGCGCCACGGAACAGGACCGAGCGGCTGTTGGTGGAGACCTGCGTCGAGGTGCTCGGCGTACCCGACGTGGGCGTACGGGACCGGCTGCTGGACCTCGGCGCCGACTCCATGCGCATCGTCCATGTGATGGCGGCCGCCCGGCGGGCCGGACTCGACCTCACGCTGCGGATGCTGCTGGACAGCGAGACCATCGAGGACCTCGCGGTAGCGCTCGACGGCGGACAGAGCGGTGGAGAGGCCGGCGGTGAGAGCGGCGGAGGGACCGATGGGGGAGCGGACAAGGCCATGACGGTGCCCGGTGCGACGCGGGGCTCGCTGACGACGCCCGAGGTGTCAGAGGCGATGGAGAACCACCGGGTGCCCGGCGCGGCGGTCGCCGTGCTCAGGGACGGCCTGCTGGTCGGCGTGCACGCCTATGGCGTACGGTCCGCGGAGTCCGGTGCGCCGGTGACCCTGCGGACCCGCTTCCAGGCCGGATCGATCAGCAAGCATGTCACCGCGTTCGCCGCGCTGCGGCTGGCCGACCGGGGCGTGCTCGATCTGGACGCGGACCTCGATCTCTTCCTCACCGGCCGCAAGGCGCCGAGGGCGGCCGGCGGGCACCCGCTCACCCTGCGGCACTGCCTGTCCAACACCTCCGGTCTCTCGCAGACCCCCAGCACCTGGTGGCGGCCCGGAGAGGCCATGCCGAAGCTGTCCGCCGTACTGGACGACGTGGGGGCCGAGCACGAGCCCGGAGCGCTGTTCCGCAAGGCGGGCAGCCAGTGGGCCATGACCGAACAACTGCTCCTCGATGTGACCGGGCAGGAATTCGAGGAACTGGCCGAGGAGCTGGTGTTCCGTCCGCTGGGCATGCGGGACAGCTCCTTCCTGTCGCCCGGGGAGACGGCCGGTCCCGACGAGGACGTGGCGGTCGGCCATGACCCGTACGGGCACGCGCTGTTCGGCGGCCACCGGGTGCGGCCGGTGCGGGCGGGCAGCGGACTGTGGTCCACGCCCGCCGACCTGGCGCAGCTGGCCGGCGAGATCCGCCGGGCCCACCTGGGCTTCTCGGACCTGCTGTCGGCGCGGGCGGCCGGTTTCATGCTCAAGGAGGCGTTCCCCGGCAGCTTCTACGGTCTGGGTACGGTGATCGACGGCTCGCTGGCCGACCCCGAGTTCGGGCACGGCGGGCAGACCGCGGGCTTCCGCGCGCTGACCTCGACGCGGCTGCGGTCCGGTACGGGCTGTGTGGTGATGACCAACTCGGACAACGGCAAACAGGTCCACAAGGCGGTCGCCGCGCTGCTCGGCCGCGACCTCGAAGTGGCCGCGGACTGATCCACGACGGAGCTCCGGTCGGACAGGCGTCGGCGCAGGCGCCCTGTTCGGCCGGAGCTCCGTCGCGTGGCCGTGGCCGGCTTCTTCGGCCGGGGCGGGGCACCTTCTGTTGCGTCTCCAGGCATAGGCCATTTCGATGCCGTTACCGAACGAATAACCCACGAATAGAGCCCCTGCATAGTTTCTGGAGCGAGCGAACGTTCGTATACGCCAGACGGGGGGTGCCGAATGGACTTCCGAGTCCTCGGCCCGGTTGAAGTTCACAAGGGTGGCGCAAGGGTCGCGCTGTCCGGCTCCAAGGTGCACACAGTCCTCGCGACCCTGCTGCTCGCCAGGGGACGCGTGGTGTCCGACGCGCGGTTGAATTCACTGCTGTGGGGGTGGGAGCCGCCGGCCACGTCCGGCGCGCAGATCTATACGTACATGTCGAGGCTGCGCAAGCTCCTCGGCGACGAGGTGAGCATCGAGCGCCGCCAGCCCGGCTATCTGCTCCAGGCGCCGGACAGCAGCGTCGACTTCCTGGAGTTCGAGCGGCTGGACAAGCTGGGCCGTGAGGCGCTGCGCAGACATCGGTACCGCGAGGCGGGCGCCCTCCTCACCGAGGCGCTCGGCCAGTGGCGCGGGCCCGCGCTCGCCAATGTCACAGAACATCTGGCCGACGCCGAGCTGCCGCAGCTGGAAGAGGCGCGGATGCACGCGCTGGAGAGCCGTATCGACGCGGACCTGGCGCTCGGCAGACACGAGCAGCTGACCGCCGAACTCACCGGTCTGGTCGCGCAGTTCCCGCTGCGGGAGAAGCTGCGGGCCCAGCTGATGACGGCGTTCTACCGCTGCGGGCGGCAGGGCGACGCGCTGCAGAGCTACTACGACGGCCGCGGCGTGCTCGCCGACCAGCTGGGCATCGACCCGGGCGAGGCGCTGGGCTCGACGTACCAGGCGGTGCTGGTCGGCAGTCTCGGACCGGGGCCGGGGGGCGAGGTCCGGCAGGGCGAGCCGACGGAGTACGACGGCGGCGGCCCGCCCATGATGCTGCCGCCGGACACCGACGACTTCATCGGACGCCAGGGCGAACTGACGGCTCTGCGCACCCAGCTGGCCCCCGCCGGGACCGGGCGAGGGCCGCGCTATCTGCTGGTCACGGGAATGACGGGGGTGGGCAAGACCGCCCTGGCGGTGCACGCCGCGCACACGAGCGCCGTGCACTTCCCCGACGGTCAGCTCTTCGCCGAGCTGGCGCGGCCCGACGGGGCGCCGAAGGGCCCTCGCGAGGTCCTCATCGGGCTGCTGCGCGGTCTGGGCGCCCTCGGCGCCGACGCCACCGGGAGCGCGGCGTACGACCGCAAGGACCTGGACGAACTGGTCCGTCTCTACCGCGCGCGGACCGCGGGCAAGCGGCTGCTGGTCGTGCTGGACGGAGCGGTCACCAGCCGGCAGCTGGACCCGCTGCTGCCGGGATCGCCCGAGGCCGTCGTGCTGATCACCAGCCGCGCGCGGCTGACCCGGGTGACGGGGGCGCGGACCACCGCACTCGCCCCGCTCGGGGACAGTCAGGCGTTCGACCTGCTGGCCTCCTTCGCCGGCGGCGCGCGGCTGCTGGCCGAGCCCGACGCGACGGACGACCTGCTCGCGTACTGCGCGGGACTGCCGCTCGCGCTGCGGATCACGGGCAGCAGGCTCGCGGCTCGCCCCTACTGGCCGGTGGCGCGGCTGGCGGCCAGGCTGGCCGACCCGGAGACCCGGCTGTCGGAGCTGTCCTTCGGCGGGCTGGAACTGCTCGGGTCGCTGCTGCCGTCGCTGCGACAGCTGCCGGAGCACACGGGGACCACGCTGATCCGGCTGGCCGGGATCGGCTCGGCCGCCTTCCCGGCGCAGCGCGCCGCGCGGTATCTCGGTATGCCGGAGGCGGCGGCGGAACAGCGCCTCGAACAGCTGGTGGACGGGGCGCTGCTCGACATCTGCGGCGTGGACCGGCAGGGGCGTCCGCTCTACCGCTTCCATGAACTGGTGCTGCTCTTCGGCGCGTCACTGGCGCGCGCGCAGTGCGAGCGGGCGGAGCCGTCGGCCGCTCGGTGAATCCGCCGGACGAATCCGCCGGACGAATCCGCCGAACGAATCCGCAGGATCATGGGTCACCGCGCGCCGGGAGAGTTCCGGCGCGCGGTGGAGCCGGCGGGGAGGTGCAGCCGCACGGGACCGTACGCCGCCGCGGTGTCCTCGGGCTGGGCGACGGCCGCCGCCATACGGTCGGACAGCTCCAGGTCCCGCACGATCCAGGTGTCCGTACGGCTCGCGTCCGTATCCGTCGTCCCGGGGCCGTGCCGCTCGGCGGTGTCCCGGTCGGCGGCGCCCAGGCCGGGGGCGGGGCCCGGCTGATCGGGACAGTGCATCCGTACCGTGCCGGACGTGGCCGGATAGGACTCGATCCGGTCCAGCTGGATGCCCTTGAGCCCGCGCCCCCTGGCCTTCACGACCGCTTCCTTCCGGGTCCAGCAGCGGTAGAACACCGCGTCGCGGGCGGGGCCGCGGGGGAGGGTCAGCAGATGGAGGCCCTCGTCCGCGGTGAGCCATGATTCGCTCAGCACATCCCGGCGTACGGGACGCAGCACCTCCGCGTCCACGCCGATCGCGGAGCCGGTGCCGGCGGCGAAGACTCCATGGCCCGCGGTACGCGCCAGGCTGATCGCCAGCGGCAGATCGGGCCGGCCCAGCCGGGGCGGACCGTGGCCGGGGTCGCCGCAGGCCGGACAGGTGCGCTGGTCGAGATCGATCTCCTCGGGCCCGACGCCGAGGAGCTTGCCCACCGCTCTGCGGGCCGCCGCCCTGGCGTGCACATAGGCCGCCGCGTCCAGCTCGGAGCGCAGACACAGGGCCTGCCGGAACTCCTCGGTGTTCAGCAGCGGGAGATCGGCGGGGTCGGTGCGCAGCGGCGGCCGCCACCACCAGATATTCGTCTCGCCGCAGGAGCGGAGCGCGCGGAACGCGGCCGCGGGGCTGTGCTCAGCCCCGCGGCCGCGGGCGTTTCGGGACAAGTTGTATGGCGGCGCCATGTGCCCTCTCTGTCCTCCGGACGGCAGGCTGCGTGGCGCGGACCGTACCGCTTCCCCATATCGCGGTTCTATTTTTCGGCGCCGGTGGTCAGTGCCAGCCCTCGTCACTGGCACCTAATACGGTGAGTCCGACGCGGCGGACGGTGACGGTATGAAGCGCGACGGTGTTGCGGACGTTCAGCATTGCGGCCCCCATGGTGGTGAAGTGTTCGCGATTGAAACTAGGCCGTGGGGGCTTCGGCTCATTATCGATCCGTTTTCGCTTCGCTGAGATGGTGATATCCGCGATACAGGTGGGGCAGCGCGGGGATCGTCATCCGGTCATTTTCCGTTGCTATCGCACGGCCCGCCGTCGACCGGGCCCCCTGACGGGCCCTCCTCCCCGTTCAGCAGCGAGAGCGCCACGGCCGCCCGCTCCACCCATTTCTGTACACCGATCCGGGTGAAGTCCCCCTGGGCGTCGTGAAGATGCTGCCGGGCGAGGGAGTGCTCGCCGCACTGCCTGCGGGCCTCCCCGAGGGCCAGTTTGATCTTTCCTTCCACCAGCGGGCTGTTGACCAGCGCGGCGACGTCGAGCGCGCGTACGAGCGTGGCCCGGGCCAGTCCCCAGGTGCCCGCGCCGAGCTGGGCCTCGCCGAGACCGAGGAGGCCGTGGGCCAGCCCGATCATGTCCGACTTGGCGCGGACGATCCGGATCATCCGCAGGAACGCCTCCTCGGCCAGGTCGTGCCGGTCCTGCGCGAGATACACCCGGCCCAGCCGGTGTGTGCCCAGGGCGACGCTGCGGGCGCCGCCTTCGCCGATGGCCTCGGAGACCCGGATCGACTCCTCGCTCAGCTTCCGTGCCGTGTCCGTACTGCCGCG
The DNA here is from genome assembly GCF_042882605.1 of Streptomyces sp. NPDC058198. Lineage (NCBI taxonomy): Bacteria > Bacillati > Actinomycetota > Actinomycetes > Kitasatosporales > Streptomycetaceae > Streptomyces > Streptomyces sp. NPDC058198. The sequence goes on from NZ_JBHVVP010000002.1 coordinate 418,132, forward strand.
GTCCAGCTCGATCTGCGCCATGTTGTTCAGCACATGGGCCTCCGAGGAGAGATCACCCACGGCGCGGAAGATCTCCAGGGCCTCGGCACTGCGTTCGGTGGCGGTCGTGAGCTCACCGCGCATCTCGTCGAGCATCGCCATGTTGCGCAGCACCAGGGCGCGGCCATGCTCCTCGCCGGCCTGTTCGTGGAGCGCGAGCGCCGCCGCGAAGAGGTCGTAGGCCGCCGAGAAGCTGCGCAGCCGCATCTCCAGCGCGCCCAGATTGTGCAGCATGGCGGCCTGGCCGCGGGCGTTGCCCGCCGCCCGGGTCGCGGCGAGCGCCCGCTCGCAGCACTCCCGCCAGTCGGCCAGGTAGTTGCGGGTCTCGAAGAGCACCACGACGGACGTGGTGAGATCCCAGGCGAGATCGTCCATGCCCAGCTCGGCCGCCTGGTCGACCACCGCGACCAGCGAGAGCCGCTCGGTCTCCAGCCAGTCCAGCGGGCCGGCCAGCAGCCCGGTGCTGAGCTCCGCGGGCAGGACATGGCGGGGGACCGCGCTGTGGATGATGCTGAAGTCACCGCCGTAGGCGCGCTGGTGGGCCAGCTCCGCCAGACCGAGGTAGGCCCGGAAGGCGCGTTCGCACGCGGCCCGCCGGTCGGCGGCGGTCTCCTCCTCCTCGGCGCGCTCACGGGCGAACAGCCGCAGCAGATTCTGGAACCGGTAGCGGGGGTGCCCGGTCGCGTCCAGTCCGACCACATCCAGGAACTGGGCGTCGACCAACTGCTCGATGAGCCGCTCCGCGTCGAGCAGATCGGTGTCCAGCAGCGCGGCGCCGATCCACGCGGAGAAGTCCGGTACGTCGAGCAGCCCCAGCCGCCGGTACAGCCGCGCCGTGTCCGGCGAGAGGCAGCGGTAACTCAGCGCGAAGCTGGCCCGTACCTGCGACTCGCCCTGGCTGAGCTCGTCCAGCCGCAGCCTCTCGTCGCTCAGCCGCCGCACCAGATGGGCCACCGTCCAGTGCGGCTTGGCGGCGAGCCGCGCCCCGGCGATCCGCAGGGCGAGCGGCAGCAGATCGCACAGCTCCACGAGCCGGGCCACGGAGGGCGGGTCGGCGGCGATGCGCTGTTCGCCGACGATCCGGCCGAGCAGCTCCACCGCCTCGGCCGCGGGCAGCCGCCCCAGGCGCACCCGGGCCCGCGGCGGCCAGGCGACCAGTTCGGACAGCTGCTCCCGGCTGGTGACCAGCACACAACAGCCTTCGCTGCTCGGCAGTAACGGCCGGACCTGGGCGTACGTACGCACATTGTCCAGCACGATCAGCACCCGCCGGTCGGCGAGCATGCTCCGGTAGAGGGCGGCCCGCTCCTCCGGCTCGGCGGGTATCTGCCCGGTGGGTACAGAGAGCGAGCGCAGGAAGCGGCCGAGGATCTCATCCGCGGTGGTCGGCTCGAGATGTTCGTCGTAGCCGCGGAGATCCGCGAAGAGCTGACCGTCGGGGAACCGCTCTGCGACGCTGTGCGCCCAGCGGATGGCCAGGCATGTCTTGCCGACCCCCGCCACTCCGGTGATCAGCCCCGTCGCCGGGCCGCGCAGCTCGGAACTCAGCCCCAGCAGCGCGCCGAGCTGCGCGAGTTCCTCCGTACGGCCGGCCAGTCCCGGCACGTCCGGGGGCAGTTCGAAGGGCTCTCCCACGGGCTTCGCGAGCAGCCGCGCGGCGGCGCCCGCGCCCTCCTGCTCGCCCCGGGCCAGCGACGGTTCGTCCTGGAGGATCGCGTTGTGCAGCTCGCACAGCGCGGGGCCCGGCTCCAGACCGAGCTCGTCGATGAACCACCGGCGCCCCTCCCGGAACGTCTCCAGCGCCTCGGCCCGCCGCCCGGACCGGTACTGGGCCGTGATCAGGTGATGGCGTGCCCGCTCGCGCAGCGGATGGTCGCGGACCATCGCGGCCAGGTCGGGAAGGATCTTCTGGTGGTTGCCGAGCTCCAGCTGCACGGAGGTCGCGTCCTCGTACGTGTTGAGCCTCAGCTCCTCCAGCCGGCGGGCCTCGTCCTCCACCGACTGGCCGGTCACCCCCGCCAGCGGCGGTCCCGTCCACAGCCGCAGCGCCTCCGTGTAGCAACGGGCCGCTTCGGTGTACCTGTTGTGCTGGACGGCGGACTCGGCCGCGGAGACGAGCTCCGCGAACTCCGCCGAATCGAGCCGGTGTGCGCCGATGTTGAGCAGATAACCCGGATGCGCCGTCGCGATGACTTCCTCGGTGATTCCCGCGGCCTTGAATGTCTTGCGCAGGGCCGCGATACAGATCGACACCTGCGTGCGCGCCGTGGCGGGTGGACGCCCGTCCCACACCGCGTCGATAAGCGTGTTGACCGAGACGATCCGGCCCGGGTTGAGCAGCAATAACACCAGGATGGTCCGGTGCCGAGGCCCCCCGATATGAGCCTCCTCGGTTCCGGAGGACACGGCCAGGGGTCCTAAAATCCGGAAGCTCAACCGCTTCTCCATATCCCCCCTTGATCCCCCGTCGGTGAAGCGATTGATCGTTATTCCGTATGCCTGGGGCATCGTCCCCGCCGTCCGCTGAGCGCTCCCGACCGGGAATGATCTCCCGGGGGATCGCTGAAGGGCAGTGCAGGAAAAGACATCGCGAACCGGTCGACATCCCCGATGTCCGTCATGAATCGCACGATACGGCGGCAGCGAGCGCTACCGTGCAGTAAAGGCCAACTCGCCCGCCGGTGGCCGATTATGAGCGTTCGCGCAGCGGATGACCGGTCGTGCCACCCGTCTCGCGGTCCGTCCCGTCCTGACAACGGGACTCTCCGCACCCGGCTTCAAGCCGAGGAACTCAACGCCCGGCCCCCGCCGCCCGCTGAGCCGCCTTGCCCCGCCCCGGACTACTCCTGAAAACAACACGCGCCGGTGGCGGACCGCTCCCCTGAATTCGCGGCCGGCCGGACGGTCAGTGGCCCCATGTGAAACTTGTTCATCTTTTCCCCCTGCGCTGAGTGGTCAACACTTCATCGCGTGATCAGAACCAACCATGCTATGAGGAAGTGAAGAAGCGGGGGAGATTTGAACGGAATGTGGCGCAGGTCACTTTTGAAGTACTGAGCAGGGAAAGCGGAGCAAAAAGTTCCCTGATACCGCTCGCATTGCCCCGCCCGACGCCTCATGAATTCCCGTTACGGAACCGGATACCGGCGGTCCTCCTTACGCGGAGCCCTCGTACGCGACGCGGAGCCCTCGTACGCGACGCGGAGCCCTCGTACGCGCGTCGGGTCGGACGCATCAGACGAACAGGAACGCCGTCGCGGTGGCGGCGCCGAGGGTGGCTCCGGCGATGGTCTGGGCGACGGTGTGGTACGTCAGCGCGACGCGGGACCAGCAGACCGCGGCGGTCAGGGCGTAGGCGAGCAGCCACCAGGGGGAGTGCACCGCGGCGAGCTGTGCCACGACGGCCGAGGCGACCGCGGCGTCGACCGAGATCTTCCAGACGGTGTTGACGGTCAGGAGGAGGACGGTCATCGCCCAGAGGGCGAGCATCGTGACGAGGATGCCTGTGGGGGCGTGGCCGAGGACCATGATGACGGAGCCGGCGCCGATGGAACCGAGGATGACGAAGAAGATCGGTGCCCGCTTGGCGCGGTCGACGACGTGCCGGTCGCCCCACGTTCCGCGCTTGCGCTCCCATTCGATGTAGCCGGCGGGGATGATCCCGGCGCACAGGGCGGCGAGAAGGCCCCACGGCAGACCGGTCCAGTCACCCGCGGCGGCCAGGCCGATGCCGAGCATGCCGAGCAGCAGGACGTTGCGGGGCTGGAGGACGTCGGTGGTGACGCGGGCCGCCGTGGTGGCGCGGGCCGGCGCGCCGGTGGAGTCGGTGGGGGTGGGGTTGGTGGTGCTCACGCTGTCTTCTCCATGGACTTCAGGACGTCCAGGACATGCCGGGTCCGGTCGTCGGTGATCGTCTTGTACGCGGCCGCCACCCGTACCAGCCAGGCGACCTCGTCGTCCTGGTCGGTGGCGTGCTGCGGCTCGATGGCCGCGGCCTTGCCTGCGGGCGTGCCGTCGGCCTTGGCGGTGAGGGCGGCCTTGATCCAGTAGGCGTCGGCAAGCGGTCCCGCCTCCGCGGGATCGCCGGAGTCCGCCGCCGCGGCTTTCTTGGCGGCTGTGAGCAGGCTGTCGGGCACGTAGTGCCGCAGTTTCTCGACCGCGTCGGCGATATCGGCGGTCCACCGGTCGACGGCGAGGTCGGCGGGGGTGTCGAAGCGGGTCAGTTCGCGGGGCAGCGAAGCCGGCGGTTCGAAGGGCTGGTCGGGGAAGGCCGTCATCAACTCGCGCCACAGGTGGTGCAGTTCCGCCTGAGCCCGCCACAGTTTCGCGCGGCGCCAGCCCTTCTGGAAGGCGGGGATGGACGCGCCGACCGCGAAGAAGGCGAACAGCACGAGCTGCGCGACCTCGGTGATCTCGTCGAAGGTGAGCGCGAAGGCCCTGCTGGGCTGGTCGGCGACGCTGACCCACATGAACAGGGTCCGGCTGACGGTGTAGCCGACGCCGATGAACATGGCGAACGTCATCATGCCGAGGCCCACGCGCAGATGACGGAGTTCGGCGTCGGCGGTGGCCAGGGCCCACTGGTAGGCGCAGACGGCGGAGGCGGCGCCCAAGTAGAGGTAGAACACGCTCATGTAGAGGGTGGCGCCCCATTGACCCGCGTGGTCGGAGACGAAGCGGTCCGAGGGGACGGAGCGGTCGACCACGGTGAAGAAGAGCACGGTCAGCAGGATCAGCGTGGCGACGGACGCCTTGGCCGCCACCTGCTGGATCACGCGGGCGAACCGGACGTGCCGGGGCACGTTCCCGTCGTCGGGGTACTGGCCGTAGATGGCGACGATGTAGCTGAGGATCGCCAGGATCGCGATGGTCGCCGTGTAGTGCTTGATCAGCACGGAGAGGTCGGTGACGGGGCTGTTGTTGAGCCCTGTCCGTACGATTCGGGTCTTCGTCCACAGGGCGACGGCGAATCCCGCGTAGCAGCCCCACAGGGCTCGGCGACGCTTGTCTTCTTCATCGCCCCAGAGCGCGTCCGGCATCCGCCACAGGGCGACAGCGGTCATCAGGGCGGCTATGAGGTAGCCGGCGAGGTCGAGGGGGGTCACGGGGAGATTCCTTGCGGTGGGGGGATTCCTTGCGGAATGTCGTGGGGGATCTCTGGGGGAATTTCTTGTGGGCTACGAACGGCGGAAGAAGCCGCGACGCCGGTGAGCGACGGGGCGGGAGAGGGAGTTGACCAGGCGTCCGACCATGTCGTCGCTGGTCATGTCCCTGGCCATACGGGGGATGAGCGAGGCGCCGAACTCGGCCACCCGCTCGTCGTGGGTGTCGTACTGCGCGCGGGCCTGGATCGTGCCGCCGGACGTGAGCACCCGGGTGATCAGCGAGGTGTCGAAGACGGGCAGCAGGCGCCGGAGCTGGTCCCCGTCGAGGGTGGTGCCGTGGTCGAACCACTCGTGGCACAGCTCGTGCAGGATGACGTGCTGGGTCTGATAGGCGGTCGGGCGCCGGCGGTAGAGGACGATGCTGGTGTCACCGGACGCGAGGCGCAGGCCGCAGGCGGCGTTGACGCGGGCCAGTTCGTCGGGCAGCTCATGCAGCACGATGGTCCTGCCGCGGGCCGCTTCCATGTTCGCCACCAGCCCCGCGATGTCGAACGGGGCGGGGATGGGCAGGTCGGCCAGTCCGGCTTCGCACTCTCTCCGCAGCTCGCGCAGGGACATGGAGACCTCTTGATCGTCTAGATCGTCGTCATGCGTGCGGTGATGCGTGCGGTGACATGCCGTCAGTGGATTCTACCCAACAGTGACGAACACGCGTTCGTTACGGTCCCGGTTCCGGTTCCGCCTCGGATTCCGGCTCCCCGCCGTCGGCGCTCTTCCCGGCGTTCTTCCCGGCCTTGGCGTCCTCCAGCAGGGAGAGCGCGAACTTCAGCAGCTCCGGCGGGAGTCCTTTGTCGTCGAGGCCACGGCCGGCCACGCCGCTGATCTCTCCCGTACGCCGCTTCGCGAGGAACTGAAGGCCGGCGACGACATCGTCGACGACCTCGGACTCCTCCTTGAAGAAGCGCCAGTCCACGCCGAAGCCCAGGCCGAGGGCGCGGAGGATGTCCTCCGACGGATGGGTGACCTTCCCGGCGAGGATGTTCGAGAAGTAGCTGTGCGAGAGGGAGCCGCCCCGCTCCTTGACCAGGTCGGCGAAGACCCGTCCCGAGATCTTCTGGCCGGGGAAGGTCTTCTCCACCATGTACTCGACCTTCTGCTGCAAGGTCTTCAGCTCTGGCGTGCGCTCTTCGCCGTTGTCCATCCAGGCCCCCACGTTCACGTCCGCCGCAGGCGTACTCGTCCGAGCTGCGCGGTGTTCGACTAGGTCAACGGACCCGTACTGTAACCGGCCCTGACGCGGAAGCCCCGGTGCCGGCCCCGAAACGGATCATCCTGCTGCGAGGTCAGGATTGGGCTTGCGTAAACACTCTACGTCACTGTTAACTCGAAAAAACACGGGCAGGGGGCCACGAGGGGAGTCCCCTGCCCGTGTGGGAAGTGATCAGTGCCGCCTGGAGGAGTAGCCCTTCGCGACGGGGGATGCGCGAAGGGCTACCCCCACATTATGACCCCTGCGGGATCGGGCGGCGGAGCGTAGCGTGCGAGGGAGGAGGCCTTCGGCAGCACAGGGGCGGGAGAAGCGGCGGTCGGCGATGGACATCCTGGTGCGCACGGCCGCGCGGCGCCCCCGTGGAACGGCGCTGCCCGGCGAGGACGCGAGCCGCCGCCGATGACGGGCGGCGACCGCGAAGACGACCGCGAAGGCGACCGTGAAGAGGCCCCGGTCCCTGACCGGTCGGCCTTCCTGGAGCAGGCGGGCCGGCGGCTGGGGGCGTCCCTCCACCACGGCCGGACGCTGCGCACCGTGGCGTGGCTCGTGCTGCCGCTCCTGGCGGACCTGGCCGTCGTCGTCCTGCCGGTGCGTGGCCGGCGTACGTCCTGGCACCGGGCCGGGCCCGGCGACACGGAGGAGTCGGGGCAGGTGCCGGCGGAAGCGCTGGAGCGTGCGCCGCGGGTCGCGGACGCGGTCTCCGGCGTACAGGCGCGCGCGGCCGTCCTGCCCGCGCGCGAACTGGACGGGCTCGACGGCGCCCTGCCACCGGACCTGGACCCGGGCGCGCAGGCGCTGGTGGTCCAGCTCTCCGGCAACGGAGTGTCGTCGGGTGCGCTGATCCTGGTCCGCGGGCCTGAGCGGCCCGGCTTCCGTGATCCCGACATCGAGCTGGCGCGGCAGTACGCCGCCCGGGCCGGCCTCGCGCTCGCCACCGCCGCCCTCTACTCCCAGCAGGCGGAGACCACCGCCGTCCTCCAGGCGAACCTGGCGCCCGCGCCGCTGCCCGCCGTCGACGGCGTCAGGCTCGGAGGCGCCTACCGGCCCGCCGCACACGCGCCCCGCATCAGCGGCGACTTCTACCACGTCGCCGCCCGCCCTGATGACGGCGTGTCGTTCTTCTTCGGAGACGTGTGCGGGAAGGGCGCCGAGGCGGCGGTGCTGGCCGGGCTGGTGCAGCAGACCTTGCGCACCCTGGCGCTGACGGACTCCGAACCCGTACGCGACCTGAGGCTGCTCAATCAGCTGCTGCTCGGCGAGGAAAGCCGCTTCACGACCCTGGTGACCGGCTCCGCCCGGCCGGCCCCCGACGGCGGACTGACCGTGGTGACCGCGGGCGGCGGCCACCTTCCCCCGCTGATCCTGCGCCACGACGGCCGGGTCGAAGAGGTCACGATCGACGGCACGCTGGTCGGCGTCCTGCCGGAGCCGGTCTTCGACCGGACCGAGTCCCACCTCGCCCACGGAGAGCTGATGCTGCTCTACAGCGACGGGGTCACCGAGGCGCGCGGCGGTCCGACCGGGTACGAGTGGTACGGCGACGAACGCCTGGCCCGCACACTGGCCACCTGGTGGGGTATGCCGGCCGGCGCGGTCGCCGAGCGCGTGGAACTCCTCACCACCCAGTGGCTGGGCGGCCGCCCGCACGACGACATCGCCGTACTGGTACTCCAGGCCCCGCCGTGCCCGCGCCGCCGGGAGGACGCCCCATGAGTGAGGCACGCACCGCGATCACCGACGACGTCCGCGCCGTCTTCGACGCTCACCTCGGCCACGCCGACGAGGAGGCCGCCGTCGCCCTGACCCTGCGCCTGCTGCGGGAGGGCGTGAGCCCGGAGGAGATACTGCTCGGGTTGGTGGCCCCCGCTCAGGTGGCGGTCGGTGTCCGGTGGGCGTGTGATGAATGGAGCGTCGCGCAGGAGCACGCGGCCACCCACATCAGCGAGCGGGCCGTCGCCGCCCTCGCCGCCGCGACCCACCTCCCGGCCCCGGCGGCTTCGAGCGGCGCCGCGAGCGCCGGCGACGTGGTGGTGACCTGCAGCGACGGCGAATGGCACACCCTGCCCGCCCGCATCCTCTCCGAGGTGCTGCGGCTGCGCGGCTACCGCGTGCGATTCCTCGGCGGCCACGTCCCCGCCGCCCAGCTCGTCTCCGACCTCCACCAGCACGGTCCTGACGTGGTCGCGCTCTCGTGCACCCTGCCGGTGCGGCTGCCGCTCGCGTACCGCCTCATCCAGGTGTGCCACCGGGCCGGCGTCCCCGTCCTCTGCGGCGGCTCGGGCTTCGGCCCGGACGGCGTGTGGGCCCGCGCCCTGGGCGCGGACCTCTACGCGGCCGACGCCGCCGGCGCCGACACGCTGCTGCGCCACCGCTGGCCGCCACCCCTGACCGGCGAGCCGTCCGTCGACGCCCGCTCCACCGAGGCGTACGCGGAACTCGCCCGACGCCGCTCCGAACTGCTCGGACACGTGGTGGCCCGCCTGCACGACCGCTTCCCCGCCATGCGCCATCCCACCGACCAGCAGTACGAGGCCACCACCGAGACCCTCGGCCATCTCCTGGACTCCCTGGCCGCGGGTGTCTTTGTCGACGACCCGCGCGTCCTTACCGGCTACCTCTCCTTCTGCGTCGACTTCCTCGCCGCCCGCTCCGTGGACCCCGAGCGCCTCCGCACGGTGCTGGAAACCCTCTCCGAGCTGCTGCCCGGCCGCCCGCTGATCCTCAGCCACCTGGCCGTGGGACAACGATGGCTGGACGCCCCGGCCGAAGGCACCGCCAACTGACCGGCGCAGGTACGAAGGGATCCGCCCGGCGTGCTGTTACATCTCTCGAAGCGGAATGATTTCTTCCCCTTGGGAGGTGGCGCCTTGCCCGACAGCCCCGGCGTTCCCGCGCCTCCTCCCGGCCGACGCGACGAGCCCTTGCAGCGGCTGCTGTTCGGCGGTGTGTACGGAACGGTGCTCGCCAGTGGGCTGGCGGCCGCCCTGGATCACAACAGCGGGCGGCCGGATCCCGGCTACGACGCGGTGTGGGTGCTGGTCACGGCGCTGGCGTCGGCGGCGGCACACGGCTACGCCCATGCCATCGCCCACCGTACGGCCGGCGAGGCGACGGTCACCGCCGGCACCGCGCGGTCGGTGCTGACCGAATGGCCCCTGGTGGCCGCGGTGCTGCCGACGGTGGCGGCGCTGCTCGGCGCGTACGCGGGGTGGTGGGGGGAGACCGGCGCGATCAACGTCGCCCTGACCATCAACACCGTGGCGCTGTTCGGCTGGGGGCTGTGGGCGGCGCGGGTGGCGGGACGGCGCTGGCCGGCGGCGTGCCGGGCCGGTGGCGTGGACGTGCTGCTCGGGCTGTTCATCGTCGGAGCGAACGTACTGAGCAAGTAACTTCCCGTACCTCGACGACGCTTCCGCCGCCCCCACCGATCCGCAGCCCTCGCCCCACAAGCCGCCATTGGGCCCAAAGTTGGGCCCTGGAGCCCACGACGCCGCATGGGGCCCAGCCCTAGAGTGAATGGCTTTCACTTTGCTTACCGGCAAGGCTGGTTGGGGGACCGCATGTCTGCGTTCGGTGGGATATCCGCTTACGGAGGCGCCGTTCCGGCGCAGGGTGGCGGGCGGCGGCCGTTGCCGCGTCCGCTCGCCGTGGCCCGGGTATTGCTGCATGTCCTGTTCGGGGTCACGGTGGTGGGCGGGCTCGGCCTGTTCGGCTCCGCGCTCGCCGCGGGTGCGATGGGTGGCCGGCTCCTCGGCCTCGCGCTGTACGCCGCCGCGCCCGGAGTCGTGGCCTGGCTGCTCGCGCGCCGTGTATGGACCGGTGGCACGGGCGTCTGGTGGAGCCTGATCGCCGTACAGGTATGGCTGATCCTCGGTGGTCTGTCCAACATCGGTGACGGGTCCGGGCACGGCTTCACCCAGCTGTTCCTGCCGGTGCTGATCCTGCTGTTCCTCACCCGGGCGGCGAGCCGCGAGTGGTTCCGGCTGCCGCGCGGCGAGCGGGAGGAGAAGCCCGCCTTCTCCCTTCCTCACATGATCACCTGGCGGCGCGACCGGGGACAGACCGCCGTCGAGTACGTGGGGATGATCACGATCGTCGCGGCGATCATCGTGGCGCTGGTCGCGGGCGGCATCGGTGGTCGTATCGGGGACGGCATCCGCTCCGCGATCTGCTCCGCCACGGGCACGGCCTGCCCGTCGCCCGGTGACGACAGCGGAACGGTCGAGGCGGGCGGGGACCAGGACCCGGGCGAGGCGGACGCGGGTGGCGCGGACGCGGGTGGTACGGACGCGGGCTCCAGCGAGACGGGCGGCACGGACGGATCCGGCGGTACGGACGGCGACACCACCGGCGGGACCAACGGCGGTACCGCCAGCATCGGCGGCGCGACCGGCAGCGGCGGTACTAACGGCTCCGGCGACACCACGGATACGGGCGATTCCACCGGCACCGGCACCGGCACCGGCGACGGCGACGGCGACACGACCGGGGCGGGCGGCTCCGTCGGCGGACCCGGTGACTCCACCACGGGTGGTTCCACCGGCGGGAGCGACACCTACCCCGAGACCGGCGTCGAGCCCGAGGCCGAGTACGACGACACCCCCTCGGCGACCGAGGAAGAGTCCGGCGAGTCCGGCGGCGGTGACGGCGGGACCGAGGGCGGCGGCGGGGGAGAGAAGGCCGACAAGGAGGACTGCGGCGGCTGGGGCTTCGTCGGCTGTGCCTGGGACCGCGGCACTCAGGTCGTCAAGGGCGTCTTCGTCGACGGCATCTGGGGTGATGTCACCGGGATCGTCGACCTCGTCAAGCCCGAGACCTGGTCCGGCATGGCCGACTACGGCGGCCAGCTCGGCGACCAGTGGATGGAGGACTCCAAGGGCGCCGTCGACAAGTTCAAGGACGGCGACTACCTCGGCGCCCTCGGCGACTGGGGCGGCGCCTCGGTCAACACCGTGGTGAAGGTCGGCGACGACGTGTTCGTCGGTGACGAGGTGCGCGAACGCTGGGACAACGGGGAGAAGACCCGCGCCGCCACCGACGTCGTCTGGAACATCGGATCCCTCTTCATCCCCGGCTACGACGTCGCGAAGGTCGTCGGCAAGGTCGGCAAACTCGGCAAGCTGGGCAAGATCGCCGAAGAGGTGGCCGAAGCCGCGGCGGACGCGGGCGACGCCGCGCGCCGGGCCCGTAAGGCCGCGGAAGCCGGCGACGTGGACGGCGCCAGGAAGGCGGCGAAGGAGGCCGACGAGGCGGCGGACAAGGCCGAGGATCAGGCCCGTAAGACCGGCTGCGCCATCGCCTCGGGACCGGTCCCGCGCCATGGGTTCACCGGCGTCGGCGGATCGGGGACCGGGGTGCTCGCCGGAGGATCCCCCGGCCGGGTGATCCTCGCCGAGGACGGCTGCGACACGGAGGCCGCGGCCAAGGCGAAGGAGGCCCGCGAGCAGGAACGGGCCGCCCATCTGGAGCAGAAGCGGGCCGAGGAGCCCGATCGCGCGGCCAAGGCCGAGCTGGAGAAGAAGAAGTGGCCCACGCCCGAGCACGGCGACACCTCCGACCCGCGCAACTACAACGCCCCCGACTGGGCCGACGACCTGAACTCCCCGGAGCTCGGCTCCGCCGACAAGGGCGACGGCTTCTGGGCCGGCCGCGACCGTAACCCCAAGCCCAACTGGAAGAACGAGTCCTGGCTCCGCTACCAGGAGCAGGTCACGGGCACCGTGCGCGGCAAGGAGTACGTCGTCCCGCACCCGAAGGAGGGCAAGCCGGCCGTGGAGTACGACGGCTGGGACTCGAACCGGCAGACGTTCCTGGAAGCCAAGAACGGCTACGAGAGCTACCTCTCCAAGACGGAAAAGGGCGCGCTCACCGACTCCGGCAAGCAGAAGTTCATCGACGAGGCGACGCGGCAGGTCGAGGCCTCCGGCGGCCGTGCCATCGAATGGCACTTCTCCAACCCGGAGGTGGCCAAGGCCGCCCGCAAGGCGTTCCGCGAGAAGGAGCTGCCGATCAAGGTGGTCGAAACCCAGCAGAAGCCGGCCGGCGGTCCCAGGAAGCCCGAGGCGTTCGACTAAAGCGTGTGACTCGGGCGTGTCCGCCGGGCACACCTGGGCCCGGTAGTGGCTGGACTAGGGTGACAGCGGGCCGGGCCGTACCGGAGGACGAGAGGCTACGGAGGCAGGACATGCGACGTGTGGTGCGGGGCTTCTGGGGCCCCCGGCAGGAGTCGGTCGAGGCGCTGGCCGGACGCTGGAAGCTGACTCTGGACCAGCTCGCCGAGCTTCTCCCGGCGGCCGGCTCCGGTGCGGCTTCCGGTTCCGGCTCCCGGGCCGGCGCGGGCGAGGCCTGGACGTGGCGGAACGTACCCGCGCCCGGGCCCGCCGCCGATCTGCGGACGGACGAGGCATCGCTCCTCGCCGCCCTCCGCGCCGCGCAGGCGGCCGACGACTGGTCGGACCGTACCGGCTGCGGACTGCGGCTCGTCGCCGCGGGCGCGCCTGGCTGGAAGATCGAGGTCAGCGGCCGGGCTGGCGGCACCCCGGAGATCCTGCTCCAGTCGATGGTGATCGGCATCAGCTCGCCGGACGGAGCCGAGATCCCCGACGCCGAACTCCTCACCGTCCTCGCCGACGTGTGGGAGCCCGACTTCGGCGGCGTGACCGACGACGACGTGCTCGACGCCCTGGAGGACGACGCCGGGTTCGTCGTCGGCGAGCCCTCCGTCGGCTGGGTCGGCTATCTCTCCCCGGCGCGCGCGGCGCTGCTGCCCGACGGCATGACGGCGGCCTGCAAGGAGCTGCGCGGCGGCGGCGTACTCCTCGACATCGCGCGCCGCGGCGACGTCGACGGCGTGGTCCAGGCATATCTGCGGCTGCGGGAGGCCGGGGCGCTGCGGCCGCTGCCGCGCCCGATGGACCGGGCGACGCTGTGACCGCCAGGGCCGGGGAGACCTTCGAGACCGGCCGGGCCGTATCCGACATCGAGGCGCTGCTCGCCGGGCCCCTGCCGGTGACCGGGCCGACGGTCGGCGAGGGGGAGCCGGACACGGGCGAGTGGACCGCGACCAGCGGCGAGGGCTTCCGGATCATCCCGCTCTGGGAGAACGACGGCCTCGTAGGGGTGTACGGGCCCGAGTGGGAGGCGGCGGAGGAAGCCGCCGACGGCCATCTCGCCGCTCTCGTCAAGGAATTGGACCGCCGGTGGGGTGCCCACCGGCAGGTGTCCATGCGGGTGCCGCTCTTCCGGAAACTGGCGGGCGAGTCCATGCCGCCGCTGTTCCAGGCGCTGTGCGACGAGGACTGCTACGGCGATCTGGCGGTGTGGGGCCCGGTGGCAGACGGCGGCCGGTGGGTCGCGGTCTCCGTCAACCAGAGCGACGGCGACGCCCCGATGATCCTGACCGCCGTCGCCGGCGACCGGCCGATCATCGAACTGGACGATCAGTCATGAGTCTGTAGCACCCGATCAATCCTGTAGCTGCGGTTAAAGGTATGTGCAGCACTTTTCGCTTGTCCTGTCAGTTCGTTGCCCGGCACTGTTCATACCGGACGGCGAAGAGGGAGGCGCGGAGTGATCGGTGGCGGACGTGGGTCTTTGCTACGCATGGGCGTCCTCGCCCTGCTGTGGGGATCGACCTTTCTGTGGATCAAACTGGCCCTCAACCACGGCCTGTCACCGCTGCACATCACCGTCATCCGCTGCGCGCTGGGCGCGGGTGTACTGCTGGCCCTGAGTTACGCCGCGCGTAAGCGCCTCCCGCGCGACCGTACGACCTGGCTCCAGCTCGTCGTGGCCGCTTTCTTCTGCAATGCCCTGCCGTTCTTCCTGTTCAGCGTCGGCCAGCGGACCGTCGACTCCGGAGTGGCCGGCGCCCTGAACGCCACAACTCCTCTGTGGTCGCTGATGATCGGCGTCGCGATCGGCACGGAACGCGGGCTTCGTCCGGTCCGGGCGGCCGGACTCCTGCTCGGATTCGCGGGTACGTTGCTGATCTTCGCGCCGTGGCAGCGGACCGTACTGCTGAGCTGGGGTGCCCTCGCGCTCCTCGGGGCGGCGGCGAGCTACGCCGTGGCCTTCGCCTATATGGGACGTACGCTCACGGGGAAGAGCACGGCCCCCCTCGCACTCTCCGCGGCCCAGCTCGTCACCGCGACGGGATTGAGCGCGCTGGCCCTGCCCGCCGGCGGCCCGTTGCTGGTACCTCTCACCGTGACGGCGGTGGTCGCCGTCGCCGTCCTGGGGATCTTCTGCACCGGATTCACCTTCTACCTCAACTACCGGCTCATCGCGGACGAAGGGCCGACCAACGCCGCCACCGTCGGATACCTGCTGCCGGTGGTCTCGGTGGCGCTGGGCGCGCTCGTGCTCGGCAAGAAGGTCGGCCTCCGCGTTGTCGCGGGGATGGTTGTGGTGCTGGTCGGTGTGGGGATGACGCAGTGGCGGAAGCGGACACCGACGCCGTTGGCTGCCGAGGGCCCGACACCGGCCGTGCTGGCACCCCGACCGACGGAGCCGTAGCCGCAGCCTTGCCGTAGCCACGCTCACAGCCGCACCACGTCGGCGCTTCGGATCAACCACCGGATGAACGGACCATGCAGCCCAACTCCCCTTGGCGGATAGCCGACTTCCGCATCCTGTTCACCGCGTCGGCCCTCAGTCAGCTCGGCACCAACGTCAGTTACGTCGCGGTGCCGCTCATCGCCGTATCCGCACTCGACGCGAGTCCCGGCCAGGTCGGTGCGCTCGCCACCCTGAGCACGGTGGCCTTTCTGCTCATCGGGCTGCCCGCGGGGGCGTGGGTGGACCGGATGCGCCATCGGCGGGTCCTGATCCTCGCGGACCTGACGCGGGCACTGCTCTTCGCCACCGTCCCGGTGGCCTGGTGGCTGGACGGCCTCACGCTCGGGCAGTTGTACGCGGTCGTCCTGCTGAACGGCTGCGCCACCGTGTTCTCCGATGTCGGCGCGCAGAGCGTGCTGCCCCAACTGGTCGCGCGCGACAGCCTCGTCCAGGCCAACGCCGATGTGAATACGCTCATGGCCGCGGGCAATGTCGCCGGGCGCGGCGCGGGCGGCGGGCTCGTCGCGCTGCTCACGGCGCCGGTGGCCGTGCTCTTCACCGCCCTGACCTTTCTGGGCTCGGCCCTCAGGCTCACCGGCATGCGCGCCACCCCGGCGCCGCCCGCGCCGCCCCCCGGCCGGGCCACCGGGATGGGGGCGCGGATCGCGGAAGGGGTGCGGCATGTCCTCGGCAACAACGAACTGAGGGCGCTCGCGCTCACCGCGGCCCTCGGGAATTTCGGCTCCCAGATCATCAACACCATGCTCCCGGTGGTGTTTGTCCGCGAACTCGGTTTCTCCGGCGGCGCGTTGGGGCTGTTCTGGGCGGTCGGCGGCGCGGGCCTGCTGCTCGGAGCGCGCTGCGCCCGGCCCGTGGCCGTACGTCTGGGCTATGGACGCACCCTCGGTCTGGCCGGCCTGTGCCTGGCGCCTGCCGGGCTGCTCGTGCCGCTCGTCGACCGGGGCCCCTGGCTCGTCCTGGCCGGGGCCGGCTGGCTGGTGGCCATGTTCAAGGTGGGCATGGACAACGTGCTCGGCGTCAGCCTGCGGCAGCGGATGACGGCGCACTCCCTCCTGGGCCGTATGAACGCCACCTTCCGTTTCCTGCTCACCGGCGCGCTCGCCATCGGCGCGGCGGTGTCCGGGGTGATCGGTGAGCTGACGACCGTCCACACCGCGCTCTGGGTGGGCGGCGCTTTCCTGTCGACCGCCTTCCTGCCGGTCTTCCTCTCCCCGGTCCGTACGCGGCGTGAACTGCCGGAGCAGCGGACTCAGGAGACCCCGGCGGCTCCGGCGGCTCCGGCTTCTCCGGCGGGGACGCCGTAGGAACGGCAGGTCCGCCGCGTGCGGACGTCCCGTACCATCGCGGCCGTGCACCGGCCTGTCCACGGCGGTGCCGGCGGCGGGGAGGCGGAGGCGCGGATGGACGGTGCGGGCGGGCGGGCGCTGGTGGTCGACGACGACGCGGCCATCCGGCGTTCGCTGGAGCGCGGGCTGCGGCTCAACGGCTTCTCCGTGGCCCTGGCGGACGGCGGCCTAGCGGCTCTCGCCTCGGTGCGTGACCGGTCGCCGGACGTGGTGGTGCTGGACATCTCCATGCCGGATCTGAGCGGCATCGAGGTCTGCCGGGCGCTGCGGGCGGACGGGAACGACGTGCCCGTCCTGATGCTCTCGGCTCTGGACGAGGTGTCGGACCGGGTCGCCGGACTCCAGGCCGGCGGCGACGACTACCTCGTCAAACCCTTCGCCCTGCAGGAACTGGTCCTGCGGCTGCACGCCCTGCTGCGCCGCCGCCCGCCCGCCGCCACCGACCGGGTGCGGGTCGGCGGCCTGGTGATCAGTCCGGCGGCCCGCGAGGCCCGGCTCGACGGCGAGGCGCTGACGCTCACCCGGCGTGAGTTCGAGCTGCTGGAGGTGCTGGCGCGCAACGCGGGGATCGTCCTCAGCCGCGATCAGCTGCTGGACCGGGTGTGGGGGTACGACTTCGAGGTACGCACCGACGCGGTGGACACCTTCGTCAGCTATCTGCGGCGCAAGCTGGAGGCGCGAGGGCGGCCCAGGATCCTGCACACCGTACGCGGAATCGGCTTCGTCCTCCGGGACGGCCAGGACGCGGATGGCGGGGACGCCGGCCGTCGGGACGGCGGAGGCGTCGGCCGCCGGGGCCGCCGGGACAGGGGCGCGTCGTGAGGCTCTCCACCCGGATCGCCCTCGCGGTGGGCGCGACCGTCCCGGTCCTGGTGCTCGCCTCGGGCGGACTCCTGCTCCGGCTGGTGGAGAACGACCTGCACCGGGAACAGGACACCCATCTGCGGGAGCGCGCCACAGCGGTGGCCCAGGACGCCAAGGCGCTGTTGCGGGCGACCGGGGCCGACCGGCCGGACGCCGTCGAACAGGCCCGTGAACGGCGGCTGTTCACCTCCGCGCTGGACGTGGGCATCCGGCTGACCGGCCCCGGCGGTACGTTCACCGGCGGGCCTCAGCCCGATCCGTCGGCGCCGCTGCCGGCCGTCGCGGACGTACCCGTCACCGTGCGCGCCGACGGGGCGAGCTGGCGGGTGCTCTCCGTACCGGTGTCGGTGAAACGGCCGGCCGGTGACGCCACCCTGTGGCTGTTCTATCCGGACAGCGCGAGCCAGGCTCAGCTCAAGCTCGTCCGCAGGCGGGTGGTGAGCGTGGCGCTCTTCGGCGCCCCGCTCGCCGGAGCCGTCGCCTGGGCGGCGGCGGCCGGCGCCGCGCGGCCGCTCCGGCGACTCCAGCGCCGTACCAGCGGCCTCGACCCCCGGACGAGCACCGCCCGCCTGGACCACGCGCCGACCGGGATCGCCGAGATCGACGACCTGACCGGCACGCTGCAGACCGTGCTCGCCCGGTACGACCAGCAGGCGGCGCGTACCGCGGAAGCGCTGGAGACCGCCCGCTCCTTCTCGGCGGCCGCCTCGCACGAGCTGCGTACTCCGCTGATGAGCATGCGGACCAATCTGGACATCCTCACCGAACACCCCACCCTGGCGGGCGCCGACCGGGCGGAGGTGCTGGCGGACCTGCGGCACGAGCACGGCAGGCTGCTGGGACTGCTGGTCATGCTCAGGGCCCTGGCCCAGGGTGACCTGGTCGAGGCGGACGCGTTCGGACCCGTCGAGCTCGCGGAGGTGGTGGACGCGTCGGTCGCCGACCTGCGCCGCAGGCACCCCGGCGCGGCGGTGGTGGTCCGGGGCGTCCCGGGCCTGCGGGTGTACGGATGGGGACACGGGCTGCGTCTGGTGGTGGACAACCTCCTGAGCAACGCGTGGGCGCACGGCCGCTCCACCTCCGACGGTGAACCGGTCCGCGTCGAAGTGACGTTGCGCGCCGACCGGTCGCCGGGTGGCGGGCCGGTCGCGGTGCTCACCGTGGACGACCGGGGGCCGGGTGTACCGCCCGCCCAGCGGCAGGCCGTCTTCCAGCGGTTCCATCGACGTCAGGACAGCCCCGGGTCGGGCCTCGGCCTCACCCTCGTCGCCCAGCAGATCGCCCTGCACCGCGGCGCTCTGGCCGTACTGGACCGACCCGACGGGCACCCCGGCGCACGCTTCGAGATACGCCTGCCGGTGGCAGGGGGTACGGGGGCCGACAGCACCGGGGCCGACGCCACGCTGCCGCTGCTGCGCAGGGACTGGCTGGCCGGGGCGGGGAAGCCACAAGAATTCCACAAAGACGGCTCCTAGGTTTCTCACCGACAGGCATCGCGCCGCATCGGAAGGAAACACGCCATGCACCGTACGAAGACCGTCGTTGCGGCACTCGCCGCCGCAGCCGCCCTGCTCACGGCATCGGGGACCGCTGCCGCGGACGGCTCCACACCGGCGCCGAGCGCGAGCGCGAGCGCGCCGGGTGACGGCGCCCAGGCGCTGTGCAAGCGGGTTCCGAAGATCGACAAGCGGATCGACCGCGCACTGAAGCGGCTGAACGGCACGAACAAGACGCGCGGCTCCGTCGCCCGCCTCGAACAGCGGGTCGCCGCGGCCAGGACCGCCGGCCACGACACGATCGAGACCTACCTCACCAACAAGCTCACCTTCCGCAAGACCCTCGCCCCCACGCTCGAGCAGCGCAAGACGGACCTGGCCGAGGTCAAGAAGTGGTGCGCGGCTCACGACAACGGAGCCTCGGCGTGACCCGCGGAACCCGCGCCCTGGCCCTGGTCGTCGTGTCGTTGATCTGCGCCGCGTCGGTCACCGGCTGCGCCGGTTCCGACAAGACGGCCGGCACCACTGAACCACCCGCCGCCACCCCGCCCGCGGCTACGGCCCCGGCCTCGTCGTCCGCCGAGATCAACCGGCTCACCGGGCTGGCGGACGCCGCCGAGTCCGCGGCGAACGCGGCGGACTCCGACGCCGCGGCGGACGACTGACCCACGGGGTCTTCGACCCAAGAGCCCCGGGCCGACCTTGCGTTCTAGTGGTCGTTGCAGAGCTGGAAGGCGGATCGGTCCGCATGGAAACGGTCGGTTGGGCCACCGCAACGGTCGCCGTGATCGGTGGCGACGTCGGCGCAGGTGCGGGGGGGAGGAGATAGCCCTCGGCCGGGCCGTCGACGGCCCGGCAGCCGATGCCCTTGTCAGGGACGCGGTGGGAGGGAGCGCGGGGCGCTGGGCGTCCCGGGCAACGGCCTTGTCGAAGCCTGTGCATGGGGTGGCCTCAGGAGGTGATGTGGCGATAGCCGGTGGTGTGGGACAACGGAGGCAGGGGCGCGACGGTGACGGTGGTGCCGGGCCGGGGGGCGTGGATGACCTTGCCGTGACCGATGTAGAGGGCGATGTGGCCGTCACCGTAGGACAGGACCAGGTCGCCCGGGACGAGCGAGGCGCGGGTGGTGGCCTTCCCCGCGTGCTTCTGGTCCCAGGTGGTGCGCGGGAGTTTCACTCCGGCTTTCGCCCAGGCCCGCATGACCAGTCCGGAGCAGTCGTAACCGCGTGGGCCGGCGCCGCCCCACACGTACGGCTTGCCTATCTGCGCTCTGGCGTAGCCGATGGCCTCGGCGGCCCCTGTGCGGCCCGGGACCTCTGCCGTCGGTGCGGGAGCGGTCCGCTTCGGAGCCGACGGGCCGGTCGTCCCGTGCTTGGTGCCGGAGCCGGTGCGGGCTTTGGGCGCGTGGCTTTCCGCGCCGTCGGCCAGGCGCAAGGTGTCGCCCGCGTAGATGAGGGTGGAGTCACCCAGGCTGTTGAGGCGTTGCAGGGCGGGCACCGTGGTGCCGTACTTCTCGGAGAGGCCGTACAGGGTGTCGCCGGGGACCAGCCGAACTGTCTTCGGCCGGACGGCGCGGCTGCCCTTCCCCTCGGACGGGGCGATACGGCCGCCCTTGTCCTGCGCCCGGGCACTGGCGTCGCGCTGCTGTGAGTTCGGGCGTTCCGCCTCGCCGTCGCCCTTGCTCTTGGCCGGTGCGGGGACCGTGGGCCCGTATGACGGTTCGAGAACGACCGGCCGGGACGGGGAGGAGGCAGGGCCGGCCGCGGACGGGCCGTGGACGGCCAGCACCGCGCCCGCCAGGATGGCCAACACGCCCAGCACGGCCAAGGCACAGGTGCCGAATGCCGCCCGGGCCAGAGCCCCCCGCCTCCGGCTGGTCGGCCGCTCGCGGTGAAGTCCGCGCGGCGCGGACCGGGTTCCGGTACGGCTCCCGACGACCCGCAGGTGCTTTCTCATCACATCCCCCTCTACGACCCCTCCGATGTGGGGCACGAGAACGAGACTCTTGCGGCGTGGAGATGTCCGGCAACGCCTTCGCCGTCCGGGACAGTCCGGATGCGTCCTAGCAGCTCAGAGCACCCGCAGACACGCTCCGGCACCGCTGATCCTCGGACGCGGGACGGGGGCCGGCGGAGTCGAAGCCGCCCGACCGGGCTCGACCGCACGGCCCGGCTGGAAGTACGGCCGGCTCTCACCGTTCGTGCCCTGGCGAAAACCCTCTCGCGGGAAATCGGCTTGCGGGTGCTTCTGCTGGTGAGCCCGTCCGAACAGGGCGTTTGGCCTGTTCGGACAGTCCCGGACTGTCCCGGCCGCCGGAATCCGTTGCCCGCAGGATCGACAGCCCACGAGGCTTCTGCCACCGCCCCGTGCCGGCCGCCGACGCTCTGATGCGCCGGTATCCCCGCCGATGCCCGGGCTGCGGAACACACCCAGCAGACGTCAGGAGAATCATCGTGAACGTTGCCTGGCACGAACCCAGTTCCCCCCAGCACGGCGACACCGCCTCGTCGGCGGGACGCGTATCCAGCCACTGGCCCACGCTTCTGCGGATGGCGCTCGTGGCACTGTTCGCGGCAGTCGGCTTCATCCTGGCCGGGCCTCTCACGGAAGCCTCGGCCGCGCCACCGCCGCCGAGCCCCACGGCGGGCGCTTCCGACGAGGGCCCTGCCCGCCCCGGCATCGTGAGCAGGGCGCAGTGGAGGCTTCTTGAGAGCCTGGCCGCCGAGACGCTCGATCCTCATGACCCGCAGTACAAGACGAAGACCGCTGCACAGGTCGTCGTCAAACGGCTCATCAAGCTGGCGGGAAAGGGCGGCAGCGTCTCATGGGGGACGGTGCCGGATTTCGTCGAGGACGCCGTGGAGATACACCGGCGTTCGCAGCAGACCCTCGACGGAATGAAGAAGCAGGTCGCCAAAGCCGGGGACAAGATCAGTGCGCTGAAGCGGGAGCAGGGCGACGCCGTGACACCGGCCGAGCGGATGCGCGCCGAGGAGAAGCTGAAGACGGCACGGCGGGAGTACCAACAGGTGGCCCGCGAGCTCCGGAAACTCAAGGAGAGCCGACCGGCCGACACCAAAACTCAGATCAAGCAGCTTGACGCCGATATTGACAAGCTCCAGAACAAGATCCGCGATCTCGAACAGAAGGCGGACAAGCACCCGCTGCCCAGCGGCCGCCAGCAGGTACTGGCCCAGATCCCCACGCTTCGCGACGAGCTCGAACAGGCCCGGGCCGAACGGGACGAGCTCAGGGGAGGACCGGACGACGGCAGCGACGGCACTGGCGGAACACGTCCGGCGAAGTCCGGCCCGAAGAACCCTCCGGCCGGCCCCGGGACCGGCGCTGCCAAACCCCTCCCGGCCGGACCGGTGACCAGCGGCACCAAAACCTCCACCACGGGACCGGCGCCTGTCAGGCCCCGCTTGACCGGACCTGTTGAGCCCGGGGCGAAGCTGCCGCGTGGCGGCGGCCAGGCTGCCGCCTGGGCGGCCGTTGGAGAACTGCTCGGCCAGGCTTACGCGGACGCGGAACAGACGAACCGCGAGCACGAACACCAGGAGCTGCTGCAGGAGGCACTCCAGGACCCCGACCTGCGGGCGCGCATCCTCAACGAAAACCGCACGTACACCGACAACAGCCCGTTTGAGGACCTCGTGCGTCCCTTCACCGGACCGGAGTTCACACCCGGCACCCTGCGCGATATCGGCCCGGCCCTGACCGAGCTACAGAAGACACTCGATACCACCGAGGCAAAGGCGGCTCAGTCGAACGCGGACCCGCTCTACCAGCAGGCCCGTACGGACTGTGGTGGCTACGACACCTGCGTCACTGAACGCGTGGGCAAGCTCCGGGACGAGAACGCCAAGGCGGTTGCCGCGTCGACGAAGAAGGCGGCTCAGTCGAATGCGGACCCGCTTTACCAGCAGGCCCGTACGGAGTGTGGTGGCTACGACACCTGCGTCACTGAGCGCGTGGGCAAGCTCCGGGGCGAGAACGCCAAGGCGGTTGCCGCGTCGACGAAGAAGGCGGCTGAGTCGAATGCGGACCCGCTTTACCAGCAGGCCCGTACGGAGTGTGGTGGCTACGACACCTGTGTCACCGAACGCGTGAAGAAGCTCCGCGACCAGGCCGCCGCGGAGAAGGAGAGGGCCGCGAAGAAGAAGGAAACCACCACCAAGACGCGCACCACGCGAGAGGAGCAGCCCCGGAAACAGGACTCGCAGAAGGCCGGCCCGGTCCAATCGACCAAGACCGCGGACGCGAAGAAGGGGACAGCGGAAACTCCCGGCGCCCAGAAGGAATCTGCCAAGGAGAAGAACGCCAAGGCGGTTGCCGAGTCGACGAAGAAGGCGGCTCAGTCGAATGCGGACCCGCTGTACCAGCAGGCCCGTACGGAGTGTGGTGGCTACGACACCTGCGTCACCGAACGCGTGAAGAAGCTCCGCGACCAGGCCGCCGCGGAGAAGGAGAGGGCCGCGAAGAAGAAGGAAACCACCACCAAGACGCGCACCACACAAGCCCGCTAAGGATTGTCCCAACCGGCCCCGCCCGCCACGGCACCGCCACCGCCAGCAGTTGGGATCGCACATCCGCCCGGCTGCCGCCCAGCCCACCAGTGCACCGAAACCCGGCAAGCCTCATCATTCTCGCGAACAGCACTGTGGCCTGGGGGAGGGCTGGCATCGATCCTGTCCGTTGGGCTACGTTATGCGGCGATGACTACCGGGACGGCATCGCACCACACACGGATTGATGACCCGGCGCTCCTCTGAGCGCCGTACGGGCCGGTGCCGGCCCGCTGTTGGACCGAGGATCTGGCGCTGCTGCGCGGGCTCCGCCTCCTGTCGTGTTGATCACAGCTCGACACGTCAACCACGACAGGAGAACTCATGCCCACCAAGCTGTTGCAGATTCCCACCACGGACGGCCAGGCCGACGCCTTCGCCGCCTTCCCCGACCACGGCGAGCGGCACCCAGGTGTGCTGATGTACGCGGACGCCTTCGGTATCCGGCCCGTGCTGCGGGAGATGGCCCGCGAACTGGCGGGGCACGGGTACTACGTGCTCGTCCCCAACTTCTTCTACCGGCACGGCCCGGCACCGCTGATCGAACTTCCCGAGCACATCGGAGAAGAGGTCCGGTCCGCGGCCGTCGCCCAGCTGATGCCCTTGATCAAGGCGCACACCGCCGAACGTGTCCTGAGCGACGCCGACGCCTACCTCAGGTTCCTCACCACCCAGCCCGAGGTCGGCGCCGGACCGGTCGCGGTGACCGGCTACTGCATAGGCGGCCTCCTGGCGATGCGCACCGCCGCGGCCCACCCCGGCCAGGTGGCCGCGGTCGCCGGATTCCACGGCCCCGTGGGCGCCGACGGGCCCGACAGCCTGCACCGCCTCAACGGCGAGGTCCACCTCGGCCACGCCGAAACCGACATGACGCCCGAGGCGCTCGGTGAGCTCAACCAGGCCCTGGACACCGCAGGGGTCAGCTACACCTCCGAGATCTACCCCGGCACCCTCCACGGCTTCACCATGTCCGACACCGACGCCTTCAACCCTGCCGCACTGCAGCGCCACTGGGACCGCCTGCTGCCCCTCCTCGACCGCACCCTGGCCAACACCTGAGACTCCGGCCCGGAACGAGGGCCGTCGTCGAACGCTGCTTCGGCCGCCTCAAACAAAACGGAGCGCTCGCCACCCGCTACGACGAACGAGCCATTCACTACCAAGCCATGGTCACCCTCGCCTGCCTAAAACTCTGGCTTCCATGACGTTGCGGACACCCGCTAGCCCCACCACGGGCGTCATGGCTGCCGGATGGGCGGGAGGGGCGCGCTCAACAACCCTTGTTCCATGCCTACTTACGCCCGCAGGGCCCTCCTTCTCGCACTCTCCACCACAGTCGTCGCCTCGACCCTGACCGCCACCGCTACCGCCAGCACCGCCACCACCCCCGCCCCCGGCCTCACCTGGCGGTCCTGCGTCCAGCCCGGCGGGCCCGCCGAGCAGGAGTGCGCCGAGTTGCCCGTACCGCTCGACTACCGCGACCCGGACGGCCCGTGGCTCACCCTCGCCGTGTCCCGCCTCCGCAGCGAGCGGCCCGAGGCGCGGCGCGGGACGCTGCTGCTGATCCCCGGGGGTCCTGGCGGGTCCGGGGTGCAGCGGCTGGGGCAGAAGGGGGTCGCGCTGCGCAAGGAGATGGCCGGTGCGTACGACATCGTCAGCCTCGATCCGCGCGGGGTGGGCGGCAGTACGAGGGCGAGTTGCGGGCTCAGCGAGGACGACCGCCACCTGGTGAACCTCCGGTCCTGGCCGGGGCCGAACGGCGAGATCGCGGAGAACGTCGCCCGGTCCCGGCGTATCGCCGACGCGTGCGATCGTCAGGGGGGCGCCGTGCTGCGCAGCTTCACCACCGCCAACGAGGTGCGTGACATCGACCGCTTCCGGCAGGCGCTGGGCGAGGAGAAGCTGTCCGCCTGGGGGATCTCGTACGGGACCTACGTGGGGGCCGTATACGCGCAGAAGTACCCGCAGCACACGGACCGTTGGGTGCTCGACAGCAGCGGCGACCCCGACCCGGCCCGCGTCGCGCGGGGCTGGCAGGCGAACATGGCGGCGGCCGCGGACGACAGGTTCCCCGACTTCGCCGCCTGGGCGGCGGACCCGGCCAGGGAGAGCGAGGGCCTGCGGCTCGGGGAACGGCCCGAGGACATCAGGCCGTTGTTCCTCGCGCTGGCGTCGGGGCTGGACCGCCGGCCGAAGGAGTCGACCACGCCGGGCGTCCCGCTGACCGGCAACCGGCTGCGGCAGGCGCTCCAGAACGCCCTGTACAGCGACGCCTCCTTCCCCCAGCTGGCCCGGCTCATCCGGACGGCCCGGAACCCGGCCGAGACGCCCGCCCTGCCCGCCGACCTCGCCCAGCCCGTGCCGGACCAGGACGCGGCGGTGATAGCCGGGGTCATCTGCAACGACGTGCGCTGGCCGGCGTCGATTCCCGCGTTCGAACGCGCGGTCGCCGCCGACCGGGTCCGTCACCCGCTCACGGCCGGAATGCCGGCGAACATCTTCCCCTGTGCGTTCTGGAAGGACGCCCCGGTGGAGAAGCCCACCCGGATCACCGCCGAGGGCCCGTCCAACATCCTGATGATCCAGAACCTCCGCGACCCCTCCACCCCGTACTTCGGCGCCCAGAAGATGCGCCAGGCCCTCGGCGGCCGAGCCCGGCTCGTCGCGACCGGCCACGGCGGCCACGGCGCCTACCTGGCCAACGGCAACGCCTGCGGCGACCGCACGGTCACCGACTTCCTCACCACGGGCCACCGCCCGAAGCAGGACACGTACTGCGCGGACTGAACCGATGCGCGACCTCGCCCGCGCGACCCCCGCTCGCGCGCCCCTCGCCCGCGCGACCTCGCCCGCGCGACCTCGCCCGCGCGACCTCGCCCGTGCCGCCGCCGTGTCCGGCGGCGGCACGGTTTTTCCCTATGTAACGCGTTTCGCGAAGGGCCAGGTCAGACGCTATGGGCGACATATCTGACAAGTAGTTGTTCAGTCTGGTTTACATGACGTCGGCGTCAAAAATAGGAAACTTCTGGGTTTCCACGCCCCACAGGGTTAGTTGAGATGTGAACGTTCGTCCGGCTGTCGATCAATTGCTGCCGCCGCGTCCTCGGACGCGTCGCGCCCGGGCGGTTGTCGCTCGTGCGCTCGAAAGTGAGGCCAGGCACACGTGGACATATCAAGACCCATGCGGGCGCGGCTGCGTCCGCTTGCTGGAGGAGTCGCGGGGCTGATGGCGCTGAGCGCGCTGTCGCTGGCCGGGGCTCCGGTGGCTTCCGCCGCGGCGGAGGCTGATTCCCCGGTGGTCCGTTCCGGCGACGGATGGACGGTGACCCAGGCCGCCGGCGGTTACGTCGTGTCGCTGGACCTGGACACGGCCCTCCCCGTCAAGAGCGACCTGCCCGAACTGGTCGCCGACGGCACGGACCTCGGCCCCGCCACGGAGTCCGCCGACGGGCGCACCCTGACGGTCACCACGGCCGACGCCTCGGTGGCCACGGCCAAGAACATCAGCTGGCAGTGGTCCACCGGCGGCAACAGCACCGCCACCGGGCCGACCTCCCTGCTGTCGGGATCCGCTCAGGCCAAGGCGCGGAAGCTGACCGAGGCCAACGACGTCCCGACCGAGATCGGCGGCTCGGGAACGACACCCGACGACCCGACGACTGTCGGCAAGGGCTCCTACACGGTCGCGGACTACGACTTCGGCCCGCAGTCGATTCCGCTCAGCGCCATCGGCGGCATCCGGGGCGAGGCCCAGGGCCGTATCTACCTGCCCACCGACGGCAAGGCGCACCCGGTGGTGATCTTCCTGCACGGCCGGCACAGCTCGTGCTACAACACCACGACCCTGCGGGGCGCGAGCGGTTGGCCCTGCGCGGCGGGTACGGCGCCGATCATCAGCTACGCCGGATACGACGGCGCCGCCGAGGCGCTGGCGGCGGACGGCAACACAGTGGTGTCGATCTCGGCGAACGCGATCAACGCCAACGACAACCAGCTCGCGCCGGACAACGGCGCCATCGCCCGCGGTCAGCTCGTCCTCGACACGCTGACCATGCTGAAGAAGGCCAACGCGGGCGAGTCCGTCGCGTACCACGACGCGGCGGCCGGCCGGGACGTCACGCTGGAGCAGGCGCTGACCGCCGGTGACGCCACCTACCCCGGCGGCACGGTGACTCCGTCGCAGCTGGTCGGCTCCATGGACTTCGGCTCGATCGGGCTGATGGGCCACTCGCGCGGCGGCGAAGGTGTCGTGGCGTCCGGTGTCCTCAACGCGGCCCTGCCCCAGCCGTGGAACATCAAGTCCGTCCTGCCGCTGGCCCCGGTCGACTTCACCCGCACCACGCTGCCCGACGTGGTCACCACCACGATGCTGCCGTACTGCGACGGTGACGTGTCCGACCAGCAGGGCCAGCACTTCTACGCGGACTCGCGGGACGCGTTCTCCGACGACGTACTGCGCTCCGATCTCTGGATCATGGGCGCCGACCACAACTTCTTCAACTCGCGGTGGACTCCGCCCTTCCCGGGCGGCTCCGACGACTGGTCGAACACCGGCGACGCCGTGTGCGGTACGAGCGCCGCGGCGCTGGCCTCCGGCAAGAACATCCGGCTCACCGCGGAGCAGCAGTACCAGGTGGGCGCCGCGTACATCTCCGGGTTCTTCGAGGCGACCCTCGGCGGCCGTACCCAGTTCCAGGGCCTCTTCGACGGCTCGCAGGTGACACCGCCGTCGGTCTCCGGCTTCGCCGATGTCCGTACGGTGGCGCAGCAGCCGTCCTCGACGCGGCGGGACATCGCCTCGTTCAAGACCACCGGCCCGCTGATCGGTACGTCCACGACGGCGACGGCCACGGTCTGCGCCAACAAGTACGGGCGTACCGTTCCTGAGCCGTACCCGGTCTGCACCAACCCGGGGAGCACGCTCACCAACCAGCAGGTGCCGTACTGGACTCCGGCCTCCTTCGCGCCGAACGTACCGCTGAACATCATGACCCACCTGACCTGGACGGCCACGACCGGCGCCCTCGGCGTGACGCTCCCGTCCGCCCAGCAGAACGTGTCGCGGTACGACGAGATGACGGTCAGCCTCTCGCCGGACGAGAGCGTCACCACCGGCACCGACATGACGCTGAGCGTGACGGACTCCTCCGGGCGCACCTGGAGCAGCCTGGTGTCGAGCCTCAATCCATGGGGCGTGACCAGGATGCCGGCCAGCGGATCGACGACCCTGGGCAAGATCGTGCTCCAGCAGGTGCGGGTGCCCACCGCGACGCTGGCCGAGGCGGGGCTCGATCTGACGCACCTCACCAAGGTCGCCTTCACCGCGGCGGTCGGGGCCGACGGGGTGACGACCGGCGGCGTGTACCTCTCCGACCTCGTCTTCGCCGACAAGAGCATGGGCACGCCGAACGCGCGGACCCGGACCACCGTCAACGTGGCGTCGACCGCCACCGAGGAGGGCAACGGTCCCGGCGCGGCCCAGACCGCCGTCTATCTGTCGAAGCCGAGCTCGTCCCCGGTCACCGCGTATCTCACGGTGGTCGGTTCGGCGACCGGCAAGGTCGGCCTCGCCATGCAGAAGGTCACCTTCGCCCCGGACACCACCTGCCAGGTGGTCGACATCCCGGTGGTGGGCGACACCGTCGCGGGAGCGGCCGCCACCACGTCCTACAAGCTCGGGGTGTCCAACTCCACCCAGGCGGTCCTGGGCAGCCAGGACTTCGGCACCATCAAGGTGCGCGAGGACGACGGCGTGACCGGGACGGTGACCGCCGCACCGTCGGTCGGCGTCCAGGGCGACGTCTGCGCCGAGTACGAGGCGCTCTCCCGGCCCGGCGCGCTGACCGTCGGTGACGTACGGCCCGAACCGGGAGCCACCGTCACGGTCGGCGGGTCCGGCTACCGCGACGGGGAGAGCGTGGCGTTCACGCTCGGTTCGACGGCGCTCGGCAGCGCCGTCGCCGGCAGCGACGGGACGGTGTCCTTCCAGGCCGTCGTACCCGCGGACCAGCCGTACGGCAGCGTGGCACTCAGCGCGGTCGGCGCGGGCTCCGGCTATACGAGTACGGCGGGTATCGACGTCCTCGCGACCACCGCGACGGCACTCACCCTCACTCCGGCCGCGCCGCAGATCAGCCAGTCGGTCACGCTGAAGGCGGCGGTCACAGGCGGGGGGACGGACGGCGGAACGGTGACCTTCCGGAACGGAAGCACCGTCCTCGGCACGGCCGTGGCAGCCGGCGGAACGGCTTCGCTGAAGATTCCGGCCGGCTTCAAGGCCGGTACGCACACCTTCACCGCGGCCTTCGGCGGCACCGCGTCCGCGGACACCTCGGCCTCGGACCCGGTGCAGCTGGTGCTGACGAAGGGCCAGAGCTCCATCGCCATGGCGCTGCTGACGAAGTCGACCACCTACGGCCACGCGGTCTCCGGCGTCTTCTCGGTGGCCGGAGCGAAGAACGGCACGGTGACCGTCACGTACGGGACCGGGTCGCTGACGGCGAAGGTCGGTGCCACGGGAGCGGGCGAGTTCAAGCTGCCCGCGTCGCTCTCCGTCGGTACGCACACGGTGTCCGTACGGTACGAGGGCACCGATTTCGTGGCCCCCAGCGGCGTCGTGTCGCAGAAGCTCACGGTCGCGAAGGCGAAGACGACCACGTCTCTCACGCTCTCCAAGACCACGCTGGCCCGAGGAAAGTCCGAGACCGTCAAGATCGCGGTCGGCGGCCACAGCGCCGCGGACTATCCGACCGGCACGGTCACGGTCACGGCCAAGGTGGGCGGCAAGACCACGACCACCAAGGTCAGCCTGCCGGCGGCCAAGAAGGGCGTGATCAGCTTCTCCATCACCCTGCCGAAGGTGAAGGGCACGGCGACGGTCACGGCTGTCTACTCGGGGAACGGGAACTTCCTCCCCAGTACCGCAGCGCGCAAGCAGGTGAAGCTCACCTGACGCTCGCGCGCTGAAAGGGTGCGGTGGAGGGGCCGGAGAGGCCCTCCACCGCACCCGTGGTGTGTGGAAGGTGCGGTCAGAAGGTCAGGCTCCAGCGGTCCAGGTAGCCGGGGTCAAAGGTGAAGATGCCCGGGGTGTTGTCCTGGACCCTCAGCTTCCAGGTGCCGTTGGCGGGTACCGCCGAGGCGTCGACGGTGTACGTCGCGTGCAGCTCCGGGCCCGGGGCGTAGACGAAGTCCTTCACCCGGATCACCGTGCCGTCCTCGCTGATCAGGTCGATCACCTGGCCACCGGCGAAGCCGTGGAAGAGATCGACCGTCACCTTGAGGTCGCCGGAGGCGTTGCCTTCCCGGCCGGCGACGATGAGCGGGGATTCGACGCTGCTCCAGGTAGGGATCACGTATTTGGCGGGGTTGACGAAGAAGTCGCCGCCGGAGGCGAGGACGGTCCAGACGAAGGGCACGGTGAGCGTTTCCGCCGCCGAGTTTCTGAGGGTGATCCTTGCCGTGAAGTCGCCGGCCGCCGTCGGGCTGCCGGTGATCAGGCCGGTGGCGGCGTCGAGTGACAGACCGTCGGGCAGACCGGTGGCGGAGTACGTGAGGCTGCCAGGACGGGAGGTCGCCGCCTCGATGCGCAGACTGGTCGGCTGGCCGACCGCCGCGTCCCGGGGGGACGGTGTCTGCGCGGCGATGTGGTTGACGTAGGCGGCACCGACGTTGACAGCCGCCCAGGCGTTGCCGACGGCTTCGTACGCGTCGCTGGACCTGCCGAACAGATCGGCCGCTGCCTGGAGGGTGGCGGTGCGGGCGCCCGCGTAGTCGGTGGTGCTGGTCATGTAGACGGTCAGCGCGCGGTACCAGACGTTGGTGGCGTTGTGCAGGCCGAGACCGGAGACCGGCTTGCCGTCCTGGGTGGGGCTGTCGTAGTCGACGCCCTTGATGGTCTTCTTCCCACTGCCCTCGGCGAGCAGATAGAAGAAGTGGTTCGCCACGCCGGAGCTGAAGTGCGGGTCGAGCGACTCGGTTTCCGAGGTCCAGTAGTCCTGGGAGGTGCCCTTCGCGGAGGCGTCCCGGGAGGGGTGGTCCAGGTAGCGCAGCGGCTTGCCGGTGCCGCGGACGTCGACCAGTTCGCCCATCCAGTAGTCGGGTACGTCGTCCGGGTTGTCCGCGAAGAACTCCGCGGCGGCGGCCATGATGTCGCTGGTGGCCTCGTTCAGGCCGCCGGACTCACCTTCGTACTCCAGGTCGGCGGTGGCGTAGGTGACGCCGTGGGTCATCTCGTGGGCGGCGATGTCGAGCGCTGTCAGCGGTCTGGCGTTCTCGATCCCGTCGCCGTAGGTCATGCAGAAGCAGTTGTCGTCCCAGAAGGCGTTGGCGTATCCGTCGCCGAAGTGCACGCGCGAGTACGCGCCGACGCCGTCGTTGGCTATGCCGTTGCGGCCGAACCTGTCGTGGTAGAAGTCCCAGGTCTTCTGCGCGCCGTAGGCGGCGTCCACGGCAGCCGTCTGGCGGTCGGCCGGCGTTCCGTCACCCCAGACGTCGTCATCGTCCGTCAGGAGTGTGCCGGACCCGCCCAGGGTCAGGTCGTACGTGGAGTGGCCACCGCGCTGAGGATCGGTCAGTTCGAAGGTGCCGCCCTCGCGCACGGATCCGATCTGGACCTGGCCGCTGTACTGGCTCCGGCCCACGCCCGCGTGGATCTGCTCGACATTCCCGAGCCGCTCACCGCTGCCGGCGTCGGTCAGGACGCGCAGGCTGCTCGGAGTCCCGTCCTCCTGCACACCGGCGACGACGGTTTCCCAGGCCAGAGTGGGTTCACCGGCCTCGATCGAGACCACCAGCCGCGGCGCTCCGTCCGGTGCGGCCTCCTCGGTCCTCTCGGTCTCCGCGACGGCCAGGGCCGACTTCTTCGCCGTCGCGGCCGTGACCCGCGCCTCGGTCGTCGGTACCGAGATCGCCGCGTCCGACGCCTTGGTGACGGTACGGGCACCGGCCCGCTCGTGGACCACCAGATCGCCGCCGCGGACGGGAAGCCCGGCGTACGTACGCTCGTAACGGGTGTGGACGGTACCGTCGGCGTCCTCGATGACGTCCTTGGGAATGAGCTTCTCCCGGGTACCCAGCTTCAGCGACCGAGCGGTGGCGGCACCCGCCCCGGCCGCGGCCTTGAGCCTCTTCTCCCGCTGCGCGGGGGTGAGTTCGACGGCCTCGGCACCGGGTCTGGCCTCCGCCGCTATCTGCCGCGGCGCTCGATCCGCGCGGACGGCGTCGGGGACCGCGCCCACGGCGGGGAGAACCGAAACGAGGAGCGCGGCCATGGTGCCGGCCGCGACCGCCGCCACGTATGGCAACGTTGTCTTATTCGTAGGGAAGTTGTCCGTCACTCCTGCAGCTCCTTCTGTCCGGCCGCGTGATGACGGCCGGTGGGCATGGAAACCGGATGTGACGCCCGTGCGGTACGTAGATCGTTCCAGCGGAATATGCCATTGTCATCAAAGCGGATGATCATTGTCCGAAACCCAACCACCCCCCAACCCCCCAACCCCCCTTCACCCACCCCACCCCACAAGCACCTTTACACCCCAGCAACCCCCGCGACCCCCCCACTTTGGCCCGTTCCCACCCACAGGCCGGCGCGCGGACGGTGTCGGGTAGTGCCAGCCCGGACATTGGGCTCTGCGGCATCCCGTGCTGACGTGGACGCCGTCCCCGACAGCACGGTCCTTGTTCGCTGCCCACTTGCGTCGCTTGCAGGAGCAATCAGATAAATCGGGGGCTTGTCACGGCGAGGCCCGGCGACTGAAACGGCTCAGACATCTCGAAGTAAGCCCGATCGGTTTAACCATCCGCGCTGTCCGCCGCGCTTCTGTCAGACTCTGTTCGCACAAGCATTCTGTAAATATGTCCGCGGGTACGGGGGGTTGGGGTTCGTGGCTGTCACGGTGCCGGAGTGGGCCGACGTTCTGTTGGATCTGATCGGGGTGTCCTGGCCGAACGTGGATGAGGATGCCTATCGGGATATGGCGGATGCTCTGCGGGAGTTCGCGGAGGATCTGGAGGATGACGGGCAGCTCGCCAATAACCATGTCCAGCGGCTGATCTCGTCCGGGTATGGCGAGGCTCTTGATGCGCTGAACGGGCATTGGGGCAAGGTCAAGGACAAGCACATCAAGGACATCGCGTCGGCGGCGCGGACGATCGCCGGGGCGTTGGACACGGCGGCGACCGCGATCGAGGGCATGAAGCTGGCCGCGATCGTCCAGTTGGGCTATCTGGCGGGTGAGGCCGGTATCGCGCTGTCGTTGATTCCGGTGACCGGCGGTCTGTCGATGTTGTTCGGTGCCGCGGCGATGCGGGCGACGCAGGAGGTCGTCAAGCGGTTGATCAAGGAGGGCGCGGAGGAGGCGGTGGGGTACATCGTCTCGGCGATGACCGAGCCGGCCGTCGCCGCTCTCGAAAGCCTCGCGGCGGACCTTGTGGTCCAACTCGGCGCGACCGCGCTGGGGGTGCAGGACGGGGTCGACCTCAATCAGGCCAAACAGGCTGGTACGGACGGCTTCAAGGAAGGCGTGCAGGGCTCCAAGGACGCCATGAACCTGGCCTCAGCGGGTGGCGGCGGAGGCGGTGGCGCGGGCGGCAAGGGTGGGCCGGGCAAGGGCTTCCATATCGAGCACGGCGAGCACGACTTCGCCTCCACCCAGCTCAACGGTGTCAGCGTCAACATGCGCGGCAAGACCGCGGGCAAGCTGTCCAAGGCGAAGACGGCGCACGGCCGCACCCGTGGCCGGGACTCCATCGCCGAGGTGATCGACCCGGTCGCGGACAAGGCGATGGACGCGCTGGAGAAGGCCGTCAAGACGATGGGCGACCACGTCGGCCAGACGCTCCCCAAGGCCGTCAAGCAGATATCCACCGATCACAAGAGCAACGACGACGACATCCGCGCGCGCCTCGCCAAGGAGCGGGGCCAGGTGAGCGACGGCGGCCAGGACAAGGGCGGGGGGCCGAACGGCAAGCGTCGTCCCGAGCAGGACACCCGGACCAAGCCGAACTCCGCACAGGACGCGAAGGACGAGCCCCGCCGTCATGGTGTCTCTCTCGACAAGACGGTCTGCGAGGGCGACCCGGTCGACATCGCCACCGGCGAGATGCTGCTGCCGCTGACCGATCTGGCCCTGCCCGGGGTACTTCCGCTCGTCCTGCGCCGCACCCACGCGTC
Organism: Streptomyces sp. NPDC058198; assembly: GCF_042882605.1. NCBI lineage: Bacteria > Bacillati > Actinomycetota > Actinomycetes > Kitasatosporales > Streptomycetaceae > Streptomyces > Streptomyces sp. NPDC058198. The sequence goes on from NZ_JBHVVP010000002.1 coordinate 452,570, forward strand.
CGAGTACCGCTACGGCCACTGGTTCGGCCGCAGTTGGGCCTCGACCCTCGACGAGCGCATCGAGCTGGACCCCGTAGCGGGCGGTGCGGTCTGGGCGCGCGAGGACGGTTCGCTCCTGGTCTACCCGCGGCTGCCGCTTCCGGACGGTGAAACGGTTCTCCCGCTGGAGGGCGACCGCCTGCCGCTCGTCCACGGCGGACAGGACGGGGACGAGACGACCTATCTCGTCCTGGACCCGCACAGCGGCCTGACCCGCTCGTTCACCGGCAGTCCGTACCGCTCCTCTCCCGCCTTCTGGCTGAGCGGGTTGAGCGACCGCAACGACAACCGCGTCAGCTTCGCCCGCCGTCCCGACGGCGCACCGACGACGGTGACGCACAGCGGCGGGTACACCGTCCAGCTGACCGCCGATGTCTCCCGGGTCACCGCGCTCGTCCTCCGTACCCCCGAAGGCCCGGTCACCGTCCTCACCTACGGCTACGACGACCAGGGCGATCTGGACGCGGTCACCAACTCCTCAGGCATGCCACTGCGGTTCACCTACGACCCCGACGGCCGCATCACCTCCTGGACCGACCGCAACGACTCCAATTTCCGATACGTCTACGACGCGGCCGGACGCGTCGTCCGCACCATCGGCCCCGACGGCTACCTGTCGTCCAGCTTCGCCTACGACGTCCACGCCGAGACCGGCGACCGCATCACCCGCTACACCAACTCCCTGGGCGCCACCACCGTCTACCACCTCAACAACCACCTTCAGGTCACCTCTAAAACAGATCCTCTCGGCAGTACCACCCGTCAAACGTGGGACACCCACGACCGTCTCCTGTCGCGCACCGACCCTCTCGGTCATACGACGATGTATGAATACGGCACGTCGGGGAATCGGACCGCGATCAGCCTGCCCGACGGACACCGCTCCCTCGTCCAGTACGACGACGCCGGTCTGCCGATCACAGTGACCGGCCATGAAGGGGCTGTTTGGCGTCTGGCCCACGACGAGTGCGGTAATCGCACCTCGGTCGCAGACCCTGCCGGCGTGGTCACTTCATACACGTACGACGCCGGAGGCGGGCTCACGGCCGTCACCGACGGACTGGGCCGGACCATGCATGTCGAGTGCAATCCGGCGGGTCTGCCCGTCGCGCTCACCCAGCCGTCGGGCGTCGTCTCCCGCAACGAACGCGATGCATTCGGCCGTCCGGTAGTCGTGACCGATGAGCAGGGCCGTACTACACGCCTGCGGTGGACGACCGAAGGGAAGCTCGCTGGCCGTATCGGGCCGGATGGCGCCGAGGAGGCCTGGGTCTACGACGGCGAAGGCAATTGCACGTCTCACAGGGACGCGTCAGGCGCCGTCTCCCGTTTCGAGTACACCCACTTCGACCTGCCGGCGGTCCGCGTCGAGCCGGACGGTGCCCGTTACGAGTTCCACTACGACACTGAACGTCGGCTTGTCCGCGTCGACAACCCGCAGGGGCGCTCGTGGGCGTATGAGCACGATGCGGCGGGTCGTCTCATTTCCGAGACGGACTTCGACGCGCGGAGCATCGGATACACGTATGACAAGGCGGGGCGGCTGTCCAGTCGCACGAACGGTGCTGGACAGACCATCCGCTTCGACCGTGACCTCCTCGGCCGTGTGGTCGGTAAGGACGTCGAGGGAGCTGTCACTCGCTTCTCCTACGATCTTGCCGGCCGCCTCACCCGTGCCGCTGGTCCCGGCGCCGAACTCAGCTATCGCCGTGATGTGATGGGACGGGTCCTCGCGGAGACGTGCAACGGCCGGACTCTCACATTCGGTTACGACGAGTTGGGGCGCCCCACCCAGCGGACCACTCCCACCGGCATGACCAGTACGTGGGAACACGGACCAGCCGGCTGGAGCAGGCTCACAGCCGCCTCCGGCCACAGCGTCGTCTTTGAGCACGACACGGCCGGGCGCGAAACTTCGCGTCACATCGAGGGCGTAGCCACCCTCGACCATGTCTGGGACGCGGCCGACCGTCTGCTCGGGCAACGGGCGGTCACCCGTGCCGGAACCGTTCAGTCCCGCAGGTACGGCTACCGGGCGGGCGGAGGCGTCACCTCCGTCGAAGACCAGTTCTCCGGCACTCGATGGTTCGATCTGGATCCGGTCGGCCGGGTCACCGCCGTACACGCGCGGGGCTGGACCGAGCGGTACACCTACGATGAATCCGGCAATCTGACGGAGGCATCCTGGCCCGCGAGGCACCCGGGGAGAGAGGTCTCCGGGGCGCGTCGGTACGACGGTACGCGCGTCGACCGAGCCGGCGACGTCCACTACGAGTACGACGCGCAGGGGCGCACAGTTCTGCGGCGGCTGAGCCGCACGGCCGAGCCCGGCGGTGATGTCTGGCGTTATGAGTGGGACGCCGAAGACCGGCTGACCGTCGCCGTCACACCCGACGGAAGCCGGTGGCAATACCGCTACGATCCGCTCGGCCGCCGTGTGTCCAAGCGGGGTCTCGCCGCGGACGGTGACCGGATCCTGGAACAGACGGACTTCACCTGGGACGGTGACACACTCGTCGAACAGGTGTCGTGCGGTCCTGCGAACAGTACGCAGACTTCGATCACCTGGGACTACCGGGGTTTCCACCCCATCGCCCAGACCGAGCGCAAGTGCCTGGTCGGCGCGCCGCAGGAGGAAATCGACCGTCGCTTCTTCGCCGTCGTCACCGATCTGGTGGGTACGCCGACCGAACTCGTCGGTGAGGATGGAACCATTGCGTGGCGGGCGCGCGGAACTCTCTGGGGCATCACCGCCTGGAACGCGGATGCGACCGCGTGCACTCCACTGCGTTTCCCGGGCCAGTATTTTGATGCGGAAAGTGGGCTTCATTACAACGTCCACCGATACTACGATCCCGGGACCGCTCGATATTTGACGTCCGATCCGCTCGGGATCGTTCCAACGCCGAACCCCAACACGTACGTGACCAATCCCCATATCTTGGTCGATCCGCTCGGACTCGCTCCCTGCGAGGAGCGAGGAGATCCTGCCGGGAGGCCGCCGGAATATCCCAGTGTCGTCCTGGGGGTCAATCCGCCTTCCGGTATCCTGATGGAATACCTGAATGACCACGGTCATCCGGCGGCCACCACGTTCAATGGTCGGCAATTCGCGAACGTGGAGGCCGGAACGCCGGTTTGGATGACCAATGTGATGGGAGCGGTAGCCGACCCCCGGGTGGACCTTCACATTACTCTGGATGGCATGCCGGGTGCGGAAAATACTCCGGAATCAATCGCGAAGGCGTTCGATACGGCAGTCGAAAGAGGAAAGCCATACGGCACCGGTGAAGGGCAGAAGAATCCGCCGGAGGGATATGGTACAGCCTGGGAAATGAGTGTCGTGGCAAGGAATGTCGCGGCTTTCAAGGCTGGTCAGGAGGACGGAATAGATTACGGGGGAAGGTCATGGGATTCGATCTCCTGGTACTCCGATAATGAGAAGATAGAAAACGTTCCGGAGCCCAAGTCGGTTCAGCCGCCTGAGCCCCCGGGCAAGAATTCCAGACGCTGATTCTTCACCGATCGACAGAGCCCCGGTCAGACAGATAATAAGGCCAGAAGTAGAGGGAATGGATGATCTTTCAAGAGCCCGGTCGCCTTTTTAAGGTCTGGAGTTACACGGTTTCGCATAAGACGATGCTGATTCGCAGCGATACCGACGTGAAGCTCTCACCGGCGCCCCGCATCGAAATTTATATCGGCCATGTGGACAGCATGTTCGTCAATTCCCTGATGTATGGGCTGACGATCCGAAAGGCCGACGAAGGGGAGGCGGCCGACATTTCTTCCCGGCATGGAGTCGAGAATGATCCGACAGCTACCTATCTGCTGAGATCGGGTGACTGGGAAGGCTTTCTCATCTCAGGGCGCCCTTCCTGGAGGAAGGCCGTTCGTGAGATAGACGCGCCGACACTGTTCGACTTCTCCCAGTCTTGGCCCCCCGGACCCGACGTGACGTGGGGTGACGTGGACTGACACGCGGTATGGATCGGGGCTTCGTCGGTGCGTGCAACTTTTCGGGGCCACCGGCGAATAGAGGGTGGCACCCTCGCAGTCCGTCCCAAGGAGCCGATGTGGCCGGACCGCCGGCCATCTCCGATGATGCCGAGTTCATCGCCCTCCGCACCCGTTGTCGCTACGACACCGCACGCGGCAGCGCCCGGCCGTGGCTGTCGTCACCGAGGACCACACCAGGGAGTTCCCCGGCGAACTGAGCCCCCCGGGCGAGAAGTACCAGGCGGGGGACGTCCTCTGCGGCGTGGCCAGGGCACGGGCCGCCGTGGTTGACGCGGAGGGGCTGACCCGCTGAACCCCGTCCCCCCGTTCGGCGGGGCTCAGCAGAGGCAGCCCGTGGCGTGTGGGCGTGGGTCGTGCCAGCCGTATTGGTGCTCCGTCTCCGGGGATACCAGTGAGCGGGCCGTCGGGTTGCCGGCGGTCGCGCGTGATGTCGTGGAGGGGGAGCCGGGGTCGAAAGGCTTCAGCAGTGACGACACCGTCCGTACCGTGCCGCCCGTCACCACCGTTCGGACCGCCGCCGCCGCGTTGATGTCCGTGAGGGGGTCGCCCTCGACGAATACCAGGTCGGCGAGGTGCCCCGGGGTGACCGTACCGAGCAGGGAGTCCACGCCCATCCGTCGCGCGGGGTGGACCGTGGCGGTGCGTAGTGCCTCGTACGGGGCGAAGCCGCCCTGGACCAGTGCGCGCAGGTTCTGGTGCAGGGAGATGGCGGGGTCGTCGAGCGGTGCGTCGGAACCGGCGATGACGGTGCCGCCCGCGCGGTGGATGCGCAGCAGCATGTCGACGCCGCCCGCCAGCAGGGCCCGGTTCAGCTCGGCGGTCGGGCCGCCCGCCGCGTCGGCCTTGGCCAGCAGGACGGTGTAGTCCCACGGCGGAAAGAGCCGTCGGGTGCGTTCGTCGGTGACGAGTGACCGGTCGTCGGCGAGCAGTACGGAGGAGTTCAGCAGCGTGGAGGTGACGGGCATCCCCGCGGCCGTGAGGACGGCGACGGCGTCCTGGTACGCCCTGCCCAGCCGGGTCTGCGTCTGCGAGTAGCCGACACGGTTGCCGCCGCCCGTGTGCTCCATGGCGTCCATGCCGTAGCCGGCCTGGGGGTAGGCGTAGTGCGAGGTGACCGGCAGACCGCGGTCGTGGGCCTCCCGGGTGACGGCCCTCTCCAAGGGTGCGGGCAGCCGGATGTAGGACTTGACGAGGTCGTACGAGAGCGCCGTGGCGCGGTCCATCTCCAGCCCCAGCTGCTCGGCGCTGACGACGGGCCGGGCGAAGTTGTAGAAGACCCGTGCCCCGTCCAGGGCGTCTCCCGTACCGAAGAAGCGCGGGCCGAGGCGCGCACCCGACTCGATGGACTCCCTCGTCTCCACCATCTGGTAGGCGGGATCGCCCGGGGAGAGGACGGTGGTGATGCCGTACGAGAGGAGGAGGCGCCCGGTGCGGTCGCCCCACTGCCGGCCGCGCAGATGCCAGTGCAAATGGGCGTCGATCAGCCCCGGCATCGCGGTCAGTCCCGAGAGGTCCACGACCTCGTCGCCGCGGCCCCGGCCCGCGGGGCGGATCTCGGCGATCCGGTCGCCCTTCACGACGATGTCCACGTTCTCGCGCAGCCGGTCGCCGCGGCCGTCCCAGAGGGCGCCGGTGCGCAGCACCACGGTGCGGGTGGCGGCGGGCCGGCGGAAGGTGAGCGGGACGGCGACGGTCCGCGGGGTGCCGCCGGCGACGGGGACCGTGCGCAGGGCGCCGTTGCTCAGGTAGTACAGGCGGCCGAGTGAGTCCACGGAGACGGAGTCGGTGACCTCGGTGGTGATCTGCTCGGGCGCGCCGACGATCTTCCCGGTGGAGTCGACCGGCACGCGCCAGGCCGTGCTCTCCATGACGAAGACGAGGTGCCGGCCGTCGGCGGTCCATACGGGTCCGTCGTCGCCGCGGGTGGCGATCGACCGGTGCGCGGCGACGGGTTCCGAGCGGGTCGCGCCGGTGGCCAGGTCCACGGAGAGGACTTCACTGAGTCCGGCCCGGTTCCGCTTGGAGTACGCCTTGTTGGCGGCGACGGCGATCCGCGTGCCGTCCGGTGACCAGGCAGGCCGGCCGGGCTGGAAGACGACGGGCAGTACTTGGCGTACGGTCCCGGAGTCCAGCTCCAGCACCCAGGTGCCGCCGTTCTCGTCCTGGTAGGCGATCTTCGTGCCGTCCGGGGACCAGCGGGGGGTCAGCTGGGCGCCCGCCAGCCGGGTCAGCCGGACCGGCTCGCCCCCGGCGAGGTCCTGCCGCCACAGCGCGGCCGTTCCCGACCGGTCGCTCGCGTACACGACGGCCGTGCCGTCCGGGGACCAGTCCGGGTCGGAGTTGAAGAATCCGTCGTCCACCAGCTTGACGGGGGCCTGGCCGAGCTTCATCACCCAGAGGGCGTTCAGGGCCCGGAACGCGACGCGTCGGCCGTCGCGGGAGACGACCGGGCCCGCGATTCCCTTGACCGGCTGCGGAGTTGTCGAGGTGAAGTCTCTGACCCGGTGTTTCCAGGGAGTACGGGAGAAGGGGAGCGGCGCGGTGAAGTGCACCGTCCGCGGGGCGCCGTCGAGGCGCAGCCGCTGTATTCGGCCGTTCGCCGTGTAGAGCAGTTCCTCGGCCGAGATCCAGGAGGTGCGCAGGGTGTGGACGTCCTGGCCGGAGACGACGGCCCGGCCGTCGACCATGACCTCGGCGCGGGTACCCACGAACTGTACGTAGCTGAGGCGGCGGCCGTCGGGGTTCAGCGCCGGGCCGAAGATCTTGGCGCCGGCGCTCGCGGTGACCAGCCGGGTGCGTGCTCCGGTCGCGAGGTCCACGGAGTCCACGGCCGCGTCGTTGACCGTACAGACGACGCGGGTGCCGTCCGGCGACCAGGCGGGCATTCCCTCTTCGTCGTCGCCGGAGGTCAGTTGGGTCCGCGCGCCGGTGGCCGGGTCGAGCAGCCACAGGTCGTTGCTGCCGGAGCGGTCGGAGGTGAAGACGATGCGGCTGCCGTCGGGCGAGTACTGCGGTTCGCGGTTGTCGAAGTCGTCGTCGGTCAGCCGGGTGAGACCGGTGCCGTCGGGCCGCACCGACCACAGTTGGTAGGTCCCGTCACGGAAGGACTGGAACACGATGCGGCTGCCGTCCGGGGCCCACTGCGGCTGGGTGGCGTCCTGGAGGTCGCCGGTGAGCCGTACGGCTTCGCCGCGGTCGCCGGGGACCAGCCAGATCGCGCTGAGCAGGTCGATGGCGTAGCCGGCGCCGTCCGGGGAGAGCGCGGCGGCCATATTGGTGCCCTCGGAGAGCGTGAGCGTACGGGTCACCCGGGCGTCCGTGTCGCCGGACGGGCCGGGGACCGCCGCGGTCGCCCGGCCCGCGCCGGCCCCCGTGGTGGCCAGTGCTCCGGCGGCCAGGACCCCGCCCCCCACCAGGACGCGGCGCCTGCTCGGGCGGGAGGAGACGGGCAGGGCCTGGGACGGGGAGCCGTCCGCGTTGATGTCGTCCATGAAGTCTTTCTGGTTCCTTCTCGGAGGTACGGGAGGTACGGGAGGTACGGAAGATACGGGAGGTACAGGCGCAAAGGGCTGGTGGTTTCGCTGACTTACGGGCAGACGGCGTGCAGGAACCGGGTCAGCCGGCCGATGCCTTCCTCGATCGTGTCCGGGTCCAGATAGCTGCACGCGAGCCGGAGTTGCCGGTCCCCGCCGTCGCCCAGATAGAAGTGGGACATCGGCGTCCACAGCACGCCGAATTCGCGGGCCGACCGTTCGAGCAGCCGCTCGTCCGCCGGGACGGGAAGCCGTACGCGTACGAAGAACCCTCCCCGGGGCCGGTTCCAGGACACCCCGGCGGGCGCGCCCGTGCCGGGACCGAGCGAGCGGTCCAGCGCGTCCAGCAGCAGCCGCAGATTCCGCTGGTACAGCGCGGCCTTGGCGCTGACGACCGAGGCCAGCGATCCCTGGTGCTCCAGCAGGATGCCGCCGATGACGGCCTGCGAGAGGGGTGAGGTGTTGACGGTCACCATGCTCTTGAGGGTGGCGAGTTCGTCGGCGAGGAGTCCGGTACGGCCCGAGGCGTGGCGTACCCGCTGGTCGGCGACGACGTACCCGACCCGGGCGCCCGGCATGCACACCTTGGCGAACGTGCCCAGGTGGACGACCCGTTCGCCGCCCGGCAGTGCCTTGAGCGGCGGCAGCGCGCCCGGCTGGTCGGCCGTGAACGCGTACGCGTTGTCCTCCAGCAGCAGGAAGTCCTCCCGTGCGGCGACGGCGAGCAGCCGGTGCCGGGCCTCCAGGCTCAGGAAGCCGCCGGACGGGTTGGAGAAGTCGGGTGCGACGTACAGGGCCCGGATGCGCCGGCCCGCCGTCCTGGCGGCCCGGCACACCTCGTCCAGCTGGGCGAAGTCGATTCCGTCGTCGGTGTCGTCGACCGCGACCAGGTCCACGCCGAGCACCGCGGCCGCCCCGGACAGGCCGACGAAGCAGGGATTGACGACCGCCACGAGGTCCGTCGGCGAGGCCACGAGCGCGCGCAGCGTCAGCAGCATCGCCTCCTGGCAGCCCACCGTGATGACGACGGAGTCCTGCGGCACATCGATGCCCTGGTCGGTGCGCAGGGCGTGGGTCACCAGATCGTTGATCAGGCCCCGGCTCGGCCCGTACTGGTAGAGCAGCCGCTCGGCCTGCTCGGGCTTCAGACCCCGCTCCTCCTCCAGATGGCGCAGGTAGCGGGCGGTATGACGGGCTACGTCTATCTCGCCGAAGAAGCTGGTGTGCGGGGCGCCGGGCGCGAAGGAGATCGCGTCCGGGAAGCGGCTCATCACCTCGTTGAGGAAGTTGATCGACCCCATGGCGGGGGAACCGAGTGAGCCGTGCAGGTCGTCGCGGTGCAGAACGGTCTCGGCGGGGACGCTCACCGTACGGTCTCCGCTCCGGCGGGCACGCCCGTACCGGGTCCGCCGGGCCCGCCCGTCCCGGCTACGGTCCCCGATCCCGTGGCGAACCGGCCGACCTTGTCCAGCACGTCCTCCCCGTACAGCCGCTGTGCCTGGGCGAGCGAGAACTCCGCCATATAGGAACGGAACGCGTCGACGGGCTCCTCCGAGAGATGCAGCATCCGCCGGTTCGCGACCACGGCGGGCGCGGCCAGCTGGGCCACTGCCTCATCCACCGCGCGGTCCATCGTCCTGGGGTCGACGACCTCGTCGATCAGCAGCCGCGCGTCCTGCTCGCCGGCCCAGATCTTCCGTCCGCCCAGCACCAGTTGGCGGGCGACCCGGTCGCCGGTCAGCCGTCCCAGCCGGAAGTTCGCGGCGCCGGGCACGATGCCCTCTTGGGCCGCGGGCAGGCTGAGATAGGAGTCGGCGGCGGCGATCACCTTGTCCATCACCAGCAGAAGCTGGGTTCCGCCGCCGATCGCGAAGGTCTCCACCGCCGCCACCCAGGGCTTCTCCGTGCCGTGCGCCGGGAAGGTGTCCGGTCGCCCCTCGGTGGACAGGCCCCGGTACATCTTGCTGATGTAGCCGAGTTCACGCTGCAACAGGAAACCGGTGAACGAGATCCGCCCGTGGTGCAGTTCGGCGAGATTGACGCCCGCGCTGAAGACGCGGCGGCCCTGGTAGCGCGGATGGGTCATGGGTCCGCCGCGCAGGACTCCCACCCGGATGTCGTCGTCCAGGAGCACAAGGTCGACGGCCACTTCGAGCTGGGCGATCAGCTCGTTGTCCTCGGCGTTGAGACAGGACTCGTTGTGGAAGGTGACATGGCCCCCGTCGCCGCGCCGTTCCACCGTGACCTTGCCCAGTTCGGCCCGGCCGCTGGCCCGGAACTCCGGCAGCAGTGCGCGTGCCTCGGGCGTCGGGTCGCGCAGTACGTCGACCAGATGCCCGCCCGCGTCCGGCAGCCGCAGGATCTCCCGGAAGAAGATGCCCTGGTCGATCTCCCGGCCTTCCTTCTCCGCCTGCGCGTGGCGCAGTTCCTCGTCCAACTGGGCTCGGGTCGGCACAAGGTGGGGAAACGCCTCGGCTGCCGCCTCAGCCAGCGCGGTGAGCCCGAGCCGCCTGGTGCGTCCCTCGGTCAGCCGGTCGTAGACACGCGCGGCATGGCTACGGAGGAAGGAGGCGCGCAGGCCACGGCAGGTCCGGTGAAGCTCGGTGGCCAGGCGCTGCTGTTCCTCGGAGCGTGCGGCGCGGGGCGGAAGGGCGGACAGTACGGCTTCGTGGGTACGGATCTCCGTGGCCAGGGCCGCGGCGGAGGCGGTGAGGTCACCGTCGCTCACCGGACCGGGGGCGAGGCCGGAGTCCGGGGCGAAACTGGGATCCGGGGCGAGCCCGGGATCCGGGGCCGGGGCGGGGCCTGGGGGAGAGTCTGTCGTCGACACACGGTTCCTTCGGAGGTGGGAGGGGACGGTGCGCGGGTGGTCAGCGGGCGTCGGCGAGTGGCCGGGCGCGCGCCGGCGCCGCGGCCGGGATCCGCCGGCGCAGGCTCCGGTCGCAGGCGGCCAAGTGCGCGCCGAGCGCCTCCTCGTAGCTGAGGGTGGCGTCGAACAGGAGCCTGCGCCTGATCGACCACTCACGGCCGGGCACGGCCGACAACTCCTCGGCGATCTCCGCCGTACGCTCCAGGGCTTCCCGGGCGCCGGCCACCGTCTCGTCCACCAGGTCCAGTTCGGCGGCGCGCTCCGAGTCCAGCCAGGGACGGCGCAGCAGCAGCCGGCGGGCCCTGGCCGTGCCGATCTGCTGGGCCAGCCGGTGCACGGCGGTGCTCGGCCAGGCGCCGTCCTCGGCGCCGGCGAGCCGGAGCCGGGCGTCACCGGCGGCGATGCGGTAGTCGGCGGTGAGCAGCGCCTCCAGCGCGGGTCCTGTGCACGCGCCCGCCACGAGGGCGAGCGTGGGGCGGTCGGCCGTCTCCAGCCGTCGCAGCGCCCGCTCCCAGGTGTTGACGAGATGGATGCCCGTACCGGCGGACGCGGCGCCGGACCGGGCGCCGGACGCCGCTGCGGACCCCGCTCCGGACCCCGCTCCGGACCCCGCTCCGGACCCCGCTCCGGACTCCGCCCCGGACTCCGCCCCGGAACCGGCTCCCGCGCCCAGCAGGAGCAGGACGACTCCGCCCTCGGCGCCCTCCGCGTCCTCGGCCGCCGTCTTCACCCGGGCCACCAGTTCGGGGGTGAGCTCCTCGTCTCCGCCGATGGTCAGGACCGCGGCGGCCCCCTCGCGGAGCTTCCCGGCGAGAGCGGGGTCGGTACGGGACACCGTCGTCGTGCCGGTACGGGACACAGTCATGGTTCCTTCATCCTTCGCGTCGGGGGTCACCACTGGACGAGCGCCGTCTCGATCGTGGAGCCCGGGCCCATCGTCATCAGCACGCCGTAGTCACCGCGGCGCACCCGCCCTTCCTCCATCAGGCGCTCGTAGGAGAACAGGAAGGATCCGCTCGACAGGTTTCCGTAGTCGCGCAGTACCCCGGTGGTGTGGCGTACGGCGTGCGGGCTGAGCCCGAGGTTGACCTTGACCGAGTCGATGACCTTCTTGCCGCCCGAGTGCACCAGCCAGTGGTCGATGTCCGCGCGCCCCAGGCCGGTGCCGGCCAGCAGCCGGTCGACCACCTCCTCGGCGTGCGCGCCGACCACATAGGGGACGTCGCGGTCGAGGAAGAAGCTGAACTTGCCCTGGTCGTCGTCCCAGTCGTAGCGCATGGCCGCCACCGCGTCGGGGATGATGCGGCTGGCGAACTTCAGCAGGGTGCCCGCGGGCGCCGAGTCCTCGTCCGGCGCCGGCCCGGACGGGTCCGTGACCATCGCGACCGCCGCGGCGCCGTCACCGAACAGGCTGTTCACGACCGAGGTGCGCATCGTGCCGTCGAAGACGTACGCGGCGGAGCAGACCTCCGCGCAGACCATGACCGCTGCTTGTCCGGGGTTGGCCGCCGACCAGGCGGCGACGGCGTTGAGCCCGTTGAGCCCGGCATTGCAGCCCATCCCCACGACATCGAGCCGGCTGGCCGAGACCGGCAGCCCCAACTCCCTGATCAGATGGGCGGAGAAGCCGGGGGTGAGCAGTCCCGTGGTGGTGACACAGCACAGATAGCCGACGTCGGCGAGGGCGAGCCCGGCGCGCTTGAGCGCCGTCTCCAGCGCTTCGGCGCCGGTCCTGATGCCCTGCTCCTTGTGCTTGGCGAGCAGTTCGCCCTGGGTCTCGGTCTTCCGTGTGCCGTCGTCGAGTTCCGGCGGCAGCGTCAGATAGCGGCGCTCGATGGCGCTGTTGAGGAAGACGGACCGGATACGGGGGTCCTCGATCCGGAAGAGCTCCAGCATCTCCCGCTGTGTGTACGAGTTGGCCGGGGTGGCCGTGCCGAAGCCGACGACGGCGGGCCGGGGTCCGGCGTTCGCCGTGCTGAGCCGGTGGCCGTACGGCGTCCTCGGCTCCGCACCGGTCCGCTCGTGCGGCCGCGCCGCACGCGTGGCGCCCGTGGTCACGCTCCCACCCCCAGCTCGTTGGTGGCCAGTTCGATCTGCTCGGCGGTGTGGGCGGCCGAGACGGCCATCCGGATCAGGCCGCTGCCCTTCGCCACGGTCGGGAAGAACGCCGGGGTGACGATGACGCCCGCCTTGCGCAGCCGCCCGGCGGCCAGCAGCGCGTCGTCCTCGCGGTCGAAGAGCGCTCCGCGAATGGGGGAGCGGGTGCCCGCGTTGAACAGGGCGCCGCCCGTGCGGGAGTCGAAGAGTTCGGTGTTGCGCCACAGGTCCTGCTGGAGGCGCGCGACCGTACCGTCGACATGCAGTTCGGCCGAGACCCGGCAGGCGCTGACGACGGGCAGGGCGATGGGGCCGCCGAAGATCAGCGGGTTGCCGAACTTGCGCAGCTGTACGGTGTCTTCCTCGCTGTTCAGCACGACGAAGCCGCCGTTGCTCCCGCCGAAGGCCTTCGCGAGAGAGCCGACGATGATCACCGAGTCGGGCAGTCCGCCCGGCAGGTCGCGGAACTCCTCGTACGCGAAGCCCGCGCCCTGCGCTCCGGTGATCGACACCCCGTGCGCGTCGTCCACGTACAGATATCCGTCGGCCGCCGCGCACAGTTCGTACAGCGCGCGTACGTCGATCAGACCGCCCATCGATCCCACGCCGTCGACGAGGACGACCGGCGTGCGCCCGGCGCCGTGGATCACCGCCAGTTTGGCCGCCAGGTCGTCCGGGTTCTCGCAGTCGAACCGGTCCACGGTGCCGATCTGTTCCAGCACGCCGCGCAGCACCTGGAGGGAGGCGTGCGCGGTACGTTCGACGAGGAACGCGACTCCGTTCGCGGCGACCGGGTAGCTGGGCAGCACCCCGCTGCCCAGCAGCGGGAGCACGCCGAGGTGGACGCTGCCGACGGCGGTGAAGCACGTGGCGTGCCGGCCGCCGTAGATGGTGCCGAGCAGGCTTTCGAGCGCCTCCAGATCCTCGTAGCGCATCCGGGTGCGGGACGAGGAGAACTGCACGCCGACCCGGCGGAGGGTGGCGACGGCGGCGTCCACCAGGGCCGGGTGGGTGTCCAGTCCGAGGTAGGAGCAGGAGATGAACTCGACCGCGCGTCCGCCGTCGGCGAGGATCACTTCCTTTCCCTCGCGCGCGGCGAAGACATGGCTGGTCAGGTCGGTGGCGATGGCCCGGGTCAGCGCGTCCGACGTCTTGTCGACGCGTGCGGCCACCCAATTGCTGCGTTCGGTCGTACGAGGCATCGGAGTATCTCCAGGCATGTTTCTGGGGATGTTTCGGGAAGCGTGCGGTTCGAGGAGCGTGCGGCGGCCGGCGCGGGCCGGTCAGCCCGCGGTCCGCTCGACGAAGAACGGTGTCTTGCCTCGTACGGTGTGGTGGAACGCCGAGCTGTCGACCCGCTCCAGCGTCAGACCGCGGTAGGACGGGGCGGTGAAGACCCTTCCCATGTGGTAGGCGCCGTACAGGGCGGCTACGGCGTCCTCGGCGGTGACCCCGGACGGGGTGCGTTCGGAGAGCAGCAGCCTGATCGAGAAGCCGGGATCGTGCAGCGTCACCTGGAACTGGCAGTCGGCCGGGTCGGTGATGCCCAGGGTCGCGAGCTGTTCCATCACGAGGTCACGGGAGATGGTGGTGCTGTCCACGTTCATGGACTGGCCGACCCGCCCGGTGAGGGTCAACTGCCGTGCGGCGCTGCCGCACAGACAGGGCTCGGTCTCGATGAACCCTTCGTCACCGACCTGGTAGCGCAGCAACGGCATCCCGGAGTCGGTGAGCATCGTGACGACGACCTCGCCGACGCGCCCGTCCGGCTGGATCCGCTCGGCGTCCGTGTCGATGACCTCGACGACGAGTACGTCCTCGTGCAGATGGTGGGTCGAGCCGCTCTGGTAGGCGCACTGGTAGCCGATGGGGCCGGTCTCGCTGGTGGAGTAGGAGAAGGAGCGCACCGTGAGATCGGGCCGGGCCTCGGCGAGCTGACGCTCCCTGCTCTCGCCCATGATTTCGCCGATGTACAGGAAGTTGGTGACGCAGCGCAGCAGTTCGCGGGTGGCGTCGCCGGTCAGCAGCTGAGTGCCCGCGGAGGGGGAGCAGATGACGGTGTCCACCTGGTGATCGCGCAGCACCTCGGGCGTCTCCGGGGAGGCGAGGGCGCTGCTGCCCATGGGGAACGCCATGGCGGGCAGCAGCTGGGCGACTTCCTGCGCGAAGCCGAACGCACCGTTCAGCTCGGCGGGGTAGAGGAAGTTGGCGATGCGCCGGGGACGCGGCCTGAGCGCGCTGCGGACGCCGCGGGCACCGAGGTAGGAGACCCGCCAGCTGAACTCCCAGGAGTGGTAGATCATCTTGCGGAGCCCGGACGTGCCGCTGGAGCGCAGGACGAGGCCCGAGCTGCCGTCGCCGAGCACCAGGTTCTCCGTGGTGGGCGGGCACGTCTGCTGAAGGTCGGCGGGCGAGAACAGGGGCAGCTTCAGCAGATCGCGGGCCACCCGGAGATCGAGCGCTCCCGGCCAGCTGGCGGCCACGTCCGGATGGTCGCGCAGCGCGCTCACGGTCAGGGCGAGATTCCGTTGCTGGATTTCTTCCAGCTGGGCCCGCGATAAAGTGTCGAGATTCTCGGCCAATATGATTCTGGATGGCTCGCCGGAAGCCCCGTCGCGATATCTCAGTGATGGATTGGTTTCTCGCAGCACAATTCCCCCGCAATGATGAGTGTGTCCGGAAAAAGATCGCCGTTCAGTATCGGCTGTCGACTGTCGAGCGATATGCGGGCCAGTCCGGTGTGCGTTTTTCGTTGAACGCCGCGACGCCTTCCGCCCAGTCGTCCGAGAGGGCGGCCGTATGCCAAGCGGCGTCCTCCACTTCGAGGCCCGCGGCGAGGTCCTTGCCGTGCCCCAGCCGCAGGGAGCGCTTCGCCGCCCGCAGCGCAACGGGCGAGTTGGCGGCGTAGCCGCGGGCGATGTCGAGCGCCATGGCACGTGCCTCACCGGCGGGCGCGAGGAAGTCCACCAGTCCCAGGTCGCGTGCCTCGGCGGCCGGCACCCGGCGCCCGCTGAAGATCAGATGTGCCGCGGCGGCCGCGCCCACCCTCCGTGGCAGCAGCTGGGTGCCGCCACCGCCGGGGATGACCCCGACGGTGGTTTCCGGCAGTCCTATGGTCGCGCCGGGATCCGCCACGATGACATCGCAGGAGAGCGCGATCTCGTAGCCGCCGCCCAGCGCATAGCCCCGCACCGCGGCGATGGCCGGCATCGGCAGGGCCAGCACACCCGCGTAGGCCGCCCGGCTGACGGGACGTGCGGCCTTCCGGTCGGCCTCGGTGAAACCGTTGCGCTCCTTGAGGTCGGCGCCCACACAGAAGGCGCGTTCGCTGCTGGAGGTGATCACGGTGACGCCGACGGACGAGTCGTCCGCGAGGTCCGCGGTGGCGGCGGCCAGCGAGGCTCCGAGCTCGGCGGACACCGCGTTCATCCGGCCCGGACGGTCCAGTACCAGCTCCGCCACTCGGCCACTGTCGAGCCGGTGAACGACGATGTACTCTCCGTAGCGGATCCCGGACATCAGCCCCAGCCCAGATCGTCGGAGTGGACGCCCCACCCGAAAATTCCAACTCCCGCTGAATGGTTGGTCGCGCGCTGCACGATTACTTTCCCCCCTGAGTTCATCAGTGCCTACGCATCGTAAATGTGCCATGCGGTACGGGGTACCTCCAGAGAGGCAACGTGTCGCATCCCCGCCTGGCGTGAATGCGACGGGCTGAAAGTCCACCCAATCGCCCAAATGGATATGATTCGGATTCTTTGGATGTGAGGTAGCGAGATGATGGAGCCCCTGCCCCCGGCCGAGCGTTCCGTGTTTCATGTTGATGAAATGATCACCCAGGCGTACGAATACATATGCGCTTCGGGGAATGCATCCCTGGAGGGACTCGCCACCGCATTAGGCGTGGGAAAAGGCGAGGCGACGCGGCTGGCCGATCGCCTGATGGAGTTACATCTGCTGGTCCCGGCCGAGGACGGGACCTACGCCCCGGGCTCACCGCGGATCGCCGGGGCCTGGCTCATCGCCCCGGCCGTACGGCAGTTGGAGGACCGTCAGCAGCGGATCATGCACTTGATGACGGAGCTGGACACGCTCACCAGGATCTACGAGCAGAGTCCCGCCGAGCGGCGGAGCCGCCCCCAGATCGAGGTGCTGCCGGAGGTCGCGTCCGTACGGAAGGTGCTCACCGAGCTCTCGGCCGGAGCGCGACAGGAAATCCTCACCTCACAGCCGGGCGGCGCACGGCCGGCCGATGTGCTGGACGAGGCGCTCGAGCGGACGGAATCGGTGCTGCGGCGCGGCATCTCGATGCGCACGATCTATCAGCACACCGCTCAGTTCAGTAAGGCCACGGTCGACTACGTGAAACACGTGACACCGCTCGGGGTCGACGTCCGCATGCTGGGCGACGCCCTGATGCGGATGATCATCTTTGACCGTGAGATCGCGGTCCTGCCGCTGCGCGGCGACCGGGAAGGCGCCGTGGTCGTCGGTGAACTGAGCATCGTGGATTTCGTCGTCGATACCTTCGAACGGGCCTGGCCGGCGGCCCGCCCGTTTCCCGTCTCCTACGACCGGGGGCAGGTGAAGGGAACGTCCGTCGAAATCCAGCTCTCCATCTCGCGGTTGCTGGTCGAGGGTCTTGAGGACAAGGTGATCGCCCGCCGGATGGGCATGTCGCTGCGGACCTGCCAGCGCCATATCTCGGAGATCATGTCGCGGATCGGCGCCCGTAATCGCATCCACGCCGGATATCTGCTCGGCAGAGTGATCGGCGATCTGCGCTGATTCCCGGCCCGGGGCCGTACGGTCCCACGCCCCGCGCCGCGATGCGCCCCGCGATGTCAGGACTCCTGCCCTTCCCGCGCACCAGCCGTGGCCGTGGCGGCCGGGGTGATGGACCGGGTGAGGGCGATGCCGCCGACGAGCAGCACCACTCCGGCCAGCAGGCCCACCGCCATGCCGGACTGCGCGGGCGACGGGAGCCAGGACAGTGAGCTGCCGACCGCGAGTCCCGCCACCATGTTGCCGGTGATCTCACCGACCGCGGTGACCACACTGACCAGGGCGAAGACATCGGTCAGCTGCCCTTGGGGGACCGTGTCGGCCGCCTCCACCTGGATCTTGGGGAAGGCCAGGGACTCCGAGATCGCGAACAGCGTCAGACCCGCGAGGACCAGCATCAGGCTGCTGGTGAACGACAGCACCAGCCCCGTGCCGCCGGCCACGGCCACCGTCAGATACAGGGCGCTCCGCCCGAGCCGGGCGAAGAAGGGCAGCAGCGCCAGCTGAATGGCGATGATGGCCAGGGGCTGGTAGCTGAGGAACAGGGTGCGGTGCTCGGCCAGTCCGGGATTGACCACCTCGTACAGGAGCACCATCGTGTAGAGGAAGCCCATCGCGAAGTAGATCGCGAAGGTGTAGCCCAGTACGACCGTCGCGGCAGGGTTCCTGAGGACCGCGAGCCTCCGCCGGAACCCTCCCGTACCACGCGGCGGGAGGGCGAAGCTGAGCCCGCGGGCGAGCAGTCCGACGGTGAGTCCGACGCCCACTTCGACGGCGGCCAGCGCCAGCAGCGCGGGAGCCCCGGCCCGGCCGACCGGACCGGCCGCGAGCGGAGCCAGCACATAGGCGGCGTTCAGCAGGATGAAGAAGACCTGGAACACCTGGCTGCGCCGGCTGTCGTGCGCCGCGCTCATCAGGAGCGACCGGACCGCCGGGCGGGAGAAGCCCACCCCGAGACCGGCCAGCACCGCGAAGAGATAGAGGGCCGGGGCCGTGGTACTGACCGCGACGGTGACGAAGCCGGCCGCCTTCAGCGACGACGCGATCGTGAGGATCCAGCCGGGATGGACCCGGCTGAACGTGATCGGCGTGAGCACCGCGCCCACCAGCGCCGAGCCGACATGGATGGACAGCGCGAAGGAGAAGACGGCCGGATCGATCCGCCCGCCGTGCAGCACCGTCACCGGCAGCAGCGTCAGTACGATCGCCAGACCGAGGTTCGACAGCAGGGTGAAACCCAGCCCCGCGCCGACGGCGGGCGGATGCGAGGTCGCCTCCGACGCATCCGCCTCGGCCGTGGTCTTCGTCATGCTCAGTGTCCTTCGTCGGTGACAGCGCCCGCCTCGGCCTCGGACAACTGCCGGTCGACCCAGGGGAAGAAGGCGTCGGCCAGATGAGACCTGGCGGGTTCGGGCAGGCTGGAGAACTCGGCCATGGCGGTGCCCCACTCGCCGAGGACGGGGCCGTCGTCGGTCAGCAGCCAGTCGACACAGAGATATCCGGCCTGCAGATCCGCCACGATCCGCTCGACCTCGCCCAGGACGGACGCGACATCGGGGTTGGAACTCGCGCTGCCGCCCTGGGAGATGTTGGAGAGGTACGAACCCTCCGCCGGCCTGCGCAACATGCTGGCGGCGAACTTCCCGTCGACCATCGCCACCCGCAGATCACCCTTGTTGGGCAGATACTCCTGCACGATGTAGCTCTGGCCCGTCTGCGAAACGATGTCGACGGCGGCACGCAGCTGCTCGTAACTGTCCAGCTTGAGTACGCCGAACCCGATCCCCATCTCGCGCGCCTTGAGGATGTACGGGCCCTCGCCGATCTCCTTGCGGATGACGTCCAGGCCCTTGCGCGCGTACCGGCCGAACGGCAGAGCCACGGTCCGCGGCGTCCGTACCCCGAGCGTCGCCGCCCGCGCCAGAATGGCCAGCTTGTCCCGCTCCAGGCATTCGGGCCCGACGAGCGACCGGTTGAGCAGGACGGAGTCACTGGCGTCGATCGCGCGGTAGATCCCCCGCAGGAAGTGGGTGGCCTGCGGGTCACCGCTGACGTCGTCGACGATGTACGCCTGCCGGGTCTCCAGCAGATCCACACCCCCGTGCCACAGCTGCGGACGATCCGCGCAGGCGGGCACCAGTTCGTTGGCGGCGATGAACCGGAAGCTGAAGCCGTGCCGGGCGCATGGCTCCGCCCAGCGCTCGGTCATCTGTGCGGAGATCTTGTCCACGTACTCCGGCAGAAAGTCGTCCGGGTGGCATATCCAGGTCACCAGGCGCTCGGTCGGCACGTCGCATACTCCTACAAGAGACCTCATCGGATTGCTCCGGCGGCACGCCCTGTCAGGGGTGCGGCGCCGAGAGCCCCTCACTCTCGCAGGAATCCCCGGGCACGTTGCCGGTTTCGAGGGCTCGGGTCCTCGCCTTGCGCCGATACGACAGGGGTGTGCGAGGTACGACAGGGGGTGTGCGAGGTACGACAGAGGTGTCCGGGCCGGACGGGCGAGCCGGACGCGCGGGCCGGCGCGAGGTGGCGGCCTCGCGGGGCGGCGGACACGCCCTGGCGCCGGGCACTGTTGCCCACCCCCGTGGGGCAGCGGCGCCCAGCGCCCGCGGAGCCGGCCGGCACTGCGGAACGGCAGCCGGGTGCATCCGCCAGCGTGGTCGATCCTGTACGCGAGTTGGGCGTAAGTCAACTAAAGTTGATTGCTTGCCGGATGGGCGGCGGCGATTCACAACTCGTTGCGTGTTATGGCTCGTTTGCTCGCAACGATCGTGTAGATCGGTGCGGTGGCGAGATCCCCGCCGAAGGCCGAAGAGTTCTATGATCCGGCCCATGGCCCCCGATTCTCCACACTCAGAAGCGTCGGCTCTTCGACCTGGTGACGGTGGGGAGCCGACCGACTCCCTGGACTTCGCGGCCCGCTTCCGGCGTGTGATCTCGGTGATCTACCCGAAGGACCTGGGCCGTCCCTGGCGCGACTCGGAGATCGCTGAAGGAACCGGTCTGAGCGGCACCTATATCGGGAACCTCCGCAAGGGCAGCCAGAAACCCAGCCTGGAGAACGCGGTGAAGATCGCCAAGTTCTTCGGCATTCCGCTGGATTACTTCAGCGACTCCGCCACCGCCCAGGCCGTCGAGCGGGACCTGCGGAAGATCGAAGCGCTACGGGACGCCCGGGTGGAGCGCATCGCGATGCGGGCGGCGGGCCTGCCCCCTGAGATGCAGGACGCGGCCCTCACCGTGGTGGAACAACTCCGAAAGGCAGTCGGACTGCCCGACCGCCCCGAGACGTGACCGACAACCGGCCCACGCCGCTGGGGTACTGGCGGCCGGCTGATGGGGATGACGTGCGAGATCTTGGACGTACCCGCCGCCGGATGCGGGCCATGGTCAGAGAGCTGGATCTGCCACGGATGAGCACGGTGGAGGAGCTGTGCGCGGCGGTCGCCGACCGGGCCGGGCGGCCCGTCCGGCTGGTGCCGCGCCGGATGCGGCTGGGTGAGCCGTCCGGATTCGTCGAACGCCGCGCGGACGCCGACCTGATCTACTTCGAGCAGGAGACCTCCGGCCTGCACCAGGCCCACATCATCTGCCATGAACTCGCGCACCTGCTGTGCGGGCACCTGGCCGAGGCCCCGGCCGTGGACGAGGCGACGGATCAGGTGGAACTGCCCACCCTCGACGCCGACATGATCCGACTTGTCCTCGGCCGCTCCCACTACGACGGTGCGGCGGAGACGGAAGCGGAGATCCTGGGGGCCGAGCTGACACGCACGCTCGTGCTGGCGCCCGGGGCCGGCACCACGTCCCAACTGGCGCCCGCGCTGGAACACCGTAAAGGACAGCATGTCTGACCTGCCTGACACGCCGTTCGACGTGGTCTACCTCGGCATCGGGACGGCGGCCTGGGTCGTGGCCGGCCTGAAGATCCGGGCGTGGCGCCGCGACCCGTCCCCCGGCCTGCTCGTCGTCGCCCTGACGATCGCGGCGCCCGCGACCGCGTTCGTGATCGCCGCCCCGGTGCTGTACCGGGGGATCGACCGGATCGCGAACCGCGGCAACCTGGCGACCCTGCTGGTCTACCTGGGCATCACGGGGTTCTCCGCCGCCGCCGTGGTGCTGGCCCGCATGTGGGCCCCGCCGAAGGAGGGCCC
Organism: Streptomyces sp. NPDC058198; assembly: GCF_042882605.1. Taxonomy (NCBI): domain Bacteria; kingdom Bacillati; phylum Actinomycetota; class Actinomycetes; order Kitasatosporales; family Streptomycetaceae; genus Streptomyces; species Streptomyces sp. NPDC058198. The sequence goes on from NZ_JBHVVP010000002.1 coordinate 474,070, forward strand.
CGAACCGCAGATGTGGGACGCGGCCAACGCCGACACCTGGCGCCAAGTGCGGCGGCGCCTCGCCGTGTTCGCCGTCCTGGTGCCGGCGATGATCGTCCTGTTCTTCACCGGGGGAGCCGACAGCCCGGAGACACCCCTCACGTTCGACACCACCTTCGCGACGATCCCGCAGATCGCGATATTCCTGGTCCTCTACCAGGCGCTGTTCGGCTTCGCGCTGATCGACATCAGCCGGGTGTGCGGCGGCCACGCCTCCCGGCTGCCCCCCGGGTGGCTGCGCCGGGGCATCCGGCTGATCGCCCTCGGCGGGCTCGTCGCCTGCGGTTACGTCGTGTGCAAGCTCATCGCGATCGGAGCGGCCTTCGCCGAGGTCACCGGTACGGAGTGGCTGAGTACCGCGGTCGGCCCCGGGTTCGCCGCGCTCGGAGCCGTACTCATCACCGCTGGGTTCGCCGGACCGGCCGTCGCGGCGTGGACGCGCCGGCGCCGCGACTACCAGGCCCTGCGCCCGCTGTGGGACCTGGTGTACCGGGCGGACCGGCGGCTGGCCCTGGAAGCGCCTCCGTCGGTCTGGACCGAGCGGCTGGCGTTCCGGGACCTGGAGTGGCGCACCGCCCGGCGGGGACTGGAGATCCGCGACGGCCAGCTGACGCTGCGTCCGTGGGCCGACCCCGCGGTGGTCACCGCCGCCACGCGGGTCGCCGAGCGGGCCGGTCTTGACGACCGGGACCGGGCGGCCCTGATCGTGGCCGCCGCGCTGCGCTTCGCCGTCGAGGCACTGGACACCGGGATCCCGGCGCGCTCGCGCGAGGACCAGGCGCCGCTGCCCGGTCTGGACGCGGAACCGGCCGAGGAACGGGCCCATCTGGTGCGGGTCGCCCGTTACTTGTACGCGCCCCTGACCGGCGAGGCGCTGGCCGTCGCCACCGCGACCGGATGACCACCGGGACGTACGGCGCGCACCGCGCCTACGCGCGGCTCGTCCTGGAGACGATGCCGGAGGAGTCCCGGGTCGGGCTCACCCTGGGCTTCGTCAGGACCTTCGGCATTCCCGGCATCGCCCACGTGCTGCACGGCACCGGCCGGATGACCACCGAGCCGCGCGGCCGGGCCAAGGCGACCGGGGCGGCCATGTTCACGCTGATCGGACTGGGGCTGGACAGCGCGGAAGGACGGAAGACCGTCGAGGGGCTGCGCCGGGTCCACGACCGGCCAGGCATCACACCCGAGCTGATGCACTACGTCCTGGCCTGCTTCACCGTGTGCCCGCTGCGGTTCATCGACGGGCACGGACACCGGGCGGTCACGGGCGCGGAGCGGGAGGCGGCGTACACCTTCCACCTGGGCCTCTCGGACGCCCTGGGTCTGTCCGACCCGCCGGGCGGGGGTCACCTGGCCGGGGTGGAGAGCTGGATGCGCGGCTACGAGAGCCGTCACTTCGCCCCCAGCGACGCGGGCCGCGCACTCTGGGAGGCCGCCAGCCAGGGCCTGCTGGCAGCCCGGCTGCCCGCTCCCCTGGCCCCGCTCGCTCCGGCCGTGGCCGCGTCGCTGCTGGACCGGCCGCTGAGCGCGGCCCTGCGCGTACGCCGCCCACCCGCGCCGGTTCGCGCTCTGGTGACGTACGCCCTACGGGCTCGATCCCGCTCCCGACGGGCAGCTTCCTGACGGGCTGCTTCCCGGCGGGCTGCTTCCTGATGGGCGCGGCCCCCTGTCCTTCGGCTCCGGATGGAGCCTGCGGACCGGGGGCCGGGGGCCGTCTTGGCGGCCGGGTCAGGCGGCGGCCTCCGCCGCGGGCTCCGTGGTCCAGGTGCCCAGGGCGATCTCGGCGGTGATGCCGGGCCCGAAGCCGGCCATCATGCCGCGGTGGCCGTCGAGAGCCGACGCCTCGTCGAACATCCGGGCCAGGGCGTCCAGTACCACCGCGCTGGCGATGTTGCCGTACTCGGTGAGCGTGGCCCGGCTGAAGCGGAACGCTTCCGGCGGCACGTCGAGGAAGTGGCTCAGGTCGTCCAGGATGCGCGGACCGCCCGCGTGGATGATGTAGAAGTCCAGCTTGCCGGCGTTCCACTGGTGCTGTTCCGCCATCGCGCTCAGGGCCGGGGCGAGGGGCTCCATGGTCCCGGGTACGCGCTTGTCGAGCTGGAAGTGGAAGCCGGTGGACCGGACCGCGTAGGAGATCCAGTCCTCGGTGTCCGGGATGACGTACGAGCCGTTGCGCTCCAGGCGCATCCCGGTCCCACCGCTGCCCCGTACCACGGCGGCGGCGATCCCGTCGCCGAACAGGCCGTTCGACAGGAGGGATCCCACGCCGAGATCGGTGGGCTGATAGCACAGCGAGCAGAACTCGCAGGAGACGACCAGCACGTTGGCGTCGGGGTACGACCTGCAGAAGTCATGGGCCCGGTTGACGGCCGCGCCGCCCGCCGCGCAGCCGAGTTGGGCGATCGGCATCTGCCGTGTCTGCGGCCGGAAGCCCATCTTGCCTATGAGCCACGCGGTCGGCGGAGGCATCATGAAGCCGGTGCAGGAGACGTAGATGATCAAGTCGATCTGCTCCGGCTCGAGTTCGGCGTGGTCGAGTGCCCGGCGCACCACAGCCGGCACGCGATCCTTCGTCTGCGCCTCGTAGATGGCGCTGCGGGCATCGAACCCCGGATGCCGCAGCACCTCTTCGATCGGCTGGATCAGATGTCGTTTCAGCACCCCGGTGTTCTCGATCAGACGGAGGACCAGGTTGAGCTGCGGGTGGTCGCCGTGCAGGCGTCGGGCCAGTTCGAGTGTTTCGTCATTGGTGATGACGTACTCGGGCACCGCGATGGCCGGCTTGCAGAGAACCGCCATGGAATTCCTCCTAGCGGACGGTGGTCCACACGGCCAAGCCCTGACCAGATTGCGGGGGCTTTTACCGGCCGGCGGTAGCCACTGGGGCGCTGAACGGCGCTGTACGGCGCTGTACGGGGGAGGGAGGTGGTGGTGAGCGCGTCCGTCCAGTTCGATTCGCCTGGAATGTTCTTTCGCCTGGCATGTTCAACGGATGGGCCGCGATGTTCAGCGGATGGGCCGCCCGTTGAAAGGCTGAGTTCTGAAACCGTGTGGGCAGTATGGATTCCCGCCATACCTTGGTCAGCCCTCGGAATTACGCTACGGCAGGCGGATGAAAGCCGCATGTCGGAGAACGCGCCATCAGGGTGTTTCCACCCGATCGCGACGCTCTCCGCTGCGCGCGGCGGTCCGGCAGCCCGTCACCAGGTGACGGGCAGGGCCAGCGGATAGCGCCAGATCGACGTCTTGTTCCACCGCACCTCTTCGGCCGGCTTCGCCAGCTTCAGGTCGGGGAAGCGCCGCAGGAGGGTTCCGAGCGCGACCTGCAGCTCCGTGGCGGCGAGCGGGGCGCCGAGACAGTGGTGGCCGCCCCAGCCGAAGGTCATGTGCGACGGACCGGTGCGTTCGAGATCCAGCTCGTCGGGGCGGTCGAACTTCCGGCCGTCCCGGTTGGCCGTCAGGTAGGAGACGTGTACGACCTCTCCCGCCCGGATCGTCACCCCGCTCAGTTCGACGTCCTCGGTGGCGACGCGGGGGATGCCGACGCCCTTACGGAAGGGGATGAACCGCAACAGCTCCTCGATGGCCTGCGGGAGCATCTCCGGGCGGGCCCGCAGCATGGCGAGCTCCTGGGGCCGGGTGAGCAGGGCGTAGGCGATGTTCCCGATCTGGTACGTGGTGGTGTCCTGGCCGGTGATGAGCAGGACCATGGCCATCACGGTCAGTTCCTGATCGTTGAGGAGCTCGTCCCCGTCGCGTGCGGTGGCCAGCGAGCTGATCAGGTCGTCGCCCGGGTGCCGGCGACGGTGCGCCGTCAGCGTCGCGAAGTAGGCGCGGAGATCGGCCTTGGCCCGTACGGCGTCGTCCCGGTTGTCGATGCCGGTGTCCATCATGGTCCGCGCGTGGGCGCGCAGCTGCGAACGGTCGGCCTCGGGGATGTCGAGGACCTCGCAGATGGTGGTCAGGGGCAGCGGGGCGGCCAGGTGTTCGAAGAGGTCGGCGGGGGAGCCGTACTCCGCCATCTTGTCCAGCAGCTCGTCCACGACATGCTGGGTACGGACCCGCATGCGTTCCATGTGGCGCGGTGTGAAGCCTTTGGAGACCAGGCTGCGCAGGCGGCTGCTGGTCGGCGGGTCCATCACGTTGATCGCTTCGTCCTGAACGATGGGTTCAGGGGTCATGCGCGGGAAGTTCCGGCCGATGATGGCGCTGCGGCTGAACCGCCGGTCCGTGGTCACCGTACGCACGTCGTCGTAGCCGGTGACGAGCCATGCTTCCCCGTCGCCGTGCGGCAGCCGGATACGGGCGACGGGTTCGTCGGTCTGCAGCTGCTTGAGCACCGGGTCGAATTCGAGGGCCTCGGCATAGTCGAACGGACAATCACGCGGAATGGATACTGGTTCCATACGGAGCTCCGATAGGGGATCTGAAGGGCGATTCGGTAACTTTCTGGCTGGACGGGGCATGGGTACCCGATCGCCTGTGGAGGCACGCGGTGCTCCGGGGCAATTGGTCCATATGTAGTGAGCCGCCCCCGTGGTGCCGCACCCCGCGGGCCACCGCCTCTTTCAGCGCCTCTTTCAGCTGGGCGGGGCGACGTTGGTGGCGTCCACGGCGGGGCGCAGGGCACGGGCGAGCTCGACTCCGTCGCCCACGGCCCAGAAATGCGTGAAGAACAGGCGCGGGTCGTCCGTCAGGTGGTGGTTGTGCACCTCGACGAGCTTGATCCCGCCGCGCCGCAGGGCTCCCAGCACGGGCTGGACCTCCTTGGCGAGCATGGCGCAGTCGCCGCTGAGCGCGGCCCGGCCGCCGCCCAGCGGCTGGAAGTTGAACGCGCTGGTCGACCCCAGGCCGGGAGGCAGTACCAGATGGCCGTCGAGGATGGTCTCGCGGCGGACGAAGAGGCACTTGTAGAGCCCGTCCTCGCTGGAACCCTTGACGCCCAGCGCGGCTTCCATTCCGGCGATGTCCAGGTCGATGGGGCGGTCCGGCCCCGGCGGCGCCGCCGGCGGAGTCTTGGTGCGGTCGAATCCCGCGCGCAGGCCGCGGGCCAGGGCCACCGCGTCGTGGCCGTGCCCGTGGACATGGGTCCACCAGATGTCGGGGCGCTGGGCGAGCAGATGCTTGTGGAGCGCGGTCTGCGCGATTCCGTTCGCCTGCCAGGCGTCGGTCACCTGCTGCAGTTCGTCCTCGGTCACCACGACATCGCCCATCACCATCGTGCTGCCGTCGGCGTAGCGGACGAAGGCCACGTGCGTACCGAGCGCGAGCCCCGGGGTGACGGTGATTCCGTCGGAGACCACATGAAGATCCCGGCGCGGGAAGCCGGTGTGATAGGTCGTTCCCCGCAGCATGTTGCCGCCGCGGCCGAGCGCCTTTGCCACCTCCGACCAGTCCGCTTCGCTGGTGTGTACCGGTTTGACCGGCGTGTGGCTCTGCGGCTCGGGCGCCCCGGTGGGCAGCGCGCGAGCGCCGGCCAGCCCTGCCCCGGCCAGCACCGGTGCCATCGCGGCTGCCACCAGCACGCGCCGCCGCGACGTGGCCGCCGGTGTATCCGTGTCCTGCTGTCGGTCTCCGGTCATCACCTGATCGCCTCCATGGCGAGATGTAACCATGAGAAATCATATGAAGAAGGAAATAGCATCATCAAATATGCCTAAATGGGCTAAGCATGTGTGTTTCGGTCTTCCCTCGAACGGTGCCCCGAGCGTGCACACGTCGCGACGCCGAACTCCGCTCGTGGAAAGGGCGGTTACCACCGCCCCCGATTTCGCGCTCGCTACGATCGTCGGCGTGTGCGCAAACATCATGGTCGCCGAAGACGACGCGAAACAGGCTGAGCTGGTGCGCCGCTATCTGGAGCACGAGGGGCACGCGGTCACGGTCGTCGAGGACGGCCGTACGGCTCTTGAGGAGGTCCGGCACAGCGAACCCGACCTGCTCGTCCTCGATGTGATGATGCCCCGGGCCGACGGCCTCGACGTGGTGCGGATCCTGCGCGCCGAGTCCCGGGAGCTGCCGGTGCTGATGCTGACGGCCCGCAGTACCGAGGACGATCTGCTGCTCGGCCTGGATCTCGGCGCCGACGACTATATGACCAAGCCGTTCAGCCCTCGTGAGCTGGTGGCCCGCGTCCGTACGCTGCTGCGCCGCAACCGGCGTTCCGCCGGCCCCGCCCCCGGCCCTGCGCCCGCCGCCGACGACGAGGTGCTGTCGGTGGGCACGCTCAGGGTCGATCCGGCCCGGCACGAGGTGTCGGTCGGGGGGACGCCGGTCGAGTGCACGCCCGGTGAGTTCCGTATCCTCGCCGCGATGGCGACGGAGCCGGACAGGGTCTTCACCAGGCAGCGGCTCCTGGAGGAGCTGCACGGCTTCGACAAGTACATCAGCGACCGCACCGTCGACGTGCACATCATGCATCTGCGCAAGAAGATAGAGCCCGCCCCACGGCGACCGGCCCGGCTGCTCACCGTTTTCGGTGTCGGCTACAAGCTGACGGATCCCGCGAAGAAAGCGCGCCGTGCGTCGCTCTGACGAACGGGCGCGGCTGCCGCTCCGCAAGAGCCTGCTCGGCCGGCTGCTGACCGTATCGGTGCTGGTGGCCTCGTGCTCGGTCGCCGCCACCGCCTGGCTCGCCGTGCAGACGACCTCCGGCGCGATCCGCCAGGAGCAGGGGCAGAACCTCAGCTCCGACGCCAAGATCTACAACACCCTGCAGGGGTACGCGGCCACCCACCCCGGTTGGGAGGGCGTCGAGGACACCGTGCGGGAACTGGCCCGCCAGTCCCAGCGCCGGATCGCGCTGACCACCCAGGACCGGCGGCCGATCTTCGACTCCTCCGCCGGCACCCCTGCCGCCGCCCCGCTGCCACCGCAGGCCTCGGCGGTCGTCGACCCGCTGTCCGTCGACACCGTACTGGTGCCCGATGCCGCCCTGGCCGGCGCGGACCGTGTCGATCCGCGTGCCGTAGGACCGTTCCTGCTGCCCGCGAAGGAACGTACGTACCTGCGGCAGGCCACCGCCAGAAGCGTGGAGTGCCTCAACAGGGTCGGCATCGCCGCCGATGTCGTCCAGAGCCCGAGCGGACGGCCCCGTATCCAGTTCGTGAGCAACGACACCGACCGCTCCATGGAACGCACGTGCCTTCCGGACGAGTCGGGCGCTCCGACCGCGACCGAGAAGAAGGCCCTGCGCGCCCTCAATCAACTGGCCGATGCCTGCCTGAAACGCCAGGGACGTACGGGCGTGAAACTGAACCTGGACCTGTCCTGGGACCGTGGATACGGGCAGGAAGCCGCGGACATGGGCGCACCGGCCGCGCGCCCCGCGTCCGAGGCGGCCGTCAGGAAGGCGAAGGCGGCCGAACAGCAGGCGGCGGCCGCGGCCGGCCGCCTGCCCGAAGCGCGCGGCAGCGGGTACGACCGGGCCATCGCCTCCTGCGTCGGCAGCGCCCGCCGCGAACAGCTCACGGACTATGTCGCCGCGCCCGCCCTGCTGTTCATCGACGACCCCGGCGCCGTCAGCGTGCCCGGGTTCGATCTCTCACCGGCGAACACCGCACGCATCGTCGGGGTCACGGCCCTCGTCCTCGCCCTCACCGTCGGCGCCTCGGTGATCGCCGGAGCCCGGCTCGTACGCCCGTTGCACGCGCTCACCGGCGCCGCGCAGCGGATGCGGGACGGCTTGGACTCGGCGCCCGTGCCGGTCGGCTCGGACAACGAGATCGGACGGCTGGCGGCGACCTTCAACGACATGGCCACACACCGCGCCCGGCTGGAGGAGCAGCGGAAGGTGATGGTCAGCGATGTCGCCCACGAGCTGCGTACCCCGCTGAGCAATATCCGTGGCTGGCTGGAGGCGGCACAGGACGGTCTGGCCGATCCGGATCCGGCGTTCGTCTCCTCGCTCCTGGAGGAGGCGGTGCAGCTTCAGCACATTATCGACGATCTGCAGGACCTGGGGGCGGCCGACGTGGGCGCGCTGCGCCTGCACCTGGAGCCGGTACGTGTGGACGACCTGCTCGGCCAGGTCGCCGCGGCACACCAGGGCCTGGCCGAGACCGCGGGCGTCACGCTGGCGGTCTCCGAGCCGGTGCCGGGCACCTCTTGCCCAGGTCCCGGACAGGGCCCGGCGCCGCTCGACGCCGACCCGGTCAGGCTACGGCAGGCCGTCAGCAACCTGGTCTCCAACGCGGTACGCCACACACCCCCCGGTGGCCGGGTGACGCTGCGCTCGTACGTCACCGATTCCGGGGACGAGGTCGCCGTGGAGGTGTCCGACACCGGCAGCGGTATCCCGGCGGACGACATCCCCCACGTATTCGACCGCTTCTGGCGGGCGGAGAAGTCCCGCAGCCGGAGCACCGGCGGCAGCGGCCTCGGGCTGGCGATCGTCCTCAAGCTTGCCGAGGCCCACGGGGGGACGGCGAGCGTGGTGAGTACGGAGGGGCAGGGCTCGGTCTTCACCTTGTGGCTGCCGGCCGCGCCGGGCGGCGGCGCGGAACGGGAGGCGGGCGGTGGCGCCGAGCGGGAGGCGGGCGGTGGCGAAGAGACCCCTGCTCGGCCCTGATGCGATGACCATGACGTCCTGACAGCTTCTTCATAAGAGGTCGCCAGTCTTGAGTCCTGCCCGGAACCTGGTGCGAATCGGCATCCAGGTACCACCAAGGCCGGGCCGGAACTGGAGCCATACATGTCCCGCCACCACCGCCTGCGTTTCGCCGTCCTGACCGCCGTCGCGGCCGGCGCGCTGCTCGCCCCGGCCGCCGCGGCCCTCGCCGCCGACCAGACCCCGGCGCCGTCCGTAACGGCGACCGAACGGCCGGCCGCGGCCGACAAGGCCGCCGCCCAGAGGAAGGCCGAGGCCGCGAAGGCCGCGGCTGCCCAGAGGGCCGGGGTCTCGAAGGACTCCACGCCCGAGGAGATCAGGAAGGCCGAAGCCGAGAAGGCCGCGGCTGCCCAGAGGGCCGCAGCCGCGAGCGCGGCCCCGCGGGGCGGTGTCGCCGCGGGCGAAGCCCCGGCCGGAAATACCGGCATCACCACCCTCGCGGGGTCGGCCACCGGCGCTCTGCTGCTCGCGGGCGCCGGCACCTTCGTACTGCGCCGCCGCTCCGCCGAGCGACGCGACGGCTGACCCGGCGCCCATACGCATCACACGCACCACATCTGACCCCCAGCACCACGGTGGCGCCGCCCTTCGCCGGGCGGCGCCACCGCGTCTTCACCCGGTCCTGCTCTGGAGCCCGTTGTGTCCTCTGCGCACCCTCCGCATCCGGTACGGCGCTTCGGCACCCCGCCGGCCCTTGCCCGCCTCGCCCTCGTGGTCCCCGCGGTCCTCACCCTGCTCACCGGCTGCTCGTCCGCCCCCGCCCCGGCCGCCCCGGCCACCCGTGCCGCGCCCGGCACCGCAGCGCCTGCGCCCGGCGCTCCGGAGGCCAAGAAGCCCGCGGCTCCCACCCAGGTCGCCATTCCCTCGATCGGGGTGACCAGTTCCCTGATGGAGCTCGGTCTCAACGCGGACAGAACCGTCGAGGTCCCGCCCGCCGAGAAGGGCATGACCGCCGGCTGGTACACCGGCGGTGCCGTGCCCGGCGAAGCCGGCGCCGCCGTCCTCATCGGCCACAACAGCACCCGCTTCGGCAAGGCCGTCTTCCACGACCTCAAGAAGATCGCCAAGGGCGCGGACATCACCGTCACCAACGGCCTGGGAAAGTCGGCGGACTTCACGGTCACGAGCACCGAGAGCGTCAGCAAGGACTCCTTCCCCACCGAGAAGGTCTACGGCCCGACCGAGGACCGCGCCCTGCGGCTGATCACCTGCGACGGCGACTTCGACGCCCAGGGCCACCCGGTGAACAACCTCATCGTCTACGCGACGCTGGAGGCGACATCGTAGGGTGAGCCGCGTGAAGAGACATATCGCGTTCGAGGCTCTGCACAACTTCCGTGATCTGGGCGGCTATCAGGCCGCCGACGGCCGCACAGTCCGCTGGGGCCGGTTGTTTCGCTCCGACTCGCTGGGCAAGCTGCGGGGCGAGGACCGGGACCGCTTCGTCGCCCTGGGCATCCGCACCGTGATCGACCTCCGGTATCCCTTCGAGGTCGAACGCAGCGGACGCGTCCCGCACCACCAGGGGCTGGCGTACCACAACCTGAGCATCGAGCACCGGCCGTACGACCAGGCGGGCCTGGCTACGGAGGTCGAGCCCGCGCGCTTCCTGGCCGACAAGTACACCGAGGTCGCCCACGACGGCGCCAAGGAGATCCGGCAGGCGCTGGAGATCATCGCCGAGGACACCGGTCCGCTGGTCTTCCACTGCCACTCCGGCAAGGACCGCACCGGCCTGCTGGCCATGCTGGTCCTTGCCCTGGCCGGGGTGCACGAGGACGACATCGTCGCCGACTTCGCCCTGACCGAGCTGGCCACCGAACGCCTGGTCGCCGACTGGCACGCCAGTTACCCCGACCTCACCCTCAGCTGGCCCGCCTACGGCCGCGCCCCCGCCGAGATCATGCGGCTCTTCATGGCCGACCTGATCACGCGGTACGGATCGGTGCACGGCTACGCCGCCGAGCAGCTCGGTGTCGACGACGACCTGGTGGCGGCACTCCGCGGACAGCTCCTGCATCCCTGATCCCCGTACCGCGGCGGCCGGAGGCGGCACCTGAGCTCACTTGCTCCCGCGAATGAGCCCTGCCTGATCCGACCGACCGGGTCGTTCTCCGACCCATGCCGGCACTCGCCCGTCGTGGGAGGAGATCAACTGGTACTTGAACAAAGAGAAAATCGGAGTCCCAAGCCGGATGTCCCAGAATTCATCCCCGCCCAAGCCGAAGTGACGCCACCACATGACGAATGATGAGACCTCCCGGGACGCTGCGGAGATCGTGGCTGCGAAGTGGCAGTCCCTCCTGGAGATGGACCCTGACCTGATCAATCCCGTCGTGCCTCGCACCGCGTACGCGCATCCCCGGCTGCGAGAGCTCTACCCCATCGTCAGCCACGGGACCTTGTACTTCAGCCGGTGCATCCAGTCGCCGTGGAGCCAAGACGTCGGCACGATGTTCACCCAGACCGAGGGCGGTTACCGCGTACGCCGCGCGTCCGACAACACGGTGCTCGGCGTGACGGAGACGGTGCAGGAAGCGATGGACCTGATCGCGGCGAACCTCCCCGAGGGCAGCGGGCCTGCCATCGACGGTACGTCCCACGACCTGACGCCGTAGGACGCGGCCCGGTGGCGGCGCCGGCCGGGCGTCTCGCCTCCTGTGGCCCACGGCTCACATCCGTACCCCATACAACCAATGCCCCACCTCGACGGTCTTTCAGGAACCCCCCCGTGACGGGCTTGAAAGGTCCTCCACCCTGTGATCACTCGTAACCGGCTGAGACCCGCCGTGTCCGCCGCCGTCGTCGCCGCGACCGCGGGTGGCCTGCTCACCGCCACCGCGACGGCATCCGCCGCCGTCACCTGCGCCTCCCCGGTGTACAAGCGCCAGTTCTTCGCGAACACCACGCTGTCCGGCACCCCGAAGAAGACCGACTGCGACTCCGCCGTCGACCAGAGCTGGGGCGCCGGCGCCCCCACCTCCGGACTGCCGTCCAACAACTTCTCGGTCCGCTGGTCCGTGACCCGCGACTTCGGCTCCGGCGGACCCTTCTCCCTCGCTGCCGAAACCCAGGACGGCATACGCGTCTACCTCGACGGCACACGCAAGATCGACCTCTGGAAAAACGTCTCCTCCACCCAGAAGAAGAGTCTGAACCTCACCATTCCGTCCGGCATACACACCCTCCGCGTCGACTACGTCAACTGGACCGGCTCCGCCAACGTCACGTTCGCGTACGCCCCCCGCACCTCCGCCACCGTCGACACGGTCAAGCCGCTCGCCCCGACAGGTCCCTCGGTGACGTACGACGCGACCACCGGCAAGGCCACCGTCAAGTGGGCGAAGAACAAGGAGATGGACCTCGCCGGCTACCGCGTCCACCGGCGCCTCAAGGGAACGTCCTTCGGCAGCAAGCCCCTTGCGACGACCACGTCGACGTCGTACACGGACTCCGCCCTCCCGAAGACGGGCGCGACGTACTACTACGAGGTCCGCGCCTACGACAAGGCCGGCCGCGAGTCCTCAGGCACCGCCGACCAGCTCGTCACCACGGTTGACAAGACCCCGCCCGCCGCCCCGTTCGTCGAGATGGACAGCTGCCCGGACAACGAGAAGGTGGCGGGCCCGGAACTCGTCACGACCGCCGAGAACGGGGCCGACATCGCCCTCTACCAGGCGCAGCGTCTGAACCCTGCCACCGGCGACTGGATCACGGTGCACTCGGGCCCGAAGGGCGCGTTCTGCGACACCGGAAGAGCCACCGACGGCACGAAGGCCACCTACCGGGGGCGGGCGCGGGACGCGGCCGGCAACTGGTCCGCGTACTCCACCGCCGCGACGTTCACCCTCTCCGACCGGATCCCACCGCCGGCCCCCGCCGACGTTCGCGTCGACTACCGGTCCGGTGTCCCGCATCTGGTGTGGACGCCCGACGCGGACGCGGCCTCGTACCAGGTGCTCCAGTACGACCCCGCCACCGGCGCCTACCTGAAGGGCTTCGGCGACAACGACACCACCACGAAGACCGACGTGGTGCCGCTTCAACAGCTGGCCCTCGCGGACGAATACAGGTACGCGGTACGCGCGGTGGATGCCAAGGGCAATGCCTCCGCCCCCGCCGAGGTCACCCTGCCCATGACGGAGCGGCCCGAAGCCACCTCGCCGTACCTGCTCACCGCGCAGGCGAGGAGCGACGGTGTGTCGCTGTCCTGGCGAAGCGCCGACCCCTGGGCCTTCGACGACGACAACATCCCCGCCTATCAGATCGTCCGCACGGACCCCGCGACGGGGGAGAGCGCGACCGTGGAGCAGTGCTCGCCGTACGACTCCGACGGTCCGCGGGTGCCGCCCACGAGTTACCCGCCCGGTGTCCTGGACGCGGCCGACCCCGCCCATGCCGGCCGTACCCAGGTCATCTACTCGTACTGTCTGGAGAGTTCCGGCGCCTCCGAGACCACGTACGAGTACCGAATCGTCGCGGTCGACCGGTACGGGCACCGCTCCCGGCCGAGCGAGCCCGTCACCGCCACCACCCGGGACACCCAGCGCCCTGCCCCGGTCCTCGGCCTGACGGCCGAGACCGTGCCGCTCGGCGTCCGTCTCACGTGGACTCCGCCGGCCGACGACGACGTCATGGGCTACTACGTGTGGCAGAGCACGACCGACCCGGACACCGGCCGGACGGTATGGCAGAAGAACTGCTGGACCGGGAGTTCCCTGGCCGAGACGGAGATTCTCTGCCCGACGCTGCCCGACGGCGGTGACCACGTCTACCGGGTGGCCGCCACGGACGCCCAGTACTCCGACGAGGACCCCGACTTCTTCCAGACCGCCGAGATCACCGTCACCCTGCCCGACACCCGGCCGCCCGGCTGGAGCGGAACCACGGTCTCCGAGGGCCAGTACCCCTCGCTGTACCTCGGCTGCTCCGCGAGCTCGGGCCTGGACTGCTCCCGGCTGACCGGCTACCGGGTGGAGCGGTGGGATCCCACCACAAGTTCCTACACCACCCTGACCACGGGCGAGTTCGGCAGCGCCACCCGGTACCTGGATACCACGGTGTACGAGGACCGGCGGGGGCTGTACTACTACCGCGTGGTGTTCGTGGACTCCTCGGGGACCGAACTGGAGGGACCAACAGCGGCGTTCGGAATCTGGGACTCCTGGCTCTGAGCCGGAACTCGTTCAGAATCTGATCGAGCGAGACAGTTGAACACGGTCGTTCATATGAATTGGCCAATGTGGCCGCTTTCTGGGGATGGTTCTCTTGGTCCGTCATTCCGTCATGTTCAGATGTGCTCCGTGGCGCGGGCTTCTCGCGGCTGTGTCGGCGCTCGCCTTCGGTGGGAGTCTGCTCGGCGGCGCGGTGCCGGCGCGGGCGGCGGCGGGCGGTGAGGTGGTCGTGCCGGCGGCGGTGCGTAACTGGCCGCGTAGCGAGGGCTCTGTCAGCCCCGGCGCATCGGGCTACCTGTCGTGGCCGGAAGGTTCCGACCACTACCTGTGGACTTCGTACGCCACGGGGGAGACGCAGGACGCCGCCGCGTTCGTCACGGCGGCGGACTACGTGTTGTTCGCCCAGTCGGACACGGTGGCCGTGCGGCAGGACTTGACTGCTCCCTTCGATGTCCGGTTCCTGTCCTACCCTTCGGGCGCGGACAGGGGCATGGTCACCATCCCGAAGGGCTACGGCTGGTGGGGGACCGCGGGAGAGTCCGTGGTCGCCTACACACCAGGGCCGAGTGGAGAGCGCGTCGTGCATCTCTTCAAGCCTGTGACGGGTGGGGGAACCGAGAACGTGACGGTCACAGGCTTTCCCCAGAACGCCCAGTGGTCCTCGAGCGGTCCCAAGGACGCGGACTCACTGATGATGCGCTACCGCGTGCCCACCGACGACCCGAAGAAGTTTCTCTACCAATGGGGGCTCGTCGATAGCCGGAGCGGCACCTTCACCAACATCCTGGGCTCTTTCCCCACCAGCTCGGGCAGCTTGGCTGTGATGAGCGACAAGTACGTCGGTGTGTGGTATCCCGGTGCGAGTGCGCGGCTGTTGCTCAGGGACGACCTGGAGGCTCCGCCGGTGATCGTGCCGGCCGAGGTCACCAAGGGCATGACGACGTTCAATCTCGTCGGTGACAACATCGTGGCTGGCTACGCCGACACGGAAGGGCTGTACACCCTTCCGCTGTCCGGAGGCACCAAGCGCCAGTTGCTGCCCAGGACGAACGGCTTTGTGAACCAGGCCCCCGACGGATCCCTTCTCGCCGTCGGGGGCGGCGGCCCTGAGGACTGGGACTCCTGGCGGTTCTCCGCCGCCGGAACCAGCGGCGTCAGCGGCAAGAAGCTGCGCCACCTCCCGCCTCTCGCGGCGCCGGTCGACGGAATCGCCTTGTCCGGCGGGCAGCTGACCTATCTGGATCAGACGTCTGACGACCCCGGCTACGACGTCAGGTTCAACACCCGCACCATTTCACCGGCGGCAGTGCCTGTCGTCGGACAGGTACTGCCCGGCGAGGGATACAACAAGCAGTGCGGCGTGTACGAGGTCTGCGCCCGCTTCTTCGGCACCGGCGACGGCTCCGTGGTCTATGACAGCGGTTACGGGAGAGAGCTGGTGCGGCGCACCGCCGCCGGGCAGCGTCAGACCATCGCTCACCCGGAGTCGTCCGGGGACCTCACCTCGGCGGCGGGCCGCTACGCGGTCTTCTCCGGAACGGAGAGCCGCCAGTACGTCATCGACTGGAACCAGTCCAAGGTGGTCCTCACCCGTACCGCGTCGGCTGCCACCGTCGCCGACGGCCGACTGTGGACCACTGCGTCAACCGCGGGCGTCCTCTCTGTGAGCACTCTGGGCAGTGACGCCGCTTCTGTGAGCGTCAACACCGGTTCCGGTTGCCTGCCGAACGAACTGCAAGCGGTCGGCCGCTGGGTCTACTGATCCTGCGTCACCGCGAACAAGGCCGGGGTGTTCGACCGCTCGAAGGGGATCTCGATCGCGGTGCCGGCCGGCGACGCGCTTCTCGCCGACGGATATCTCGTCCGCCACGACACCACTCGTGGCAAGCTCGTGCGTACCGTCATCACCTCCGGCAAGGCAGTGAGCAGCGACCTCGCATCCCTCCCCCTCGCGCAGAACCTCGCTCTCGCAGCGAATGGGTCGGCACGCCGCAGCCTGTGGAACCTGGACCCGCACGGACGCCATGTCGTCTTCGTCGATGCCGAACAGCGGATCCACCTGGTGGACGCGGGTGTACCGGCACAGCCGGTTCGCCGTGACCACACCGGCGACGGCATCGGCGATGTGCTGACCCTCAACGCCAAGGGCGAGTTCACCTTCCAGCACGGCACCGGAACGGGAGTCCTGTCGGGCAAGACGTCCGGTGGGGGCTGGTCCACTTCCTCGGTCGCGGTACCGTTCGGGGATCTGGACGGCGATCTCTGCAACGACGTCCTGGTGCGCATGCCGGACGGATCGCTGCGGGGATACCGCCCCGGCTGCGGCGCCGCGCTGACACCCGCATCGCCGTACACGAAACTCGGCACGGGCTTCGAGGCGTACAAGACCCTTACATCGCCCGGCGACCTCACCGGCGACGGCCGCGCGGATCTGCTCGGTTGGAAGACCTCGACGGGAGACATCTACCTCTTCGCGTCGACGAGTAACGGAACGCTGTCAGCGGGGAAGAAGATCCGGACCCACTGGACCTACACCAAGGTTATGGGCGTCGGCGATCTGAACGGCGACGGATACGGGGACCTCCTCGCCAAGGATTCCTCCAACGAACTGTGGCGCTACAACGGCACCGCCGGCGGCCAGTTCAAGGAGCGCGTCCTGGTCTTCAAGGACTGGGGTTCCTCGTACAACACCATCGTCGGGGCCGGCGACCTCACCGGCGACGGCAAAGTGGATCTGATCGAACGCGACAGCGCGGGCCGGCTCTACAGGAACAACGGCGACGGCAAGGGGTCGTTCGGCTCCCGTACCCAGATCGCCACGGGCTGGCAAGGTTACCGAGGCATCTTCTGAGCACCCGCTCCCGCGAGGCCGGATCACTTAACCGGCCTCGCGGAATTGGATCCACGCGCGTTATCGGCGCCCGACGGTCGCCCCCTGAGCCTTGGCCTGTCGATCGGGGCAAGCATCGCCTGAGCCCAGGGATGAACGACGGTTACGGCATCCCGCTCGGCCGCGTCGTGGCTGGGGCGAGATGGCTATGACGGGACGGCGGTACCGGTGTGCGCCTCGTCGGTCTCCGGCTCGTGCGGGGGGTCGCTGAGCTGCTCGCGCAGATAGTTCCAGACCACCGCTATCAGCGCGGCTGCCGGTACTGCGAGCAGGCTGCCCACGACGCCGGCCAGACTGCCGCCCAATGTCACCGCCAGCAGGACCACCGCCGCATGAAGGCCGAGCCCCCGACTTTGGATCATGGGCTGGAACACGTTGCCCTCCAACTGCTGCACCACGACGATGATCGCCAGCACGATCAACGCGTCTGTCAGGCCGTTCGACACCAACGCGATGAGCACCGCGACCAAACCGGCGAACAGGGCGCCCACGATCGGTACGAACGCGGATACGAAGGTCAGCACCGCCAGCGGGAGCACCAGCGGTACCCCCAATATCCACAGGCCGAGGCCGATGAAGACGGCGTCGAGCAAGCCGACGAATGCCTGGGACCGCACGAACGCGCCCAGGGTGTCCCAACCGCGCGCGGCCAGGATCGGGATGTCGGTGGCGAGCCGGCCGGGGAGCTGACGGGTGAGCCACGGCAGGAACCGCGGGCCGTCCTTGAGGAAGAAGAACATCAGGAAGAGCGCCAGGACAGCAGTGACCACGCCGTTGAACACGGTGCCCACTCCCGTGACCACAGCGCCGACCATGCTGCCGACGCTGTCTTGAATGCGGGTGATCGCGGCGTCGGAGGCACCCATGATCTGGTCGTCGCCGATGTTCAACGGCGGCCCGGCGGCCCACTCGCGCAGCTTCTGGATGCCTTCGACCACCCCGTCGGTCAGCTCACCGGACTGGGACGCCACCGGCACCGCGATCAGTGCCACGATGCCCGTCGCGACCAGGAGGAACAACACGGTCACAGCCGACGCGGCCAGGGCGGGGCGCCACCCGCGCCGACGCAGGAATCGAGTCAGGGGCCAGGTCAGCGTGGTGAGGAATAGGCCCACTATGAGCGGCCACACGACCGACCACATCCGGCCCAGCAGCCACAGGGCCACCGCGGCCATCACGAGGACCAGCAGCGACTCAGCGGAGACACGCGCCGATGTGCGAAGCGCGGCGGCGGATTTTGTGGAACTCAACCTGGCAGACATGGGGGTCACCCTATTGCCGCTCCAGCCGCACGTCAGTGTCGCTGCTGGGTCCTGTCCGCCGGTCTGCCGGACAGTCCCACAAAATGACATGGATCACTAAGGTGATCCGTGCAGGGGAAGCAACTATCCCCTTATGAGGCGATTGCCCGCCGTGTGAGCGCGGTGTGCCGCACTCGGCGCCTTCCTCACGTGCTTCCGACGACGGTGTTTCCGGTCATACGATCATCAATGAAGCCCTGCGTGGTGCTGCCGCAGCCGCTGCCTCAACACTTTTCCGAACCCGCTTTTCGGACCCGCGAAGGACTCCGTTGAAGATTCGCCGCATTCTTGCCACGGCCGTCGCCGCCGCCGTGACCACCCCCGTCATCCTGTTCTCCGTCACCCCCGCGCTCGCCGACGCCAAGCCGTCCGCCGCCTCGCAGGCGCAGCAGCAGGGCGAGCAGGACAAGCCCTCCATCGAGGAACTCGAGAAGGCCGCCGAGAAGGCGCAGAAGGCGTACGACGACGCCGTGGCCGCGGGCAAGGCCGCGCGGGTCGTCCTCGAAGCCGCCCTCTCCGATGACGCGCCCCTCACCGTCGCCGCGGTGAATGCCAGGAAGGAGGCGGCCGACGCCGCCACCGCCAAGGCGAACGCCGACAAGGCGCTCGCCGACGCCAAGGCCGCACTCGCCGCGCTGTCCGAGACCGCCACCGCCGAGGAGAAGGCGGCCGCGGAGAAGGCCGTTGCCGACGCCGAGGCCGCTGCCCTGTCCGCAGAGGACGCCAAAGCCACCGCCGACGAGAAGGCCGCGACGGCCGGCCGGGTCGCCGACGACGCCCGCGTCGCCGCCGCTCGGGAGTACTCCACGGTCCAGAACGCGACGAAAGAGGCCCTCAAGGCGAAGGAGGCCGCCGACAAGGCGCTCGCCGACGCCAAGGAGGAGGCGGAGCAGGACGAGCCGGAGTGCGTCTTCGAGAGCAAGCTCAGCACGGTCGTCACCGGCCTGCCGTCCAAGATCGTCGCGGGCTCGACGACCGACTTCTCCCTCCGCGTGACCAACGGCACGGACAAGACGCTGGACGAGGTCTCCCCGTACGTCTACTTCCACGCGACGGACAAGACCGGCTACCACGTCATCGACGACGCCTTCCAGCTGCAGTGGTCGACCACCGCGTCCTCGACCTGGAAGAACGTGGAGGAGGACGGCAACGCCGGCTCCATCAGTCCGCTGAAGGCCGGCGCCCACGCCGACGTGAAGCTTCGCCTGAAGGTCGACGCCAAGACCCCGGCCGGGGACGGCCTCGCCTTCGTCGCCGGTGACTACATCAACGACGACGAGTCCTGTGGCGTCAACCGCTCCAGCGAGTACGCCTTCGAGCTCCTCGCCGCCGGCAGCGTCGCCGACGACGCCAAGCCCGGCAAGACCACGCCGCAAACCCCGGACAACACGCCGCAGGGCGTCACGTCCACCACCCCGGTGGACTCCAACCCCGTCGGCACCGGCTCCCTCGCCAGCACCGGCACCCCCTCGGCCCTCCCGCAGCTCGCTGCGGCGGCCGGCGCGGCGGTGGCCCTAGGCGCCGTCGTGGTCTTCGTCGGCCGCCGCCAGAAGGCCGACTCTGCCTCCTGACCACCCGTGACGACCTTCTGACGCGGCCTCATCCAGCTGCGCCATGAGAAAGGGCGCCCCCTTCCCCGGGGGCGCCCTTTCCGGCTGTGCAGGCCAGCACCGCGGCCGAGCTCGACGAGGCGGAACGGGCCCCTTGAGCGGCTGTTCATCGCCCGTGAGGCGGTGATGGAGGTGCCGGCCGGACCGGTCGAAGCCCCTGCGGTGCACGGCCGCCCTGGTAGATGGGGCGCGCGAGGCATGCCGGTGGGGTCGGCGGCCTCGTCGGCCCGCCGGTTCGGGACGATCTGTGTGTCCTGTGAGGCGGGGGAGGATCGATGGCCGATGTGTTCGCGTGTGCGCGGTGCGGCGCCGTGCTGACCGCTCCTGTGTCGCGTAGCGCGCTTCCCGTCCATGCCCACCACAGGTACGGACAAGAGATGCTCCCGGTGCGGCGGGCGGCCGTCGTCTCGCATGGCCAGGCCCGCGCCACTGTGTCGTCGGGAGTTCAGAGGCCGGAAGGGCGTGCTGGGCGGCACTTCGTGTAGCTCCGGGGGCAGCCCCACGTCAGGGTGGGCGGGTGACGGTGAACGAAGTGGATCTGCTGACGCTGCTGCGTGACCTCGATGACCCGGAGTGGCTGGAATGGCCGGGGTATTACGACCGCGGTGAGACCGCCGTTCTGTTCGGAAGCTTGGTGGCGCGGCTCGAAGACAGCTTCGCGGCTCGCTGCACGGCTGAGCAGGACGCCCAGGACTCCAGCGAGTACGGACGTGTCGTCGTACCCGCGGAAGCAACGGTGTGTGGAACCCGGATCGTTGTCTGCGTGAGTAAGTTCGGCTCCTTGGCTCTCGTCTGTACCGATAACCCAGGAGCCTTCTTCGGTACGGACGACGCTCAGGCCGAGGGGGCGTTGGACGCCGCCGATCTCGCCAAGGTCGATCGAGCGCTGGTCGACCTCGGGTATGCGGTGGTTCCCGAAGAACTGCTGGAGCTCGACTACGACGAGCCGAGCCGGCTGCCCCGGCACGTTCAGCGGCCCACCTGGTGGCATCGCTTCTTCGGCACCTTCTGACTCATTCGGTCGAGCCGTCCCGGTGTCAGAGGCGTGCGGTTGGATGAGCGCGTGACTGTGTATGACGTCGCTCGACGACTTCCCGCCATCGGTGACCTGCGGAACCTGTGCCGTTCCTTGGCGGTGCTCGATATGATCCTCAGCCCTGACTGGGAGTACCGGTACTACTCCTTCAACTCTGCCTGGACCGATGGCAATGAGATGGCCTCGATGCGCAACGGCTCCGGGGACGAGTACTCCATCGTCTTCTCGGCGGTAGGTGCCTATGTCCGCGGATTCGACCACGAGTCACCGATGAGCCCGTACGCCCATGATGGCGAGCCCTGGCCGGGGGTGATCGACGGTGTTCCCTCGGTCTTCCGGCCGTGGGTCGAGGAGCCCGCGTTCACCGACGAGGGCAACATGCCCGTTGTGACCGCCTGCCTGTGGCGCGAGGTGGCGGACAGCCAGTGGAGGTGCGGAACGATCGATTTTCCCGAGGGCCGTGACGATCCTGATGGGGCGGAGGGGCTGTTCCACCTGCTGGTGGATCGTTCGCCGGAGGCATACCAGCGGTTCGCTGAGGACTACTACGAGGTTCTCGTGAACCTGGAAGCCGTGCGTCATGTGTATGCGTGGCGACCGCTGACGCCGGAAATAGTGTCGTTGTTGAACGCTGAGACCGATCTGTCCGACGTGGCTGAGGAAATCGATGCGATCGGCTATCCGCGGCCGGGTCGCGATTCGATATGACCGTTTCATTTATCCGCCAGAAGTGATCGCCCAAGATGTCCGCTCGCATTCCACTTGACGACTGATTTGGAGCGCGAAGAAATGCGTGACGGAAACTGGCCGGTCGTTTTCGTGGTAGAGTCTTAATGAATTCACAGGACGCCGCGAAAAAAGGGGTATGGCGTGAATACCGAGAAGGTTACGGCTCGACGTCTTACGGCCGGGGATGTTTCGGAGTTGGGCCTCCAGGACGGCATCTTCGTCTCGGCAGGGATGGATGGCCTTCCTCTCGACTGCTACGCCCCGGCTTTCCTTACGGAGCCGGGCAAGAATTTTGAGGGAGGGTCCTTCACCGCGAGGACGATCTTCGGCGAGGAAATCCATGTTCTCCCGGATGATTCCGAAGAGCGCGGGATCTGGGTTGCCGACAAGGCGGGGGAAGAAATCGAGGTTCTCCAGAGTGCTGGCGTCCTCCTGAACCTCGCCCTCTTCGTGCCCAACGGGAACAAGGAATCTCTGGAGTCGCTCTACTCCGCCGCGCGGGACGCGTTCGGCGTGGGGATCGTTCAGCGCTGGAGCGAGGAAGTCGTCGCGGTGCCGGACGTCAAGGTCGACCTGTTCGAGGAGCCGACCCGGGGGCGGAAGAACACGAGCGGCCAGAACCGCGACCGCCGTGCCTTGGACATCTACCCGACCCGAGTGCGGTTCCTGGAGCCCAGCGATGGCTGGAAGTTCGTCGTCGAACCGCACAAGGAGGTCGTCGATGAGACACCGACGATCTGACCTGATGGCAGCCTAGAGCCACGCCGGCGGCGCAAAACCCTCCCCGTTGAATTCGAGGGGGCGTAGCGACCTGCTGGGTCGACCGGCTGTTGTCAGCGGCTCAACCAGACGCTCGGCTGGGTTCTCCCAGCCGAGCGTTTTGCGTGGGCGGGCATGGGGTTCTGCAGCGAATCGGGCACGGCGTCAGCCGACAGCCCCGGTGTGCGGCCCGGGGCCCTGGTGCCTACGACGGAGACTTACGGCTTCCTGGTCGTGGCGCGAGTGTGGGGCGAAGGGATAATAGCCGTCGGTGGACCCTCGGGCCGAGACACCATATTGATGTTTTCCAGCGAGAGCCCTCTGGTCCGCACACCGAAAGCGACAGCGGTCGCGGCCAGTAGTATTGCCGCCGCCCCCACGAGGAATACGGCACCCACTCCGGCGCCGTAGAAGAGCGGGATCATATAGAAGGGCGCTACTGCGGTGGACAGCCGGTTCAGCGAGAACATCCAGCCGTTGGCCGTGGTGCGCAGGCTCGTCGGGAACTGTTCCAACTGGTAGATGTGGGTGGCATTGATCTTGATGTTGGCCACCACGGTGAAGCAGAAACCGAGAGCTGTGATCATTACCGCCGACTGCGCGTATCCGTAAGCGAGTCCGATCGCCGCCATGGCCATCAGCGCCACACACAGGATCCACTTCCGCTCGGCCCTCTCCACGATGTGCATGGACAGGTACGAGCCGATCGGCGATCCGAGGAACGACAGCGTCATAAATGTCAGCGAGCTGCCGATATTGAAGCCCTTCGCCTCCAGCGCGAGCGTGGCGAGGCTGCTGAAGCCGTAGTAGCCGATCGGCCCGAGAGCAAACAGAAAGGCCATCAGCGCTGTACGGCGGGACAGGGGCGCCCGAAAGAGCGCGCGGACGGGCAGGCTCTTTTCCACGGGCGGTGGGAGCGCCTCTTCCTTCATGGCCGCGGGTGGCGGCCGCCACCCCTCCGCCTCCGCGGCCTTCTCGAAGACGGCGGTTACCTTGTCCGCTTCCGCCGACCGTCCGACCGTCTCCAGCCACCGGGGTGACTCGGGCAGACCTCTGCGGACGAAGAAGGTCAGGAGTGCGCCGAGGGATCCGATCGCGAACATCCACCGCCATCCCGCGACACCGAACGGGGCTTTGTCGACGAGCAGCAGTCCCAGAACGCCGACAACGGGTACGGCGACATGGGCGCACGTGTAGGCCCTTGCCGCGTAGTAACCGCGTCGGGCCGGCGGCAGAATGTCGGCCAGATAGGAATCCGTTACCGGAAGTTCGCCGCCGAGTCCGATGCCGATGACGAAACGGCAGGCGATCAAAGTCCAGATGTTCGGCGCGCAGGCGCAGGCGATCGTACCCGCCGAGTACAGGCTGAGCGTGATCATGTAGGCGCCCCGTCGCCCGATCCGGTCCGCCACCCGCCCCACCACGACCGCGCCGAGGAAGCCTCCGACGACGGTCGACGCGAGGAACAGCGACAGAGATAAGCCGCTCAGAGAGAAGGTCTTCTTGAGAGTGCTCAGCAGGACGGCCGTCAGGAAGAGTTCGTAGATCTCGAAGAAGTTGCCGAGCGCCATGACATTGATGAAGCGCTTGTGGCGTGCTGTCACCGGAAGTCGGTCGAGCCGGGCTCCGATTGATGGTCGGACAGTACCTCGCGAATTCTGCATGCGTTCTTCCCCTCAGGGGCTCCGAAACGGAATCCCTTGGTCATGGGAATTACTTGAGCGGGGCGATCTATGGAGAGAGTAGGGAGGTTGACGGCTTGACACGCCCAACTACCCTCTGCGCCCACTGGAAGCAGGAATCGACGCACAGCCGTACGAAAGTCCCCTGGCGGCACGGCACTTCGGCCTGGAAGACCAGTGCGACGGTGGCTGAGCGACTTCGGCCTGGTCGCGCGGTTGGTTACTCTGTGTGTCCATCCGGGCGCCAATCACATCAAGGCATTTACGGATGGACAGAGCGGCCCGTACCCGGCCGGCGGTGCCCGGCGATGTCCGCCGCTCCCTCTCGCCATTCGTCGGCCGGTTTCGCTTCCGTGCTTCGACGTGGCAGAAGGGGGCGAGGCATCGTAGAAGAACTGCGGGAATTCAACACCGCAGTTGGCCGCCCATTTCCATCGGAAGTTTGCAGGGCCGTTTCCACTATTCCCGAACCGGATACGGTCGGACCGACTGAGGTGATCTCAGCAAGATCGGCTTGATGTAAGCG
The DNA here is from genome assembly GCF_042882605.1 of Streptomyces sp. NPDC058198. Taxonomy (NCBI): domain Bacteria; kingdom Bacillati; phylum Actinomycetota; class Actinomycetes; order Kitasatosporales; family Streptomycetaceae; genus Streptomyces; species Streptomyces sp. NPDC058198. The sequence goes on from NZ_JBHVVP010000002.1 coordinate 498,427, forward strand.
GTTCTGCCTGTGTCTGTGGCAATAGCTGGGTTTAGCGGCTTGATTTGGCCCCACCTGGAGGCTTGACAGGAGCGCTTCCCGGTCTACCTCAGGGCGTCGTCGAGCGGCGCCGCGAGCTGGACACGACCATCGCCGCCGATCGCGCACTGATGGACCGCATCGCCGACCTCCAGGTGGCGCACCTCCACCAGCTCGCGGTGCTCCCGACGGCCGCCCGCCCGGCCAGCACCTAGGTCAGGCCCGACGGATGCTCGAGAAGTACCGCGTCCAGCTCTGGGCCCAGCAGCTCGGCACCGCGCAGACGGTCAGCGCTGCCCGTATCCGCAAGATGCTGAGTCCGTAGCCGGCCCTACTCAGCGTCCTGTGCCTCGATCAGGTCGAGGTCGCGGACGCAGAAGCCGTGGTGCTCGAAGGTCTCGTTGAGCACCGTGCCGAGGCACTGCCGCACCAAGCGGCCCCGGGCGTAGGGCGGCCAGACATCGTCGTCGGGCACCGGCGCTCGCGCTGCGAGCTGCACAGCGGTGACCTCGTCGAGCCAGGCCTCGAGCTCGGCGACCTGTGCGTCACGCACGCTCACGATCTCGTCGAGGGCCGGATCGAGCGAGAGGTCAAGCCCGTGCGCTCCACGGTAGGGCTCAACGGTCGTCCCGATGCCCATCGGCGTGAACAGCTCCGTCGAGCCCAGGCAGCAGCGGCGGAACCACGAGTCGTGGACGAAGACCAGGTGGCGCATCGTCTGCACCGCCGACCACTCGTCGTTCACGCTGCGGCGCTCGATGCCGGGCGTACGGCGGATTCGCTCGATCGTGGCGGCCCAGCCGACATGGAGCTGACGCGATGCCTCGCGCAGCTCGGCAGGGTCCTCGGAGCGGATCAGCACCCGCACCGGATGACGCCGGTCGAGCTCTGCCTCGACGTACTCGGTGACCTCGACACCGTTCACCACGAGGTTGGTGATGAGCCCGTCGATCACGGCATCCTGCATGACGACGCCGATCAGGCGTGCCCCGGTCAGATCGCACTCGCGGAACTCCGCACCGTGCAGATCCTCGTCAACATACCGCGTCATGCTCCGCATACTAGGTCCGAGCACCGACAAGCCAGCATCCCCGGCTTGATTTGGCCTCTTCCAGGTCCTGACCGAGCGCGAAGAACGCGACAGCGTCGCGATTGCCTCCAACGAATCCTTCTCCGGATGGACCAAGACCTTCACCAACCCGCGCTTGTGCGCGGGCCATCGTCGACCGGCTCACCTACGGCGGCAACATCATCGAGATCGGCACACACTCCTACCGCCTCGCCCAGACCCGCTCCCGCCACGAGGCCCAGCAAGCCCAGGGTGGGGCCAAATCAGACCGTCATAGCCAAGGATGGCCGTGGGGTGGGCCTGAAGGTGGGCGTGGAGTCCCTGGTAGAAGAAGTCTCGCCAAAGATCATCTTCACCGTTAGGGACCCCACGTGATCACCTATCAAGCCATGCTTGACGTGCCACGCGAACTCGCCCAGTACCTCAGCCGACTGCGCCACATCGAACGTCGTCGGCGCAGTACCCGCAAGAACAGCAGGGCATTGACCTGCTTCCGCCAAGCGGTACTGGGCTTGCGGTGGTTCCGCCAGAATGTTGAGGTCACCGCGTTGGCGCGGGATCACGGGATCTCCCGCGCGACTGGGTACCGGTACCTCGACGAGGTCATCGAGGTGCTCGCCAACCAGGCGCCCGATCTGCACGAAGCTCTGCAGAAGGCCAAGGCCGACGGGCTGGCGTATGTGGTCCTGGACGGGAAGATCTTCTGCACTGATCGCTGTGACGAGAAAACCACGAGCGTGAAAGGGAAACAGGTTGACCTGTGGTGCTCCGGGAAAGCCCACGAGCACGGCGGCGACATCCAGGCAGTCATGGAACCGGACGGCTTTCCGCTGTGGGTAGCCGATGTCGAACCCGGCTCGGTGCACGACCTCACCGTGGCCCGCGAGCACGTGCTCGGCGCCCTGTACTGGGCAGCGTCCCAACTCGAACTACCGACTCTGTCCGACGGCGGCTACGAAGGCGCGGGCATCGGCGTGCACACCCCACTCAAGCAACCTGCCGGTGACCAAGTACTCGACGTGGACAACCGCACCTACAACGCGCTCCTACGCGGACTGCGCTGCCTGGGTGAACGCGGCTTCGCACTACTCACCGGCCGCTGGCGCACCCTCCACCACATCGCCGCCAGCCCCCGCAAGATCGGCGACATCGTCAAAGCCCCACTCGTTCTCACCCATTTCGAACACGGCCGACTCACCTGAAGTAGGTGAGATCACCTCACTGCCGCTGCCAAGGCAACAAAGGCGGCCGGGTCCGCAGGCCCCGGCGGGGCCAGCCGCCTGGGCCGTGGCGGTCGGCCGCTCTCCCAACGGCGGATTCGGCGAGCTGTCCGGTCCGCCCGTCCGGTCCGCGCCGGTCAGCTCTGCCGGTCCCGCTCCGTGTCGCGGAGCGCCTGCTCGACGGCGTTGTGTACGCGGGCGTCCTCACGCACCTTGCGACGTGCGCGGGTGCGGCGGGTGAGGATGAACGTACCGACGACGGCCGCGAGCAGGACGACGATCAGCAGCAACAGCGTCCAGGGGACGGCCCAGCCGTGCGCCGTGGCCTCGACCGGCTTGAGTGAGGTGGTGGAGCCCGACGCGTCGGTGAGCAGGGGCGTGAGGGTCGCGGTCGCGGCCAGGCTGACTCCGGGCGTCACGCCGTGAACGGGCACCTTCGTCTTCCAGCTCTCACCTGGAAGCAGCTCCGGCGGCGGGGCGATGTCGCCCGCTTCGGCTCGCAGCCACCCGAACGGACCCGAGACCGACACCGTCTGCCGGGCCGACAGGAGGGCGTTGCCCGTGTTGTGGATCGTGTAGGTGACGGTGGCGTCACCCTTGGCGAACGGGTTGAAGGAGCTGGCGTAGTCCACCTGGAGGTCCTCGATCGTGAGCTTCGGCTTGAGCTCGCCACTGACCCGCAGCTTGACCCGGATACCGAGGCGCCGGTCGACATTGATGCCCTCGGCTTCGTCGGCCTGCTTCAGGGAGGTGAGGATGCCGCCCACGTAGTCGCCGGGCGTGGCATTGCCCGGAACGCTGACCGTGAAGGGGACTTCGGCGGACTTGCCGGGCTTGATCACGACGCTGTCGCGGGCGGCGTGGGCCCAGGCGCCGAGGCCGACGGACTTCTTGTCCTTGGTGAGCAGATCGAGTTGGCCCGTGTCGGTCGTGAAGCCGTCGGCGGCGTAGACCGTGAGTTCGAGCGGGGACGTGCTGCGGTTGGCGACGACCATGGCGTCCTTGACCTGGCCACCGGGGTTGACGGCATAGCTGTAGCTGGACCGGTCGTCGCCGTACCCGTTCGCGGCCGTCCTGACCGTCCAGGTGACGTCGCCGTCGGCCGCCTGAGCGGGGCCGGCGCACAGGCCGGCGATTGCGAGGGCCATGAGCAGGGGCAGGGCGACGGTACGGACGAAGGCGGTGACGCCGGTCTTCCGGCGCGTTACGGGCGTGAGCATGGTGGGGTTCTCCTGGAACGGGAGGCGGGGCAGGTCACCCGAAGGCGCCTGCCCCGCCAGGTGGAACGGGTCAGATCGGATCGGATCGGATCAGGTCAGATCGGATCAGATGGAGTCGGATCAGCTGCTCAGCGCAGTGATCGTGAGAGTGGCGCGGTAGCCGCCCTTCTCGACGCTGTCCGGGATCTTCAGGCCCAGGTCAGCGCCCAGCTTGGCCGTACCCCGGGCGTGGCCCTGCTCGGCCGAACCGAGGCTGCGCGAGACGGACAGACCCTTGCCCTGGTCGTCGTAGCCGGAGGCAACCGAGACGCCGGCCTTGGACCCCGCGCCGTTCACGAGCACGCGCGGCGTCCAACCGAGGTAGGAGCCGGAGAACGTCTTGCCGGCGTCCTTGAAGTCACTCACGTTGGCCGAGATCGACCAAGGAGCGAGCGAGCGGCGGCTGTCCGAGACGAGGATGGGGTTGATCTTGCCGCGCGCCTCGAAGTGGGTGCCGTTGGTCTCCTCGGCGGTGCCGAGGTCCACCAGGCCGTTGTAGCCGTCGATCGTCCAGCCGAACTCGCCCGGAGCGGCGTTCGGCACGTTGACCTGGAGGTCCTGGCTGTCGCCGTGGTACGGGTGCACCGTGACCTTGTCGACGAGCGAGCCGACCGGCTGGCCCTCAGGGGTGTTGTTGCACCAGCTGCCCTTCTCCACCTGGGCGTTCGGAGCAGCGCAGGTACCGCTGCGGACGTTCTCGACGACGAGCTTGTCGTTGCGCACCTGGACCTTGACGTAGGTGCGGACGTGCTCCTGGTTCTGGACCGAGTTGTACCAGTAGCTGTCCGGGTTCAGCGGGTCCGCACCGTTGCCGGCGCCGCTCGTGCCGCTGCTGTCCGGCTTGGTGATGTCGTAGTACTTCGAGCCCGAGGCGGAGTTCCCCGTCACGTAGAGGACACCGCCGGGACCGGCGTACACGTCGGAGGCGCCGGGCTGCTCGGCCGGGTTCGCCTTCTCGCCGTTCTTGATCAGGTAGCTGCGGGAGTAGCTGTGGTCGTGGCCCTGGAGCACCAGGTCGACGCCGAGCTTGGAGAAGGTGGTCGGGAAGTCGACACGGCGGACCTTGTTGTCGGAGTCCTTGGCGTGGTCGGCCGGCGAGTAGATCGCGTGGTGGTAGGTGAGCACCTTCCACTTGGCCTCGGCACCGTGCTTGTTGATGACGTCGGTGACGTAGGCGAGGTGCGCCGCGTCGCCGCCGCCACCCTGGGAGGTGGCGTAGCTGTTGCTGTTGAGGTCGATGAACAGCACATCCTTGTAGATGTACCAGTAGTCACCGCCGGAGGTGTTGGACGCCGGGTTCCCGTTGGAGTACAGCGGGGCCGAGCGGTCCGTGTTCGGGGTGGAGAAGTGCTGCTCGTAGGCCTTGCCGCCGACGTCGTGGTTGCCGATGGTGGCGGCCCACGGGTACTGACGCAGCTGGTCGGGTGCCAGGAAGGAGTTCCACTGTGATTCGTTGTTGGCGGTCTCGACCTGGTCACCGCCCGACACCAGGAGTTCGGCGTTCGGGTTGGCCGCCAGAGAGACGTCCACGGTGTCCTGCCAGCCGGCCTGGTCCTTCGCCAGATCGCCGGACGAGCCGATCTGCGGGTCGCCGTAGAACAGGAAGTCGTAGTCGCCCTCGAAGTCCTGCGTCTTGAAGGCGTACGCCGAGGACCAGTTGCCCTCGGTGCCGACGCGGTAGGAGTACTGCGTGTGCTCCTTGAGGCCGGTGATCGTGGCGTGGCGGTTGAAGCCGCCGCTTGTGGCGATGTTCGCCGCGCCGATGGCGTCGAAGGTGGCGGCGCCGGCCGGGAACTCGCCGTCGGCGAGCTCCGCGGTCGGGGCGACCTGGAGCTTCTGCGCGGTGTCGGCCGAGGAGTACCACGTCACCGTGCGCTGGGACTCGTTGGCGCCTACACCGAGGATGATGCCGGTGAGCGTGGCGGGCTCGGCGGCGCCGGCGGGGGACGTCATGCCGCCGCCGAAGGCCACGGCCAAGCCCAGGATTGCCGCCGCGGCCCCTGTGGCCACACGGCGTCGCGCAGGCCCGGAAGCCTGCGCCGAAGGTCTGAATGTCATTATTTTACGTTCCTTTTACCCACGTGGGTGGATGTATTGGGAATCCACAACTTCTCGGCTGTTGGTGAATCGGAGGCGAATGCGACCTTCGGGCCAGCTGAACTTCTGGACTTCCCCGGAGACCCGCGCCGGTCTCACAGTCCGAACAGCCGTTGCGTGAACCACACCAGCCCCATGGCGGACACACCCGCGGAGATCACACCGGTCGCCCAGAGGCCGGCCCTCGGCGTACGGCGGCGCACCACGGTCAGCAGCGGGAAGACAAGGGCGATGATCGCCAACTGCACAGCCTCGATACCGACGTTGAACACCAGGAGCGACCACAGCAGGGTCCACGAGAACGCCTCGTCGATGCCCAGCGCGCCCGCGAAGCCCAGGCCGTGCACGAGGCCGAAGCAGAACACGACGCCGAGGCGGAGCCGGCCCGCACGGTCCAGGCCGAAGTGACCGCGTCCCGGCGTCCCGTCGAGGTCGGGGTCGAGGTCAGGGGCGGGGCCGAGGTCGGCGGCGTGGCCGCCGCGTCGCCGGATCTGCCAGAGGTACCAGCCGGCCACCACGGCGATCGACAGCGCGATGACGGGCTCCACGACGCTCGACGGCACGTCGACCAGACCGAGGGCGGCGAGCATGAACGTCACCGAGTGCGCCAGGGTGAAACTGGTGGCCGCGAGCACGATCTCGCGCAGCCGCCGTGACCCGGCGATGAGCGCCAGCAGGAACAGGATGTGGTCGATCCCGCTCAGCAGATGCTCGGCGCCCAGGCGGAAGAACTCCCAGAACCGCTCGTACCACGACTGCTCCATCGAGAAGGACGGATGGCCGGCGTCGAGCGCGGCGCTGCCCGAGCGGCCGTCGATCTCGTAGGTGACGATCGTCTTGGTGCCGGTGACATAGGTCTCGGCGTCGGGGAACAGCTCGCTGCGCACCTCGCGGTCGCCGCCCCCCTCGGGACAGGCCCAGTCGAGCAGCAGATCGGCGTACGGCACGCCCTCCCGCCGGCCCATCGTGAAGTCGCCCACCTGAGTCGGTGTGCAGGCCGCGCCGTCCGAGGAGACCGAGAAGCGCTTGGTGACGTACGAGACGGCCGAATCGGCGTGGGCGTTGAGCGCCGCGGCCTGTGCGCCGGTGTCACCGTCCTCGAACGCGGCGTTTCCCGTCCGGAAGAGAGGATCGTCGCCCTCGGAGTCGGCGGCGGATACGACGAAGAGGTCGTACTCAAGTTTTAGTTTCGTCCGTATATGACCCGCTTCGCCCGAGGTGACGTCGGCGTATACGGACGAGGTGAATCCGTGGGCCTGCGCCGACGGGCCGAGGCTCAGGAGAGCGATCACCGCGGCGGTGACCCCGACCAGGGCGCGGCGGAGGTGTCGTGACATGTGACTGGCTCCTTCAGGTTGCCAGTGCACGGTGCATGTCACGGGTGAACACGTCCCGGCCAATCGGCGAAGAGCGGAAAAACAAGCTCTATGACGACACCTGAGGATGAAGGAGTAAGAAGCCGGGATAGGAGGATGTAGGCGCACTATCCACCACCACTCGGAGGAAGATCGCCTTGCGCTCCCCGCTTCGGGCCGTCGCCACGCTGGCCGCGGCCGCCGCGCTGGTCACCGGATGCAGCTCCGGCGACGACTGGTCACGGCCGCATCCTGAGCCCACCGCCGTCGGCACTCTCGGCCGGGGGTTCGTCGACCCCTCCGCCTCGCTCGCTCCGGAGGCGACCGCGACGCCGCGGCCCGGCTCCTGGACCGGGGTCCACCCGTCCAAGGACTACCGCGTGGTGCTGCTCACCACGGGTGACGACCGTCCTACCAAGGCCCTCGTGACGGCGGTCAAGGACTGGGCCGAGGAGGAGCACGTCGACCTCAGAACGGTGGTCGCCGACACGCCTCACGACTTCATACCCAGCATCAGCAAGGCCATGGACATGCGCCCCGACCTCATCGTCAGCGCGGGCAACGACCTCATCGACCCCCTCGCGATGGTCACCCCCAACCACCTGTCACAGCCGTTCCTCGTCGTGGGGGCGGAGCTGGCCGAGCCCACCGACAACGTCACGGCGGTCGACTGGTCCGGCGCGTCGTTCCGTGGCGAAGGGCTCGGCGCGTCCTCGACGTACGACCCCGACTCGTTCACCCCCGAGCGCTGCGCGGCCGCCATCAGGGCCGGCGTCGCGGCCGTGCTCAACGACCTGACCGGGATCGTGATCTGGCTCGACAAGGTCTAGGCCCGGCCCACGGGCTTGATCGCCAGGCATGACTCCGACCGGTGCCGGACCGGCAGTCGACGCGTTCCCCGTGATTTCCGTGCCCTTGATCACCGGAATGTCATGCTCCGCGCCATGGGCCCTAAGCTGTCCCACCCGCCGTCGTGGGCGGGTCGGAAACGAAGGGGTTACCGGGGTGAGGTTAAGCGTCGGCTTGGGGGACGAGGACACGGCGGAGGGCGAGCTGCGGTCGCTGCACGCCTGGCTGCTCGCGGAGCCTGCGGCCCGTCGCCACGCGCGCCCCGTACTCGACACGGCACGGTCGCCCCGGGCGGGAGCCCAGGGCGACACGATCGACCTGATCTCGCTGGTGGTGAGCAGCGGCTTCAGCGCCGCCTCGCTCGCCTTGTCCATGGCTGCTTGGCGCACGACACGGCCAGGGCAGCCGGTCATCACGGTGGAACGCCCCGACGGCGTCAGGGTCACCATCGCCGACTCCTCGCCCGAGGAAATGCGGCGTCTGCTGGAGTCCCTGACCGGCGGCGGGACCGGCGGCGGGACCGACGGTCGAGACGACCGGACCGGTAGTCAGGACGACCGGACCGACGGGCAAGGGGACGGGCGTGGCGAACCCACCTGACCCCGCGACCTCGCGCGCGGTGCTCATAGGAGTCGGTGCCTTCAACACGCTCCACGATCTGCCCGCCGTCGAGAGCGGGGTGAAGACCCTCGCGGATCTCTTCGCGCAGCAGAACATCTGGGGGCTGCCCCAGGAGAACTGCCATCTGGTGCTCGATCCACAGACGCCGCGTCAGCTGTCCAAGTTCGTGGCGGAGGCGGCGGAAGCCGCCAAGGACACCCTGCTGGTGTACTACGCGGGGCACGGGCTGATCGAACCGAGGACGGGCCAACTGCACCTGGCCGTCGGGGACAGCGACCGGATGTCCGTGCACGACACGGCCGTCCCCTACGAATGGATCCGCCGGTCGATCGAGCACAGCCCCGCCACCCGGCGGATCCTCATCGCCGACTGCTGTTACAGCGCGCGCACCTTCGGCACCCAGTCCGCCGGCGCCGAACTGGAGGTCGAGGGCACCTATCTGCTCGCCGCCGCCGCTGAGAACGCGGTCGCGGTGTCCCCGCCCGGCGAGCGGTTCACCGCGTTCACGGGCGAACTGATCAGACTGATCAAGGACGGTGTCCTGGAGGGCGGCGAATTCCTCGATCTGGACACGATCTACCAGCGGCTGCGGGTGGAACTCGGTCTGAAGGCCCTGCCCGAGCCGCACCGGCTCTGCCGTGACAGCCTGGGCAAGGCACCCTTCCTGCGCAACACGGCTTTCCGGCCCGTGGCCGCGACCTCGCAGGGCGGCTGGGACAACTGGTCCGCGGCACAGGCGAGCGCCGGGTACTACGCCGAGCCGACCGCCACCGAGTCGGAGCCGTATGTCCGGCTCGCCACCCTCCGGAGCCTGCTCGACCAGCTCATCACCCAGGTGTCGCCCGCGCGGAGCCTCGCCGACACCCTTCAGTCCGTTGCCGATGGCGTCGTCGCGGGACTCGGATACGAACTCGCCGCCGTCAATCTGGTGCGCCCGGACGGTGACCTTGTGGTCGCCGCCTTCTCCGGCAACCCTGCCGCAGATGCCCTGATCACCGGCAGAGTGGGCTCCCGTGCCTCCTGGGACCGACGCCTCACCATTGGTGAGTCGTGGGGCTCCCTCCGCTTCATCCCGCACATCGAGGGCTGGGTCCTTGACAACGACGACGTACCGCAGTGGTTCACCGAAGGACCCACACCCAAGTTCGAGGACGAATGGCACCCCGCCGACCGGCTGTTCGCACCGATGTACCTGCCGAGAGAGGGTGAGGGGGAACTCCTCGGCGTCATATCGGTCGACCGGCCGCGCAACGGGCGGCTCCCTGGCCCATGGGGCCGGGAGGCACTTCAGGTCTACGCGGCCCACGCCGCAGTCGCCATCAGCAACGCCCGACTGCGTGGGAACATGCAGCGGGCCTTGGTGCGCGTGGAGCGGGAGCAGCAGGCGCTGCGCGCGAGTGAGGAGTCGTTCCGGCAGGCGTTCGAGTACGCGCCCAGCGGCATGGCCATCGCCGAGATGGGGGGCGATCAGCACGGCCGGATCGTGCGGGCCAATGACGCGTTGTGTCGACTGCTCGGCCGGCCCGCGTCCGCGATGCGCCGGTACTCATTCTCCGATCTCGTGCACGCCGAGGACATCGGGATCCTGCTCCGCACCTCGGCCGAGGGTGGCCGCGCCGAGTTGCGCCTCGGGCGGCGCGACGGCTCGTTCGTCTGGGTGTCCATGCGTAACTCCGTTGTCGCGGACACGGTGGACGGGCCCCGCTATCTGCTGACCCACGTCGAGGACATCGAGGACCGCAGGGCCTCGGGCGGCAGCGGGCCGGCCTCGTAAGGGCTGTACGTTTCTCGCATGAATTCAGAGATGTTGGAAAAACTCGGCCCGTTCCGTGAAGAGGCGCTCGCGCGGGACATTCCATCCGACGATGTGGAACGGTGGATCGGCATCGCTCGTCCATGCGCGACACTGTCTGCGGTCGAAAACGGGCCGGTCGTGGCCCAGTTCGGCGGCCCCCTGATGCTTCCCGTCGATGCCCCGGCTCCTCGGTTCCCATTCGTTGCCTCTATCGACTGTGCGGCCCTTCCCGAGGGCGCGACGGATCTCCTGTTGCCCCCCGACGGCCAGCTGTTGTTGTTCGCCTTTCCCGACAACGAGCACAATGTCTCTATGGGAGAGGTGCTCTATGTACCTGCCGGTACGATCGTCGAAGAGCGGGCAAAAGATTCCCATTTCTTCGCCGAAATTCCCGAGTATTGGGAGATCTGCCGCGCTTTTCCGCAAGGCCCGCTGCGCATGACGGCCAATGTTTCCCTGCCCTACCACTGTTGGACAGAGATCCTCGACGAGCCCTGGCACGCCCCGCTCCCCGGGCACCCCTACTCCGAGCAACTGCGCGACGTGTGGCTGGACAAGGAGAAGGACATCGCCGCACGCGGGCCGCTGCGGGTCGGCGGATACGCCTCGGACGAGCGCAACGAGCTGGACCCGGTCGCGGAGGCTGCGTCGCTCGCCGTGGAGCAGGCGGGCGAACGGGCCGGCGCCGGGACGGCGCACGCCGCCGAGGATTGGGTGTTGCTCGCCGAATGGCATCCCGGCATCAGTGGCAGGGAGGGCGCCACCGTCCACTGGGTGATCCGGCGGGATGATCTGGCCGCACGACGCTTCGGCCAGGTACGAGTCACGGTGTTCTGGAATCCCTGACAATCGCTGCCGGGCCGCCGGGCCAACCGGTGAAAAGCAGCCCGGTGCACGGAGTCCGGGTCGTGGTCGGTTGGCGGGGGTCAGATGAGGCCGGCGCGTATGGCGTAGGAGACGGCGTGGGCGCGGTTGCGCAGCTGCAAGCGCTTCATCAGTCCGTAGAGGATGTACTTGACGGTGCGTTCGGAGTAGGAGAGCTTCGTCGCGATCTCGTAGAGCTCCTTGCCCTCGGCGACCAGGCGCAGCACGTCCACCTCGCGAGGGCTGACTCCGGATGCCGTCAGGCCCCGTGGAGCGAGGACCTCCCGTTGGGTCCACCGGACTTGCTCCATCAGGGTGCCCTGGAGAGTGGGCGGGAGGCTCCCGCCGCCGTCCGCGATGGTCAGCAGGGTTTGGATGAAGGTCGCCGGGCTGAAGGAGTCGCGCCACAGCACGGCGCGGACCCCGCGGTCGACCGCGGCCGAGACGTCGGCCTGCCATTCCTTTCCCACCACCAGGGCGAAGCGTGCGTCGGGCTTGTCGCACAGGGTGCCCAGCAGGTCCAGGGAGGAGGCGCCGGCGATGTCCACGGCGACCACGATGACGTCGGCCTCCTGGGCCTTGCCCGGCGGGACCTCGCGGGTGCGGCGGTCGTTCTGAAGGTAGCTGACCAGCCCCGCGCGGACGATGGCGTCAGGTGAGTGAATCGCCACGCGCACCGTATCCGTGAGTACCTGTTGAGGCATTTGCCCTCTCCGTCCGGGGCTCAAGTGGTCCGTGCGCTTCAGGAGGCTGATGCTGTCATGTGTGGTCGCGCTGATCCGCTCCCATGGGCCCTCGTCCGTTAAGGACAGGGAAACCTGTCACCAGGGGGCCGGGCCCCAGCCGGGTTCTTGGGTTCGTCGGCTCCGTTGGGCCGCAGGGCCGTCAGCAGCCGTCAGTAGCCGTCAGCGGCCATCCGTCGGTCATCCGAGGTCAGCGGACCGCCGGCGAGCACGGCTGTCACGACCTCGGTGCGGGATCGCATACCGGTGCGTGCGAACAACCGGGACAGGCGGTTCGCGACCGCGTCCTCACTGAGCCGCAGTACGTTGGCGATCTGGCGGTTGGTGAGGCCCTCGGCGAGCAGGGTGGCCAGCAGGTGCTCGTTCTCCGCCGTGGCCTGCTTGCGACCGGGCACGACCAGCCCGCTCTCGCGCATCGCGGCCCTGGTGTGGAAGCGCCACAGCGCGGCACCGGTCTCGCCGAACAGTTCGTACGCCTCGTGCAGCAGCGCCGCCGGGCCCGCGTTCGCGCGCGCGGCGGCTGTGAGCGTCACCGCCGTTTCGAACATCTGGCCGCGTTCGCGGGCCAGTTCGACCGCTTCGAGCAGATGCCTGCGGGAGTCCGGGAGGTCCGGCCGCAGGACTCGGACGGACGTCAGCAGGTACAGCAGCCGTGTCCGTCCGCTGTCCATCCGCTCGGCCAGCCGCTCAAGGCGCTCCAGGCAGGCCACCGCCTCACGGGTGTGTCCCGCTTCCGCGTGCACCTCGGCGAGGGAGGCCCACAGCTCGTCGGTGCCGTAGACGGATCCGCGGTCATCCGCCGCGCTCAGCCCGCGCCGCAAAATCTCCTCGGCTCGGCCGAGGTCGCCGACGGTCCGCAGCACCTCGGCGTCGGTGTGATCCAGGACGTGTTCGAGAGGCCCGTTCACCTCGCCGTTCCCCTCCCCGTTCACCTCTCCGCGCACGCTGCTGATCAGGCGGCCGGCGCTGGTGATGCGACCCCTCGCGAGGAGAACGGCCGCCGTTCGGGCGGGGATCAGATGGTGCCCGGGGACCACGTTCAGCGCCCCGCCGTTGACCAGGAGCCGACGTGCCAGCGGGAGCGCCTCGTCCCACCGGCCCTCAAGGTGCCGCAAGAGGAACTGGCTACAGGCAGGGAGCAGTTCCGCTGCCAGCCCTCGTGCGGCCAGCAGGGCCGTCGCCCGCTGCAGGTCACCGGCGCCGAGCAGCACGTCGAGTTGGGCGATGACCATCGCGAACGCCTTGCTGCGCGCCAGCTCCGGCGCCTCCGGCATGGTCAGTACGCGCATGAACCGATCCGGTCGGCCCAGCACGAACTCCGCGACTACGCCGAACAGTTCCAGCAACGCGTGGCTGTCAGGGGTGGTCTGCCATATCGGCTCGGTCTGCGAGAGCAGGGTCAGTGCTTCCTGCCATTTCTCCAACTGCCACAGTGCCTGGACACGGCCGGACACGGTGGCCACCGCGGGCAGCGGCAGTCCGTCCCACCAGGACGCGGCGCCCATCCGGGACAGCGCCGGCCAGTCCTTCTCGGCGCTTGCCGACGCCACCAGCAGGGTCGCTGCTTCGTAGAGGTTCAGCGGGTCGAGGCCCTCGGCCGGGGCGGACACGATCCCCTCGGCTGCTGCCCGGGCTGTGGGGTAGTCACCGCAACCGTGGGCGGCCTGACCGCACCGCAGTACCGACAGGTCGCGGGCGGACGGCTCCTCGATGAGGCGCACGGCCCCCAGGTACCACCGCAGCATCCCCCGGCGGTCGAGGTCGGGGTACAACGCCCTCGCGGCTGCTGTCAGTTCCGCCACCGCGCGTTCGGGGTCGACCAGGATTCCCGCTTCGGCGATCCGGTCCGGAAGATAGGTCTCCGCGTCCGCCTCGTCGAGGATCGCTGCTGCCGGTGTGTCGTGCGGGGCCCCGGCGGCTGCCGCTCCCCCGCCCGCCCACAGCGCTCCCACCGCGGCGGCGGACAGACGGCCGCGCTCCAGCGGCCCCAGCCGCTCCCGGACGGCGTGTGCCATCAGCGGTACGCGGAACGTCCACCCCCGGAACGCGGCTTCGTCCCGCCCGGGCAGTTCGTCCACGATGCCCTCGTCCACCAGACTGCGGATGCTGTGGCCGACAGCCGCGTCGGACAGCCCGGTTGACGCCGTGAGCAGCGCCGCGGCCGGCCGGCCGAGCGGCCACAGGACGCTCAGCGCCGAGGCCACCGTCCAGCAGGGCTCGCCCAGCGACCGCAGGGCCACGACGTACCTGTCGCCGTCCGGCAGCACCGGCGCCGGTGTTCCGACGCCCAGGAAGGCGTGGCCGTCGGCCATGCGTATCGCGTCCCGTCCCGTCCATTCGACGAGCAGGGCGTCGACTGCCCCGGGAATCCCACGGCTCAGTCGGTGGACCCGCCGTACCAGGCTGACATCGGGCACCGCCCGCAACCGCCGCGCCACCAAGGCGGTGACATCCTCCGGTCCGAGGCGCGGCAGAACGATCGTGCGCGCCGCCCGGTTGCCGGCCAGCCGTTCCACGGCCCGGCCGGCCCGGGAGGACCGGGGGCGTCGGGACGTACGGTCCGACCCGGTGTGCCGCACCGCCGTGACCATCAGCCGGGTGCCGGGCAGAACCCGCTCGAAGTCGACTCTGCCGAGCAGGGCGAGGGATTCGGCGTCGGCATACTGAGCGTCGTCGACGACCACGGCCGTGGGCGCCGGCTGCACCAGAGCGGCGGCGAGCGCTTCCGCCATCGCTGTGCTGTCGCCCTCCTTCACCGCGGTCAGCGCCGCCACCGCCGGCCCATGTGTCGGCCGGGACCTCGCCGCGGCGGGCCGGTGTTCCTCCAGGGCCATGACCAGTCGCAGAGCCAGGAGCAGAGGACGCTCACCGTCATCGGGAACGCAGGCCACCGGCAGGACCGCGACCCCTTCGGCACGCAGCCGCTCGGCGGCGGCGCGCACGAACGCGCTGCGCCCGACGCCCCGTTCCCCGCGGACAAGCACCAGGCCCGGCCCGGTCGGATCGCGGAGGCCGACGTCGACTTCCTCCGACTCGCTCTCCCGGCCGAGCAGGTCCTCGCCCGTTCCGTGGAACCGTGCGGACGTGCCGCCGAAGACCAACTCGGTGTCTCTCCGAGCAGCCACTGACTCCACCGTATCCTTGATCACACGTACCTGGCGGGCGGGCGCCCGCTTCGGGCCGAGCAGGCCGACCGGCCCCGGTCCAGGGCCTTGCCATCATGACCAACTTCCCGGAAAAGATGGCAGCTCGTCCGGGAAGTTCATGCGAACCCGCAGTCTCACCGAGCCGTTCGACGTGAAGAATAGGGGCAAACGAGGAGTCGTCGTGCAGCAGTACCGTTCCCCTCTGGTCGGCAGGCACGGCGAAGTCGAGGACGTGGCGGGAGTGCTACGTTCCGCCGGCGCCGCGGCGCGGACCTTGCTGGTCACCGGCGGGGCCGGAACCGGTAAGACGGCAGTGCTTGGCGAGGCGCGGCGGGCGGCGGCCAAGGAGGGCGCCAAGGTCCTGCGGCTCGGCTGGGAAGGCGCGCAGGGCCCGGCCGGTACGGCCGCCCTCGCGGACGCCGTCTGCGGCGTACTCGCCACGATCCACGACAGCCGTCACCTGGCACGCGTCACGGTGGTGCGCCGGGCGCAATCGCAGACCGTCGGCCGGGGCAGCGAGGTGGCCCTCCTCTCCACCTTGGGCGAGGTGCTGGCGGACACGGCTCAGTACGTCCCGTTCGCCCTGATCGTCGACGACACCCATCGGATGCCGGATCCCACGGCCTCCGCTCTGGGGCTGCTGCTGCGCGCGTTCCGCCCGGCGGGTGTGCCGGTGGTGATGGCCGGCCGGCCGACGGGCCCGGGGCAGGTCAGCGGTGCGCGGCTGCCCGCGGCGGCCGACCGGGTGCTCGAACTGCCGCCGCTGTCGTCGGCCGAGGCCGGCGAGCTCATCGTGCAGCGGCTGGGCCGCCCCGTCGAGCCCGACCTGGTGACGGCGGTGCTGCGTTCGCTGGGCCCGCTGGCGGGGAGCCCGGCGGCCGTGCTGTCGGTGCTCGCCTCGCTGGAGGAGCGCGGCGGCCTGCTCGAACTCGACGGCCGGATATGCCTGACCGTGCCGGAGGGTGGGCTGCGCCTCACCGCGGACGCCACGGACCTGGGCCGGCTCGGCTGGCCGGACGCGTCACCGGATGCCGGCACGGTCGGGATGGCGGCCGCGCTCGCCCGGCTGGCCGAGGGGGCCGAACTGCGGCTTGACGACCTGCACCGGGTGCGGCCGCTGGGCGGGCTGCCCGAAGCCGTCGGCCGTGCGCTGGACGACCTGGTCAGGGACCGGGTGGTGACCGTCGACCGGGATGGCGGGATAGCGTTCGCTGTTCCGGCACTCGCGGCGGCGCTGCTGACACTGCCCGCCTGCCGAGACGTACGGTCGCTGCACGCCACGATCACCAGATCGGTGACCGATCGGCTGGGCGCCGCCGCGACGGGCGCCGCCCACCCGCGGCTGGCCGACCACGTGGCGGCGGCGGGGCCAACGCTCGGCGCCGCGCTCGCGGTGCCGCTGCTGCTGGCCGCGGCCCGTAACAGCGCGAAGCTCGACCGTTCCTGGGGGGCCCGCAGCTACCACTCGGCGTTGCGGCACCTGCCGCCGCACGACACCAGAACGACCGGCGTGCTGCGCGAGGCCGCGGCCCGGGGCCTGCGGTACGCCGACCATATCGGCGTACTCGCGCTCGGCGAGCCGCTGCTCGCCTGCCTCGACGGGCCGCACGGCGGGGACCGGGGCGCCCTGGAATGGGTCACCCGGGCATGGACTCTGTCGGCGCTGCACGAGCATCGGTCCCCGTACACCGACGATCATCGGTCCCCGCACACCGACGACGCCGACCCCCGATACGGCGCGGCGCTCGGGCGGATGCCCGCCGCTGCCGCGCTGGCGGGGCTCGGCGGACTGTACGGGATCGGCCCGATCACGCCGATGACACTCCGGCCGGGGCCGACGGCCGACCACGTCCCGGACGCTGACCAGGAGTCCGGCTCCGGGGCGGTCCCGTCGCCTGCGGAAGTGCGGCTGCTGGCAGCCGCCGTGGGCGGCGGCGCCGAGTTCGAGCGTGCCCGGCGGGGGCTGCCGCGGGATGCCCTGGGCGAGGCGGCCCTGGACCGGCTGCGGAACGCCGCCGCGTACGGGGACCTGGCGGGTGCTCTTGAGGCCGTGCTCGGTGAGCGTTACGCCGGGGCGGGGCAGAGCACCGCCGTCCAGTACCACGCCATGGTGCGCGAGTACCTGGCGGGGCACTGGGACAGTGCGCTGTCAGGCGCCCGTCGGATCGAGACGCGGGGCCGAGCCGACGGCGCGGCCGGCGTCGGACAGCTGGCCCGGGCGCTGGCAGCCGAGATCCAGCTCGTACGCGGAGAGTTCGGACGCGCCCGCGAGTGGCTGGACCTGATCCCGGACTCCGTCAGCCATCCGCTGGTGGCCCGGGCGCGACTGGGTGTCCGGTACTGGTCGGGGCAGGGGGACGAGGCTTTGGAAGAGGCATGGCGCGATGTCCGGCGGGCGCGTGAGAGCGGACTGCTCGCGGGCGTCGACAGAGTGTTGCTGCGGATTCTGTCGATCGCACTTGAGGGGAACAACCCAGGGGCGATGCGACGGACCCTGGAGGAAATGGAGACCCTGCACGAAGAGTCGGCCTCGCCCATGACGCGCGAGGTGGTGCTCCTCGGACGCGGCATGGTGCACGGCGACGCGGACAGCGCGCTGGCCGCGTACCGGTTGGCGCGGCAGCGAGTCGACGTGCCCTTGCGGGTGGACTGCTGTGGGTGCTTGGCGGAAGTCGGCGACGACCCCCAGCGGTGGCTGGCCGAGGCAACGCGGAGCGGGCACGCGCTGGGCATGGGGCGGCCCATCCGTAGTCGGCTCGGCGCGGCGGCGCGCCGGCGGAACGTTTCGCTCCCCAGGCGCCGGGCGGCCCGGGAAGGGCGGAGCGAGCGGGACGCGCGGCTGATCGCCATGGTGAGCGAGGGGTCCACCAACCGGCAGATCGCTGCCCGGCTGGCGTGCAGCGAGAAGACGGTGGAGCAGCGGCTCACTCGGCTGTTCCGGCGGACCGGGTGCCGTTCCCGGGTGGAGCTGGCCGCGGCCTGGCTGGACGGCAGCCTCGCCCGGCAGGGGCTGGTGCCCGATACCGGGCCGCGCCGGCACGGCGGGGACGGGACGGTGCTCCCGACCGGCTGAGTCGCGGACGGCGCGGGCGTTGAACCGGCAGGCGGGATCTGTCGTTCCGTGGTCGCCGGACCGGTCAACGCCGGCCGTGGTCCGCCCATGCATCAGTGGGGCAGTCACAGCTCGGACTCGTCCTTGGCAGAGCGCGGCCTGCGCAAGTGCACGGTGTCGAAGGCTCCCGCACCGTGATACGTGAACCTGACCGTCGGACTTTCGTGGTAGCTGGCCCAGTCCACTCTGGGGTCGCGTCCGGCATCGTGCCGGCGTTCGGCATCGTGCCGGACCGTCAGGTGCCCCGGTGTGGGAAGTGGTTGGGGGGTGTACGGGGCATAGGCCGGGTACGGCGGTATTTCTGGGCGGTATGTGCCTGGCTGTCCTGGGGCCCTTTCCTCGTTGCCGCTCATCAACACGATGGTGACGCCGACGATGATCAGCAGGAGTCCCGGTATGGTCGCGGGCTTGATGTTCTGTCCCATGAGCCACCACGCGGTGAGCGCGGCCACGGGGGTCTCCAGCAGGAGCAGGATGCTCATGGTCGTCGCCGATGTCCTGCCGAGGGCGAAGTTCAGTGCGCCGAGCCCCAGAAGCTGCGGGAGGACGAGCAGCCCGAGCAGCGACCATTGCGTGGCTCTGTCGAAACCCGTCAGTGGGATGTCGGCCAGCCAGCAGACCACGAGGAGTTCCATACCGCAGACCAGCGAAGTGAACGTCGAATACAGCGGTGTGCTCACATCCGCGCGCGACCGTTCGCTCAACGCGGTGTACCCGGCCTGAGCGAGGGCCCCGGCAAGGGCGAGCAGGTCGCCCAGCAGCGCCGTACCGCCGGACTCGATGTCGAGACCGGCGGCCGCGGCCGCTCCGACGACGGAGAGCGTGAGACCCGCCCATGTTCTGCGAGACGTCTTGGCGCCCTGACCCGCAGCGATGAGGGCCTGCCAGACGGGCTGGGTGGCGACGAGGGCGGTGGACATGGCGACCGAGGTCAGCCGGGTGCTCGTCATGAACGCCGCGAAGTGGAGAGCCAGCGCCGTGGCCGCGAGGAAGCCGAAGACCAAGGGCCGCCACTGTTCCCTGCGCAGGAGCGCGCGCTCGCCGCGCGCGACACGCCCCACCTCGCGACGGCGCAGCAACAGGAGGAAAGGCCCGAGTACGGCGAAGCCCAGGCAGTTGCGCCAGAACGCCATGGCGAGCGGCGAGGCGGAGCCGGCGGCGGTCAGTGGGGCGGTGGCCGAGATGCAGACAACGGTGACCACCATCGCCGCCACGGACAGCGGATCTATTTTGGTTTTCACGCTCTCGTACCGCCGTGCGCGGTCGATCGGAACGCTGCGAATTCCGGCTTTTCATTGCCGGTCGAGAACTCCAACCGCCCATGAACACAGGGTGACGTGTAGTCGCGAGGTCGGTCGATGCTTTCCGAGTCTTCCATCGCCGCATTGACTCCGATTGAGCGTGGTGAGTTCGGTCCTGACGGTGTTTGTCAGAGGGGAGGAGAGGAAGCCTTCGGTGAGGCTTCTTGACCGAACGAGATCGTAGGTGACAGCTGATGTGTCACCCGCACCGTTCCACGGCCTTCCAACGCACGTTTGATGGGCGGCAGAAGCTCCCGCTCTGGACGGCGATCAAGCCGAACACCGCCGGTTCGCCGAGGACGCATAGCGCCGGGCGCCGCCATTTTGCCTGCTCAGAAGTCCATTGCTCGAAGCTGCTGGTTGAGGTCCGACCCTTCACCGGTGTGGAGAACAGTTGCCGTCGAAGCCGAAAGGCGGCGATTTCTCCGACCGCGCTTCGCATCCACCCGGGTTCGAACTTGGCCCGTCTGTACAGCGTGCTGTGGACTGACGGGCAATTGATATTCCGTGAGGTGGCGCTCGAAGGCTCGACGACTCGGCGGCTCGAAGGCTCGACGCCGGGCAGGGATGACTGGAGCCCGACGCTCGGGCCAGGATCAGCACTCGACGGGAGCCTTTCTCACGCACCGTGTGCCAAGCCTGCGACATTTTTTCCGGCATGGAGCCCGGCTTAATGGGAAAGGTTCGCCGCGTCGAATATCTGGGCCGGGCTGATCTCGCCCTCGGCGTCGGTTCTGGCCTGGATGATGCTCCTGGCGGCGGGCCTCACAGCCGCGCGGTCGCCCGGACCCGGTGCTGGAGCGAACGCACCACCCGCGGCGTTGCCACCGGGCGGCTCAGGTGCGCCGCCCGAACTGATCAGCCCCGGGTCGGACTGACCTGACGCGACGCGTCAGTGACGACCTGGTGCGGGTGAGGGGCCGCCTGAACGGGCGGGTCCGTCCGGCGACCGCGCTGCGTGGCGAGCAGCGTGATCGCGAGGACGACCTGTACCGCCAGGACGAATGCCTGGGTTACGGGCGAGTCGACGGTCAACACGGCCATGGTCGCGTTGAAGCCGAGATGAACCGCGATGGCTGCCGCGACTCCGGCACGCTCGTAGGCGTAACCGGTCAGCAACGCCACCGGGATGACGCTGAGTGAGAACATCAGGCCCCTCCAACTGATCAGACCGAATTCGGCCTGGACAGTTCCTTCGATGAAGAACAGCGGCAGATGCCATACCGCCCAGACGGCACCCAGCAGGAGGCCGGCCTGAAGACGGCTCATGGACGCGCGCAGGCGCGGGTATGCCGTGCCTCGCCAGCCGGGCTCCTCGGCCAACGGACCGGCGATCAGCATGCTGACGAAGAAGGGGACGATTCCGCCGACGGTCGAGATCAGTTCCTTGCCCTCGGTCAAACTCACCCCGATACCACCCAGGAAGTCCGCGAGCAGTGCGCCCGCCACCACGGTCGCCGATGCCAGCACCAGCAGGGGCGGTGCCCAGAACAGCCGTATGCCCTGCCGGAATCGCACCGTACGAGCGGGTACGGGTTCCCGGCGGCGGGCGCGGCGAACGCGGACCACGATCGCGCCGAACACCGGGCCGAAGCCACCGAGCAGATAGGGAACGGCGGTGGGGGAGCTCGTCGGCGATCCGCCGAGTGCGATAGCGATCAGCCAGAAGAACCAGGTCGTCGTGAATGTGACAGCGAAAAAGAGAGCGAGGCCGCTGTGCCGGCCGTAGGTGTTGCCGACCTCGACCTGCCGCAGCGCTTCGCCGCTCTCGGTGGGTCCGGTCCCGCTCTTCCGCTGGAACATGTCCGCTGCCCTCTCCGCTGAGGCGCTCTCTGCGCCATGTCCATGACGCTACGGACGGCAAGGGCCCGGCACACTGGACATACGGCCCGGCCGGAGGGTGGCACTGGCTACACCCCGCGGACAGGCCAGGACCCGATGCCCTTCCTCCCGGTACGCGCGTAGCGACCGCGGCAGCGCAGCCTGGCGCGCTGCGTCATCGTGCAGCGGTCCGCGCGGTAGCAGCCGAATCGGCGCCAGAGGCGTCGCTCGTCGTGCTGTTGCCAAGCCCGGCCCTTGGCTCACCTGCCCTGCGGCGACGCCCACGCCTGGTGCTCCGCTGCGTGCGGCGCGCCGTCTCCGTCGAGCTCGGCGACTCAGACGCCGACGCGGAGCTCGCCGCCGGGTCCGACAGCGGGGGTCCAGGCGGAGGGCGGGAGGCCGTTGCGCTCCTCGTCTGTCGCGGAACTCCCGCGTTTGTCGCCGGCCCCCTGCGGATTCGTCTGTGATCGGTAACAGGGGGATCTTGTACGGGCGTTCGTATGTCTTCATGGGTGCACGGCATCGGCGGAGACAGCAAAGGGGCGGGCGGACATGGCAAGACATAAGGGAAGGGGATGGCACGGCCGGCTTCTCGCGGCGGCGCTCGGAGTGACAGCGCTGGCCGCTGCCACCTCGGTGTGGACCGCGCAGGCCAACCCCGTCGGAGTGCGGCAGCCGCAAGCGCGTGTCTCAGCGCCGGACGCCCGGCCCCAGGACCGGACAGTGGCCAAGGTGGCGGCGGACATCGCGCACGCCTCGGACCGCGGACCCCGGGGCGTCAACATCACCATCGACGACGGGCCGGACCCGGTCTGGACGCCGCAGGTGCTGCAACTGCTGAAGGACAGCGGTGTGAAGGCTACGTTCTGCATGGTGGGTACGCAGGCCCAGGCGTACCCGGATCTGGTCAAGGAGGTCGTGGCGGCCGGGCACCGGCTGTGCAACCACACGGTCTCGCACGACACCACCATGGACACCAAGTCCGAGGCCTACCAGTCCCAGCAGATCCTGGATGCCGAACGCATGATCACCGAGGCGTCCGGAGGCGTCCGGCCGCAGTACTACCGGGCGCCGGGCGGTGCTTTCACCCCGTACAGCCGGCAGCTCGCCGCGTCCCGGGGGATGCGGCCGCTGGGCTGGAACGTCGACTCCAGGGACTTCGAGCGTCCCGGCGTGGACACCATGGTCGCCACCGTCAAGAGGGAGATCTCCGACGGGCCGACCGTCCTCTTCCACGACGCGGGCGGGGATCGCTCCCAGACCGTGGCCGCTCTGCGCGAGGTGCTGCCCTGGCTGAGGCAGCAGGGGTACGTCTTCGGCTTCCCCGTGCGGTGAGTGAGGCTCGCCCGCAACGACATCCAGACCCGGCCCCCCGGCACCAGCAGACAACAACCCTCGGTACCGGAGGAGTCGATCAGCGAGGCACTTCGCACCCTCAATACCCACGTGAATCGAGTTGAGGTGCTCACCTACAAGGAGCTGGTCGACAACGCCGAGCCTTCCCTGGGCAGCACGCCTTCGGCGTAGCCGCTACTCACCGACCGCTTCGACCAGGCGGGTGACGGGAATCGAACCCGCGCTCTGAGCTTGGGAATCAACCAGCACTGGGACAGCTGTCCAGGCTCTGACCTGTGGGAATCTCGCTTCGAGGCTCTTCCGTCCTGCATCGGAGTCACCCTGAACGACTGCAATTTTCCTTTGTGAGTGGCACGTACTGGCACGCTGGCGGCGGGACAGGACTCGGGCACGCCCGCGTCCGGGCAACTCGGCGACCAAAGCTTCGTCCTGGTTGAGCTTTGCACCCGTACTCTTGCCGCGTCCGTGTGGTGGCGACCTGCGAAGAGGCGAAGCACCGTCACAGTGTCATTGCCTAGGCCATGCTCGTCCTTGCAGTTTTAACGCTGTTCGCTACCGAACCACGCCCCGGACGCCGCACCATGGAAGGCCCCTGGGGGCGCGGCCGGTACAAGACGACTTGGCGATGCGGGTTACGAACCTTCTGGGCTGATGACGATCACCTACTTCAACTCGACACCGGTACCGCCCCGTTGCGAGCCCTCGGCCCAACAGGTCTACAGCGGTGCGAGGCGGGCGGCGCGGTCCAGGGCACACAGCAGCTCGGGTTCCCATCCGGCGCGCGGGGTGTTGTAGCTGGCCGTGAGGGAGATCCGGGCGTCAATCCTGGAGGTCAGGCGGGCGCTGGAGTGGCTCCAGCAGAACGTGGACTGGGACAACCCCGGGTCGAAGAAGCTCGGCAACCAGTGCAGCCAGACCGAGCCGTGGTGGCGGATCCAGGACGCCCTGTACGGCCAGACATGCGACGCCCTGCACAACCACGGGGTCACCAGGGACTTCAATGACGACCGGGTCGAAGCCGGAGACCCTGTTGGCGATGACCGCCGCACTGTTGCGGAACGTGCCCGGCACCAGCGCGTGACGTGGCACCACCACGACGAGGACCAGGAGCCCGCCAGCCACCACGGCGCGGCGAAACGAGAAATCGCTGTATTGCGGGCCCCTGCACCGAGTACGACGGATGCCCGTCCTGCATGCCACGGAGGCGGGTCTGCTGCTGATCCATCCGTACGCTCCGGTGACGCCCGGCCGCTACGTCACGCCCGAACGGGGGGCCTCATATCATGATGCAGCCGCTCTGCTGGGTGTTTCTCGGGGCTGCTGCTGCGACATCTGTCGTCGCCCCTGTTACCAAGACGGTCAGGAAAACGAAGGTGGTGACCGCCAGGATTTTGAGCACGTGCGAGGTTCCTTCCGGGTTGATCATGGAGCCGGAAGGGTACCAAAATATCGAACACACGGCACATTGGCGGATCTGCGTTCGAGTTTTCGTCCTATTCGTCGTGCGCCACGGAACGGGCATCCGATCTGTCGTCGCCTATGCGTTCGATTTCATTCAGGCGGCGGCTAATTCTACGCGCATCAACATTGTCTCGGTGTCGAACCAATTCGAATGCTTGACGCAATGTCATGCGCGCTTCATCGACATCTCCCGCCGCGAGTCGCGCCTCCGCCAGCAGCGTCCGCGCGGCGGTTTCCTCGTCGACGTCATGGGTGCGGGCGGCAACAGCCACCGCTGCTCGCAGCCGGGCCGTCGCGGCGGCCAAGCGGCCGTCGGCCAAGTCCGCGCGACCGAGGCAGCGCAGGGCCTGGGCCTCGTGGTGGGCCGTTCCTATGTCCTGCGCGATCTTCAGTGCTTCGAGGAGATGCCGGACGGATTCCTTGACGCTCCCCAGCCGCCAGTACGCCTCGCCGATCCCGACCAGAGCCTCGGCCTGGCTCTTCCGGTCACCGAGCGACCGGAACTCTGAAAGCGTCTCACCGAACAGTACAAGAGCCGCCGCGGACTCACCCGACTCCGTGAGGGCTTCGGCCAGATTCCTGCGTACGGTCGCACGGTCGTATCGGCTTCCGTCGGCTTCCAGAAAAGATAGGGATTCCTCGAACGAACGACGGGCCGACACCAATTCACCGGCCTGCATCTGTAATTCCCCCATATTGTTGAGCGTCTGGGCAGATGCGGTCTTATCGCCCGCTTTCCGGAAACCTGCGAGAGCACTGCGGAAATGCACGAGTGCCCGACCCCGTTCCCCGAGGAACAGCATAGTCACCGCTATATTGTTTCGGCTGCGCGCCTTGTCCCAGATATCACCCGAGAGCGACTTGAGGGCGAGGGATTTCTGGAGCAGGACGAGAGCCTTGCGATTCTCGCCGAGATGCCAGTTCAGCGTGCCAAGGACTCGTAGCGCCTCGGCCTCGGCAGGTCCGTCGCCCAGCGCACGCGCGAGCTCCAGCGCCCGCCCCCCCGCCTCCGCGGCCTCCGCGTAGCCCCCGATGCTCGCGTCCGCCGCACAAAGGTCGATCAGGGCACGGCAGAGCGCCGGCTCGTTGTCGTTCGTTCGGTCCCAGTGGACGACGGCATGCCGCAGGAGCTTCTTGGCGTCCTGCCAGTAGCACTCCGCCTGCAGGAACCCCGCCAGGGCGCAGGCGAGTTGGGCCGCCCGCTCGGGGCCGCCGTTGCGCCGGACGTGGTCTTCGACGGCCAGGAGGTTGCCGCGCTCTGCGGCGAGCCAGGACCGCGCGGCGGCGGAGTCCGGAAAGGGCGGCGGAGGTGTCGACAGGAGCGGCGTCGGTGCGTCCAGCTGTACGCGCCGGGGATATGCCATGCGGTCCGCGAGGCCGGCTGTCGTGAGGTAGAAATCCGTCAGGCGGGCGACGGCCTGCCGACGTTCCTGCTCACTGTCCTCCGCATTGGATAGACCATAGGCATATTCGCGAAGTAGATCGTGGTAGCGATAGCGGTCCGGTATGGGCTCCCTGAGCAGGTGACACGCCAGCAGACCTTCGAGTAATCGCTCCGTCGTATCCCGCGGCAGACCCAGCAGGGCGGCTGCCGCGTCGGCGGTGAAATCGGGTCCGGGATACAGCCCAAGACGGCGAAACGCGGTCCGTTGCTGCGCGGTGAGAGTCCGATAGGAGAGAGCGAACGCCCGCGTCATCTCCTGTTCTTGATCCGCGGTGCGAATTTCCGCCAGCCTGCCGGGACTTCGGGCGAGACGTTCGGCGAGGACGCCCAGCGTCCAGGAGGTCCGGGCCCGGAATCGATGCGCCA
Organism: Streptomyces sp. NPDC058198; assembly: GCF_042882605.1. NCBI lineage: Bacteria > Bacillati > Actinomycetota > Actinomycetes > Kitasatosporales > Streptomycetaceae > Streptomyces > Streptomyces sp. NPDC058198. The sequence continues at coordinate 524,324 of NZ_JBHVVP010000002.1, forward strand.
CCAATTCGATCGCGAGGGGGAGATATGCGCACAATCTCACGATCCGCGCGGTCTCCGCGATGTCGCGGGTGCGTTCCTCTCCCGCGAAGCCGCGGAAGAGCGTGATGGCGTCCTCCTTCGACAGGACGTCGAGCGGGACCGACAACGCCTGTGGGATGCCGGTCAGATGTCGCCGGCTGGCGATGATCGTCAGGGACGGTGACCCGCTTGGCAGCAGCGGGCCGAGTTGTTCGGGTCCGGTCGCGTCGTCCAAGATGATGACCACTCGGCGCTCGGCCAGCATGGTCCGCCACAGGGCCGTACGTCCTTCCAGCTCGGCCGGAATGGCGAAGGCCGGCGCTCCGAGCAGCCTCAGCAGAGTCGCCAGCGCCGCCCTCGCGGTGAGCGGTTCCTGGGCGGGTGAATGCCCGCGTAAATCGATATATAGTTGACCATCTGGGTACCTCTCGGCGAGCAGGTGGGCAGCGGCGACGACCAGGGCCGTCTTGCCAACACCAGCCATGCCGCTGACCGCTTCCACGGTGACGACCGATCCGCCGTGCGCGCCCTTGTCGGCGATCATCGAGCTCAGGGCCTGTAACTCCGACCGGCGCCCCACGAGCGACGGTTGCTGGGGCAGATTCCGGGGCGGCGGCACATCGGGCGCGAGCCCAGCAGGCACGGGCGCCTCAGGTACGGGCGTCGGAGGATCGCCGGCAACAGCCGCGAGTGAACTGGCCGTTCGCTCCGTACCACCCCCGTGCGCCAGCTCACGTGCCGGTACGCGGGCCAGCACACCCTGGTGGATCGTGTTCAACTCGACGCCGGGGAGTGCCCCGTACTCCGCCATCAGCGACTGCCGGGCCCGCTGATGGACCCGGAGCGCGTCCGCGTACCGTCCGCTGCCGTAGTACGCGAGCATCAACTGCCCGAGCAGGGTCTCGTCCCCGGGATAGCGCTCGACCAACGTGGACAGCTCGCCGACCTGTTCGGCGAAGCGCCCCAGCCGCAGTCCGGCTGCGATGCGTGACGTGCTGGCGCTCAGTCGCGTCTCCGCGAGCGTCCGCCGTACGGTCGCCGCCCAGAACCCGGGCAGACCCGCCAGTGCCTCGCCCTGCCACAACTCCTCCGCGCGGAGCAGTAGTTCCACCGCCCGCGCGTCACCGTCACTGGTGAACGCCGTGTCGACGAAGTGCTGGAAGCGCTGCCGGTCCACGGAGTCACGCGCGGTCCGCAGGGTGTAGGTGTGCGCCCTACCGACGATGGTGGGTGCGCCCGGCCCCGTACCGGCCGCCCGCAGCCGTCGGCGGATACGCGAGACATAGGTGTGCGCGTTTTCGCGAGCGCGTGCGGGAGGGTCGCCGTCCCAGAGCCTTTCCATCAGCTCGCTGATCGCGACAGGACGGCCCACATCAAGAGCGAGCGCGGCCAGTAACACCCGTTCTTTGTCCGATCCGAGCGTCAGCCAGTGCCCGTTCAGCCGAAGCCCCACCGGTCCGAGAATCTGGAATTCCACCAGCGCCCCCGCTGGTCCGTCGGATGGCTCACGAGCATGACATCACGCGGCGAATCCCGCCATACACTGTTGCCATACTTGGCGCGATCCGTTCTTATTCCTGATGGTCATTCCAAGCCACGCCGGGGTAGGACCCGAAAGGATCCGTGTAATTGGCAATCGATCTGCGGGGGCGGATGGATGAGTGATTCGAGTACGGCCTCGCAAGGGCCTCACGGGAATGAGATCAGTGGCGAGGCGAGACTGTACGGTCCCACCGTCCAGGCCCGTGAGGTGCACGGCGGCATTCATCTCCACCCCGCGCCGGCCGCGCCCGCGCGGCCCGCGTCACCGCGCCAACTACTCCCTGTCCCGGCCCACTTCACCAACCGGGAAGGGGATCTCGCGTCGTTGAACGGTCTTCGCGACACGGGACTGCCGCTGATCGTCGTCAGCGGTCCGGCCGGAATCGGCAAGACGACCCTGGTGTCTAAATGGCTGCGTTCGCTGAGCACCGAATTCCCCGACGGGCAGCTGTACGCGGACCTGCGTGGGCACTCGGCAGGTGGGCCGGCGGGGCCCGCGGAGATCCTTGGCCAGTTCCTCCGGGCGCTGGGTGCCGGGCCACCGTCCACGGACGCGGTCGAACTGGCCTCCCTGTGGCGGTCCTTCACCGCCGACCGGCGGATCGCGGTCATGCTGGACAACTCGTTCACAGCCGCCCAGGTCCGGCCGTTGCTGCTCGGCGGCCCGGGCGGCCTCGTGGTCGTCACCAGCCGCCGCAGGCTGACCGGCCTGCGTATGGAGGGAGCGGGCTTTCATCAGCTCGACGCGCTCGGTCCGGCCGCCGGTGTCGAACTGCTCACCCGTGGGATCGGCGCGGACCGCGTCGCGGGTGAACTCCCGGCGGTCCGCCGCCTGGTGGCCCTCTGCGCGGGCCTTCCGCTCGCGGTCTGCCTGGCGTCTGCCCGGCTCGCGACACGGCCGAGACAGTCGGTGGCGGCCCTTGCCGACGCCCTCGCCCGGAACGCGGGCGGTGGCCGGCTGGCCGCACTCGAAGTGGAAGGGGCGGCCTCGGTGCACAAGGCCCTGGACGCGTCGTACGCGGTGCTGAGCGAGGGGACTGCGCGCCTGTACAGGACGCTCGGTCTGCTCCCTGTGCGTACCTTCGACGCGATGATCGCCGCGGCGTCCTGCGGTGAGTCGTCGGAGTGGGTGGAGCGCCGACTGGACGAGCTGGTCGAGGCGAATCTCGTGGAGGACGTCGGCCCGGAGAGCTGCCGCTTCCATGATCTCGTACGGATCCACGCGCACGACCGCGCCCGGGAGGACGACACGAGCGCCGCCCGCGAGGAGGCGCTGCGGCGATTCTGCGACTGGTGCCTGCACACGGCGACGGCGGCTCAGGAGCGTCTGACGCCGGTGCAGTTCACGCTCTCCAGGACTTACGTTTACCGGCCGGATCTTCCGCTGCCGTTCGCCGACGACGTCGCTGCGCTCGGCTGGCTCGACTCCCATCGGAGTCAACTGCTGGGTGCCGTACGGCTCGCGGCGAACAGCGGCTGGTACGACACGAGTTGGATGCTCGTGGACGCTCTATGGCCCCTTTTCTTACGATTGCGCCATTACGCCGACTGGATCGAGGCGCACGAGATCGGCCTGGAGGCTGCCCGACGGGCCGGGAACGGGGCGGCCGAGCGCCAGATGCTCAACTCCGGGGCCATCGGCCTGGGGGCCGCCGGCCGTACCGAGGAGGCCGCTGCCTGGTATCGGGACTCCCTCCAGGCCGCGCGCGAAGCCGGTGACGTACGGGACGAGGGCCAGGCGCTGCTGGGCCTCGGCGCGTGCCATCGCGAGGCCGGGCGGCCTGCCGATGCCGTGACATACCTGAACCGGGCGATCTCCGTGTGGGAGGGCTGCGGTTACCCGCGAGGCGCGGCTCTCGCCCGTACCACTCTCGGCGAGATCGCACTCGCGGCGGGCGCCCCGGACGAGGCGGTCGACTGCTTCACCCGGGCCCATGCCGCGATGGTGGCGGTGAACGACCCGCACGACGCCGCGCGGGCCCTCGCCTTCCTGGGGCGCGCCGGTGTCCGGGCGGGCACGTACGCGGAGGGCGTGGCGAGGATGAACGAGGCGCTGGCGGTCTTCACCGGGTCCGGAGCGACTTTCTGGCAGGCGCGCACCCTGGAGATGCTGGGTGAGAGTGCCGCGGAGCACGGTGACGCGACGGCCGCGGAGGATTTCCTCGCGCGGGCCCTCGCTCTGTACGCGACCACGAGCCCCGCCGACGCGCGTCGGCTCGGCGGGGGCGGGTGATCCGGCAAGGTGGGACCGGGCCGTGGTCGACGGCCCGGTCCCGGTGTGTGGTTGGGCTTGTGCCGCTCAGCTGGACGGTGCGTCGTGGGCGTACGGCCATTCCCGCAGCGAGCGCCCCGCCACCAGCCAGGCGTGCAGGCACGACGGCAGCAACGACTGCTCTGCGGAGGCTTGATACGGCCGGTAGGGGCCGTCCGGTACGAGGACCACAGACCGGTCGGAGCCGCCGGCCACGGCCCAGCCGCTTGCGCCTCCGGCACCTGCCAGGGGCACCGCGGCGATGCCGCAAGCCGGGTGGGCCGAAGTGAGCTCCGCCAACCGGTGCAGTGCGTCGACGACGGAGTGTGCCCTGCTTCCCTGGAGTACATCCGCGCAGTCCAGCAGGGAGCCGTCCCGGCAGGCGTCCACGTCCACGACGAGGTGCTCGTCGACGACCGATGTGCCGTGGACACGGTCCGCAAGGCTCAGCCGCACGTCGAACGACGCGTCGGTGCAACGCGCGTGCAGCACATCCGGAAAGGGGCTCGCCTCGACCACGACGAAGCGCTTCACGCCGACGCCTCCCCGTGTCCCGGCACCCACGCGGCTAGCGGCAGCGGCGGCGGCTCCGGCAGCGGGACGGTCACCGGCTCGTGCGCGGGCTGGCCCATCCCCAGGAGCCCATACATCAGCCTGCGCATGTTGCGGTTGAACCGGCCGGGCTCCGACGTGATGCGCGACCTGATCGCGGCGTACTCTTCGGGCCGGTACTCCCTTGCCGCGTAGTCGAGTTGGTCCACCAGCGGGTGGGTGGGGGACAGCGTCGGCGCGTGGGCGGCGAGAGCCGCGGCGGGCGACGACGGATTGATCTCCCGCTCCGACGAGGTGGCCAGCAGCATCGGCGCTCCGGTGAGCGTCCCGTAGAGAGTGACCGAGCCATGATCGCCGATGATCCAGTCCGCCGCGATCAGGACACTGCGCCAGTCCGCCTCAGGCGGCACGACCCCGATTCCCAGTTGACCGCACCGTGCCAGCCACGACCTGACTTGATAAGCGCCGTGCCCGGCCCACACATTGGGGTGGATGAGCAGGGCCGTACGGTAGCGCGCCGCTGGCAGCTCGCCGATCAGCCGCGGCAGCAGCGCGTCGAACCTGCCGAAGGACGAGTGCGCTCCCCAGGTCGAGACCGCGACGACGAGTTTCTGTCCTTCGGCGAGCCCGAGCGCGCGGCGGTACGCGGCGCGCAGTGGCAGGCTGGCGGTGATCCGGTCGTGTACGGGATCGCCTGTCACGTGTGCCAGCGGGAGCGCCTCCGGGCAGTCGCGCGCGAGCTCGCGCAGCTCGGCGTGGTGCGGCACGACCACGGCGGCCGGCAGCCGCCCACCGGGCAGGAGGTCCTGCCTGCGCAGCCCTGCCACGCCCGCGTTCGCTCCCCCGATCACCCGCTTCAGGTAGTTGGCCCCGTGCGGCAGCGTGATCAGCGGCGCGTCTATGTACTGCACGCCGCGCGGCCCGGCGGCGAGGGCGAGATCGAAGGTCATCCGGGTCGCCTGGTCCCACGGCAGCACCATGCTTCCCAGCCTCGCGAGGAAGGCGGGCACGTCGTCGCCGAAGGCGTGCGGCGGTGCCGTGAAGACGACCTGGAGCCGGAAGTCGGCTTCCAGCAGGGAAAGGACGTCGAGCAGTCGTTTCCCGTACGTCACGGTGTGGATCACCGCGAGTACCTTCTTGCGCCCCACCAGGGTCAGCCACTGCCGTGACTCAGCCACGTTCGCCTCGATGGTGCCCGTTTCGAACCTGCTCGCCTCGGTCGTACTCGATCCGGTTGTACTCAACGCCGACATGGCGTCCCCCCTGTTGACTTCTCTCCGAGTGCCACGAACTGCTTCTGTCGAGGGATGCCCGGCAGGGGGGACGGAAGGCTCGACGGACCCTTGCGAGAACCTTGCAGCGTTCTGCCGGGCAGCCGACATCGCTGTGGCCGCTACTTGATGGAGCCGGTCCAGGGCGGCTCCTCGGCGAGGATGTCCGTGTTCTCGTCCATGCGGGACCTGGTGAACACGATGCCGAGACCGTCGCTCTCGGCCAGCGCGTACGCGGCGGTGACCTTGCCGGTCTTGCCCGGGGCGAGCCGGCCGGCCATCATCCGGGCCCCATTCTCGGTGGAGATCGATTCCGTCGTGCCGCCGGTGGAGGCGCCTTGCGCGTCATAGCCCAACGCGTCGGGGTCCACGGGCTTCTTGGACCGGTTGGCGATGTCCCATGAGACGCGGAGGCCGGTCTGGTCAGCCTCGGGCTTGGTGTTGTACTCACCGAAGTCGGCCGCCGTCAGCTCACCGACCTTCGCGATGGTGATCTTGACGACATCCTTGTAGCGGAAGCAGTCACCGACTGCGAGTTCGGTGTCCTCCGCTGGCTCCTCGGTGGCGGCCCGTTCGGCGGCATGTGGTCGCGTTCAACTGATGCTCAGGTTGCGGCGTTCCAGGAGGACGACGTCGCGCGCCACTGGCCGTGGTGGAGGCCGATGCGATCACGAGTGCGGATGCCAGGGAAGCCCGCCCTCTGGGACAGGGCCAGGTTGGCGGTGTTCTCGAGGAAGATGCTGAACTGCGCCTGTCCAGACCCCGGCGGCCTCGCCAGAGGCGAACAGGGCGGTCAAGAGGATGAGTCCGACGCCGCGACCGCGAGCTTCCGGGGCGATGTAGACGGAGTGTTCGATCACACCGGCGTACGCGCATCGGTCGGACACCGCCCCGTCGCCGGCCCAGCTCAGCCCAGCACGCGCTCGCCCTCGTCGAGAGCAACCAGTCGGTGCTCGGGCCGCTCGGCCGCGTCGAACTCGAAGGTGGCGTTGCCCTCGTTGATGCCCAGCTGCTAGGTCGCCAGGACCTGTTCGGCGTGCTTGGGCTTCATCGCCGTGATGTACCGACCTGTTGCCGTCGTGTTCTCTCGGTAGCCGTGCTGTGTTGGCTGAGGGGTTCCGTGCAACGTCGTGGGCCGCAGTTGCATTTGGTGCTTTCTTGGCAGCGGGTTCAAAGTGGCCTTGCCCACTGGGAAACCTGCAGGTCACGGAGTCTGCTCCCCGCACGAGCGGGGATGGACCCTCGCTCCAAATTGGAGTCAACGGAAGCTGAGCCTGCTCCCCGCACGAGCGGGGATGGACCCGGGCGTCCGGGTCTGGCTGGAGAGCGTGGCATATCGAAAAAATGTTCGGGGGAAGGTGGAGGTCGTGCGTGCGCGGGGCGAGGCCGGCATCCGGACCAGCTCCAGCTGCGTGGTGTTGATGCTGGTCATGTGGCGGGCGGCAGCCGCTCAGTAGCGAGACTTCAAGATCCTTCACAGAATGTGTGCTGGAGTCTCAGTTGCGAAAGCACCGCGCCGTCCAACAGCTTCGAACGGTCCGCGGCCTATTCGCCGGACAGCCCGGCCTACAGAGGGCGCAACACACCGTGCATGTCTTCACGTGCGGCCTCGGCGAAGTCTTCAAAGTCCATGTTCCCGATGCTCAAGTTGATGTGGACGTCGTGGATCGCCGTCGGCTCCGTCCGGAACGGGCGGCTGGAAGCGGCCGGCTTCTCCTCGGAATCCCGGTCGCCGCACTGCTCGCCAGCGCGGATTTCGACGGCCAGCAGCGGTCGGCATGCTTCTCGCATCGTGGTCTCGTCAGCGAGGAAGACGACGCTGAGTTCAGCGTCGGCACTGGCTGCCGACTGGACTTCGTCCGATGTCACACCGGCCCAAGCGGGATCGTTCACCAGGTGCACTGCTGCTTCGTGGTCTCGGTGCTTGCCCCACGGTCGCGTCAGCTGGACAGCAACCTCCTGCCAGGCAGCGGCGTTGCTGAAGTCCGTCCGGACAACCAGCGCCGCTCCCATCTCACGGTCATCGACAGTCAGCCGACTGCTCATCGCCACCCCCTTAGCCGGACGAGTGGAGGAGACCCTCTCACAGCCCTTGACTCGGCCTGAAGCCGGAGCTTTGACCCGGCCCATCCATCGAACAGAGGGTGGGGCCAGTCGCCCAGACAGCGTGGGCGCGTCACGGAAAGCGAGCCAGAACGCAGACTGGCAAACATAGTCGCGCTGACGTGCATCGTCTGCGATGAGAGCCGATTTGGCAGCGAGGGGATGGATGCACGAAACCCGGGAGCCTGGCGATCGAGGCTGGTCCGCGGTGGTCACTCCTCGGAGAAGGCAACGCTGATCTACCAGCACTCCGACGGCGCTGGCAGCAGGAACCGCTGTCGCCGTTGAGGCGAGGGTCTGCGAGCTGCGGCGACGAGCCGAAGCGGATGCGGTCTCTCGCCAGGCACGACCACGCTGGTCGGAGCGGGGCTCGTGCCCGTTCCAACCAGGTCGCAGGCGCGCTGGACAGACCACTGACCTGCGATACTTCTTGATTTCCACCCTCATGTGAGGGAGAATTTCCGGAAATCGCTCTCTGAGGTCAGGGGCTGGGTATGGCAGTCGTGCACGTTGGGGAATCTCGCCGTCGGGACAGGCTCACTGGGTTGGGCCTGTCGGTCGAGACGATCGAGGACGTGCTGAGGCGTGCCGAAGCGGAGCGGAACTTCTGCACTCCGCTCGACCCCGTGTCGCTGCCGGGCAACATCTTCTGGGGGCGGACGATTCGCTTCCTGCGTGAGGCGTATATCCCCCAAGGATGGCGCAGCGCGAGCCCCAACAACGTGTCGCTTCTCCTCTCGCCTGCAGACGACTTCGCCATCACGGCCTCCAGCGGCAGTAAGGGTGCTGGCTATGCCGCGCTCATTCCGTCCACGCGTTACGCCAAAGGCTCCGCCGTCATCCGCAGGGTGGAGACTAATCGGCAGCTGATGCTCTCAGACTATGAGGCTGAGCCTGATCAGCACGATGTGGGTGGTGGCATTCCCACCTGGTTCCTCCTCTACCAGCATGTGAACACCCAGACTGGGACGAGGCTGTACTACGAGCTGTCGCTGCCGAACAACGCTGGCAGCCGTGGCAAGATCGACAGCTGGCACGAGCGGATCATCTTTCCTTACCTCGACTTCGAGGGCTTCAACCCCTTCCCGCAAGACGACGACGGCGAGGGCGACATCGATATCCCCATCGAACGCCTGGGCTGAAACGTCCCACTCCCAACCCATTGGCACTCTCATGACCACCGCATCCCGGCTCGTTCTGGCGCGCAAGCGTCGCGGGCTCACCGTCACCAGGCTTGCCCAGATGGCTGGACTCACCGCCCGGCGGCTCTCGGACTTCGAGAACGGCCGTGCGCACCCCAGCCCGCCCAGCCTGACGTCCCTGGCCGAGGCCCTCGATTTTCCGGAGTCGTTCTTCAGCGCCGAGGAGGTCGCAGACCTGCCTGTGGAGTCGGCGAGCTTCAGAGCATTGAGCAAGATGACCGCCTCGCAGAGGGACATCGCGCTCAGCGGTGGGCGTCTGGCCCGGATCCTGCAGGACTGGATCGCGGACCGCTTCCGGCTGCCAACCCCAGCCCTGCCTTCTTTGACTTCCTTCAGTCGTCTCAGTGACGGCGAGCAGGCTCCATTTCCAGGAGAGGCGACCTCTGCGGATTGCCCGGCCGAACGCGCAGCCGAACTCGTCCGTGCACGTTGGGGATTGGGTGTCGTTCCCATTGCCAACGTGGTCCATCTCTTGGAGGCACACGGAGTGCGTGTGTTTTCGCTGTCGCGCGACTGTCCCGAGGTCGACGCCTTTTCCTTCTGGGACCGGGGTATCCCTTTCGTGCTGTTGAGCACGGGTAAGACAGCTGAACGGGGTCGCTTCGATGCAGCCCACGAGCTGGGCCACCTCGTTCTGCACGGTGAGGAACAGGTACCCCATGGCCCTCATGCCGAAGGCGAGGCCCATCGCTTTGCGGCGGCTCTGCTGATGCCGGCAGCAGACGTCCTCGCACGAGTCCCCCGCAACCCGAGCACCAGTTGGATCCTGCAGGCGAAGCGGCGTTGGAAGGTTGCGGCCATGGCGCTGGCGCACCGCCTGCGTGAGTTGAACCTCACCACGGAGTGGCAGTACCGCACGCACTGCGTGGAGCTTGGGCGTCTGGGATACCGCAAGGCGGAACCGCAGAGCGGACTGGCCCGCGAGACGTCCCAGGTGCTGGGAAAGGTCTTCACCGCTCTACGGGCTGAAAGCACACCGCCGGCCGATGTCGCTCGTGACCTCCAGCTGAGGCCCGCTGATCTCAGTGATCTCATCTTTGGCCTGGTGGTGACGGCTCAGGACGGCGGACGTAGCGACGCCAGCTCCAAGGCTGTGCAGCGACCGCAGTTGTCTGTAGTTCGATGACACAGAGCTCCGTCGACTACAGGCTCTGAAGTGACACAGGACACACCAATTGGATCTCGCTATGCGAGATTCGCCGTCGCTGCGCCGCCTTGATGGTGCGGCGACGGCCGTTCCGCCTGCGGATCCCCTCGAGTTAGGGCACGCGGAGGGCACGGCGGCCTCCGGCTGGTCTAGACAACAAACAGGGCCCGGGTCGGTGACCTGGGCCCTCGTTATAGAGCAGTGACGAGAATCGAACTCGCGCTCTGAGCTTGGGAATCACCCCGAACTTCGGCCAGATAATGGCCTCTGACCTGGAGTGATGGTCGTTTGCGGCCGGTCGCTCAAGGCTTCGGTCAGCGCAGTCCGGCGAAGAGATCGTTCTCGGGTACGGTCGCGCCGGTGGCGTCCTTGACACGTACGAAGGTCTCCATGCCCATCAACTCGCCGAACCTCTCCCTGCCCATCTTGAGGAAGAAGATGTTCTCGCCCTGACTGGCGTGCGCGGCCAGCGCATCGAACTTCTGACCGCTGAACACGGTGGTGTCCACCCACGTGGTGATCTCGTCGTCGGGGAGGCCGATCTCGGCCATCGCGGCGGCCTCGGCAGGATCCGGCTCCGGCATGTCCTCCTGAAACTCAAGCATGGTCTCCCCGAACCGCTGCATCATCGATCGGGGCATCGTCGTCCAGTACACCTTCGGTGTCAGCGCGGTCATCTCCAGCGCCGCCATCGTGATGCGGTGGGCCTGGATGTGGTCGGGGTGGCCGTAGAAGCCATTCTCGTCGTAGGTGACGACCACATCGGGTCGGTAGCGCCGCATGAGTTCCGCAAGTCGGGCTGCGCCTTCCTCCACGGGGGTCTGCCAGAAGGATCCGGGGGCGTCGTTGCTCGGCCAGCCCGTCATCCCGGAGTCGGCATAGTCCAGCATCTCCAGATCGCTAACCTTCAGGACGTCACAGCTCGCCTTGAGTTCTTGACGGCGCATCGAGGCGACGGCCGCCGGATCGTGGCCGGGATCGCCCGGCTTGACGCCCCCCGGTCCGTCACCGCAACCGCCGTCGGTACACGTCACGAGAACCGTGCGGATGCCTTCCGCCGCGTACCGCGCGAGGACCCCTCCGGTTCCGGTGGCTTCGTCGTCGGGGTGGGCGTGTACTGCCATGAGCGTCAAGGGCCGGTCAGTCATGAAAAACAGTCCTCCTGCAGAACTACGTCTTGGTCCGAGTACGCGGCGGGCGTACCGCGATCCGGGGGCCCGGATCCTGGTGGGGCGGACGACCTCGTGGTCTCCGTGTCCCCGCCCGTGCGGCGTCGGTTCCTCGGTTGCAACCGTGCCGGCCGGACCGGCTGTTCCCGGCGTGGCCGCTTGGCCTTCCAGGCGTCGGCGTTTCAACGCTAACGAGGTACGGGCGCGACCTGCACGTCTCAGCGCCACGTCGGATCCGACCTCCATCCGGCACCAGCCGTGAGATTCCGACACGAAATTTGAAACCCTACGGCGGTCCCGGGGCCCATTTCGCCTGGGGCAGACAGGAAGGGTCCACGAAGGACTGGCCATGCAGGGCGGGCCCGACGCCCTCGTCTTCGTGGGGGAGCGGGGTGCGGCCCTCCGGGCACCACCTTCGGCCGGAAAGGGCCCACGGCCCGTGACGCGGTCGCCATGCCGAAGGAGCTTCGCTTCTACGACCTGCGGCACACCGGCAACACCCTCGCCGCTGACACGCGAAACGGCGCGCGGGTTTTGAGAGGTCTAGACGAGAAAGTTGGCCCAGGTCTCTTACCTGGGGCTTTTGTGTGGAGCGGGTGACGGGAATCGAACTCGCGCTCTGAGTTTGGGAATCACCCAGTACTGCGTAGGACTGCCCGCCTCTGACCTGGGGAAACGCGTCCCTGGGAGCGTGCCGCAGTGGCTTCGTTCGGGCCCCAGCTGACCGCTGTTCACCGTCCTGACTGGCACGTAGTGGCACGCCCATCCCCGGGTGGTCGGCTGAGACGCTGGTGGTCGGCCGAGAGCTGAGCGGGAGCGGCCGCGTGCGGTACGGCCGCAGACCCCGGTACGGCAGCGGGGCCCGGACCGTGCGTCGAGGCCCTGGCCCTGCCCCGTACGGTGCCGCCCTGCGACAGCGGTGCGTCAGCTCTGTGCGGTGTCGTCGCCCGTCTGCCCGGCGCCCTCGGCTGCGCCTGCCTTCTCGCGCATCTTGCGCACCAGCTCCGCCTTCTGGTCGGCGGCACCCTTGCGGTCGAGGTTGCGGTGCGGACCGTTGTTCTGCCGTTCGGCGCGGGACAGCCTCTTGCGCTGGCCGCCGCCCATGCCCACGGGGTTGTTGATGTTCTTGCTCACGGTCATGGGTTCTCCCGGAATGATGTGAAGTGATCTACGGATTCATCGGTGGGGGACGGGCGCGGCGACGTCGAGGGACGTCAGCAGGGCCCCATCACGCTCTCACTCGTAAATCGGCCTCCTGGCCTTCGGTCGAGTATGCGCCGTGCACGGACGTGCTGGACATGCATCAGTGCAAGCGCGAGACATCGATCCCGCACTCCCCGATCGCCCGCGCCCCGACCGTGCCGCCATGGTCTCCAGCTGCGGGGCAATCGCGTCCAGCGCCCGGCCACCTACGGCAGGAACCCTTGTACCGCTCGGCAAGAGCATCCCGGATGTCGAGGGGCTTACCGGCCTTCAGCGCGTGACGATCCCCGGGGCGGGTGCCCGGCCGGGCCGCGGGACGGCCGGCGCGAGGCCCGCGCTGGTAAGGTTGGGTCACGCTTGCAGAGAGCCTGGGCCCGTGCCGGACAAGGTACGGGCCCAGGTCCGTTCAGGGCGCCGAAACGAGGAACCCCCAATGAAGGCGAAGCAGTCGGCCTCCGGTCGCTCCGGACCCGGCAGGTCCGACGAGGGGAGGGCCCCGCGGGGCGAGCTCTCGGTGCCGGGGACACTGGCGCCTGGCCTCCCGCCGGCCGGCTCCTTCGCGGAGCTGGAACTGCCGGTCGAGCTGATGGGGGTGCTGGCGGGGCTCGGGATACGGGAGCCATTCCCGATCCAGGCGGCCACCCTGCCGAGCGCGCTGGCCGGCCGGGATGTCCTCGGCCGCGCGCGGACCGGCTCGGGAAAGACCCTCGCCTTCGGGCTTGCGCTCCTCGCACGTACGGCGGGCCGGCGCGCCGAACCGAAGCGCCCTCTCGCGCTGGTCCTGGTGCCGACAAGGGAACTTGCGCAGCAGGTGAGCGAGGCACTGGCTCCCTACGCGGAGGCGCTCGGGCTACGCTCGGTGACTGTGGTCGGCGGGCTGGCGATCGGCCGGCAGGTGGCGGCGCTCCGGGCGGGTGCCGAGGTCGTGGTGGCGACACCGGGACGGCTGGCCGATCTCGTCGCCCGGCGGGACTGTCACCTGGACCGGGTGCGGATCGCGGTGCTGGACGAGGCGGACCAGATGTGCGACATGGGTTTCCTGCCGCAGGTCTCGGAGACCCTGGACCGGACGCCCCCCGGCGGGCAGCGGATGCTGTTCTCCGCGACGCTCGACCGCAACGTCGATCAACTGGTCAGGCAATATCTGAGTGAGCCGGTGTTCGCCGCGGTCGACCGGGCGGAGGGCTCGGTCGCGACGATGGAGCACCACGTACTGAACGTCCATCCCGCCGACAAGTACGTGACAGCCACCGAGATCGCGGCTCGGGACGGGCGGGTGCTGATGTTCCTGGACACCAAGCACGGTGTGGACCAGTTCACCCGCCACTTGCGGAGCAGCGGCATAAAGGCGGGTGCTCTGCACAGCGGGAAGTCGCAGCCGCAGCGCACGCACACGCTGGCCCAGTTCAAGGACGGGGAGATCACGGTGCTGGTGGCCACCAACGTCGCTGCCCGTGGCATCCACGTCGAGAACCTGGACCTCGTCGTCAACGTGGATCCGCCCTCCGACCCCAAGGACTACCTCCACCGCGGCGGGCGCACCGCGCGTGCCGGGGAGTCCGGCAGCGTGGTCACGCTGGTCACGCCCGGCCAGCGCCGGGACGTGAACCGGATGATGTCGGATGCCGGGATCCGGCCCACGGTCGCTCAGGTTCGCTCCGGCGAGGAGAGGCTGACCAGCATCACAGGCGCGAAGCGCCCGCCGGTGCAGGACGGGGCGAAGACCGGCAACGCGGCGTTCCGGGGTCTGGGTACCCGCGCGGGCCGCCCGCCGAAGGAATCCCGCAAGGCCGCGGAGGCGCGCACGATGGCGGAGGCCCGCAAAGCCGCCCGAGCGCGCAGGGCCCACTGACGGGCGGTACGGCCGTCGCGGTCGGGAGACACAAGGAGGCACCCACTGCCTCGCATCGAGTGGAGCGTCAAGGAGTGCCGATGGCGAACAGGGTCCATCAACCACATGAGGACGCCGAGTTCGAGTTCATCCTGGCGAGGGCGGACGTGCCGGTGCTCGCGTACTTCCACGGGGTGTGGCCCAAGGCCGCGGCAGCATGCAAGGAAATGGATCCCCTGGTGCGGGAGGTGGCCGACGCCTACGAGGGCCGACTGATCGTCGTGCGGGCCGACATCGCAAGGTGCCCCGGCCCCGTACGGCGGTACGGCGTCACCGGCGCGCCCTCCTTCGTGCTGATCGATCGGGGCGAGCCGATGGCGGACAGGAGCGGTCCGATGTCCAGGACAGCGCTCGGGGAGTTCCTGGACGCCCACCTGTGAGCAGGCCGCATACCGGCCGGCGAGGTTGTGCCCGCAGCGACCGGCCCGGGCACCAACTCCACGTACCCCGCCCCATGCATAGCCCAACGAGCCGTCTCCACATAGGACACGGTCTAAATAGGACAGGCCCATTCTTGAAATGGTGCCAGGCGCGATCAGCTGCTCGGGTAGCGTGTCGTGCAACAACGAATGACTCGGCCCGACCATTTTCTCTGGCGACAAGCAGGCCGGCTTTCTATCGTTGGGCGACGCCGCCGATCCAACCCGTGACTCCGAGGCAGCTGTTCAACGTGTGACCAGATACCGCGGCGAAAGCTACGTCGGTCCTGTCGATGGTCCTCATGTCTTTCAGGCGCGGGTCCATGGCGCGGAGGCTGCCCAGGTGGAATCCCACCCGGGCGAGCTGCTCATCGATTGCTTCGTCATCGCTATGTCCCCAGCGGTTGCCCGTGTGGATGTCGAGTCCGAAGAGGATGCCGCCGTCGCGGGCGATGAGCAGGCGTGCGTCTTCGTCGGTGAAGCAGGTGCTGTAGACGGTTCCGCATCGTTCGGAAAGTGCCTGCATCAGGTGTGATGTGCAGCCGATCCATCCGGTTTCGCCGTTGGTCTCGATGGCGATGGACCAATCGGGGGAGACGGCGCGGGCGGCGAGGAATCCTGCTTCTTCGTCGTGAAGATCGGAGAGAATGTTGCTGACGGCAGCAGCCTGGGCGACGCCGAGATGGTGGAGGAGATCTTCCGGCGTGGTGGGGGCGAGGGTGAACGCTGCCATGCCGAATTCGCGGTAGATGAACTGTACGTCCACGGTGCCTGTCCTCAGGATACAGAAGAGCCGCGCCAGGGTTGGCGCGGCTCTTCAGCTTGTCTACCTGGCGCGTCGGGGCTAGGTGACGCGCACGTAGAAGGTGTCGTTCGAGTCGTCCGGGAACGGGAGCGTGGGATCCCAGGCCAGAACGCGGTCAGTTCCGTAGAAGCCCGAGAGGCTACCGCCGGCGGACTGGTTTTGCGTGGTGTCGACAGCGCGGACGGAGAAGTCCCAGTTCGGGCTGGCAGCTCCCTCGAGGGTGGAGCGGAACGGGTACTCATCGCAGTCCTGTCCCAGGGTGGGCCGCAGAATTGACGGAAGACCCGTGGTCGCGTACTCGCCCGTACTGCTGCAGGCCGCATCCTTGTGCGCGGTGTTCGTGTTCATGACGGACAGGTGGAGGCTCTCGGTCAGCCGGTGCAGACCTTCGTTCCCCCACGTTCCGTCGTACTCCCCCGGGAACTTCTTGAGGGTGCCGCTGCTGGGATAGGTGCTGTTCGGGCTGGCGAACGCGTCCTTGATGTGCTGCGCGACTCCCTTGTTCGGTGAGTCCGTGGCAGTGGAGTACGCGAGGAACGGCACCGCCTCGAGGAACACGCACGACTCAGGTCTCGTGAAGCGGATCGCGGTACGCGGCGCGCATGGCGCGTCCCGTGCTGCTGCCAGGGCGGACCGCGTGGCCGGGGTCACGGTCGGTGGGTGCGGAGCGGGGGGCCTCCGTCGGCTGCCGAGCTCGAAGACGTAACCGCGTTTGCTGTAGGAGTCTGCCTCCTAAGACGTACGCGCTCACGGCTCGTTCGTGAGCTTGTCGCATCTCTCGTTCAGCGGTCTCGGACCAGCTACCGCCGCCAGCCGGCAAGTTCACCGAACGCCTCAGGCTGCTCTGACGCTGCCCACCCTCTGAACCTTGTTACGCCAGCTCTCGATCAACGTGGTGAAGGTAGCTGAACGGGTGCTCCTTCTTCGCCTGGGACAGCGGGCGGACTTCACGGGTGGCGACATTGAACGCGATACTGCCGGCTACCCCGGCAAGCCAGCCCAGATGGGGAACGATCAGGGCCCCTGCGGCGGCCGCGGCCACTCCCACGGTGACCGAGATGGATCTGCTTACCCACGCCATGCGGCTGCTCCTCGTCACGGACTCGTAGTCCTTGTGTGCCTGCGTCAACTCCACCCGCATCCGTTGCAGGACATCGGCAGGGTGCTCCCAGTTGCGGCGCAGGTCGACGAGCATGGTCTGAGTGGCGTCTATCAGTCGTTGCCGCTCGCCGTCATACCGGTTACGGAACTCCAGGACCTCCGAGGTCGGGGTACCTGGCGCAGGGACGGGCAGAAGCCGGCCGAGTTCGACTCGCCATGCCGCTGTGCCGTCGCCGAGGGCTGGCAGCCGTAGCGACGTCTCGTGGGCGAATCTTTGATCGGTGTAGGGCGTGTATGCGCGAGCTGTGGTTTCTGCAGCCAGTTCCCGTGCCAGAGCGCCGATCAGCAGCAATTGCACTTCCTTGGGCACAGCCATACTTCTGCGGCCCGCTCCGTCCAGGCGCTGCCCCAGGCCGAGACGGACAATCTCGTCCTCCAGGAGGTATCCGACCTTCGAGCGGTAGAGGAAGGCGGCGTCCAGGAAGGAAAGCCGCGGGCGTTGTGCCCCAGCGGCCAACTCGCGGAGCTCCTCAATCAAGACTTCATACGACTCACCTCTCGGTCGGTGTCCAGGCCCACCCAGGAGGCGAGTGTGCTGAGGGCCCAGGGTGACGGGGTGATAGAGCCCTCGATCCCTGAGGTCCTTCAACTCGTCCGAGACCGCGTCCTCGTATACATCACGAGACTCCGGCACCACGGACGCGATGCCGTCCCAGTACAACAGCGCCTGGTGGAGAATCTCCTGCGGAGGACTGACCAGCGGGTAGTAGAGCAGAGTGGGCATCGGGTTTCTTTCCTTAGGAACTCGCCCTTGCGAAGAGGGAGTTCACCGTAGCGGAATACCGATTCTCCTGGCCGGAAGTGGCCGCCCCACGCACGTGGTGAAGCGCACGGGACTGCGGTATTTGTCGTCAGCCCGCTCGTGATGCCCTGCCCAACGAGACGCTCGGCCGGAGAGACAACCACTCTGCGTACCCTCGCAGAATGGACCGTTACGAGGGCACAGCGCGTTTGGAGTGGTGGGCCAACCGTTCAACCTGCCTGGCGCACATCTCTGTCAGGATCGTCCCCACGGTCGGCAGCGGCACATGGGACGCCGCCGCATCACCGCCCCTCGACCGCGACGCGCGTGAAGACGTACAACTGCTCATCGAGGCCAGTCCGTACTTCACTCTGCGCTTCGAAGACGACTCTGCTACCGAGGTCGAAGTGGTGCACTCTGGAGACATTGACCATCTTCGACTGACCGCCAGCGCGACCACCGCTCCGAGCGCGTGACCAAGCAAAGCCAGACGTCACATGCTCGGCCGGACAAGTCCTAGCTGGTGGCGCTGGTGGCCTCGTCCAGCAGGAGGTACAGCAGGCCGACCAGGCTGCCGCTGCTGACCACCTCGCGACGGTCGATCATGCCGCGAATCTCGGACATCGGGATCCACTCGATGCGGTCCGACTCGTTCAGTTCCGTCGGCGGGCCCGCATAGGTGGCAGCCTCAGCGCGGAAGACGTGATGTTCCGAGTCGGTGATGCCATTGGCCGGCTGCGCGTACACCAGGGGCTTCAGGCCCTCCACCCGCCAGCCGGTCTCCTCCTCCACCTCACGAGCCGCCGCCTGCTCCGGGGTCTCGTCGGCCTCGATCAGGCCCATCGGCAGTTCCCAGCCCCAGGTGTCCGTGATGAACCGGTGGCGCCACATCATCAGCACCCGCTTCCGCTCGTCCACCACGGCGGCGACGGCGAGATGCCGCATCCGGACCACATGATGCTCCCACCGCCGGCCGTCCGGCTGCTGGACATCCACGAGCCAGAGATTGACCCACGGGTTGTTGTAAATCTGGCGCTCGCCATGAACCGTCCACCGCATGAGCCAACTCCCTTTCGCCTCTGTGCAGCTCCCAGAATGTCACTTGGACGAGAAGTCGTCTGCCCTGTCGATGACTTCCGGCCGGTACTCGCGTGATCCGGCCGAAGCCGCCTTGGCTCGGACTCCCCGTTGAGACCGCGTTCCTCGGTGTGGGCCCGCCGGCTTGTGGTGCTATCGGCGATGGCGACGGTTCACTTCGTCCACGCGGGGCGCCGTGGCTGCAGCGGGTGTGGTGGCTCGGTTGGCGTTTCCGCTCCGGGCCGGAGCGGCGCTTGATCGCTTGTCCGGCTGGTTGGCGATACGCCATGTGAGGACTTCGGCTGCCGAGTGGGCGGTGCCCAGCGGTTTCGGCCTGGGCGAGGACGGTGGTGAGGGCGGGCCGGGCGGGGGCAGTGAGCATGCGCTCGGCGTGTTCGGGGAGGGCCTGTCGTACAGCCGCTGCGTACCGGTCGCTGTTCTGCTGGCGCGGGGCCCGCCGGGCGAGGTCGGTGAGCGCCGGCTGGGCCGTGGCGGCGTAGGCGACGCGGAGGTGCACCAGCGTTTGCTCGGCGGCTGCGGCTGCGGCTTGCTGCTCGTGGACTCGTTTCTCGTGCCAGCGCCCTGCCTCCACGGTGAAGTAGATCGCGGCGACGAGCAGGTCGATTACCACGGCTCCGTCGGTGCTGGTATTGCTGCTGAGAAGCTCTCGGGCCGCCGAGCGCAGGGCGGCAGCCCGCTGGTGGTCGGCGCGGATCGCGGAGCGCCTGGCCCGGTTGTACGCCCGCGCCGCTGCGTGGAGGTCTTCCCGGCTGCTGCTCGGTAGAGAGCCAGGGCCGTGTCGTAGAGGACATCACCGAAGGCCGCGAGGTGCGCCTGGGCGGCAGCCCCTCGCGGCGCGATGGGTCGGACGGAGGTCGCACTCGGTGGCGATGGAGATCGGCTTCTCCTGTATGGCCGTTGGCATGGCCGCGTTCGCCACCGGTCGACCGGCCGGTGTGGCGGCGGGGGCCGCGGCGATGAGCGTCGGCACCGGGGTGCTGCTCCTCAAGAATGAACTGGAGACGCGCGGGCGCGGGTGGCAGCCAGACGGCCAGACGGTAGGAGTCGGTGCCGGTCTCGATGATGTTGCCGCCACTCGTTCAGGACGCCGACGCACGCCCCGCGCCCGTCGGATGGCGGGCTTGGGCCGAACCCACCCTCGGTGACCCTACTTGTGGTGCGCGGCGTTCAGCGCCGGCGCTCATGGCCTCCCGTTGCCGGGTTGTCCTGTCGCGGAACGCCTCGTACGGCGTGCTGTCGGCTGTGCCTGTCCGTTGGTCGGCCGCTCCTGGATGGCGACGATGACGCAGCTGTTGCCGATCTGCCAGACGGAGCCGGCCTGGGCGAAGCCCGCCTCTCGGAGGAGCTGGAGGTGACGGGTGACGGTGAGTGCGCAGCCGTTGGCGTGTGCCACGCCGCGTTGACGTCGTACGGCCAGCAGCTCGGCCAGTTCGGGTTCCTGCTCGATGGCGGTCCACCAGGATTCCCAGTCCTCATGTGCGTACGCCTGCTGTCGTTCGGCGCGCCGGTGTCCGACGTGGGCGGTGATCTCGGCGGTGGTGGCGCCGCCGTCCTGGGAGAGGTGGTCGGCGTTGATGAGGACGCCCCCGTCGCGCAGCAGCGGAGTGAGTTCCGCGTAGGTGCGCCGCAGGATGTCTTCCGGCAGGTAGTGGAGCGCCGTGGTGGAGACCACGGCGTCCAGCGGGCCCGAGAGTTGGAGACCGGCGATCCATCCTGTGGTGCCGATGGTCGTCTCGATGTAGCGGGCGGCGTCGGGGTGGCGGGTGCGGGCCAGTTCGAGGAGGAGGGGATCCATGTCCACGGCGACGATTTCCGCGTGCGGCAGCCGTTTCGACAGCCGTGCGGGCAGCGATCCGGGGCCGCAGCCGAGGTCCAGAATGCGAGGGTTGAGGCGGCCGGTGGTCACGTGCTCGACGACGTCGGCGATGACGGTGAAGCGTTCCTCGCGGTCTACCGCGTACCGCTGCTGCTGCTGTTCCCAGCGGTCAACCCACCGTGCGGCCGTTGGCAGACTCATGCCCATGTGATCCCGATTCCTCAGCTTCCTGATGTGCTTGCCCGGTTGCCGCGTCCCCCTGGGCGATACGGCTCCCACCTGCGGCAGGATGCTCCGGCGGCCACCGGATCCGCAGTTCTTGGAAATCATATCCATTAAGCGCCGTCTTGTATGGCGGAGTGCATGTGCGTGCGGCGGCGCAGCCGTGTGAGAGTAGTTATATAGCGAAGTTCGCATATGCTGATATTGCAATGTAACAACTCGCGCTGTCGACCTGACGGCCCGGCCCGCACCGATCGATCGGGAGAGACCTATGACGGCTGGCGCCAGTCACCGCATCCACGAAGACCACCCCCACGTGCACGGGGAGGGTTGCGGACACGTGGCGCTGCCGCACCGTGACCACGTCGACTACGCCCATGACGGGCACATCCACACCCTGCACGAAGGGCACGCGGACGAGTGCTCCACGGGTGGGCACGCCATGCACGAGGGGCACGCGCACGCGCACGGTGTCGACTGTGGTCATGTGGCCGTGCCGCACGGCGATCACACCGATTACGTGCATGACGGCCACCGGCACGCGGCGCATGAAGGTCACTGGGACGATCACTGAACGTCGGCCCGGGCGAGGGTGAATGCTGACATGCTAATGTCAGCATGTGGTAATGAATCCCAGTAGCGACTCTGGCGGCGAGCGGGACCAGGGCCTGCACGCGGCCAGTGAGCTGTTGCGGGCCCTGGCCTCGCCGGTGCGGCTCGGGATAGTCAGGGAACTGGCCGGCGGCAGCAAGCCCGTTCACGAACTTGTCGCCGCGCTCGGCGTGAGTCAGCCACTTGTCTCTCAGCACCTGCGGGTGCTGCGTGCCACCCGCATTGTCTCGGCCCGCCGCCAGGCCCGGGAGGTCGAGTACTCACTGACTGACGACCATGTGGCCCATCTCGTCCTGGACGCCATCCGGCACGCTCAGGAGTGACCGGGGCCGGTGCTGTTCACTCCAGGGAACCGAGCACGGCGAGCAGTCGGTCGATCTCGTCGGGAGTGTTGTAGAGGTGGGTGCTGACCCGTAGGGAACTCGTGCGCTCGCCTGCCTCGCCCTGGCAGTGTCCGTCCGTACGCACCATGAACCCGTGACTGTAGAGGATGAACCCCAAGTCGGCCGCCTCGATCCCGTGATGACGGATCGTCACGATGCCGCAGCGGTGCTGAACCCGGGAGTTCAGGGCCAGGCTGGTCTGGCAGCCCAGCACTTGATAGGCGGGCAGGTGTCGCAGTCCGTCGGTCAGCCGGAGCGCGAGGGCTGTTGTCCATCGCTCGATACGATCCGTGCCCGCCTCGTCGAGCCAGTCCAGGGCAGCTGACAGGCTGACTATGCCGGTGGTGTTGGGCGTTCCGATCCACCCTCCCGGAGAAAACCGCGGGCCCCGGCTCTGACGGGCCCACACGGCGCCGGACCCCGGTAGTGCCATGGCCTTGTGGCCGGAGAAGGCCACGAAGTCGACATCGAGGTCTCGGACGGACACCGGGAGATGTCCGACACTCTGGGCCGCGTCGAGACAGATGGGGATGTCCGGCCCGACCGCCGCACGGATGCGAGGGACGTTCATGTCCGCGCCGTAGACGTGATGGACATGGGTCGCCGCGACGAAGCGCGTCTGCGGGCCGACCATGGAGGCGAGTGCCCGCATGTCGTAGTCACCCGACGACGCCTGGTACGGCATACCGCGTACCGTGACCCGCACTCCTCGGGAGAGCAGGAGATCTGCGGCCTCCGTCCAGGGGGCGACGTTGGCCTGGTGGTCGGCGAACGGCACGATGATCTCGTCCCCCTCCCGCAGCGCTCCGACGAGCCAGTCGCGCGCGACGGTGCGCAGCCCCTCGGTGGTACCGCTGGTGAAGTGGACGGTGGACCGATCGGGCGCAGGGTCGTCGAAGAAGGTTTTGACCTGTTCCTTGGTCCGTTCGACCAGGGTGGTCGAGGCGTTCGCCCAGGGGTAGGTGCCACGCCCGGCGTTGGCGTTCGCCGTCGTCAGATACGTGTGGACGGCGTCGAGCACGGCCTGCGGCTTCTGTGCCGTCGCCGCACTGTCGAGATAGACCAGGCCGGGGTGGCCGGTGAGGATCGGGAATTGCTCCCGCAGGGAGCGCTGCCAGTCGCGTAACGCCTCGGGGAAGTCGGCAGCGTGGGTGGGTGGTATGGCTGAGGGCATCGGCGTCAGTCCCTCACCAGCGGTGCGCCGGCGTCACGCCAGGCGATGATGCCGCCGTCCAGACTCCGAACTTCGGAATGTCCCATCCGGGTCAGCAGAGCCGCGAATCGTGCGGACCGGTCGCCGACCGGGCAGGCCAGCAGCACAGGCCGGCGCCGGCTGAACGGGAGGCCGCCGCGGACGAGTTCCCCGAACAGTTCGTCAGCGATGTTGATCGAGTCCTCGATGTGCAGCGCGGTGTACGCGGACGCGCTCCGCAGGTCGATGATGAGCGGCTGTGACGCGCGGATCCATGCCTCGGCCTCGTGGGCCGGAACAGAAACGACCGCGCCCAGCTCCGCCTCGGAGACGTCCCGCAGGGAGTTCTTGCGTTCCTTCAGACCGAACAGGTCCGGCCGGCGCTGTTTGACGTAGCTGAGGTAGCTCTCGACCCGGTCGCAGACGATGAACACCGCGGTCCGCCGCTCGCCGTCCGCCGTCGGAGTGTCGACCGTCTGGAGATGACGGACCGCGCCGTGGAAGGCGGCGCCTCCAGTAGGGCCCGCGAGGATGCCGCACCGGCGGTTCAGGGTGAGCATCCCCTCGATGGCCTCGTCGGCGGAGACGGACGCCATGCTGTCGTACGTGGCGGGGTCGAAGAGTCCCACCTCGTGCACCTCGTCGATGGTCCGGATGCCCGGAATGAAATCCGATTTGTGCGCGACCAGCCCCGCGACGTGGACCTTGGGATCAGCTGCACGCAACGCCCTGGCTATCCCGGTGGAAGAGCCGGCCGTGCCCACACAGGCGATGAACCAGTCCGGTGCCCGGCCGTCGAGGTCGGCCAGGATCTCCGGGCCGGTGCCCAGCTCATGTGCCAGCGTGTTGCTCTCGTTGTAGTACTGGTCCGTGTGCAGGTACGTGCTGTCCGGGTCGGACAGGGCACGGTGGAAGAGGGTCAACGGATCCTCGGTGTCGGTGGGGTCGAGGCACTCGCTGCGGCCCGGGAGCTCTTCGATCTCGGCCCCCAGCAGGAGGAGCAGGTCCCTCACCTCCGGAACCCGCATACGGTTTGTGACGCTCTTGAAGGACAGCCCGTACATGCCGGCGATCACCGACAGCGCCTTGGCCGTGTTCCCGCTGGAGAGCTCCACGATCTGACTGCGCTGTTCGACCGCGGACTCCAGCCCGGGCTGCACCATGTTCCACGCCGCCCGGTCCTTCACCGACCCGAAGGGGTTCAGCATCTCCAACTTGGCGTACACATCGATGTGATGCAGCCCATGGACCGCGGGTTCTATGCGGACCAGCGGGGTGTCCCCGATCGCCGCGGTGATGCCGTCGTACCTCACTGCGTTCCCCCCAGACCTGCCGTCGGCCAGTACTGTTCATCCAGGCTCCATCGCCAGGAACCGTCGTCCTGCCAGACGGCCACCTTCTCCGCGGCGGGCAGGTGCTGAGCCCGGCTGGTCTGAAAATCCATGCAGTATCCCGCGGTGTTCACGAAGGCGAGCAGATCGCCGGGTCTCGGCAGACGGGGAAGAAACATCAGCCTGCGTGAGATGAGATCCCCTTCCAGGCAAAGGCTGCCGGACAGGAACACCCCTACGCCCTCGCTGTCACGAGCCGTGTCATGGCCGAGGATCACCGGATCCATGAATATCCCGTGATCCTCCAGACCGATGTCGTCCGCTTTGGCCGCCAGCCGGACGAGAGGCGGCCCGTCGTCGGTACGCCGTACTTCCAGTACGCGCGCCACGACCACTCCGCACTGGTCGACGAGGGCCCTGCCGGGCTCAGTGCTGAGGTCGTACAGATTCTCCAGGAGCGAGGAGGACAGCGTGCTTCCGGCATCCGAGCCGGCGGGGCTCGAAAGGATCTCGTCCAGGTACTGTTCGCCCGCAACGGGGCGGTAGGCCGGGTAGAGGCCGAGTGCACCGCGCAGTGTGCCGTTCTCGTTGCGCAAGCCGTAGCCGTGGCCGCGCCAGGACAAGGCAGACCGCCGGCCCAGGACCGCCATGGTCAGTTCGGTGGTGTATCGCTCCCACTGCTCGTGGTGCGCCAGGTAGTTGACGCCGAACCCGCCGCCGATGTCCACGGTCCGAGGTCGGAATCCGCGCTCGCGCAGCACGTCCATCGCTGTGAGGCTGCCTTCCAGCGCGAGAGCTTTTTCCGCGACATTGGTTGTGTCCAGATGAAAACCCACCCCGGCCAGCTTCACCGCCGAGCCGCACTCGACGACCGCTCCGAGGACGCTGTCGAGCTCGCTCACAGGCGAGCCGAAACGGCTGGTCCGGCTCAGTACCTTCGCGCCATAGGTGTCGAACGCGGACAGCCGCAGCACGATCCGAACCGGCGGGAGTGAGGACGAACGGACAACGGAGGCCAGCCGCTCCAACTCCGCCCGGCTGTCGACATGAACGGCCACTCCCGTCCGGGCGGCAAGCCAGAGAAAAGGCAGATCCTTGGGACCGGTCGCCATGATCCGGTCCGGTGTGAAGCCGGCACCGAGGGCGTGCTGCAACTCTCCCAGCGACGCGACGTCGGCCGACGCCTCCGTGGCGGCGAGCCTGCGCAGCAGAGCGCTCGAACGGTTGGCCTTGTGGGCGAAGAAGATCGCGCCGCTCAGACGGTGCTTGCGGTATACGGAACGGAACCTGGCAACGTTGTCCGCGACCTGATCGGGCAGCAGCACGTTCAACGGCGAACCGAGCGCGTCCACCAGCGTGCGAAGGAAACCCTCCTCCTGTAACAGGTCGACCATGCGCGGCTCGACACGCGGTTCGAGGTACAAGGGTAAGGGGCTCAACCAGTCTCCTCGGTCGGCCATGGTGACCACCTGCTCGTGACTGTTCGGACGCATACCTTCCCCGGGCTTCTGAGTCGTATGTACGGCGGTGACGCACGGCACGCAGGTGCCGACGTGCAGTTCGGCCCCGGCTGAGAGAGGGCGCTCGGTCCCGGTAGGGGCTCCTTGCTCCATGCGCCGTCAGACCCGGTGCACTGGCACCGACGTGGGATGTTCCTGCTCACAGGCATCGTCGATGCCGAACGTGTCCCAGACCGGAAACGGGTCGTCGCCCGGTGCGGTCTCCTCTTCAGCCATGAGGCAGTCGGCCAGGGCGGCGCGCAGAGCGTCGCCGCGCAGTCCGGTGCCGATGAAGACCAGCTCCTGGCCCTGAGCGTTGTCCGCGTCGCGGGCACCGGAGGGTTCGAAGCGGGCGACGGTGCCGGCCTGCGACCACAGGCCGGTCACGTTGGGGCGACCGGCCAGCCAGAAGAAACCTTTGGAGCGCAGGATCTGTCCGAATTCTCCGCTGTCGAGGCCCTCGGTGACGAAAGTCCACAACCGGCCCGAGTGGAAGGGAAGTTCGGATCGGAAGACCATGGAAGAGATGCCGTACTCCTCGGTCTCCGGGACATGGTCGCCGTTGAGCTCCATGACCCACCCCGGCGCCTGTTCGGCGCGTTCCAGGTCGAACAGGAACGTGCCGAGGACCTCGCGCGGCTCGACGCGGCCACGGGTCGCGGGCACGATTCTGGCGACCGGGTTGAGGCGGGAAAGGGCCGCCCGGAGCCGATCGGCGTGCTCCGCGTCGATGAGGTCGAGCTTGTTGAGCACGATGACATCCGCGAACTCGACCTGGTCCATCAACAGGTCGCTGACCGTGCGCTCGTCGTCTTCGTACTGGTCGAGGCCACGTTCGGCCAAACCGTCTCCGCCCACGAGCTCCGGGAGAAAGTTCGCGGCGTCGACAACGGTGACCATGGTGTCGAGTCGCGCGAGATCGCCGAGTGTCGCGCCGTCGTCACGGGGAAAGGCGAAGGTGGCCGCGACCGGCATGGGCTCGGAGATGCCACTGGACTCGATGAGGAGATAGTCGAACCGGTCCTCGCGGGCCAGCCGGTCGACCTCCTCCAGCAAGTCGTCCCGCAGGGTGCAGCAGATGCACCCGTTGGTCATCTCGACCAGCCGTTCCTCGGTGCGCGACAGGGCGGCCTCACCGCCCCGTACCAACGCGGCATCGATATTGATCTCGCTCATGTCGTTGACGATCACCGCGACGCGCAGGCCCTCACGGTTGCTCAGCACATGGTTCAGCAGAGTGGTCTTGCCCGCGCCGAGAAACCCGGACAGGACAGTGACGGGCAGTCGGCCGTGCGTCATGGCCTTCAGCCCTCGGGACGCAGGAGGCCGCGTTCGTACGCCTTGGCCAGTCGCTGGGGCACTCGGTACACCGCGCCGTCAATGGTGACGGGTACCAGTTGGGGCGTTGTGGCCTTCCACTGCGCGCGGCGGTGGCGGGTGTTGCTGCGGGACATCTTCCGCTTCGGAACAGCCATGACGTATCTCCTCGGTGGGTGAGCAGCAGACGGTATATGGAAATGGATCCCATTCTCAACTTGGTCGAGGTGGGGCGTGCGTGGCGTGGTTTCAAGGGAGGAGCGTGCCGGGCTCAACGACTGGAGTACGGCAGGAGCGCCATTTCCCGGGCGTTCTTGATCGCGGCGGCGATCTGTCGCTGCTGCTGGGCTGTGACCCGGGTGACGCGGCGGCTACGGATCTTTCCCCGGTCGGAGATGAACTTCCGCAGCAGGTCGGTGTTCTTGTAGTCGATGTATGTGATCCCTGCCGCGTACAGGGGATTGGGGCGGGATTTCAGGGGCTTGCCAGGGTTCTGACGAGTAGCCATGAGGGTTCCTTGCAGATGATCGAGTAGGAGCGGGTTCTCGGTTCCGGGTCTTCAGGAGACGGGGTCGAGGAGTGAGTCGAAGGCGGCAGGGAGCCGCTGCCACGCCTCGCGGCCCGAGGCGTACTCGGCGTCGGTCAGAAGGCAGGATTCGAGAAGTCGTTCCAGCCCCTCCCGGTCGAGCCCGGGGGAGGTGAAGACGAGATGCTGGCAGCGGTCGCCATGTTCGGGGTGCCAGTCCAGTGCGGCAGCGGCCCGGCGTATCGGCGGCACCATCTCCCAAGCGGCATCGGGCAGAGAGGCCAGCCACGGGCCTGCGCTTTCCACGCACAGGGCGCCGCCGGCGGCGCCCCAGGCCAGCAGGGTGTCGGGGCGGTCGGCGAGCCAGAACCGGCCGCGGCTGCGTGCGGCCGCGCAGCACAGGTCTTCCAGCGCCTGATAGAGGCGCTCGGGGTGGAAGGGACGGCGGCGGTGCCAGACGAGGGTGGCGACTCCCGCTTCGTCTGCTTCCTGGGGGAGCAGGGCGCAGGCCGGGTGTTGGGCGGCAGCTGCCGTTTCCACGTCGAAGCCGGCGAAGGCCAGTTGGGCGAGTTCGCCTGATCCGGCGGACGCCTGGCGTGCGGTGGGGTGGAGCTGGGCGAGGAGAGCGCGGTCCTCGTCGTCGGCTTCTTCGCTGTCGACGAGAGCGAGTACGGGCGCGTACTCCAATTGCCGGGCCCAGGTGTCACCGACGGTTCGCTGGTCGGTGGCGGCGGCTGCCAGGCCCACCTCGGCCAGGTCGTCCCCGTTTGCCAGGTAGGGCAGCACGAGAGCGGAATCGACGGCGGTGATGACGTTGGTGAGGTCGAGGGTGCCGGCTCCGTGAGTGACGACGACTTCGGCCATCGCCTTGGGCTCGACGGAATCCCAGAGCTCGACGATCGCGAGTGGGGTCAGACCGCCGTCGGCCAGTCGCTCGAGCTCGGGGACCAGGTCTTCGCGCAGCGCGCAGCAGGCGCAGTCATTGACGAGGGGGGCATCGCCGCGGGACAGCTCGCCCGAGGCATCCCGGATGCTGCGACGCACCGTGCCGCCGGCTGCCGTGGCGAGATCGTGGTGGAGGGCGACGCTCCCGGGCACGGCGTGCAGAAGGCGGTCGACGACGTGTTCGCGGGCGCCGGAGTGGAGCCCACCGACGATGACGACGGGCAGCTTGCGCGTGTCCGCCATTACCGCGCCTCGTGGCGGGCGTAGCGGCGTTCGAATCGCTCTACGCGTCCCGCGGTGTCCAGGACGCGTGCGGTGCCGGTGTAGAAGGGATGGCTCATGGAGGAGATCTCGACGTCGACAACGGGGTAGGTGTTGCCGTCCTCCCACTCGACCGTTTTGTCGCTGGTGGCGGTCGACCGAGTGAGGAACGCGAAGTCGGCCGCCTTGTCGCGGAATACGACGGGGCCGTAGGCGGGGTGGATTCCGGGCTTCATGACGGTGTCCTTCAGGGCGGGTTCGGGGGTCAGCGCTCTTCGCGGAAGTCGACGTGCCGGCGTGCGACCGGGTCGTACTTGCGCAGCACCATGCGGTCGGGATCGTTACGGCGGTTCTTGCGGGTGACGTAGGTGAAGCCGGTCCCCGCGGTGGAGCGCAGCTTGATGATCGGGCGCAGTTCGTTGCGAGCCATGAGGCTAGTATATGGCAATGATTTCCATTTCCAATAGATACCCGTCCAGAGAGAGCAGGTGACTTCCGTGTCCGCCCACTGCCAGCTGACCGGCGCCAAGCCGGGCTTCGGCAACAACATCTCCCACTCGCACCGGCGCACTTCTCGCCGCTTCGACCCGAACATCCAGCGCAAGCGGTACTGGCTGCCGAGCGAGGGCCGGTACATCCGTCTGACCCTCAGCGCCAAGGGGATCAAGACGATCGACGTGATCGGCGTCGGAGCCGCCGTGGCCCGCGTCAGGGCCCGAGGAGTGAAGGTCTGATGGCGAAGAAGAGCAAGATCGCGCAGAACGAGAAGCGCAAGGCGACCGTCGAGCGGTATGCGGTCAGGCGAGCCGAGTTGAAGGAGATCCTGCGCAAGCCGACCGCCACGGAGGTGGAACGGCGCGCAGCCGTGGACGAGTTGCGGCGTCAGCCCCGCGACGCGAGCGCGACCCGAGTGCGAAACCGTGACAGTGTGGATGGCCGTCCGCGCGGTCACCTGCGGAAGTTCGGGCTCTCCCGCGTCCGGATGCGGGCACAGGCGCACGCCGGGTTTCTGCCCGGAGTGACCAAGTCGTCCTGGTGACCGGCGTCCACTGACAGCGGCACCTCGGCCCGCATGCCCCAAGGGCGCGGGCCGACGGTGCGGTGGCGGTGCGGGAGGCCGCCCAGGCATCCGGTGGTGACCATGACGCCCTGGCGCGCGCGGACGGTCTCTCGCGGCAGGTCCAGCACCTGACCGCCCGTGGGGTTCTCAGCGAGGGTGTGGGCCGGGTCTGATGGTCGCCGTCGGCAACAAGGTCACCGGCGAGGACGACCTGCTCTTCCTGCGGGAACACGTCGGCGACGACCTGCTGGCCTACTGCCGGCGGCAGGCAGTCGAATTCCATCTGCGCAACGCCACCGCCTGGGCCAACCAGGCCACCGGTATCGACCTCGCCGCGCAGGTCGATATCGGATTCCGGCATGGCCCTGCCGCGCTGACGCCCGCGATGTGAACGCCCGACCCGCTTCCCTTCGTACCGTCATGAATCACCGAACGACGGGACGCTTGGCACCATGTCGCTCGACGTCTCTCCGAAGCCGAACACGGTGAGGTCCGCGACGAGGACTTCGTGGAAACCGTGCGTACTTCTCTGCCGTACGCCTACACGCTCGTCGCGGGCCACCTCGTCGCGCTCGCAGATTCTCAATCAGTCGTCCGAGTTCCGCGACTGCTGAACGCCTCGTGGGGGCTGGGCCCGTCGGCGGACGGGCCCAGCCCCCATGCCGTGTCGGAGGGTTCGGGGGTCGCCAACTCGGCTCTACCGGCGGCGCGTCGAGAACCGGCTCACTCAGAGGCCGGTGGCTCGCGGCGCTCATCTCGTTGGGCGACTGAGGCGGGGGCGTCGAGGCGAGCTTCTGGGCGTGGATCACACGGAACCATTGCCAACCCTTCATGAAAATGATTATCGTGTTGCTTGCTCGTGCACGTTCAAGTTCGTGCACTTTCTGACATAGGGGGATCCATCATGCGTACCTTTGGGCGCACTCTGACCGTCTCCGGCTCGCTGGCCGCGGCTCTCGCCGTGGCGGGCCTCGCCGCTACCCCGGCTACCGCCGCGACGACGCTCGGCAGTGGTCACGTGGACGTGCTCGACGCCGAGTGGGACGGCGCCGATCTGCACCTGCACGTCCACGACGAAGTGAACGATGTCGAGTACGAGCCGGCGGATGTCACGTTCTCCGTGCCGGCGGCCGCCAAGGTCACCAACCCCGGTTACAGCTTCCTCGGTTCGGGCAGCCAGGTGTGGCTGCTGCCCGAGGATGAAGCCCTTGCCAATTCCCGGGGCGTGCTGTTCCCGGGCATCTCAACCGAGCACCTCACCACCGGCGTCTTCTCGGGCAACGCGGTGACGTACAGCCTCGTCAGTGCCACCCGCAACGGTGCCACGACCGAGGACTTCAGCGTCTACGCGGGCAGCGGCAGCCGCTGGTTCGACAGCAACACCAGCATCACCACCTACAAGTCCAAGTCCTTCGGCGTGGCCACGCACAACCACGCCAACTGGGCCTTCGAGGAGGCCGGTACCTACCAGCTGACGTTCAAGGTGCAGGGCACGGTCAGTGGCGCCACCGAGTCGGTCACTGAGGTGTACACCGTGGTCGTCAGCTCGTGATGAGAGCCCTGACGCGTGGCGGACGCGCAGTGACCGCCGCGGCGTTGACCGCGGCGACCGCGATGCTCGTGGGCGCGGCAGGGCTGGTCGCCGGCGGCAGCGGGCAGGCCCGCGCCGCCGGCGGTGCCGTTGTCCTTGACGAGGGCGAGATGGACTTCACGCCCCGACTGGTCGACGGGAAAGTGGAGTTGCGGATCGACGACCGCAGCGGTGCCGCGACGGCCGTGCGGGAGCCGTCCGAGGTTGTCCTGCACGCCGTACAGTCGTCCCTCCATTTCACTCCGTCCCCGCTCTCCTCCGCGCTCGGCACGACCGATCTCGACACCTGGCAGCTCAACCACTGGGATGCGGCGAACATCTTCGCGCCCGAGCCCGGCTGGAACGGCTCCGCGGCAGGCGGCGACACCGAAGTGGAGCTGTCGGCGTACGAGGGGCCCGGGGACTTCGGACTGGCCACGTACACCCGCGCGATGGACAACGTGGACGCCGCCCCGATCGTGCATCTGGGCAGCGTGGAGCCCACACCGCGCTCCTTCACGCTGTCCGGCGATGAGCAACGGCTGCTGCCCACCTGGCAGTTCACCAAGGAGGGGGTCTACCGGCTCACCTTCACCGTGACCGGCGGCGGCTCCACCGACACCGAGACCCTGGCCGTCGTGGTCGGGGACGACGTCGACCCGTCCGAGGTGCTGCCCGGCGACGGCTCCACGCCGACACCCACCACATCGGCCCCGGGCCCGCCGTCCGGCAGCGCGACGCCGACCTCCCCGCCTCCGACCGCGCACGTCATCGACAACGGTCACCTCGACCTCGCGGCGCGGCCGGTGGACGATGCACTCCAGTTCCAGATCAAGGAAGGCAACTCGCAGACGTACGAGTGGTACGAGCCCGGCGAGGTGGTCCTCCACGTGAAGCCCGCGGCCAGGCGGAAGATCACGGAAGGGTACGAGTTCCTGGGCACGGTCGGTGATCCGGTGTGGTGGCTTCCCATGCAGCAGATCGACGGTCTGGTCTGGCCCGGGTGGAGCACAGAGGAGTACGCCGGGAGCGACATCGACGGAGACATCACCTACCGGCTCGACGCGGTGCGGGGACCGGGCTCGGTGGCCGTGTTCAACGCGGGGTCGCTCGGTTCCGCCGATGTCGCGCTCAACAGCGGTGACGGGCTGCCGGACCGCCTCGCGCACTCCGTGAATTCCCACAGCCACTGGAACTGGACCTTTACCGCCGAGGGTGTCTACCGGACCGCCTTCACCGTGAGCGCCACGCTCGCCGACGGCACGAAGGTCAGTGACACCGGGACGATCGCCTGGGTGGTCGGCGACGACACGGATCCGTCGACCGTGACGCCGGGGGCCGGGGACGAACCGACCGCGACGCCGACGGCCACCGCTTCGGCCTCGGACACGCCGTCCGCGCCGGCAACCCCGTCTGCCTCGGCAACCGCGTCCGCGCCCGCCAATGCCACCGCGACGGACACCGGCCCGGTGTCCAACTCCGCGGACACGGTTGGCGGTTCGTCGGCCGACGACACCGTCACCACCGGCGGGCTCGCCTCCACCGGTGCGGGTGTGGCGGTGATCGCGGTGATCGCCACGGTTGCCCTGCTCCTGGGCGCCGGCGCGGTGTTCGCCGTACGACGGCGTCGCACCGCCCAGTGAAAGCTCCGCGTGCGGAGGACCGGCGCCTGGCGGCCCACCCGGTCCCCGTACGCGGCACCGTCATGTTCGAGAGAAGGAGGAGCCCCATGGGGGGCCATCCCAGGCACACCACCACCGCCGCGCTCGCCACGGTCTGCGCGCTGCTCACCGGAGCCGGGGCCACCGGGTGCAGTGGGCTCCAGTCAGGCACGTCCGACGCCGAGCTGACGGTGTCGACGACCACCGCGATCATCGCCGACCTCGTCGGCCGGGTCGGAGGTGACCGCGTGGACGTCACATCGGTCGTGCCGCTTCACGGCGACCCGCACTCCTACGAGCCGAGCCCGGGTGACGCGGCCAAAGTCACCGAGGCGGACGTCGTGTTCAGCAACGGGCTGCTGCTCGAAGAGCCCGGGATCATGAAGATGGTCCACAACAACGCGCCCAAGTCGGCGCCGAAGATCGGGATCGCCGAGAAGCTGGAGCAGTACGGCGGCACGGTCATGAAGCTGGAGGAGGACCTCGGCCTCGACGTCCTCTGGCTCGGCTGGGCCGTGGAAGGCGAGGTCGACGGCGACGGCTCCCAGGTACGGACGACAGCCACGAAGCTGGAAGGTCCTGGCGAGCTGCGTGTGTACCTCACGGACACACTCGGCAGGCCGAAGGTATACGTCAACTCGGCCGACGGCTTCGACGACACGGACTCCTTCACACTGCCGCCCGAGGCGCACACCCACGTCAACTGGGCGTTCAGCGAGCCGGGGACGTACAAGCTCACCGTCGAGGGCCGCACAGAGACCCTGGACGGGAAGACCTCACCGATCGGCAGCGGCACCTTCACCTTCACCGTCGGCGGTGCGGCCGAGGCTCCGAAGGGCGCGGCGGTGCTCGACGGCGGGCACGCCGACGTCGCGCTCAACGCCGAGACCGGGAAGGTCTACGTACGCGCCGACGAGCAGAAGACCGGCGCCCGCACCCACCACCCGGCCGACGAGGTCGTGCTCAACGTCCCCGCCCGAGCGAAGGAGTCCGTGCCGAAAGAGAAGGCGTACGGCTTCCTCGGCGAGGCGGGCGACGACGTCTGGGTGCTCCCCCAGGCCGTCATCGGCAAGCACGTGCACGGCGACATGGACCCGCACGCGTGGGAGGACGTCGCCAACGCGGAGGCGTACGTCCGTCGGATCGAGGACGAGCTGATCAAGGCCGACCCGGACGGGAAGGCCACGTACGAGAAGAACGCCGAGGCATATCTGGGGACACTCGGGCAGCTCGACGCGGAGGTCGCGAAGAAGCTCGCCACCGTCCCGGAGCGGAACCGGAAGCTGATCACGACGCATGACGCCTTCGGCTATCTCGCCAAGGCGTACGGCATGGAGGTGGCCGGGTTCGTCGTGCCGGTGCCCAACCAGGAGCCGAGCGCGGCCGAGGTCGAGGAACTCGGCGACACCATCCGCGAGAAGAAGGTCCCGTCCGTGTTCCTGGAGCCCAACCTCGCGGCCCGCTCGGACGTCCTGAAACGGGTCGCCAAGGACCAGGGAGTCGGGGTCTGCACGATCTACGGCGACTCGTTCAACGACGAGATCCATGACTACGTATCGATGATGCGGCACAACGCGACCGAGCTCGCGAAGTGCCTTGGGGGGGACGCCTGATGACAGGCATAAGAGACACAACGAGTTCGAGGGTCACGACGGGTACGCGGCGGGTCCGCAGGGAGCGGATCGCCGTGGCAGTGGCGCTCGCGGTCACACTGTCGGGGGGAGGCGCCGCCGTCGCGGACGACGGGAGCGGCGGGACGCGCACCGAGTTCGGCCGCATCGCTTATACGGACGGGGGGTTGAGCCTCGACGCCGGAGATGCCGCTGTCGGCGCGGACGCCCATGTGATCGCGATCGATGACGACCACCTGGCAGACGCTCCGGCACCCGGGTGGGACACGACCGGCGTGGCGCGGGGAGCTGTCTCCGGGGACACCGTGCGATGGTCGCTGACCGGACTCGACGGGCCGGGCGAGTTGAAGGTGTACGGGGAAGAGGGCGACGACGTCGAGGACACGCTGCTGTTCGACAGCGCGGACGGACTGCCCGACGCGTACGAGGTGCCGGTGGGTGAAGAGGGCGCCACCCGGTGGGAGTTCGCCGCCGAAGGGACGTACCAGGCCATCTTCTCCGCCGAGGCCACGAGCCTCGACGGGCGGGCGCTGTCCGTGGGGGCCGTGTACACCGTGTTGGTCGGGAACGAGTCGATCGCGGAGGCAGCGACGAACGGGAAGGCGCCTGCGCCGGAGAAGCCCGTGGTCGAGGAAGCTTTGCCGGCGGAGGCGCCCCCCAGGGCGCTGACCGCTACCCCGTTGGAGTCGGCCCGCAGAGCCACCTCCGTCACCGCCGCCCCCACGCCCACGGCCGCCGACGTCGTCTCGACGACGAAGGTTCTCGACGAGGGGCACATCGATTTCGCCGCGCGGGTCGTGGGAGGCAAGCTGCAGATCCACGTCAAGGACGGCACGGTCTCCGGGAAGACCACCTGGCGAGAGCCTTCGTCCGTGGTGTTGCACGTCAAGTCCGAGGCCAGGAAGACCCTTCCGGACAGCGAGGACTTCTCGTTCCTGGGGAAGGGCGGCGATCCGGTGTGGCTGCTCGACCAGGTGCAGCAGCAGGGGCTGCTGTGGCCCGGTTGGTCGACGGACAACATCACGGCGGGGGCCACCAAGGGTGGGGTGAAGTTCTCGCTCACCGGCGTCGAGGGGCCCGGCGCGTACGCGCTCTACACCTATGACGCCATGTCGGGCGCGGACGTGCTGTTCAACAGCAAGGACGGAGTGCCGGACTCCTTCGACGTGGCCGCGAACACGCACGCGCACGGCGGGTGGGCCTTCACCAAGGACGGCACGTACCGGCTGACGTTCAAGATGAGCGGACAGCTCGCCGACGGGACGGCAGTCAGCGACACGGAGACCGTGGCGTTCGTGGTGGGCGACGGGAGCCCGTCCGGGGTGAAGCCCGGTGACGGATCCGGCAGCGACACCTCGCCCGGCACCGGCGACACCTCGCCGGACACCTCGTCGGCCGCCGGGTCCGGTTCGGGCGACGGCACCTCGGACGACGGCGGCTCCATGGCCTCCACCGGCGCCGGGAACACGGCTCTGGTGGGCGGGGCCGCGGCCGCCCTGGCCGCGCTCGGCGCGGGTTTCGTCGTTGCCACGCGCCGGCGCCGTACCGCCGGAAGGAACTCCGCGTGACCCGCGCCGAGGAGCCACCGCTGCTCCAGGTCCGGGAGGTGGGCGTGGCACTCGGCGGCCGTACCGCCGTCGAACACGCCCAACTATCCCTGAACGCAGGCGACTTGCTGGGGCTGCTCGGACCGAACGGCGCGGGCAAGACCACCCTGCTGCGCGCCGTGCTCGGACTGGTCCCGCTCTCCGGCGGCCAGGTGCTGATCGAGGGCCTGCCGCCGGAACGCACCCGGCACCTCGTCGGATACGTACCGCAGCGCCACGAGTTCGCCTGGGACTTCCCCATCGACGTCGCGGGTGCCGTGCTGTCCGGACGTACCCGTTCGATCGGCTGGCTGCGCCGGGTCCGGCCCGCCGACCGGGCAGCCGTCGACGAGGCGCTGGACATGGTCGGCCTCGGCGACTTGCGGCGGCGTCCGATCGGCGAGCTGTCGGGCGGCCAGCGGCAGCGGGTGCTGGTGGCCCGTGGGCTCGCGAGCGAGCCCCGACTGCTGCTCCTGGACGAGCCGTTCACCGGTGTGGACATCCCCACGCAGGAGCTGCTGAACCAGCTCTTCCACCGGCTCGCCGCTGAGGGCCGGGGCCTGCTGATGACCACCCACGACCTGGCAGCCGCCGCCCGTACCTGCACACGCGTGGCGCTACTCAACCGAACGGTCGTGGCCGAGGGCGGCCCCGAGCTACTGGCCGACCCGGATCAGATGCTGCGCGCCTTCGGCCTGGACACGGCGATCGGGGCGGCGGCGTGAGCCTGGTGGAGTTCTTCGCAGACCCCTGGCAACTGCCCTTCATGCAGCGGGCGTTCGCAGTCGCTGTCATCACGGGGCTGGTGTGCGGGGTCGTGGGCGTGTACGTCGTGCTACGCGGGATGGCGTTCATCGGCGAGGCGGTCTCGCACTCGGCGTTCCCGGGGGTCGCACTCGCGTACGCCTTCCAGGGCAACCTGCTACTCGGCGGCGCGCTCGCCGGGCTCACCACCTCCTTGCTGATCGCGCTGGTGTCGCAGAACCGCCGGCTGAAGGAGGACACCGTCATCGGGGTGTTCTTCTCCTGCGCGTTCGGCGTCGGCATCGTCCTCGTCTCCACGCAGGACAGCTGGTCGACGGACCTGTCCTCGTTCCTGTTCGGGCAGGTGCTCGCGGTCGGCCCGGAGGACGTGTGGACGGCGGCGGGCGTCGGCGCGGTGATTGTGACGGTCGTCCTGCTGCTGAGCAAGGAGCTGGTGGCGGTCAGCCTGGACCGCGAGACCGCGCGGGCCGCCGGGCTGCCGGTCATGCGGCTCGACCTGATCCTCTACACCGTCGTGACCGCCACGATCGTGATTTCCCTGGAGGCTGTCGGCAACATCCTCGTCCTCTCGCTGCTCATCACGCCTGCGGCCGCGGCACGGATGCTCACCGAGCGCCTGTGGGCGATGACCCTGCTGGCCTCGATGATCGGCGGCACGGGTGCGCTCGCCGGCCTGTACGTCTCGTACGCGTACGACCTCGCGGCAGGTGGCTCCATCGTCTGCGTACTGACCGCACTGTTCGCCACGACATGGTGCCTGGCACCCCGGCACGGGCTGCTGGCCAGGGCCCGGCAGCGGAAGCAGGAGACATTGCGACCGGCCGGCGAACAGCCGGCCTCGACCTGACGGCGAGAGGTGCTCCGCTTGCCGCCGCCCGCATGACGATCACCTCGCCTTTTCGTGCCGGTGGTTCAGACGTCAGGGCAGCCCGGCCAACCCTCGGGCGGGAGAGGCCGGGCTTGCGCACCGGACGGGTGTCCTGCGGGCCTACACGAACAGGCCCGCAGGAGACACCCGTGAAGGCTGTGGCCTTCGCTTTTCAGGCCGCAGCGGGGATCCGGGTAAGGGCGCTCCGTTCCGCCGGTCCAGCTTTGGGCGAAAGTGGCGGAAGGCGCGTACCGCGGTGGGGCCGCCCGACAACTTCCGCTTCTACGTTCTTCGTCGCACCGGGCACACCCTTTCGACGCAGTCCGGCGCCACGCTCAAAGACACGATGGTGCGCGCGGGGCAGTCCTCCGAGCGGGCGGCGCTGATCTATCAGAACTCCAACCGTGAGCGTCAGAAGGAAGTCGCGGACGGCATCGATGCCCGGGTACAGGCCGAGCGGCAGAAACAGAAGAGCAGGTCAGACGATGGCGCATCGAGCACGGATCGGGCACGAGACGCCTAGAGAGGTCTAGACAAAAAGCAACCCCCGGGTCATTGACCTGGGGGTTTGTCGTGGAGCGGGTGACGAGAATCGAACTCGCGCTCTGAGCTTGGGAATCAACGGCGCCCAGGAGCGCATCAGGGCTCTGACCAGGGATAACCAGGGTCCTCGGCCTGCGCTGCGACCTGCTGAATCGACCGCTTCTGACCTTGGTGTACTCCGCTGAAGGGCTGGGATAGGGCTGGCCTGCGACTGGGCGCATACGAAGACGGCTCGGGCGACCTTGGCCGGTACGGCGGGGAGCGTCGCGTTCGGGGCCACGAAGCGGTGTGCTCGAGCGAAGCATCCCGTGGTGCGAAGCGCGACGCTGCCCCAGCGCGAATACCTCGTTGCACGAGCCCTGGCGATCCTGACGTCCTCGAAGCTACGGCTTGGTGATACGGGTGAGGGTCGTACGGCTGAACTGCATCTCGCACGAGGTTCACGTCGGCGGCAGGTCAGCCTGCGGAGTCGGCAGTCGTGCTCCTTCGCTCGTTATGGCTCTCGTTGCCGCTGTAAGGAACTCTGCGCGGGCTTCGTGGGGGTCTGTGCCGCCCAGGAGCAGATTGGTGAATTCGGTAAGCGGCCAGGTGACGAGGGCGCCGTGGCGGGCGAAGTAGAAGGCCACGTTGCGGATGCGGTAGCGGTCGGTGGTGTCGAGCCAGGCATAGCACAGGAGTTGCCACAGCCAGCGGGAGGAGCGGTCCGGTCGGTCGGTCTTGACCACTGTCTTGACGTCGATCAGAGTGGCACCTTCGGGGCCGGATATCAGCAGGTCGCCATCGGCCCAGTGGTTGACGAGGACCGGGCCCGCTATGCCCAACGGCTGGCCAGGGGCGGGGTTTCCGGCGAGCCGGCGTAACTCGGCCAGGGCGCCGTAACTTTGTGTCTGCTCTGCCAGCCGCGCCAGCTCCTCGACCACCGGCTCACTTGCGGCCGCCCGCATCACCTCGACCGTTGGGACACCGGGCCGGAAGACCTGGTGCATCGACTCGTCCACTGCCCCGGAGCGGTAGACGCTCTCGAACATCTCCAACAGCCAGTAGCTCCTGGCGAGTCCGGCCTCGGCGCCCGGGGTGCCGAGCTGACCGAGTGGGGCGTGCCGCTCGGCGTAGGTCCGGGTGCGCTCCAGGAAGTCGGCCAGTACCGGTTCGGCGGGCAGAGCGAGGTCCGGCCCGGACCTGGTGCCCAGGGTGTTGCTGACGATTGCTTGCAGTTCGCTGCGTTGCGCCGAGGGTCCCGCCCCGGGCACCAGGTCCAGCCAGCCCGTGACGGTCGGCCGCACGTCCAGCGCCTTCCCTCGCTGCGCCGCGCCGAGCCCGGCGTGCGTCGGATAGTGGGCCGCCTGCTCGTCCGCCCACTCCCGGCGGGCCAGTCCTGCCGCTACGAGTCCGTGCAGTGCGTAGTACGGCGGAGCGGGCTGCACCAGAGCGGCCAAGCGGGCGCCGAACGCGCCGCCGACCGCTGCCCAGTGCCGGCCGTCGACCTGACCGCGGGGGAACACCGTCCGCCGCCCTCGCACCGCTTTCGGCAGCAGCGCGGCGACCTCCGCCGTACCGGTCAACCGGCGCGTGCACCAGCGGCCGATCTCCCCGTCCTGTAGTTGGGATGTCAACGACATCGGCTCCACCCCCGCGCTCGGATCTTCGCGACCGGGTGACAGGAAACCACAAGCTGCATCCGAGGAGTGGCTCATTGGGGCATACGACCTTTGCCGTTCGGCCTCACTATGAGGTCGCGGTCCGCGTGCACCTCATACCGGCTGGGCGCCCATCGGCTCATCAAGCTGGAGTCGGGAGCGCCTGGAGCGCTCTTTGCAAGATGATGCAGGACGGCCGCAGCAAGCCCGCCACCGCCCACCAAGCCCACCGCACCATCCGCGTCGCGCTCGGCGAAGCGGTCCGCCGAGGGGGACGAGAACCGAACTTGAGCTCTGAGCTTGGGAATCACCACTCCTTCGGGCACGGGTGACCCTCTGACCAGCGTCAACGGGCGCTCATGCGAACCGCAGCGCTCGGTCCGGCGCCCGCTGTTGACTGCGGTTTACCGCTCCTTCGGGCACGGATCGGGCACGAGGTCGGGCGACGACCGCTTCGTCCCGAGGCAACTTGGGCCGGGGCTCGGCTTTGGGCCGGTGTGGCTCTCGCCTGCTGTGATAGTCCGCAGGTGTGCGCCGTTGTCCGCCGTCCTAGGGCGTCGTCACGCAGTTAGACACTCACGGCTATCGCTCAAGGGCGGACGTGTTGGGCAGGGAGAGTGGGCAGGTCACAACCAGGCGACAGGAGCCGCTCAGGTCATCAGCGCATCTCGGCCGCGGCGACCCGTCTTTGACTCGAAGCAATTTAGTCAAGTAGTCCCATCGCCCTAAGCGCTTCCGCGCCGGAGCTTCCCATATCACGCAGATTCTTCGCCGCCTCGTCGGATTTTCGACTCAATTCATAAGCGTGCTGCCTGGTAAGAGGAAGTCCATCTAAGGAAAGGTGCAGAGCCACATATCGACGCTGTAGCTCCATTAGTTCGATGGAAGTGGAGCAGCTATGATTTTTCGGTATCGTCAGGGCGGAATGGATTACATCTACAAGAGCTTGTCCCGGCATATAATATATTTCTTCCATTGGGACGCCTTCTGGGTCTTCTGTCGGTTGTACGCTTTCCACCAACTCTGCCGGAATGTCTAGATAATGGTGGGCTACCCAGTGCATGTCCGGCTCCGATAGGGCATGAGATATTGCGGCGCGATCCCAAATGGCTAGCGTGCACTCATTGAGGGATAGTTCTTTGGTGAGTTTCATTCTCTTGCCGGACGGGATAGGCTGATTGGAGAAGAATATGATTCGGTTGAATTTGCGGTCCGAAGATGCAGTGATTCTTGCCACATCGTTTCTTATCTTCTTGGCATACTCTTTTTCGAGGCTGCAAGCTACGGCCACGGTCGCGGTGGTAGCCCGAAGGGAAAACCAGGTGGAGACTTCGTATGGAAGTGCGCTTTCGAAACTTTCCGCATCCCTTCCCCCGTCGCCACCTGCGCTCACCGGTCCAGTGGGTACCAGTAAATTCGTAGCTATGCGGCGTCGAGCAATTTCGGTACACAGTCGCTCAAATCGATGGTGTTCATTTCGTGACGCTAGCTGGCTCAGGTAGTAATCAATCAGATCGGCAAATTCTGCGGTGTTCATCCGGTGAAGCTCTCTCGCTTTCATTAGCTTTGCCGGTAATTCCCAATGAATCGACTTTCGCGCTTTCTGCTCATGCTTTTGTGTACCTCATGGTTTAGCCAGTGTCGATGATTCTGCCAGTAGTACGAGGTCGGCGGAACGGCTTTGGGCTGGAGCTGCTTTGGCGCGGGTGGTCATGGCCCCGTAAGCTTCCGGCGCGTCGGGCAGTCTGTGGACCTGCCCGGTGAGGCATGACGTTGGGGCCATGATATTCGAGGCTCGCGCCAAAGTGGCTGCCTAAAGCCGTGGAGCCGACCGCCCCAGCCACGACGCACCCCTTCTCTGAGATCAGGCGGCTGATAGCTGTGAGCGCGGTACGGGCGCCGGCCGGGCTGGAGCGGGGCGGAGACAGGAGCCTTGTTGCAAGTGGAGACGTGTTTCGACACCTACGGCGGCAACCTCTGATCCGTAGCTCTAGCCAGCTCGGTCAACGACGTCCATACAGGCTGCTGCTGGGGTTCTGAGGGGCGCCATGGGATGTGGTCGGTTGCTGTGGTTGCTGTACTTCGCTGCTGTACAGCAGGATTCCGACTGGGGGGTTAGGTCATGGAGTGGGAACAGCTCGAACGGCTGTTGAGCGATGGCGACGACACGTCGTTGGCCGCTCTGTCTGCTCTCCGCGCTGGCGCTTCTCACGTTGTCTGGGACGGAACGACGTCGGCCGCATCGCTCGCGGCGATCTACGGGCGCCGACTCCGTCACACTATTCGGAGAGGCATCGACACCTCCGGCTTGGCGCGGGCTGTGCAACGCCTTTACCTGCACGGCCGCCCGGTTCGACTGGGCCAGATCACGACTACCGACAGATCTTGGGTCTTCATGCTG
Source organism: Streptomyces sp. NPDC058198 (assembly GCF_042882605.1). NCBI lineage: Bacteria > Bacillati > Actinomycetota > Actinomycetes > Kitasatosporales > Streptomycetaceae > Streptomyces > Streptomyces sp. NPDC058198. Next base: position 566,724 of record NZ_JBHVVP010000002.1, read on the forward strand.
TTCCTCGATGAGGACGGCAGCACGCTGGTCGCGTGCACCGGAGTCCGACAACCCCAACCGGGCACACCACGACCAGACACCTGCTGAGGCTCTGCACCGCCAACACGCTTTCCAAATGTTCGTCTGGGCGTCCTGCGGGGTCCGGGAACGTCCCGACCTGCGGTATGACCGGTGTGGATGGGGCCCCTGAACGGTGCCGTACGAGGGCGAACGCAACCAGGACTGCAACCACGGAGCGTGGGTGGCCGAGGCATGCTGAGCCGTGGCCAGGCCGAACGTAGGCCAGACCCGGCGTGTGATCGCAGGTGCGTGGGCGTCATCGTTGTTCTCGTCCGGCGTTGCCCGCGAGCTTGGCACGCGGGAGGAGCAGTGAGACAGAGGCAACGGCGGCGCAGCGTTGTCGAGTTGGAGGCGGCCCTTCTATCCAGATGCTCGGAGCCTTGAACGCCCGCAAGCCAGGGCGAAATTGCACACCCAAAGGCCCCTGCCTGCGAGCAGCGGACGTAAGCGAGATCAGTCTGATTCCAGCCTTAGCGGCTGGATTCCTCCAACTGCGCGGCATGCTAGGCCCGTTGTCAGTGCCCGCCTCTATGGTTCCTAGGTGGCGTGCCGAGTCGAGGAGGACCCATGGCCGAGGAACTTCACAGGAAGTACGACAACACCACCATTGCCGCGCTCATGACATTAGCGAGGGGCGGCTGCTACGCCCCCGCTGTGGCGCACCGACGGTGCGCATCATCGACGGAAAACCCGTTCTCAACCTGGATATCGCCCACATTCGTGCTCTGAAATCGGGCGGGAAGCGGTACGACCCCTCGTGGAGCCTGGACGACAGGAATAGCTTCGCCAACCTCCTGTTGCTGTGCAATGTGCACCACAAGCGCGTCGACGGCGTGGACGGCGAGAAGTACACGGTGGACATCCTTGAAGGATGGAAGCGTGCTCGCGAAGCCGATGGACAGGACGCCCTCGCAGGGCTGAGCGGACTGACCGAAGCCCGACTGGTCACGATGATCCAAGAAGCACAGGAACAGTACGTCGATCGGCTGGCTCCGATCCTGGGCGCTCTCGCGGACCGAGTGCCGAAGCTGTCGTCTCTCCTCAAGGTTCTCAAGTCAGATCTTGAGCGCTCGCTGGGGCGGACGCCTGGCATTTCTGAGGACACAGCCTGGATGGTTTACCAGGCCAGCCGAGACTTGGCGCATCTCCAGGATAACGCGCCTCTGCTGAGGAGTGCGGGCACCGACCTCGCGCATCTGCAGGACAACGTTCCCTTGCTGGCCTCCGCCGCTCAGGCTTTGGCGCATGTGGCGGACCTGCCGACATCCCTCAACAACGCGGCCGACAAAATCCGGAGTGCTGCGGCTTCCCTCTCGGATGCGAGGAGGCACTGAGTAGGGCGCAGGCATCGGAACCCGGCTGCGCAGACACCTGCGTTGGGTCAACGGGCATGGGCCCTTTCCGGACGTTGTTCACATGCCTCAGTGGATCGCCGCGTGGTTGGGCAGACTGACGGATGAGAAGAAACCGTCTTGAGCGCCATCTGGCTCTGAACTGGGGGAACTTGTGATCGTCCGACATCATCTAGGCGGGGATGACGAACTAGCTAGGCATCTAACGCACCAGCTCAACACTCCGCTGGACTGGCCTGGGGACGCGGGGCTCAACACCGAGCACGTTGCGAAGATCGCGGTTGCGGCAGCTTGTGACATCTCGTACAACGAAGCGGCTAACGGCCATCTGGTCGACCTCCTTGCCGCGCTCCCGCTGCCAGGTACCTCTGAAGGGGCGGATTTCTGGGATGCGTTGACGAGCGCCGGGGGTGATGCCGCCCTGTACATTGATCCCGCTAATGCGGGTGGCCCCTTCTTCAACTACCTGCTCAACGGGAATGAAGGGGGCATCGCCGGCCGCGTGCTCAGCTTCTTCGAAAAGCTCGACGATCACCAGCGCGACGCCGTGGCTGATGTGCTCGGGAGCGCGCTAGGCCACGACACCTTTGTAGCGGGGGGTCGGAACCTCGGAAAGCTGTGGTTGCGTGACGCCGAGACGTCCGCTTGGCACGTCCTGCTTGCTGGCCGTCGGACGTACGAGACAGAGGACGACCGCAAGCGATTCCTTAAGGCGTGGAGCGACGCGTAAGCAGCGCCCTCGACTGCCCCTCGGCACCCTCCGGAGAAGGAGTATCGAGCTCTTTGGGCTCACATCCGCTGCAGCAGATCCCGCAATAGTTCGCGGCTCCCGTCTGGGCCCAGGCTGTCCCTGCGCATCTTGATCATCGCCAGCTCGTACTGGGCGACATCCGAGCGCCTATCCGTGTAGAGGGCGTCGGCGAAGTCTTCCCGGTAGACCAGGTCCGACTGGTCGGCCTCCGGGAAGCTGAGGATGGCGAATGCGCGCGATCCTCTGGCGTGACGATCGGTGGCGAATGGGCGGATCTGCAATTCCACGTTTTCCCACTCTGACATGTCGATCAGATGGTGGATCTGGCCGCGCATCACCTCTCGGCTGCCGTACGGGCGCCACACGGCGACCTCGTCAAAGACGATGCCGAGTTTCTGGACATTTCCTGAGAAGAAGCGCTTCTGTCGCTCCATGCGTAGTGCGACCTGCTGGTCGATGACGCGCTCGCTCACGTTCCTCGGGCCGAGCCCGATCACCGCGCGAGCATGTGCTTCCGTCTGCAGCAAACCGGGCATGCAATGAGGCTCGTAAACGCGGATCCGCGAGGCTGCGCTCTCCAAAACGAAGTACATCGTGAATATGTTGGGCGGCATGTCCGAGTATCGGTGCCACCAGCTGGGCATCTCTCGCGCCGCGCGAGCGCGGAACGCTGGTGTTCGGGCGCGGAGTTGACGTGCCCCCTGCGCTCCAAGGGACGTTCCCTCAAGCAGCGCGTCGAACGAATCGTCATTCAGCAAAGCCATGGAATCCTCTCTCTGTACGCTGCTTCGCTTTCGTCCGCCACCGGTACAACAGCGCTTCGATCGCGCGGGTAGACACGGCATCCAGGAGCTGCTGGATCTCCTCCTGGGTGTAGCCGTCGATCGTCAAGGCGACGGCGGCCCGGGTCCGTAAGTCGTCGATGCCCCGAAGGTCTTCGAGTACACGCTGGTTGCCCACCACCCCTTCCGCGACGCCCCGTTCCGCGAGCCGGTGCTCATGGAAGTTCTCCCCGATGATCCGGCTACGGTGCCACCGAGTCTGCTGAACGCGGTGGCGCCGGTACTCGTTGGGAAACTCGTAGACGCACGCCCCCATGAAGTACGTGGTGACGCTGGCACCGCCGTCGGCCCGCCAGCCGGCCCCGATCAGGGCTCGTCGCCGGAAGGACGGAAGGGCCCGGGCCACGGTCATCGTTGCCAGCTCATCTCGCAGCTCGCTCTCACGGACCAGTGCCTCAAGCTCCTGCTCGTGTGGATTGAGGTCGAAGCCTCGCGAGGCAACCAACGTGAACATGTAGCCGGAGTACAACCAGCCACGCAGTACCGAGATCCCGTACCGGGCGAGCGCATCCGCGAAGCGGTCGTAGCGGACTGCGGCGAAGCCGCTTTCGGACAGCAGTCGAACCATCTGATGATCGGCCATCCGCCGATCCACGCTCTCCTGAAGCTTCCGGGCCTGGCGTGCGTGAGCGTCGCTCACTTCACAGTGAGCTTCGAGTGGGACGGGCGCACCGAGAGTCCGCCCCTGCGCATCTAAAACAGGTTGTAGGCGCCGGGCGCGCTCGGCTGCGGACCTGTGCCCCGCCGCGTCGTCGCCGCCCCTCATTACCGTCCCTCCCGTTGCCGTCGTCCCCGAACAACACGGGGACGCCCCCTTGTAAGTGGCCCGCCGATGAACACCCCACGGACTCCTGCAAGATTCTTCTGACGGGTCGCGGCATGGAAATCGGCCGTGGGGTGTCGGGCGGGCGACGACGTATGAGGGGACGTCATCGTCACCAACCACCCCGGGATAGCAAGTGAGTTCGCCGCCAGAGCCGCCGTTTATCAGCATGCACACCGCCATCGTTCTATTGGCGGCGATCTTCATCGGACTGGTAGTCGGCGGGCTGACTTACCTCTCGGACCTATCCTCCCCCGGGGCGGTTCTTGCGGGGTTGGGAGCCGGGGGCTTCAGCGTGCCGACACTGCGTTCGTTGATTCGCTGATCCCAAGCTGAGCCCCCGCCGGTCCTTAGCACCCCGGAACGGATCGATGCCTCGGTTGCACCCAGGTTCTGTCTGCTGAATGATCACGGTTGCCGCAGCCAGAGGATGAGTGAAGCGAGGCAGAGTCCGGTGAGGTAGCGGTCGGCGAGTTTGTCGAACCGGGTGGCGACGGCACGGAAGTGCTTGAGGGCGGCAGAAGCAGCGTTCGACGACGCTGCGGGCCCTGTAGCTTTCGGTGTCGAAAGCGGGTGGCCGTCCGCCGGCGGAACCGCGCCGCTTCCGGTTGGCGATCTGGTCGGCGCGTTCGGGGATGACGGCCCGGATTCCCAGCCCGCGCAGTCCGGTGCGGATCGCGCGGCTGGAGTACGCCTGGTCGGGCCGGGTCCTGGGCCGCCCGGGAACCGTCCGGGGAACGCGGACTGCGTTCATCACGGACTCGAAGACAGTGGAGTCGTTGATGTTCCCGGGCGTCAGGACGATGGCCAGGGGCGGTCTGCGGCCCTCGGCGGCGAGATGGACCTTAGTGGTCAGACCCCTGCGGGACCGCCCCAGCGCCTGGCGACTCTGCGGGCGTTCCGGACCTTCCAGTCCGTCCCCCGGTATTCGCCCCCCTTTGCGGGCGTCGGCGGCATGCTGGTGCGCCCGGTTGATGGTGGAGTCGACCGAGAGGTCCACTCCACCGCGCCGACGGCGTCGTCGCGGACCTGGACGTGCCCCAGCAGCCGGGCCCAGGACTCTCGCCCCACCATTCCAACAGCGCCCTGACCGGAACGAGCCTGCCGCTGGCCTGGATGAGGATTTCCGCGAGTGCCACTGAGCGGTGACCAGATATCCGTGCGGGGATCCGGTGCGGCTGCGATAATGAGGAACGAGCAGCAGATGCGGCCGTGGGAGCAGCAGGCACATCCGGCCCGCCTGACAGGAACATGCGATCCGGGGGACCGTGCCGAAGAAGCGCAACGCCGCCCAGCGCATCGGGGCGATCGGAGAGGACCGGTTCCGGCTCTCCTGCCAGGAGAACTTCATCATCCCCAACAAGGTTGAACACGACTTCGGGTTCGACTTCCTGTGCCAGCCGGACCTGGCCGCGGGCTTCGGCCGGACCGGACCGGTATCCGGAGTTTTCGTCGGCTTCAGCGTCCGCGCGACGGATCGGGACGACGGGCGGATCAGGCTGAACCAGGCAGATGCCGAGTGCCTGCTGGCAGCCCAGTTCCCGACCGGTCTCGCCTTGGTGAAGCTGAACGGGCCGAAGTCCGCGACCGTCTATTTCCGGATGATGGACGCCGCCTTCATCGTGGAGCTCTCCCATTTTCTGGCGTCCGCCAAGAAGTCCAAGCACTTCACCCCCAAGGACATGCGGCCCGTGACGGAGATCCGGGACGCGATCGGGGAGGTCAGCGCCCCCGGCTACCTTGAGCAGGTGCGTGCCGACGCCGCCCGCAGGATTGCCGAACCGATCACTGGACCAGTCCAGATCCAGATCCACCGCGATGCCGACAGCCAGGCAACCCTCATTGCATCCCTGGACCTGTACGCGTGGTTCGAGCAAGGAACACCCGCTGAGCAGGAGGCGCTCTACCTGGCCACCTTTGGTGAACCGGTGCGACGTGACCAGCGGATGCGCGAACTCGCGCTGAGCGGCAAGGTCATGGGGGGCCTGGCGCACCTGCCCCAGCCGTATGTGCTGGCCGGTTTCGTCATGGACCATCCCACCAGGGTGTGCGTCCAGACCACTCCCGTGTCCGCGGAACTGCCGGTGCTGCGTACCGCCAACGAGCACCACTTCGGTTACGTCTACCCTGCGGGCTTCGCCCTGACCGTTTCCGCCCGGGTCGAGCAGGACGGTCAGTACGTGCACCTGATGCGGGCGCTGGCCGACCCGGACAGCGACGCTCTCCTTGGCGACCATCCGATCCTGCTTGACTTCCTCACCACCTGCCACCCGGAGTCGGTCTTCAGTTTCGACGACGGCGACGGACCTCCTCTCGATGTGACGTACTTCGATAGCTTGGGCGATCTGGCCCGGTGCGCGGCGGCCTACCGCGATGCCCAGAGCCTGGACGGCTGGGACGCGGTGCCTGTCATGGTCAAAGACATGGCCAGCCCGGAATCCCGGAACTCTCTGATGTTCCTCGGCTCGGCAGCCGACCCGCAGACCCAGCCGATCCCCCGGGGACTCCTCCTGGCGGCGCCCGAGGTGGAGGAGAAGGACTGCGACACCGCGTCTGGGACCATTAACGTCCCGGTTGTCTGCAACCTGGCCCACTCCAGCCTCGTCGCCTGGTTCTCCGGCCACGGATCCGTGCTGTTCCATGATGGTGATCCGAGCGGATTTAAGGTGCCCGCCTTCCGTTTGGACACCGTCGAGGTGCTTCCCCGGGTGCCGAGCCGGTCCCTGTTCCCACAAGTCCTGCTCGGGTCGCGGACGCTGATCTATGACGCAGGGCGGTGGGAGGAGGGCGACGCCGACACAGGGCAATGGGCAGACGACGTTCGCCTTCGTTTCCAGCTGGACTAGGTTCTGTCTAATAATGATCTTGCGGCTGGTCGAGGTGAGTTGACGGATGTGGCGCGGGGTCGGCCGGCGGACGGCCACCCGCTTTCGACACCGAAAGCTACAGGGCCCGCAACGTCGTCGGACGCTACCTCGCAGGACTCCGCCTCGCTTCACTCATCCTCTGGCTGCGGCAACCGTGATCATTTAGCAGACAGAACCTAGCGGCATCGTTCAACGCAGAAGGCTGCCTTGTCGTGGGGGATCGAGAGCTGTCGACGGGTGTCGACCTGTTCGCCGAAGTCATTTCTTCGGGCGGGCAGTAGTTGTCGCCGAGCATGCCGATACAGGTGGCGGGCTCGGTTGGTGAGGTGGCCTGCGCCTGGCGGGGACAGGAGGTAAGCGTGAATGGCGCCGTCGCCGTTCAGCGTGGCCCATCCTTGGACTGGTGGTGCCAGTACGTGGTGGCAGGCGCAGCAGCATCTCGGTGGGCCAGGTGGCGAGCGGGCAGAGGACCTCGTGCTGTTTGGGGGCTGGGCCAGCCTTAGGCGGCTACGTGCTGCGCAAGGATCATGTTGCCGCCGAGTGGTGAACCAGTGCCTCGTGTCGCCTGGCTCTTACTGGTGGCCTTGGTGTCGCTGGCTGCTGGCTGAGTGCTGGTTTCTCGGAGTACTTCGTCCGCTGCCGGGTGCCCCCGGAGCCACCTGCGCAGCGAGTCGGGGTCGACGTAGCGGTAGCTCTGGGGCGGGTGGAACGAGCCTCCAGCACGGAGGTGGGCTAGCGGAACTGGATCGGAGAGGGTTCTGGCGTGATCAAGGAGTAGGGCCGACGCCTGCTTTGCGCCTTTCATGTAGGCGAGGTAGTCGCGGCGGCTGATGGCGCCATGTTCTTTGTGTGTCTTCCAGATCTCGGACGGTGTGCCGACCTGTACGGCGGTGACGGTTGCGGTGCCCACCAAGGCCATCACGGGGGACGTGGCGTACAGGATGACCTTCGTTCCCGGCGGCACGGCCACGCGTTGGCGCCGAAGTTCGACGGACTTTCTGCCGTCCAAGATGGCCGTGGCGTAGCGGGGGTGGAGGGACATCAGGAGTGAGCGTTCGCGTTCGTTCACTGGGCTGGTTGGCCTTCCTGATAGATGGCGCTGAACAGGTCGGGAGTGATCTTAAAGACCGACTGCACGCCGAGCGGGTGCTCTCGTTGCGCAGCCAGCGACTGCATTTTGTGCAGTCCCACCGGCCGGTGGAAGATCTCCGTGTCAGAAAACAGTAGAGCCCGTGCCTTGCCTTGATCACCGCACGCACGCAGGATGTCATCCAATCCCCACACTCCCAGGTGCCTGAAGCGGTTGTACAACGAGTGTCCGGCGTCGACGACTGTGGCGTCGAAGCGGGAGCAGGCGATCACGGCGGAAACGGTCTGGTTCTTGTCCGAGCTGGCGTACCAGAGGATCCGGGCCGGGACTTTCTCTCCGCTGGAGCGCGCGGCGCGGTAGTAGACGTGCTCGCGGCTGATGCCCAGGTGATCGTCCCTGGGAATGAGCGCACTGGGGACGCCGAAGAGGTCGCTGGACCACATGGGCCGGATGGGAACGAGGAAGCACGGCAGCTGTGAATCAGTGATCTTCGCGGGCCACCAGGCGCGCTCAAGTGCCGCAGCTGCCGCTGCGGGCATGGCGGCCGGTACGGCCGGCACCTGGAGGCCGACGAGCGAGGCTGCCGACTGCGCTTGCTCGTCCACGGTCTGGGCATCCGCGCAGACGTCGAGGACGAGTGTGACCAGTGTCTTGCCGTGCTCGCGAAAGCCGTCCTCGCCAGCTGCGATCCTTACGGACGGCTGGAGGCTGCTGTCCGTGAGAGTAAGCAGGCGAACGCCCGATCGGCGGCAGTGATCACGCAATCGAAAAAGGATCTGACGGGCCAGTGTTTGGTGCATGGGGTGGCCGTCGAGTACCCGAAGCAGTGGTACGACCAACTGGCCGTCGCGTACGCCGTAGCCGTAAATGGCGGCGACGGTGCCCTCGGCGTCAACCACCTGCTGGCGCACCCACCGGGCCGGATGCGTGGCTAGTCGGCGGAGTTCTGCGACGAAGCCGGTCCGGCGCTCCCCGGCCGCCTTGTTGAGAAAGACGAGTTGCCCTTGCTCCTGGCCGGCAGGGATGGCCTGGACTGTGAGTGACGTGCCGAGGAGATCGCCAGGCTGGTAGACCTGGGCTCTGGTGAGCTCGTCGACGTGCAGGACGATATCGGAGGGCCTGAGGATTCGTACCTGACAAACTGACACGGCGATGTCAGACAGGGAAGCGAGAAACTCGTCCCTTGTCACCAGGAACAGGATGCCGCTGGCACTGCTCTCCGCGACGTAGCGCAGGTCGCGGAGATCATTTTGGGAGAGCTGCCGTTTGTCGCCGATGTGAGTCTCGACTGCGGATTGAAGGGCGCCGAGCAGGCGGTCCGCGTCGGCCCGACTCACACTGGGCTCGGTGTAGCCGTGGGTCGCCTGGAGTTGACGACGCCGCTCTGCGGAGTTGGTGATCTTGCCGATCTCCGCCTTGAGCTGGGGCAGAACGGCGAGGTCCACCAGGCCGGCAAGCCAGTCCGAGGTGAGCGTCCGGGACTCCTCGGCTCCGTGCCGCTCTCCGGAGGAATGCAAGTCTGCGAAGACGTTGCAGTCCATCGCCACGGACAGGAGCGCGGTCGACTCAAGGTCGGAGAACAGATGGGGGTGGTCGTGATCGCGTGACCAGATGACGAGGGGTTTACGGTCCTTGCCGCGGCCGTCGACCTCGTTGCGGGCCTCGAAGCCCAATCGCCGCCACATCGCGTCGTAGCCGTAGTCCTTGCGGCACTTGAGCACGATGCCGGACCGGTCGTGGTGGCGAGCGGAAATCTCGTCCACGAGAAGGCGACCGATGCCCTGTCCCCGGGAATCAGGGTCCACGCACAGATGAGTGAGTCGGATCTGCTGGCGCGGTAGTGAGAAGAGGGTGTAGCCGACGAGCTTTCGACCTGCCATCGCGGCGAGTAGTCGGTTCTCCTCAGCCGCCTGCGCGTAGGCGGCAGGCGGCATGAATCCGAGGGTCTTGTTGAAGCGGTCGCCGAGTTCCACGATCGCTGTCAGGAGCTGCTCGTCGCGAGCCCCAACGACCTTGATGAGTGCCTGTGTTGCGGAGGAAGGCTTCGGCTTCTGCATGGTGCCAGTCTTGCGGCTTGTGCGTCGCGATGTGCAGGTTTTTCGATCAGTCTCTGGCAAGGCACTCCCAGCGGGGGCGGAGACGAGAAGTCGTTCTCGTTTAGACGGCCATGGGTCTCCCGCCACTCCTGGGCGGCGTCGAAGTAGCAGACGGAGCCCAGGCCGCGTGATCGGCGAGGATGTCCCGGATGGACTCACACCAGTTCGGATGGTGACGATCTGCCTCTGGTGGTGAGAGTGGCTTCCCGCCGTGCTGGCGCCGCAAGGGTGGTTGCCGGTGCCGGTGCCGGTGGTGTCAGGTCAGGGAGATTCCGCGGTTGCCGAAGAATTCGGCGAACTGGGTCACGGGCAGGGTCGCAGTGCGGGTTTGGTTGGTGTGGCCGGAGGGGTTTCGGAAGTGCACGGTGTTGTCTTGGCGGCCGGTGATGAGGACGAGGTGGCCGCCCTTGCCGGGGGCTGGGTTGTCGGGGCGGCGGATCTCTTTGTGGACGGAGGCCATCACGAGGCGTCCGTCATCGAGCAGGGTGAGCAGGTCGGGCACGGTCAGAGTCGGGTGTACCTCTGCGTGCAGCGGGTGGACGTCCTGGACGTACTGCGCGAACGGGGCGTAGATGAGGCCGTGGATTTCTCCGGTGTCCGGGTTTTCGGTGTAGGCGCCGTATTTGCGGGCGCCGTCGAGGAGTTCGAAGAGGGTGGGTGCGTTGCCGGTGCGGGCGAGGAGTGCCATGCGCAGGCAGGCGATGCCGCACATGTGGCCGCACCACCGGCCGTAGGTGTCGAGGTCGGGGGCGCCGGTTTCGGCCCAGCGGGGGTCCGCGTCGTGGGCGCGGCCTTCGTAGGCGAAGGCGGTGATGAGGTCCGGGCTGGCGTACTGGGTGATGCTGGGGAACGTGTGGTCATCGGGCATGTGAGGGTTCCTTCCGGTAGGCGCTCTGGCTGATCAGGCGGTGGAAGGTGGGCCAGTCCACGCCGCCGCCGGAGATCATCACGCCGATCATTCCTGACTCGTGGGGGACGAGGCCGGCAAGGACGGCGGCGAGGGCGCAGGCGCCACTCGGTTTGGCTACGACTTTCAGGTGCCGGAAGGCGAACGCCATCGCAGTGGTGATGTCGTTGTCGGTCACGGTCACGACCGTGTCGAGGAGGCGGGAGTTGACGGCCCAGGTCAGGGGTGAGGGGCTGCTGTGTCCGAGGCCGTCGGCGATGGTGGCGGGTACGTCGGGCAGGGCGATGCGCTGGCCGCAGCGCAGCGACAGCAGGGTGTCGGCGCCTTCCTGCGGTTCGACGCCGATGACTTTGATGCCGGGGTGGAGGTGTTTGGCGATAGTGGCGGTGCCGGCGGCGAGGCCCCCGCCGCCGACGGGGACGACGAGAGTCTCGATCTCGGGATGGTCGGTGAGGAGTTCGAGGGCGGCGGTCCCGGCGCCGGCCATGATGTGGCGGGAGTTCGCGGAGGGGACGACGGCCAGGCCGTCGCGGGCGGCGATCTCGGCGACGAGGGCGTCGCGGTTCTCGGAGTCCCGGCGGTAGGTGACGACTCTGCCGCCCAGTGCGCGGATGCCTTCGACTTTCGGGGTCGGGGCGTCGGCGGGGATGACGACCGTGGCCGGTACTTCGAGGAGCTGGCCGGCCAGGGCGAGGGCCTGGGCGTGGTTCCCGGAGGAGGCGCCGATCAGGCCCCCGGCGCGTTCGGCTGGGGTGAGGGATGAGGCGTGGTGGTAGGCGCCGCGGAACTTGAAGCTGCCGGTGCGCTGGAGGCTTTCGGCCTTGCACACGACCGGCCAGCCTGCGGCCTGGTTGAGGGAGAGCGCGGAGAGGGCCGGGGTGCGGGCGGCGACCGGGGCGAGGTTGGCGGCGGCGTCTTCGACGTCGCGGGCGGTCAGTTCGGTCACGGCCGGTACCCGGCGTGGGTGGTGGCGGTGGCGAGGATGGTGCGGACGAGCTGGTCGTAGTCGATGCCCGCTGTGTCCGCCATGGTGGCGAGGTTCCCGGTGCGGGAGAGGCCGGGCAGGGTGTTGATCTCCAGCCAGATCGGACCGGCGGGGGTGACGATGAAGTCGGAACGGGAGTATCCGGTGCAGGCGATGGCTCTGTGTGCGGTGAGCGCGGCGTCGGTGATCGCGTCCAGGGTGGCGGTGGGGAGTTCGGCCGGGCACCGGTAGCGGTATCTGTCCTTGTCCCGTTTGGTGGCGTAGTCGTAGAACTCGGCGTCGATGGGCAGAGTCTCCAGCGGCGGCAGGGCCACCACAGAGCCGTCCACCTCCAGGATCCCGCAAGTCACCGGCGTGCCGGTGGTGAACGGCTCGGCGAACCAGCCGTCGGTGGCCTTCACCCCGGACAGGGCTGCGGCGAGTTCAGCGGTGTCATGGCAGACCGTCATGCCGATGCTGCCGCCCTCGGAGAGCGGCTTGAGGATCAGCGGGAAGGCGATCCTGCTGGTGATGGCCTGCGTGATCGTGTCGCGGTCGCGGGGCGGGAGGACGACGGACGGCAGAACCGTGATGCCGGCGGCAACCGCGACGGTCTTGGCGAGAGCCTTGTGCATGCCGATGGCGGACGCCGTCACGCCCGAACCCGTGTAAGGGATGTTGAGAGACTCCAGTAATCCCTGGAGCTTGCCGTCCTCGGCGTACTGCCCGGCGATGGCCAGGAACGCGACGTCGGCGCTGCGGATCTGGTTGGCGAAGGAGGTGTCGGCGGCGTCGAGCAGCACGGTGCTGTAGCCCTGCCGGGTGAGGGATTCCTGGGCGGCGCGGCCGGACATCAGGGACCGCTCCCGTTCGGTGGACCTCCCGCCGGACACGACGGCGATACGGGTACCGGTTTCGAGAGACTGCATCGTCATCAGTTGGTGCTCCTGTTTCTGTTTTCTGGATGTTCTGGCCGGTCTCGGAGGTGCCGGCCGGTGAAGGCGCTACGGTCGCAGGACTGAACCGAGCGGCTGTCTGCCGTGCCGGGCAAGCCCTGCTGATGCGGAGTGCGTTACGTGATCCCCCTTTCGCTCGAATCCGTTGCAACCGCCGTCGGCGGCCGTCTGTGCGACGTACCGGATTCCTCCGTGCTGATGACGGCGCCCGCGGTCGTCGACTCGCGTACGGTCGAGCTCGGCGGTCTGTTCGCGGCGCTGCCCGGTGAGCACACGGACGGGCACGCCTTCGCGGCGACCGCGGTGAAGGCCGGTGCGGTGGCGGTCCTCGCGACCCGTCCGGTCGGTGTCCCGGCCGTGGTCGTGGAGGACGTGCTGGACGCGCTCGCGGCCCTGGCCCGTACCGTGCTGGCCGCCGTGCCGGAGGTCACCGTGATCGGGCTGACCGGCTCGGCGGGCAAGACCAGCACCAAGGACCTGATCGCCCAGGTGCTTCCCGAGCTCGGGGAGACGATCGCCACGGTGAAGTCGTTCAACGGCGAGATCGGGATGCCGCTGACGGTGACTCACCTCAACCAGGGCGTTCGCTACCTCGTGCTGGAGATGGGCGCCCGCGGCATCGGCCACATCACCCACCTGACACGTATCGCCCCGCCCACGGTCGGCCTGGTCCTCAACGTCGGCACCGCCCACGTCGGCGAGTTCGGCGGCCGGGAGCAGATCGCCCAGGCCAAGGGCGAACTCGTCGAAGCACTCCCGGCGGACGGACTGGCAGTCCTCAACGCCGACGACCCGTTCGTCGCCCCAATGGCATCGCGAACCCGCGCCAGGGTGCTGACGTTCGGTACCGGCAACCAGGCCGACGTGAGGGCCGTGGACGTCGCCCTCGACACCTCGGGCCGGGCCTCGTTCACCCTCACCGCTGCCGACGCCCAAGCGAGGGTCGATCTGTCCCTTCACGGCGCCCACCACGTGGCGAACGCCCTGGCCGCTGCCGCCGTCGCGATCGGACTGGGCGCCGGCGTGGAGAAGACGGCGGCGGCGCTGTCCCGCGCGGTCCTGGTGGCGTCGGGGCGCATGGAGGTCACCGACCGGCCCGACGGTGTACGGATCATCAACGACGCGTTCAACGCGAACCCCGACTCGATGAAGGCCGCGTTCACGGCCCTCCAGGCCATGTCCGGCGGGCGCCGGACCATCGCGGTCCTGGGAGAGATGAAGGAACTCGGCGCCGACGCCGGCGACGAACACCGCCACGTCGGCCAGCTCGCCGCCGCCGCAGGCATCCACGTGCTCATCGCGGTCGGTGACGACGACGCCCCGACCATGGCCGCCGCCGCCCAGCAGGCCAACCCGCAACTGGACGTAGTGGCCGCCCGCGACCGCAACCACGCCCTGACCCTGGCCAACGACCTGATCCAGCCCGGAGACATCGTCCTGGTCAAGGGCTCCCACAGCGTCGAACTGGAACACACCGCAAAACGCCTGGCCCACCCCGACACGACGGCCGACGACCACTGAGGGGTGCGCCAATCGCACTGCATCAGCCAGGTGCAGCCGCCCAGGCGTCGCGCGCTTAAGAACGTCCGCGTCACACTCCACGTCGACCACTGCCCCGCTGCGGATCTGGGCGACGGCCGGTGGCCTCGTGCTGGTCGGCGGCCAGGCGCGCGAGGCGTGCCCGCACTTCCGCATCGGTCACCGGTGTCAGGGGCTCGCGAAGTGCGGCGTGATTCATGGCATCTCGCAGGGCGTCGAATTGCCGGAAGAGTTCGCGCTGGGTGATGTGCCAGCACCAGGCGTTCTCCGCTCTGCCCAGGAGGAGGTGGAGGCGGTCGGCCAGGGTGGGTGGGGGTGGGTTGAGGATGCGTCGCACATTGCGCTCGTAGTTGCTGAGAGGTTCCTTACGCCGTCGTGTCCACGAGGGCGGTGGCGCACGCCGCTCACGCCCGGACCGCGGTGGCGGCGGTGAGGGCGAGGAGGAGCCCCATGACGCTGAGGTAGGTGTAGAGGCCGTGGAGCAGGACGGGGTGCCCGCGGCGCATGGCCCTGAGCGCGGCCAAACCGGTCTTGCCCTCGGACCGCACCCGCACGCCGATCACGGAAATTTCCGCCGATGACCTGCTGACGGGCCCGCCAACGGCTTCGTTATTGGCGGCGTCGAGGACGGTGTACGGCTCGTAGTCCTTGCGGGTTGTACGGGACCTACTCGGGGACGGCAAGTCAGGCATGAGTGGTTGGCTTTCTTCTTGGTTGAGTCCGCCCCGGCTGCCCCGGCCGGAGTTCCTCCAGGCGGAGGCAGCCGGGGACTCAGAGCAGGCCGGCAACGGCCTGGGCGCTGTAGGTGAGATCGAGGGGCCGCGACCCTGCGAGCACTCGTTCACGGGGCGGGAGAATGGTTGAGATTCGCCTGTGCGAGGGCTACGCCAGAGGCATGTTGGGAGGCGAGGTCTCGCGACTGTCTGCGGTGGGCTCGGCGGCGATCCGTCCGGCAAGGCGGAGGGTCTGGTCGACGGTGAGGCGAAGGCGCAGTTCGTCCTCGGCGTGCGCGCAGCCGGGTTCGGCCAGTACGCCAACTCCGGGGCCCACCACCCCGGTCAGCAGCAACCGCATCCTGCCCGCCAGTTTGGACATGCCCCTGGGGTGGTGCAGCTTGAGACCTTTGGCGATGTCGTCGGCGCCCAGGACTGCGCCCAGCTGTACGGCCGTCGCGAGGTTGTCGGAGTCTTGGATCACCAGATCAACCGAGCATGCGTCCAGGACCGCCACTTCCCCGTTCAACTCGTGTTGCGCGAGAGCGCCGCGTAGCTGCTCACCCACCGACTCCGCGTAGATGAAAGGCCCGAGCCACCGCTCCACCAGCCGGTGGACGCCGGCCTTCGAGCGCGGCGAGATCACCAGATACCCGTCGTCGTCGTAACAGGCCGCCGCGTCGACACCCTCCGACTGCAGCCAGGCCGTGGCTTCCTCGGGGTTCGGGGAGAACGGCACTCGCGTCCTGCTGAGCGGCGTCAGCTCCAGCAGGGTCTCGCCGTCGCTGGTTTCACGCAGTTCGACTCGTCCCGTGACGCCGGCACGGCGCACCGCCTGGGCGAGGACGCTCTCCAGCGAAGAGAGGTCGGATTGATCGGTGATCACGAGATGCCTTTCGAGCAAGGGAGGTGGGAAGTCGGTGTTGGGGGTGCCCCCGCCGGATCAGCAGGAGGCCGTCTACGGCAGGCGATGGGGGCTGCGGTCACGCGACGTGTCTGACGGTGTTGGTCACTGCGAGACGTTCCAGGAGGTCGTTGGCGACTACGGCCGTCCGCCGCAGGTAGCCCAGAGCCTGGCGGTGGTTGGCTGGCAACTGCTCGAAGTTCAGGGTGTGGGCCCGCTCGATGAGCCAGAGCACCTGGGCGTCGTCGTTCCTCGCTGCGCCGGCGATCGTGACGAGTCTCGCCAGGCCCTCGCGCAGACGCTCGACGATCTCTTCGAACTCGGCCTCGGGCGGGTCCTGGTCGGCAAGGACGTCACCGATGTCGTCGAGGATCTCGTCCAGCGGCTTCACGTCACGCAGCAGCTTGGCGATGCGGGCCAGACCCCTGGCGTCCAGGACCGGTGTCCACTCCTGGGTGAGGTGTGCTTCGGAGCGGTGCTTGTCGGCGATGGCGGGTGAGTGCATCAGCGGGTTCCGGTGGGGAGTGTGCACCAGGTGCAGGTGCCCTTGCGGCCTCAGTCGTCAGCGAGGAAGGTGACGAGCTGCATGCCGCGTCCGCCCTCGTCATCCGGCTCCGCCTCCCGCACCTCCGGACTGCCGGAGGAGTGGTCGTCCACCTCGATCAGCACTCTGCCGTCGGTGTCGCAGGTGGGCTGGAACGAGACGGTGTTGGCGTTGCCGTGGACGATCGCGTTGGTCACGATCTCGCTGACCAGCAGCTGCGCCGTCCCGACCGTGTCGCGATCCCTGATGTCGGCCTTGCCGAGCACGGCCTTCGTCACGCGGCGCACGTTCTCCACGTGCCGTGGGTCGGCATCGAAGGACATCAAGGCGTGCGCAGCTCTCATCGGCCCACTCCAAGTCGCCGTCTCGTCTACCGCCTGACTGGTGTTGTCGGCAGGAGCCGGTAAGCGACCGGAGGAGAGGGCCGGAGCGCGATGTGCCAGTGGCGTAATGAGCACGGGGATTCCCTCCAAGATCGTGGAAGAGCAAGCCCTGACCGAGACGGCACTTCGCATTCTTCTCGTGCCGCTGTTGGCTGCGGCAGCGCTGCGTCGGTTCCACCTAGAGCCATGCAGGGCGGGAGCACTGAGCTGTTCGTCGCTCGCTGCCTCAGCTGAGCGCCTTCCACGCCTCGGCGCTGGCCGGCCAGTCCGCCGGGCCTGGGCTCAGCGCCTGCTCGATCAGCTCGCCGAGCAGTCCCCGCACGGTTACCGGGGCGGCGCGGTCTTCGTCAGGGACGACGTCGTACCCGCCCCTGTCGGCTTCCGAGTACGAAGCTGGGAGACGGCGAGTGGTCACCACGGCCACAAGCACGACGAACACCGTCAGCCCGAAAACTGGATTGCCGAAGCGACCGATCGCTGCGCCGAGCGCCTCACGGTCTTCATCCGGGTGCTGCCAGGCGTTGAAAGTGGCGGCACAGCGCTATGACGGAGCGGGCGAGGAGTGTGGCGTGGCGTAGAGGGCCGAGCGAGCTGGGGTCGGCCGCCAGGCGACGTCGCGCTTCGCCTATTCCTGCTTGAGCGCATGCCACATCCCGTGGCGTGGCTACATCGCATCGCTGTTCCAACTCCGGGATGAGCAGGTTGAGGTGCCCGCGAAGTTGGAGAGTGAGCAGGACCAATGCTTCGCCGACGGGAGGCTCGGCGACATCGTCGAGCAGGGCGGCTGCCGTGTTGGTCATCGTGGAGACGTCGAGCGGGAACGTACTCTGCGTCGCCGGAAAAGTGGTCTCGTCCATGCCGTGCTCCCCGGCTCGTCGGTGATGAGGTGTCACCAGCGTGGGGCGCGGGGAGGGGGCTAACTGTCACTCTTCAGTGACACCCGCCGGGGCGGGCGTGACACTCGTCAGAGACCGATCCACGCGGCCATGCTGTCCAACGTGTCCGGGGTTGTGCGGCGCTTGTGCACCAGACCCTTGATGGTCTCGCGCGCCCCAGGGTGATAGCGGGTCTGCTGCGGGGCCATTTTCCGCGCCGTCACCAGGTCTTCCAGCGCGGACTCGGTACGCCCGATCTCCATCTCCGCGCGTGCCTTGTCGACGTAGAAGTGAGCCCGGCGGGACAGGGGCCACGAGTTCGGCATCGTCACCGCCGCCGCGTCGGTGACCGCTTTGCCATAGTGGCGCAGTTCTACATCCGCCGACACTTCGTGCAGTTGCACATTCGTCGGGCCGAAGCTGAGCCAGTGAACGTGACCCGCCTCGCCCGTGTGGCCGGCCAGGCGCCGCGCTTCCGCCAAGTGCGTCTTGACTGTCGTCTTGTCCTGGGCCCGTGCGGCGATCACGGTGGCTCCGAGATGAAGTTGCCCGGCGACGGCAAGAGACTCCACGGTCTCGTCGGCGTCGCCGATGAGACTCTGGCCGGCGGCAATGAGTCGGAGTCCGATGGTGTGTTCGCCCTCGCGGAAGTAGACCAAGGCCCTCATGTACTGGCGCACCGCGGCGAGGAGGGGATCGGAGGCGCGTTGCGCTGCCCAGTCCATTCGAGCGAGGGCGATGCTCGACAGGTCGAAGTAGCCGAGCTTGACCGTGATGTCGTGGGCGGTGCGGTAGGTGGACGCGAGGGAACGCCACAGTTCCGTCGTGGGGTTCCGGTGCGCGGCGGTCGTGAGTTCCGCGACAACCGCAGGCAGTGCGGTGGCCGCCTTGTTGAGCTGGGTGGCGCGGACCTGGCGGCAGAGGTCGTCCGCCGCAGTGATCAACTCCGGAACGCTTCTGGGGCGGAGATCGGGGTCGGCGCCGAGGTCGTAGAGATCGAGGGATTCGCGGATGGGGCGGATGAGTTCGGTGAGCCGGTCCTGCTGGAGTTCCGTCACGTAGGGCTGTCCTGTCAGGGCGGTGACGTCGATACGAAGTGCCCTGGCGACGGCCGACACGAGGTCCGGGCTCGCGTTCTTGTGTCCCGCTTCGACCTGATGGAGCAGGCTGTATGAGTAGGGAATGCGCCCGGCGAGGCCGCGTTGTGTCAGCCCGGCGAGTTTCCTCTGGTCGGCGATGCGGGTGCCTGTGTGCTCGTCCTTGCGCATACGGGTCTCCGTTCCTGACTCGTCATCTGGAACGGTACTCGCGCCGGCACTTGAGCCGACCGGTTCCCGGCTTTCGCATGTGGTCGACTGGACGGCATGACGAGGACCTTGTACCTGTTCGGCAGCGCGGCGCCCCCGGTGTTCGACATCGGACACGTGGTGGGTGACGCGCAGGAGCGTGGTTGGGATGTGCGTCTCGGGTTGACACCGACGGCGGCCCGTTGGCTCGGTGATCAGTTGCCCGCGCTGGAGGAGGGGACGGGCGGCCCGGTCCGGTCCGAGTACAAGCTGCCGGGCCAGCCGGACGTCTGGCCGAAAGCGGATGCGATCCTCGTCGCGCCGGCCACCTTCAACACGATCAACTCGTGGGCGCTGGGGATCACTTCGAGTTTCGTCGTCGGGGTGGTCGCTGAGGGTATCGGGAAGGGCATTCCGCTGGTGACGATGCCGTGCGTCAACGCGGCGTATGTGCAGCATCCGGCGTTCCACCGGTCGTTGGAGACGCTCCGCGGTGCCGGGGTACGGGTGTTGTACGGCCCCGGGGGGTTCGAGCCGAACCAGCCCGGCGAGAAGAAGCCGTATCCGTGGGCTGCGGCGCTGGACGCGGTGAAGGCAGTCGCGGGCTGACGCGGTCGACACGGGCGGGCCGTGGTCCCGCACACCTCCAGAATGGCGGCTGAGTTAGGCCCGAAGCCTCCTCCGGTGGCGGTCTTCCTGCCGTGAACGCGCGCCGTGCAGGGCCGCTACTAGGCTCAGTGGATCCTGGCGGACGAGCTGTTCCTCCTGGGCGAACTGCCGATCGCCTGGCAGATCTCCGCCCGTAAGGACACCAACAGTCCGCTCGCGGCGTGGTCGGTCTACTTCACTCCGGAGGTCCCCGGGGAAGCCGTGGCGGACTTCTTCGTCGCACTCGACGCGCGCGATCAGCCCGCCGTGCCGCTCGGCGGCCCCGAGCTGGTCCTTGACGGCGCCGCCACGCAGGGCTGGGCTCCGGGACATCGACCATCCTCGTAAGGGGGCGACGGACCCGATGTTCACTACCTGCCTCAGTCTCGGTGAGGTGCCACTGCTCATCCAGGGTGTGACCCGCGCCCTGCTCCTCGCCGCCGACGAGACAGGCCCGGCCGGATGGCAGGTATGGGCCGAACCTGCCCTCGGCGCAACGTACTTGTGGGCCACATCGTTCTCCGCCAACGTGCCGCACTACCTCGCCGCAGCCTTCGCCGCATCCCCCAGCAGCACTGCACTGGTGCTGCGACGGGTGTTGCCCGAAAACACCAAGGGCCGGCTCCTACGTGCCCCTGCCTGACGCGCGATGTCACTACTGCACCCTAGGAAATAGAGAACGGGGCCTGCACGTTGCCCACCGGCCCACCCCTCCGAGGGCCTGAACGGGTCTGGCCCTGGTTTACTGCAGGCGTCACCGGGAGGTGACCGTTACCCGTCTCGCAGCAGTACCGACAGCCCGCTGTCGGTGGTTGGTGAGAAGCTTGCTGGAGTCGTTCCAGTGAGGGGGTAGGGCGCTTGTCCATCAAGTGGGATCACATCGGTCAGCCCGAGTTCGACCGATTCGTCGAGGCCCTCGTCCACCGGCTGTACGACGCAACCGCGACGGTGCGCGCCGTAAACGGACGCGGCGGCGATAGAGGCATCGACATCGAGGTTCGCCAAGGCAGTCGACTGCGGATCTACCAGCTGAAGTACTACCCCGACGGACTGACCGGCCGGGGCCGCAGAAACTCGGTCAAGGTGTCCTTCGACCGCGCCATGGCCCACGACCCTTATGAATGGGTCCTGGTGGTGCCCTGCACTTTGACCACGCCGGAGAACGAGTTTGTCCACGGTCTCGCGGACGGGCGCAGCGTGAAGGTGCACGTAATGAACCGGGCGGAGTTGGACGACCGCTTCGCCGCGCATCGGGATCTGGAGTCATACCTGACCCGAGACAACTTGAAAGAGGATGCGAAGATCTATGGTCAGGAGCGCGCCATTCTCATGGGCGGCCTCCCGGATGTGAATATGCGCGTCAGGGAACTGGGGCAGGTCATGGACAGACACCTTGACTGTGACTGGGCACTCGACTTCTCTCGCCAGGGCGACGAGATCGTGCACACATTGCGCGCCAAGCATCCCCGCGCTCACGAGACCAGCCCGATTACACTCAAGATCACCGGCCGGAACGGCGGCATGAGCACCGACATCGCTGCTGCTGTACGTCGTACGATCGGGTTCGGAATCCGGGAGGAAATTACGCTGCCCCCGGAAGCGGTGGAGCGTTTGACGGTCCAAGGGCCGGACTGGCTCGCTCAGGACCTCTCCGACGTGAGCGTGTCCTGGCAGCCCGCTGGCCCGGCCCCTCTCGAAGGGGAGGCGGCTGAGCTGGTGTTCCTCGACGCCGACGACGCCGTAATCGCCTCCTACAGTGGCAAAATGAACTCAGTGGGGGCGGCGAGCCTGGGACGATCGGTCGACATGAACGTCTTGGGTTCGACGCTACGACTGCTAATCCCTCACAACACCGCAACCGCCGCCCAACTGACGTTCTCCTTCCGCCTCGGCGAAAAGGACACTGCTACCGCCCTGAAACTCCTCGCTCTACAGCGGCGGCTCCTCATCGGAGGCGCCTTCCAGATCAGGGTCAGTGACCGTACCGCCGGCGCCGGGCAGCTTCCGGACACCTCCACTCCCGATCAACTGCGCCAGATCAAAGACCTGCAGCTGTACGTCGAAGACCTCGACGTCGTCCAGCGGCACTGTGAGCGTCACTTCCCTCTTCCCGACGACATCACCAGTACGGAGCGCATCACCCTGCGCATAGCGCGGCTGCTGATCGGGGGCCGATGCGTCATCACCCCTTTCACTCGGAGCCTCACACTCACCCTCAACGGCACCGATAGCTCCGTGCTCCGCATGATGCTGAACGGGGATCCCCACTCCTTCATCGCACGCATGCCCACATTCCCAATATCGGTAGCAGGACACGAACTTGACCTCGGTCCCATCCGCCTCTTCCACACCCGTGCCGTCGCTGTCGACACCGCCCAAGCCCTCGCCGCCCTCAACAACGGCGATGGCGCCGGCGCTATGGTCACTGTCGAACCCCAGGAGGGAGAGCGCTACCGGCTTTTCCTCGAAGACTCGCCCGATGACGGACGGCCTCTCCTCCCCTCTCCGCTCAATCTCCCCGGTTTCCCCGAGCCTCATTGATCGAGCTGTCGTCGGTTGCCAATCGCCCACGGCCTCCACGACGGCGGCTGTATGTGTATGCGGCTAGCCGCACCAACAACGACAGAGAGCCCCACCTGGCCTCAAGAGCTACGGGTGGTTCTGCCACACAGCGGGCCGCCGTGAACCTGGTAGCCGGTACGACACTTCTCAAGACTCAGAGCCCGGTTGTCCGGTGAGGTGTTTGGTCGAGTTTCCGTGGGTGGCGCGGTATTCGAGGGTGTCCTGTGCGGTGACGATCGGGACGAGGCGTTCGTACTCGGCGTAGTCCTCGTCGGTCATGATGCTGATGGCGTCGGCGACCACGGCGTTTTTGGGGAGCTGGTCGAGGTACTTCCTGACGAGGGCGACGAAGTCGTCCCTCATCGCGTCGACTTCGTCCAGCCACTCGTTCTCGCGCCGTATCTGCTGGCGTGCGGCGGCCCCTTCTTCCGGGGTGATGGTGCTGATCAGGCGCTGCTCGGTGAGGGTGAAGGGACGTCCGTCGCGGTGGTACGGGGGTTCATCTCGGTGGCCGTGCCAGTCCACGTCGGCGAAGAGCGCGACGACGTCGGGGCGGATGTGGGGCTGGGGCATGGGCGGTTCCTCTTGCTGTCGTGTGGATGGGGTCTGGGATGGTGGGCGGGCGTTGGAGCTGGGTGGTGCGCGGGGCATGGGGTACCTCCATGACTCGCTGGACAGGGGCTTCGGGTACGGGCGGTCAGTGGCGGGTGCGCGGCCCGCCGGGCTGGGGTGTCGGGCCTGGTGTGGGCTGTGGTGCCGGCGGCGTGGTGCGGGGTGTCTGTGCGGTGTGGGTGGTTTGTTGGATGCGCCAGGCGAGGAGGCGTGCGGGGTAGCGGGCGTCGTTGAGGGGGCGCTGGGCGGCGGCGCGGAGGGTTTCGACGGGGTCGAGGCCGTTGGTGGCGGCGCGGGCGAGGGTGGTGGCGAGCGCACCCCAGTCGGGGGTGTTGAGGATCGTGTCGGCGTGTTCGGGCAGCACGGTGCGGACGGTGTGTTCGTACCGGAGGCGGACCGTGGGGCTGGTGGGTTGTGCTTGTTTGGCGGTGGCGAGGGCGGTGGTGGTGGCCTGGTCTGCGGCGGTGTGGAGGTGGGTGAGGGCGTTGCGGGTGGCGGTGACCTGCTGGTCGTGGTGGTGGAGGTCGTGCCATCGGAGGGTGGCGGCGGTGGCGAGGAGGAGCGTGTCGAGGAGCAGGGCCAGGAGTGTGCCGTCGGGGCTGTTCGGGGGTGGTGTGCGGAGCATGGCCCTGGTGGCTGCGCGCAGGCGGGCGGCGTGGTGGTTCTCGGCGTGGATGCGGGAGCGGGAGGCGCGTTCGAAGGCGGCTGCTGCCTGGCGGAGTTCCTGCCAGTAGGGGGCGGGGGTGAGGAGGGGAAGGGCGCCGAGGGTTTCGCCGAGTGCGGTGATGTGGGCCTGCGCGGCCGGGGCCGCGTCGTGGGCGAGGGCGTGGGGGATGTATTCGATGGCGGTGATCGCGTCCTGCCAGGGGTGGGTGGTGGCGGCTGTGCCGGTCAGTCGTTCGCTGATCCTGGGCCACGACAGGTCGGGAGAGAGCTTCGACCCGGAGTACCAGATCGGCTCCGCCTCGCTGTTGGTGTCGCCCTTCAGGGCGAGGGTGTAGCCGCGGATGTCGCCGGAGGGGAAGCGTTTGACGTCGACGAGCACTCCGTCGGTGTGTTCCAACAGGGTGAGGAACTCCTCCGTGCTCGTCGCGGCTGCTACCGCCGTGCGGGCTGCGGCACGCAGATGCTCACGAGGCGTTTGGTGGTGGCCGGTGCGCTTGGCTTTCTCCTGTTCGGCGCGGGTGGGGCGTTTGGCGGCGGTGCGGTCGCCGCGTACGACCTGGTGCAGGCCGTAGTGCTTCTCGACGGCGGCGAGTTCACGGTCGGCGGTGAGGTAGTCGTTCCAGTGGCGGGCGGTCCGCAGGTCCGCCCGGACGGTGGTGGCTGTGATGTGGATGTGGTCGGGTGCGTGCCGGACGGCGGCCCACCGGCAGCCGTCCGGGTCGCCCTCGGGGGCGATACCGGTGGCGTGAACGATGCGGCGGGCGATGTCGGCCCATTCCTCGTCCGTGAGGATGCGGTCACTTCCGGCGGCGCGGAGCGAGCAGTGCCACACATGCTTCTCCGGGGCGCGTCCCAGCCGCTCGGCCTGCCTGACGTGCAGGTCCAGATCCGCGACCAGGAGCTTCCTGGCGGTTGCGCTGTCGTCGGCGCGGCCAGGGTCGGGCGCGAAGCCGTCGAAGGACGCGACCAGGTGCGGGTCCGTGTGGCTCTTGGCCTTCTTCGTGTCGAAGAGGTAGCGGACCAGGCCGATGGTGCTCTTGCCGCTGCTGATCTTCGCGATCAACGGGCCGTCTTCCGTGTCACGGCCTGGTTCGCAGCCTGTGCGATGTGGCCGACGGCGGTGGCGACCGAGGCCAGCGTGCGGCCGGTCTCGGCCAGGACCGCCACGTCCTCAGGGTGTGGGTGGCCGCCGGAGTTGAGCTTCTTCGCGATCTGGTTGACGTTGCGGCCGATGTGCGCGACCTGGGCGCGCAGCGCGTTGAGTTCGTCGATGTAGTCATCGAGCGGGGTGCGCTGGCCGGGCAGGGCGAGCTCACCGTGCACGTGGGCCATGACGACGGCGCCGACGTAGTGGGCGGCGGCGATGTTCAAGGACTGGGCCATGCCGAGGATGCCGGTCTTCTCATCGACGCTGTAGCGGACGTCGACACGCTCTTTGCGCTGCTCGTCCTGGCGCTCGCGGCGTCGGGCGACACGGTGCAGCGCAGCTTCGTCAGCAGCACGAGGCAACGGCGACGGCACAACGGCAGAGACGGCGACGCCGGCAGGTGTCTCCCGCTCGGGCTCCCCCTGGTGCCCGAGCCCCTCCGCCACCCCCGGGGCGGAGACATCCCCGTTGGACCGGCCCTTGGACGGTCCAACGCCATACCTTGCTCCGCTGGTGCTGGTGGCTGTCATCTCCTGCTGCGAACGTTCCGTCTGCCCAGGCGACTTCGTCGGTGTCGTCGGCTCGTCGGGGGTGCGAAAGTGGGCGGGGCAGGGCGGGCAGGTCCACGGGGACGGGCTGGCGGCTGCTGTAGTCAGCGCCCCATCCACAGCTGTGGACGGGGGCAACGAGTACGGGTGTGGCCGCTGGCCGGGGTGACCGGAAGGGGTTCCGGTCACCCCGTCGGGATTCCGGTCAGGCGCTCTCCGGACCGGCCCCGGCGCCGGCTTCGATCTCGGGCCGGAGGATGTCCATCACCTCGGTCTGCCGGGCACTGCCGATCGTCAAGTCCCTGTCCTTGACGGCCTTCCGGAGAAGGGAGCGGCTGAGCTTGCCGTGGTCAGCGAGAGCGGTCCGGCCGATCTCCACAAGTTCCTCGACCGGGGCTTTTGCCGGACGGCCACCGCGCTGCTTGCTCTCCGCAACCAGGGCCGGAGACTCCGGCTGCTCGGCGGACACCGTGGTCGGCATGCCGGCGGGCCGTTCGGAAACCGGTGCCGGATGGCCTGCGGGTTGGTCGACGAGTTGGTGGATCTGCCGCATCAGGACACCGAAGGCGAGCAGGGCTGCGGTGGGTGGGACTGCGGCGACCACATAGTCGAGCAGCGGCACGGTGCCGGTGCCTGCGGTGCCGCTGACGCCTGCGACGTTGAGGGCGATGGAGCCGACCGATCCGGTGGCGGTCAGGGTGATGGCCCATCCGTCGGTGACCCGGCGCAGACCGGCGCGGAGCATGAGGAGTTCGCCCGCGACGATGAACGCGTCCAGGGTTGCCGGCCAGGCCCATTGGCGGACGGGCGTGCCGCCCAGCCCGTGCTTTCCTGCGACTTCGGCAAGGTGGGCGTAGGAGAGCCAGAACGCTCCGGCGGTCAGGGCCACGATGACGGCACCGGCGGCCACGAGCGCGTACCGCTCGGCGGTGTGCTTCGTCACCCGTCGGCCATGGTTCGTGGTGACGGTGGTCTGGCTCCGGGTGGTGGTGGGGTGGGGCAAGCGGGTTTCTCCTGCGGTCGCGGTGGTTCGTCCTGGCGGGCCGGGGGGTGACATGGCGGGGACGCTCGGGACGGCACAACTGGGGGTGGAGCACTGCCCGGTGTGAGCCGGGCCGCCGTGGGGGTGGGAGTCGTACCACTCGTTGCGTGCCTGGTCAGGACAGGTACGGGTGGAGTGGTGATGTCGACTCGACTCGTTGCGGGGCCTTCACTCGTCCCCGTGCTGACCTGGGCGGGGACGGGTGCGACGGGACGTTCCGGGTCAGGGCGCGGTGCCCGGCAGCCGTTGCGCCGTGACCGGAGCCGGGGGTGCCGGTTCGGGGCAGTAGCGGGCCCAGGCGTCGAGGAACTGGTTGCGCGCGAAGCCTTTGGCCTGGGTGCCGTCGGGGAAGCGCCGGTTGGCCGAGCTGATGCCGTAGGGCTTCAGGAGCAGTTGCAGGCCGCGCGGCGTCAGACCGCCGGCACCGTACTCCGCCCACGGCGCTTCCCTGTCCGCGTTCAGAGCCTCCAGCAGCCGCTTGGTGGCCAGCACCGCCGGATCGCACTCGGCACCGAAAGCCCGGCGGATACCGACCAGCAGACGGGTACGCAGACCGCCCTCCTCGTCCTGCCCCGCCTCGTAGTCGCTCATGATCCGACAGGCCGTGCGCACGAGCGCGGGCCAGTCACCCCCGGCGAGGTCGGCGACAGTCACCAGCGGCTCCCACGTGTCGGCCGCGCGGTCCTCCACCGGCATCACAGGTTCCCGGTTCGCTGCCAGCGTGCCGAGTGGTTGGAGCCAGGAGGTGAGGCGGTCGCGCAGCGCGTGCAGCGCGGGGGTGTCGCGGTGGGTGCGGAAGGCCGCGACCTTCTCGCCCGGTGCCCGGCGGCGCATCCGGATGACGACCGACCGGTCCATGATCGTGTCCGGCAGGTCGTCGATCCCGGCGAGCGCTGCCATGGCGAACGGGGTCGGCTTGTGCTCGGGCCCCGAGACTCGCAGCGTGGGCCGGTTCCGCTGGTGCCCGGCGTTCAGCAGGCCCCGGAGATCCTCGTTGCGCTCCGCCGCCTTCACGGTGCCGAAGAGGGTGTCGGCCTCGTCGACCAGGAGCGTGGGCGGGTTGTCGTCGGTGATCGACCGGAAGATCGCGGCAGGGCTGGCGTTGACCGTGATCAGGCAGTTGTGCACCGTCTCGGTCAGCACGTCCAGCAGCCGTGACTTGCCGCACCGCTTCTCCGGAGCGACCACGGCCAGACGCGGCGCGTGCTGCCACGCCGGCTGCAGATGCGTCGCCGCCACCCACAACGTCACCGCTGTCAGGGCCTCCGCCGAAGGCAGGATCACGTACCGCGTGATCTGCGCCTGCAGATCGGCCAGCACCTGTGCCCCCTCGGGCAGCGGCGTCGCTGGAGGCTCGTCGTCGCGGTCCTCCTCCGTGGGAGGCACCGGGGAGTTGGCGGCTTGGCCGGGTACGGCGACCGGAGGCCACGATGGCGTCGCGTCACGGTGGGACGGGGTCTTCGGCTGGGGTTCGGTCATACTGGACATCAGCTCCTCTGCTCGCGGGCCTTATGGGACGGCAATCCCGGTTTCCGCAGGTTGATCGCTAGGGATGGCGGTTGAGAGGTTGTGGTTGAAGCCCCCGGCCTTGCCGGGGGCTTCACTCATGCGTGGAGCGGTAGTGGCGCCGGCGGGTCAAGAGGCAGGTCGCTGAGGTGGGTTGGGGCGACGGGGCGGGCGAATCCAAGACAGCCATAACCACCCCGCACAAGTCCAGCATTCGCCTGGGAATGCAGACAGCTGTCGGCGAACACCTGCTGCGGGGCTTGCGTATAACGGTAGACCCGAAACGCCGGTTGACAAAAAAGCCCGAGCAACGGCAAAGCCAGAAGCATCACACCGCAGATATCTTGCGCAGCCGTCGTGACCCGAGCTACAACACACAACCCCACGCCAGAACACGCCTCGGTGACCGAATCCACCACTCATGGCCGCGCCCTCAGGAGTCCAGCTCAACTCCCTTTCACGGTGAAGCGGAGCGCAACATAGCCGCAGAACGCCGGTTAACCAAACCGGCGAACGCGAGGTACACATTTGGTCATGGAAAACAGACCGCTCGCAATATGCCCAGAAGGAACTCAGGGTCGCAGCACCGTTGAATTCCCCCGCGCTCAACAAGGCATCGGCCAGCGCCAACTCGGCCGCCGAGGAGCCGCTTTGGGCAGTCCGATGACCAACACCACCGTGTCCCCAAGCGGCTCGGCCAGTGAGAACGGCCCCAGCAGCGACGCGTAGCTCAACTGCCGCCCCGGCTCCCCTCGCAGGGGCGGGCGCCCGCCAACAACCGCCATCCCAAGCGATCGACCACGCAGGCCGGCATTGCCGTGCCATATGCCTGCGAAGAGAGGACCCCGCCTTGCTCCGGCCGGCGATACCCCATGACTCCGCTCGGACCACGCGCGCCGCGAAGGGGGTGACGCTTCATGGCTGACCGCCTCCTCACCGTGGACGAGGCTGCCGAACGACTCGGCACAGGCGCGCGCTTCGTCCGCCGCCTCGTGGCCGAACGCCGCATCGTCTTCGTCAAGGTCGGACGCCACGTCCGCATCGCCGACAGTGCTCTCACCGCGTACATCGAAGCCCACACCGTTCAGCCCGCACGACGGGGTCGGCCGAGCTACGACAGGGCCGCCTGATGCCGCGCAAGCCGCAGCGGCGGCGCGAGTTCGGCAGTGTGCGCAAGACCGAGTCGGGACGCTTCCAGGCCCGCTATTGGGCTCCGGACGGTGTGCGGCGCTACGCGCCACACACCTTCGAGACCAAGACGGAGGCGACGACCTGGCTCACGCTGACCCAGGCGGACATAGAGCGCAAGCACTGGACCGACCCCGACGCCGGAGCGGTCAACTTCGGGGACTTCGCCAACAGGTGGGTTCGGGAGCGCGGCCTCGCGGCGACCACCGAGGATCTGTACACCCGCTTGCTCAGGCTCCACATCCTGCCCGGGTTCGGCGCGTGGGACCTGGACGAGATTCAGCCGGCGGATGTGCGTGTGTGGCGAGCGGAGCGGCTCAAGGTGACCAACGGCGCCAAGACCACAGTGGCCAAGTCCTATCGTCTGCTGAAGGCGGTGCTCCAGACCGCCGTCGACGACGAACTCCTCAAGAGCAACCCGTGCCGCATCAAGGGCGCCGGCAAGGAGGAGGCGGACGAACGTGATGTCGCCGAGATCCAGCAGGTCTACGCGCTGGCCGAGGCGATCGGACCGCGCTGGCGCATCATGATCTTCCTGGGCGCCTTCGCGTCCCTCCGCCCCGAAGAACTCGCGGAGCTGCGGCGCGGTGATATCGACCTCGATGAAGGCGTCGTGTGGATCAGACGAGCCGCACCGGAGCTGACCAACGGCCAGAAGGTCGTGGGAGCACCGAAGTCGCGCGCAGGGAAGCGGGCGATCTACCTGCCCGACTTCGTGGTGCCCGAGCTGCGTCGCCACCTTCAGTGGTTCGCCGAGAAGGAACCGGACGGACTGCTCATCGTCGGAGAGCGCGGAGCCGCCTTGCGACGGTCTTCCTTCGGGCGCAAGTGGCGCAACGCGCGGACCGCGGCCGGCCTGCCGGACAGCTTCCGCTTCTACGATCTCCGCCACACCGGCAACACCCTGGCGGCGGACTCAGGCGCGAAGCTCAAGGACCTCATGGTCCGGGCGGGCCAGTCGAGCCCCAAGGCACAGCTGATCTACCAGCACTCCAAGAAGAAGCACCAGCGCAAGCTCGCGAAGAGCATCGACGCCGAAGTCCGGCAGCAGCGCGGCGAAGCCGCCGAGCAGGCCCAGGCGGAGAAGCGGAAGCACTCCGGCTGAGGTCGTGGTGGCCTCGCCGTCGCGGCGTGGCGGAGGCGGGACCGTTCAGCAACAGCGGTTCTGTCTCCGCTCCATGCCCCCGGCCGGAGTTCGCGGGAAGCGCATTGCCTTCGCAATGCCGCAACGCCTCACGCTCCTGTGACCCAGTTCACAGGAAATACGTCTCGCTATTCGAGTGGTCCGGCGCGGAATGGCTCGTGCATCGCACGGAAGGACGCCGAAGCCGCGCTTCTGCCAGCAGAAAGGGCTGGTGGAGGGCTGGCGGGGCGAGAAATGGTCTAGACAACAATGAAGCCCCGGGCCGATGGCCTGGGGCTTTTGTTTGGAGCGGGTGACGAGAATCGAACTCGCGCTCTGAGCTTGGGAAGCTCATGTTCTACCATTAAACTACACCCGCGCGGCGCGGTCGTGGTTGGCGTCGCGTCGTCGGACACTCTACCTCATTGCAGGCCCCGGGCGTTTTGTGGCTCGGGGCCTTTGGTGTGTTCGGGGGGTGGGTGGGGTGGGTGGAAGTGGGGGTGGGGGCGGGAGTTGGGGCGTAGGGTCGCGGGGCGGGGTGCCGGTGCGGGGCGTGTCCTGTTGATCCCCTAGTGTGGGCGTTCGTCCGCGTTTGTTGGGGAAAGGACCTGATGGACTTGATGGAACGCACCGTCGTCCGCTGTGCCGAGGGGCATGTGTTCAGTACTACGACGTTCCCGATGCAGCAGCTCGACACCGGGCGGATCGGGCCCGGGCGGCTTATTCGGTGTCCGCGTTGTGCGCGGTTGCGGCATGCCGTGCCGGTGGAGTTGGAGCGGCGCTGACCGAGGTCGGCCGGGGCGCGCGGGGCTGCCCGATGGGGGTGGGCTCGCGCGCTCTGCGTATCCTCGGGGCGTGCTTCTCTCAGACAAGGACATCCGGGCCGAGCTCGATTCCGGACGCGTACGCCTCGATCCGTATGACGAATCGATGGTGCAGCCCTCCAGCATCGATGTGCGGCTCGACCGGTTCTTCCGGGTGTTCGAGAACCACCGGTATCCGCATATCGACCCCGCCGTCGAGCAGGTCGATCTGACGCGCAAGGTCGAGCCGGAGGGGGACGATCCGTTCATCCTCCATCCCGGGGAGTTCGTCCTCGCGTCGACGTACGAGGTCATCTCGCTGCCCGACGACATCGCCTCCCGGCTGGAGGGGAAGTCCAGTCTCGGGCGGCTCGGGCTGGTGACGCACTCGACCGCCGGGTTCATCGACCCAGGGTTCTCCGGGCACGTCACGCTGGAACTGTCGAACATGGCGACGCTGCCGATCAAGCTCTGGCCCGGGATGAAGATCGGGCAGCTGTGTCTGTTCCGGCTCAGCTCGCCGGCGGAGTTCCCGTACGGCTCCGAGCGGTACGGCTCGCGCTATCAGGGGCAGCGGGGGCCGACGGCCTCGCGGTCGTATCTCAATTTCCACCGGACGCAGGTGTGAGGCCCGCATGACGGACGCGCGGGAGAACCTGACGTACGAGACGTTCGGCCGCGCCGTCCGCGAACTCGCGCAGAGCATCGCCGACGACGGGTTCGAGCCCGATGTCGTCCTGAGCATCGCGCGGGGTGGCGTCTTTGTCGCCGGCGGCCTCGCCTACGCCCTGGACTGCAAGAACATCCACCTGGTCAATGTGGAGTTCTACACCGGAGTCGGCACCACCCTGGCCATGCCGGTCATGCTGGCGCCGGTGCCGAACGTCATCGACTTCTCCCACAAGAAGGTCCTCATCGCGGACGACGTCGCCGACACCGGCAAGACACTGAAGCTGGTGCACGACTTCTGCGTCGACCATGTCGCCGAGGTGCGCAGCGCGGTGATCTACGAGAAGTCGCAGTCCCTGGTGAAGTGCGAGTACGTCTGGAAGCGCACGGAGGACTGGATCAACTTCCCCTGGAGCGTGGAGCAGCCCGTCGTACGCGTACGACGAGGCATGTGAAAGAAGGGCCCCCTTCCGGAGGCCCTTCTCACGCGCGGTACAGCGGTATCAGATCGTGCCCAGCTTGATCAGCGAGAGCAGCGCGATCAGCTGGATCGCCGACGCGCCCAGCGCCTTCGGCCACGGCAGGTCGTGCGACTTGCCCACCATGACGGTGAAGAGCGCGCCTGCCGCGATCCAGGTGACCCAGCCGAGGACCTGGACCAGGGAGTTCTCGCCGCCCAGGAAGAGGGCGAAGAGCAGACGCGGCGCGTCCGATATCGACATGATCAGC
This sequence comes from Streptomyces sp. NPDC058198, assembly GCF_042882605.1. Classification (NCBI taxonomy): domain Bacteria; kingdom Bacillati; phylum Actinomycetota; class Actinomycetes; order Kitasatosporales; family Streptomycetaceae; genus Streptomyces; species Streptomyces sp. NPDC058198. Next base: position 598,919 of record NZ_JBHVVP010000002.1, read on the forward strand.
ATGGAGAGGCCGACCGTCGGCTGCCAGGCGCCGTCGCCGCCGAGCTGGCGGGCGAGGGTGTGGGTTACCGCGCCCAGGATCAGACTGCCGATGACAAAGGCGACGCCCGTGGTGAGCGCGGCCGGGATGGCCGTGGAGAGCGTCGCGTTGATCGCGTCCTCACGGGCCGTGTCGAAGCCGAAGAGCGCCAGCAGTCCGTAGATGAACATCACGGTCAGGGCGGGGCCCCAGACCGGGTAGTCGCGCATCTGCAGGAAGGTCTGGCCGGGGCGCAGCACGATGCCGGTCAGCAGTTCCTTCCAGCGCAGCCGGGGGCCCGTGGGGACCGGGTCCGCGCCGGCGCTGTAGGTGGCGCCGTCGCCGTACCGTTCCTCGTCGATGCTGAACGCCTGGGTGTGACCAGGGTTGTTGGCGTACGGGTCACCGTGCGGGCCCTGCTGCGGCTGCTGGTACGGGTCGCCGAAGTACTCCGGCTCGCCATGCTGTCCGCCGCCCTGCTGGCCGCCGTACTGCCCGCCGCCCTGCTGCCCGCCGTGCGCGGTGCGTCCGCCCGGCCCTCCCGGTCTGCCCGGCCCACTGGGCCCGCCGTACTGTCCGGTGCCCGTCGGAGGCCACTGCTGCTGCCCGTACGGAGGCGCGGCTTGCTGCCCGCCTCCGTATCCCGGGGGCGGCGCCTGCCGTCCGTACGGCTGCTGCGGCGGTTGCTGCCGCTGCCGCTGCGGTTGTTGTTGCGGGGTGCGGTTGTCCCGGCCGCGTCCGATCCTGAATCCAGCCACACAATCGAACGTACCCGCTCCGTAAGGGTGTAGCGGCTGAGGTGGGGGAACGGGCGGGCCTTTGCGGCCGAGCTGTGACATCCCTTAGGGGAACCCTGGGGGGTCTACCCGAGGAAGATCGACGTACTGAAGGTGATCACCGGCCGTTCCCCGGCGACCGCGGGCTCGTACAGCGCGATCAGATCGGTCTTCTCCCCCTGGTGGGTACGAGTCACCAGGTCCGGGCGCTTGTCCCCGTCGAAGTCGGCCGACCGGAGGAGTTCGGTCACGGGCTTGTCCTGGCCCGACGAGGTCCCGGACGGCAGCCTCGGCGCCGGCGGGAGCCGTACGGCCCTGAAGGTGTACGTGCCTCCCGGGCGGCCCGGTCCGTCCGGCCCGCCGAGCAGCAGCCCGCCCCGGCCTGCCGTGCCGGGCGCGTGGGCGCGGGTGGCGTGGACGAGGTCGTCGTAGCCGTCGCCGTTGACGTCGGCCTTGGGATCCGGCGCCGCCAGGACCGGGCCGCCGCCCGGGACCGGCGCCGAGGCGGAGCGCGGAGCGCCGGCCCGGGTGAAGGGGCCGCGGAGGTAGCTGACCTGGCCGGCGCTCGCGGTGACCGCGAGGTCCTCCGTACCGTCGCCGTCGAAGTCGCCGCAGACGGGGTGGTCGGGCCACTCGTTGCCGAAGCGGGCCTTGGCGGGGATCCGGAGGACCACTGCCTTGCCGGCCAGGCCGGTGGGGCCGCCGAAGAGGATCTGCACGGGTACGGGCGGCATGCCGGTGCCGTCGTACGGCGGATCCGTGGTGATGATCAGATCGCCGAAGCCGTCCTGGTCGAGGTCGCACGCGGCCTCGGCGTCGAACGCGGCGGGGAGTGTGCCGTCGACGCGGGCGCCGTGGGTACGGGGGCTGAGGGTCTGGCGTACGGCCGGGTCGAGACCACGGGCGGCGGCGGTGCCGTACACGATCCCGATGCCCGCGTCGTCGCCGAAGCTGTCGTCCGGGTCTTTGACCAGGTCGTTGAGTACGAGATCGCGGTGGCCGTCCCCGTTGAAGTCGTCGGGGAGACGGCTGCCCTCGCCGCGTGGAACGGGGCGGCGGGCGACGGCACCGTTGCCGGAGAGGGGGGCGGTGTCGCCGTTCTTGGCCTCCGCGGAGCCCCGGGCCGTACCGGTGGCCGGGCCGGGGGCGGCCGTACAGCCCGTCAGCAGCAACGCCGTGGAGACGACGATGCCGGCACCGACGCGGACGCCGACGCCGACGCATGCACCGGCGCTGTTCATCGCTCTCGCCGCGACGCGTATGCGCACGCCCCACCCACCCCATCCCGTCCGTAGCGCTCGCCGCGGTGGAGGCCATGGGAGCGGGGCCACCGTCAGCTCACTGTCGCCACATGATGCTCCAGAGCTCCCCGCTTCCGTGCTCAGTGGCCGAAGTCCGAGCCGAACTCGTCGCCCGGCCGGGGCGTCAGACCCAGGTCCGCGGGGTCGATGAGAGTCGGCCCGGCGGGGTCGACGCCGGAAGGACCGCCGCGCAGGATCCGCACCTTGCCGTCGCCCACACCCGGGAAGAGCGTGCCGATCGCCAGGTCCGCCGCCTGGTCCCCGTTCATGTCCAGCAGCGCAAGGCGGGGCGTACCGGGGAAGCTCGCGGCCTGCTGGGCCCCCTGACCGGTCAGACCCCCCGGGCCCTCGCAGGACGAGAACGGCGCCTTCGCCGTCCTCGGTCGGGGCGGTGAAGGCGATGTCGGCGTAACCGTCTCCGTTGACGTCCCCGGCCGTTACCGAGTCCCCGAAGCCGCAGGACGTGGAGACGGGCGAGCCGGGCAGTCCCGGCGTGCTGTCGTTGATCGTCGTGGCTTTCAGGCCGCTGCTCTGGCCGGCCGCACCGCCGTACGCGACCATCAGCCGGCTGCCGCCGGCAGGCCTGGTCTCCTCGCCCACGATCTCGCAGGGGAGGCCGACGACCACATCGGCGAAGCCGTCCTTGTTCACGTCGGCCGTGGTGACGGAGCTGCCGAACATGTCCTTGCCCCGCGCGTCCTTGAGGCGGGAGCCCTTGGTCAGCCCGCCGTCGGCGGTGCCGCGGTACACCACGGTGGCGCGAGGCGTGGGCATCTCGTCCGCGTACACATGGGACCAGGTGACCACCAGATCGTCCCTGCCGTCGCCGGTCACGTCCCCGACGCCGACGAGTGAGGCGGTGTAGTACGCCGGGTCGTCCGTCGTGAGGTCGACGGACTTCACCCGGCTGGGTTTGCCGACCCGGTTGAACGGGCCGAACCGGATGGTCGCTGTCGACGGCCCCTCGCTGGTGACGAGGTCGGTGTGGCCATCACCGTCGAAATCGCCGACGTGGGGCGCCGCGCCGGTCAGCCGGACCGCTCCTGCGAGCGTCTCGCGGTCGGCCCAGACGATGAAGACGGTGCGGCTGCCCGCCTGGGTGATGAGATCGCTGCGGCCGTCGCCGTCGAGATCACCTGAGGTGGCGTGCCGGCCTAAGCGCCCGCCCGTGCCCGCGTTGCCGAGGCCCAGGCTGTCCTGAGTGATCACGTGGTGGCGCGCGGGAACCGGGCCGTCGGCCGAGCCGCGCACCACCGCCGCGTACCCGGCGGCGTACGTGCCGTTGACCGTGGCCGAGGTGTCGGTGATGACGAGGTCACCCATCCCGTCACCGTCGAAGTCGGAGCGCGGGCCGGAGCGTAGGTCGGCGCGCGGGCCGGAGCCGGAATGGGAGCCGGAGCCGGCGCCGGAGTCGGACGGGGTTCCCGGAGCCCCGCAGGCGGCTGTGGCGGCGAGGGCGATGCTGCTGACAAGACGCTTCTTCCGCATGGGGGTTGGACCCATGCGGTCCGCGGATGGTTGTGCGGGAGAGATACGGAAGGGGGACATACGGAAGGGGAGACATACGGAAAGCAGCAGCGGCCGGACCCGCCCCGAGGCGTATCCGGCCGCTGCTGTCATGTCCCGCAGGCGTGAGTCCCGCAGGCGTCCCGCAGGCGGGGCTACGTCACCGGCTCCGGCTTCGGGTCCGGCGCGTTCTCCTGCTCCTCGGCGTCTGCCGGGTCCGCCGGCGTACGTACCGAGTCGAGCAGCAGCTGCGCCACGTCCACGACCTGGAGGGACTCCTTCGCCTGACCGTCGTTCTTCTTGCCGTTGACCGAGTCGGTCAGCATCACCAGGCAGAACGGGCAGGCCGTCGAGACGATGTCCGGGTTCAGCGAAAGGGCCTCGTCCACGCGCTCGTTGTTGATGCGCTTGCCGATCCGCTCCTCCATCCACATCCGCGCGCCGCCCGCGCCACAGCAGAAGCCGCGCTCCTTGTGGCGGTGCATCTCCTCGTTCCGCAGGCCCGGCACCTTCGCGATGATCTCGCGCGGCGGTGTGTAGACCTTGTTGTGGCGGCCCAGGTAGCAGGGGTCGTGGTACGTGATCAGACCCTCGACCGGCGTCACCGGGATCAGCTTCTCCTCGTCCACCAGATGCTGGAGCAGCTGCGTGTGGTGGATGACCTCGTACTCGCCGCCGAGCTGCGGGTACTCGTTCGCGATCGTGTTGAAGCAGTGCGGGCAGGTCGCGACGATCTTCTTCGACGACTTCGGCTTCTTCGTCGCCTCGTCCTCGTCGTCCTCCCCGTACGCCATGTTCAGCATCGCCACGTTCTCCTGGCCGAGCTGCTGGAACAGCGGCTCGTTGCCCAGCCGGCGGGCCGAGTCACCCGTGCACTTCTCGTCGCCGCCCATGATCGCGAACGTGACGCCCGCGATGTGCAGCAGCTCCGCGAAGGCCTTCGTGGTCTTCTTGGCCCGGTCCTCCAGCGCGCCCGCGCAGCCGACCCAGTAGAGGTAGTCGACCTCCGACAGGTCCTCGATGTCCCGGCCGACGACCGGCACCTCGAAGTCGACCTCCTTCGTCCACTCCAGGCGCTGCTTCTTGGCCAGGCCCCAGGGATTGCCCTTCTTCTCCAGGTTCTTGAGCATCGTCCCGGCCTCGCTCGGGAAGGAGCTCTCGATCATCACCTGGTAGCGGCGCATGTCCACGATGTGGTCGATGTGCTCGATGTCGACCGGGCACTGCTCCACACACGCACCGCAGGTGGTGCAGGACCACAGCACATCCGGGTCGATGACGCCGTTCTCTTCGAGCGTCCCGATCAGCGGGCGCTCGGCCTCGGCGAGGGCCGCGGCCGGCACACCGGCCAGCTGCTCCTCGGACGCCTTCTCCTCGCCCTCCATGGTCTTGCCGCCGCCGGCCAGCAGATACGGCGCCTTGGCGTGCGCGTGGTCGCGCAGCGACATGATCAGCAGCTTCGGGGAGAGCGGCTTGCCCGTGTTCCAGGCCGGGCACTGCGACTGGCAGCGGCCGCACTCCGTACACGTGGAGAAGTCGAGGATGCCCTTCCAGGAGAAGTGCTCCACCTGGGAGACACCGAAGACGTCGTCGTCGCCCGGGTCCTCGAAGTCGATCTCCTTGCCGCCGCTCGTCATCGGCTGGAGCGCGCCGAGGGCCGTGCCGCCGTCCGCCTCGCGCTTGAACCAGATGTTCGGGAAGGCGAGGAACCGGTGCCAGGCGACGCCCATGTCGGTCTTGAGCGCGACCGTGATCATCCAGATGAAGGACGTCCCGATCTTGATCATCGCGATCAGGTAGACCAGGTTCTGCAGGGTGCCGAGGCTGAGCCCCTTGAACGCCGCGACCAGCGGATACGAGACCAGATAGGCGGCCTGGTACGAGTCTGCGTGGTGCAGCGCGCCCTCCAGGCCGCGGAGCACCAGGATCGCCAGCCCGATGATGAGGATGACGGCCTCGACGAAATACGCCTGGCCGAAGTTGGAGCCCGCGAAGCGGGACTTGCGGCCGGCGCGGCTGGGCAGCGACAGCTGGCGGATGACGATCAGCGTCAGGATGCCGAGCGTGGTCAGCAGGCCGATCAGCTCGACGAAGACTTCGTACGGCGTCCAGTTACCGATGACCGGCAGCAGCCAGTCCGCCTTGAAGAGCTGCCCGAAGGCGTTCACCAGGGTCAGTACGAGCGTGAAGAAGCCGACCGCCACGAACCAGTGCGCGACGCCGACGACACCCCACCGGTTCATCCGGGTGTGGCCGAGGAACTCCTTGGCCACCGTCAGGGTGCGCTGGGCGGGTTCGTCGGTCCGCGTACCCGCGGGGACGTCCTGGCCGAGCTTCACGAAGCGGTAGATCTGCGCGATGGCTCGGCCGAACAGCGCGACGCCGACGACGCCGAGTACCAGCGACACGATGATCGCGGCGAGTTGCATTGGGGGCTCCTCGGGCCTGCGAGGGTGGAAAGTCCGCCACTCTTACTAAGCGGTAACTTAATCAGTCCGTGCTGAGGTTACCCACTTATCTCGCCGCAATGTAGCGGCGGAGCCGGTGATCTGTGTCGCTCAGGGCGCCCTCACCGCGCGGGGTGAAGGCGCGGGCGCGTGCGCGCGGGAGCGCGCGGGGGTGCGCGGGCAGGCAGGGTCGAGCGTACGACTGGGCGTAGGACCGGGCGAACGGCTGGGCGAACAGCCAGGCGCGCGGCTGGGTTTCCGAGCGGGCGCGCGAGCGGGCGTGCGCGGCGCACAGCGCGGGGAGCGTACGGGCGAGGATCGCCAGGTCGAGGCCGATCCAGTGCTGCTCGACATAGTGCTGGTCGAGCAGCGGGGCCTCGTCCCACGGCAGCGGTGAGTGCCGCCGTACCTGCGCGAGGCCGGTCAGGCCCGGCCGTACGAGCCGCCGCCAGGGCGCCGCGGCCGCGGGGGATCCGACCTTCAGGGGCGCGGGCCCGACCAGCGACAGTTCGCCGCGTACGACATGGGGCAGTCGGGAGAGCAGGTCCAGCCGGAACAGCCGGGTGCGCAGGGAACTCAGGACGAAGGGCCGTCCGTTCAGTCCTGTGCGGTACTCGCGTACGAAAACGCCGCCGGCCGGCCGCGTCAGCGCGACGGTGAGCGTGGCGGCCATGAGTACGGGCGCGGCCAGAACCAGCAGGGCCGAGCCGAGCGCCAGATCCAGCAGCCGCTTGGGTTCCGGGAGCCGCTTGGGTTCAAAGAGCTGCTTCATGCGTCGCTTCATGGCCACACCTGACCGTCCTGTGCGTTCTGTTACGTTCAAAAGAGCTTTCGGATCTTTCGAGGCTTTCAGGTCTTTTGTCACAGAACGATCGCATGATGAGGTGGCGCGGATCGGGTAGGCGCCCCCGCCAGGCGCGTTCACGCCGGTCCGATGGCCCCCGGGCGCACAGGGTCCGCACAATAGTTGAGTCTCATCGACTCAGGTCCTTTGACTCCTTGGGATCTGTGATGCATCCTTGAGCCTGTTCCACTCAAGTCAGTTGGAGGAATCGAAATGGCACGTGCGGTCGGCATCGACCTGGGCACGACTAACTCCGTCGTCAGCGTTCTCGAAGGCGGCGAGCCCACCGTCATCACCAACGCCGAAGGCGCCAGGACCACGCCGTCCGTCGTCGCCTTCGCCAAGAACGGCGAGGTGCTCGTCGGCGAGGTCGCGAAGCGCCAGGCGGTCACGAACGTCGACAGGACCATCCGGTCGGTCAAGCGCCACATGGGCACCGACTGGAAGATCAACCTGGACGGCAAGGACTTCAACCCGCAGCAGATCTCGGCCTTCGTGCTGCAGAAGCTGAAGCGGGACGCGGAGTCGTACCTGGGCGAGAAGGTCACCGACGCGGTGATCACCGTTCCCGCGTACTTCAACGACTCGGAGCGCCAGGCCACCAAGGAGGCCGGCGAGATCGCGGGCCTCAACGTGCTGCGTATCGTCAACGAGCCGACGGCGGCCGCCCTCGCCTACGGTCTCGACAAGGACGACCAGACCATCCTGGTCTTCGACCTCGGTGGCGGCACCTTCGACGTCTCGCTGCTGGAGATCGGTGACGGCGTCGTCGAGGTGAAGGCCACCAACGGTGACAACCACCTCGGTGGTGACGACTGGGACCAGCGGGTCGTCGACTTCCTGGTGAAGCAGTTCGCCAACGGTCACGGCGTGGACCTGGGCAAGGACAAGATGGCTCTCCAGCGTCTCCGCGAGGCCGCGGAGAAGGCGAAGATCGAGCTGTCGTCCTCCTCGGAGACGACGATCAACCTGCCCTACATCACGGCGTCCGCCGAGGGCCCGCTGCACCTGGACGAGAAGATCACTCGGTCCCAGTTCCAGCAGCTGACCTCCGACCTGCTGGACCGCTGCAAGACCCCGTTCCACAACGTCATCAAGGACGCCGGCATCCAGCTGTCCGAGATCGACCACGTGGTGCTCGTCGGCGGTTCGACCCGTATGCCCGCCGTCGCGGAGCTCGTCAAGGAGCTCACCGGTGGCCGGGACGCCAACAAGGGCGTGAACCCGGACGAGGTCGTCGCCATCGGCGCCGCGCTCCAGGCCGGTGTCCTCAAGGGTGAGGTCAAGGACGTCCTGCTCCTCGACGTGACCCCGCTGTCCCTCGGTATCGAAACCAAGGGCGGCATCATGACCAAGCTCATCGAGCGCAACACGACGATCCCGACGAAGCGCTCGGAGATCTTCACGACGGCCGAGGACAACCAGCCGTCCGTGCAGATCCAGGTCTACCAGGGCGAGCGCGAGATTGCGGCGTACAACAAGAAGCTCGGCATGTTCGAGCTGACCGGTCTGCCGCCCGCCCCGCGCGGTGTGCCGCAGATCGAGGTCGCCTTCGACATCGACGCCAACGGCATCATGCACGTGGCCGCGAAGGACCTCGGCACCGGCAAGGAGCAGAAGATGACCGTCACCGGTGGCTCCTCGCTGCCGCGGGACGAGGTCAACCGGATGCGTGAAGAGGCCGAGCAGTACGCGGACGAGGACCACCGCCGTCGCGAGGCCGCCGAGACCCGCAACCAGGCCGAGCAGCTCGTCTACCAGACGGAGAAGTTCCTCAAGGACAACGAGGACAAGGTCCCCGGCGACGTCAAGACCGAGGTCGAGACCTCCATCGCCGAGCTGAAGGAGAAGCTCAAGGGCGAGGACACCGCCGAGATCCGTACCTCCACGGAGAAGGTCGCGGCCGTCTCCCAGAAGCTCGGCCAGGCGATGTACGCGGACGCCCAGGCCGCCGGTGGCGGCGAGGGTGCGGCGGGCGCCGGCCAGGCCCAGCCCGAGGACGACGTCGTCGACGCCGAGATCGTGGACGACGAGAAGCCGAAGAAGGACGGTGCGGCGTGACCGAGGAGACTCCGGGCTTCGAGGAGAAGCCCGACGTCCCCTCCGGCGCCACCCCCGAAGACGCCGCGTCGAAGGCTGCCGAGTCCGGCTCCGTGAAGGAGCCGGGCCCGGCGGCCCCGGCCGGGGACGTAGAGCAGGTAGCCCTGACGGCGCAGCTGGACCAGGTCCGTACGGCGCTCAATGAGCGCACGGCAGACCTCCAGCGGCTCCAGGCGGAGTATCAGAACTACCGCCGGCGGGTGGAGCGGGACCGGGTCACGGTCAAGGAGATCGCTGTCGCGAGTCTGCTGACCGAACTGCTGCCCGTGCTGGACGACATCGGCCGCGCGCGGGACCACGACGAGCTGGTCGGCGGCTTCAAGTCGGTGGCCGAATCGCTGGAGACGGTCGCCGCGAAGCTGGGCCTCCAGCAGTTCGGCAAGGAGGGCGAGCCCTTCGACCCGACGATCCACGAGGCCCTGATGCACTCGTACGCGCCGGATGTCACCGAAACTACGTGCGTCGCGATCCTGCAGCCTGGGTACCGCTTCGGCGAGCGGACGATCAGGCCCGCCCGCGTCGCGGTGGCCGAGCCCCAGCCCGGGGCCCAGCCCAGGGCAGCGGACGAGCAGGCCAAGGACGAGGAGAGCGGTGGCCCGGACGAGGGCTGACGTGGGGACAGGCAGTGAGGGCGGAGAGGAGGGACGTCGGGAATGAGCACCAAGGACTTCGTGGAGAAGGACTACTACAAGGTTCTCGGCGTCCCCAAGGACGCCACCGAGGCCGAGATCAAGAAGGCGTACCGGAAGCTCGCCCGCGAGTTCCACCCGGACGCCAACAAGGGCGACACCAAGGCCGAGGAGCGCTTCAAGCAGATCTCCGAGGCGAATGACATCCTTGGTGACGCCAAGCGGCGCAAGGAGTACGACGAGGCCCGCGCGCTCTTCGGCAACGGCGGGTTCCGGCCCGGTCCCGGTGCCGGGGGCGGCGGTTCCTTCAACTTCGACCTGGGCGACCTCTTCGGTGGCGGCGCCCAGGGCGGGACGCAGACGGGCCAGGGCGCCGGCGGTTTCGGCGGCGGGCTCGGGGACGTCTTCGGAGGGCTCTTCAACCGGGGCGGCGCGGGCACCCGTACTCAGCCGCGCCGGGGCCAGGACATCGAGTCCGAGGTGACGCTCAGCTTCACCGAGGCGGTCGACGGGGCCACGGTCCCGCTGCGGATGTCCAGCCAGGCGCCCTGCAAGGCCTGTTCGGGTACGGGCGACAAGAACGGCACACCGCGGGTCTGCCCGACCTGCGTGGGCACCGGTCAGGTCTCGCGCGGCTCCGGCGGCGGCTTCTCGCTCACCGACCCGTGCGTGGACTGCAAGGGCCGTGGGCTGATCGCTCAGGACCCCTGCGAGGTCTGCAAGGGCAGCGGGCGCGCCAGGTCCTCGCGGACCATGCAGGTCCGTATCCCGGCGGGCGTCAGCGACGGCCAGCGGATCAGGCTGCGGGGCAAGGGCGCTCCCGGTGAGCGCGGCGGCCCCGGAGGCGATCTGTTCGTGGTCGTCCATGTCGACGCCCATCCGGTCTTCGGCCGCAAGGACGACAACCTCACGGTCACCGTGCCCGTCACCTTCGCGGAGGCGGCGCTCGGCGGCGAGGTGAAGGTGCCGACCCTGGGCGGCCCGCCGGTCACGCTGAAGCTGCCGGCCGGGACGCCGAACGGCCGTACGATGCGCGCCCGCGGCAAGGGCGCCGTACGTAAGGACGGCACTCGCGGAGACCTGCTGGTCACCGTCGAGGTCGTCGTTCCCAAGGACCTCGACGCGCCCGCGAGGGACGCGCTGGAGGCCTACCGGAAGGCGACCGCGGACGAGGACCCGCGGGCGGAGCTGTTCCAGGCCGCGAAGGGAGCATGACCCGATGGACAGGGACGGGCGGCGGCGCAATCCGTATCAACTGACCGAAGAGACGCCGGTGTACGTCATCTCGGTGGCTGCCCAGCTCTCGGGGCTGCACCCGCAGACCCTCAGGCAGTACGACCGTCTCGGCCTGGTCTCGCCGGACCGCACGGCGGGCCGTGGACGCCGCTACTCGGCCCGTGACATCGAGCTGCTCCGTCAGGTGCAGCAGCTGTCGCAGGACGAGGGCATCAATCTGGCCGGTATCAAGCGGATCATCGAGCTGGAGAACCAGGTCGCCGCGCTCCAGGCCCGGGTCGCCGAGCTGTCGGCGGCGGTGGAGGGAGCGGCGGCGGCGATGCGGCAGCGCGAGGCGCAGGTGCATGCCTCGTACCGCCGGGATCTGGTGCCGTATCAGGATGTGCAGCAGACGAGCGCGCTGGTCGTGTGGCGGCCCAACCGGCCGGCGGACTGAGAGCGCGTTCAGAGGCCGCAGGAAGGGCTCCCACCGTGCCGGGTGGGGGCCCTTTCCGTGTGCCCGGTGCGCGGGGCTCTCTCGGGCAGGTCGGCGGTCCGGTCAGCGGTCCTGCTCCAGGATTCCCGACTGCGCGACCAGATAGCCGAGTTGCGCGCGGCTGCCGCTGCCGAGGACGGTGGCGAGCTTGGCGATGTGCGCGCGGCAGGTCCGTACGTTCATCCCGAGGCGGCGGGCTATGGCCTCGTCCACGTACCCCTCGACGAGAAGCTTGGCGATGGTCCGCTGGACGCCCGAGATGCCGTCAGGGGTCGGCTCGTACGAAACCTGCTCGGTGAGCGGCGTGGCGCGGCGCCAGAGCTGCTCGAAGACCTTGACCAGATAGGTGACAAGACCGGGGTGGCGCAGCTCCAGTGCCACTTGCTGGTCGTCCCGCGCGGGGATGAACGCGACCGTCTGGTCGCAGATGATGAGCCGCTCGATCAGCTCCTCCAAGGTCCGGATCTCGACCTTGCCGCTGGCTATGCGGTCCACGTAGGCCATGGTCCCCATGGAGTGCCTGACCGTGTGCTGGTAGAGCGTGCGCATGCTGACGCCGCGGTCGATCAGTGGCCGGTCCCGTTCCAGTGCTTGGCTGAGAATGTGCTCGCGCCGGCCGCCGCCGGGCTGAATCGTCAGCATCTCGGTGTGGCACTCGGCCGTGGCCAGGTTGAGCGCGGCGTTGATCCGGTTGAACCCCTCCAGGACGGTGATCGCATGGGTAGGAGCCGGATTCAGGGCGCTGATGGCCATGAATGGCTCAAAGGATTCTGTCAGGTTGATGGAGTGCCGTCTTCGGTCCTGGATCTCCCGTTCGATGGGATGGAGCCGCTGGGCGAGCGCGACGGACGGGGGGACCGGACGAAGCCAGTTCGGGTCGTCCGGATCAGGGTGCAAAAGAGCGAATTCGAGAAGGCATGGAGCCTCCTCGGCCTCCACCCGGGAGATCCGTCCGGCGCTCAGAGCGCTGGCGTAAAGATGCGCCCCCTCGTCGCACAGATCGGTCACCGCATGGGGATGTGTCGGTTTTGAGTTGATTACTGGCAAATCTCCACCCCCCAGGGTCCTGAACGTACAGGAACATGATGCATCGCCCCTGTGGCATTGACGTGCCTGAATGAGCCATCGTCTTGTGACGCGGGGGAGAGGAATCCATCAAGTGAGGACGAAGCCGACTATGTACAAGAGATTGCTTCGCTCGGTGCTTGCCGCTGCTTTCTCCGCAGTCGTGGCTTACGGGGTTCTGGGCGGCGCGGACACCGACTGGGGCATCGCCCCCGAGACCTCCACAACGGAGAGCGGGTGGGGCGGCGCTCAGGCCGACAGCGGCTGGGGCTATACACCGGGCGACAGCGGTTGGGGCATCGCCCAGGCCGCCGGCACGCCGCCGGACAGTGGCTGGGGTAGCGGACCGGCCGACAGCGGCTGGGGAAGCACGCCGGCCGACACAGGCGCATGACTGTCCCGCCGGACGATCGGGTCTTCCGGCGCGAGATGGCCACGGCCTACCGGTCGGGGTGGCACTTCATCGATCTGGTCACGGCTATTCCTCACCGTGGCGACTCGTTGATGGTCACTCTGTTCGGAGAGCCGATTGTCGTCGTACGCGAGGAGGACGAGGACGTCCGTGCCTACCGCTGCCTTCGGAGGCCGCGGGGGGCTCCGAAGCCGGTCCGGTGTGCCATCCGATACGACATGATCTTCGTTAACCTCGACCAGCGGGACCACCAGCTGGTCGAAGCGCAAGCCATCATCGCCACCCCCCGCAGTGCCTGAGCGATTCCCCCGTCGTTCCAAATCGCTCAGGCGCTTCCCCCACACAGCGGCGCCATCGTGGACCTGAAACACGATGGCGCCGCTGTGCTGTCCGCGTTCGGCGGACTCGTTCAGCGGACTCGTTCAGTCGACCCGTCAGCGGACTGCTCCGTACGGAGGTCAGCCGCGGCCGAGCGCCCGCTCCACGGTGATCTCGATGAGGACCCGGTCCGGATTTGGCGCCGGGGTGCGCTCGTACCGCTCCGCGTAGCGGCTCACCGCGTCCGCGATCAGCTCCGGCTCCGTACGGACCGTGGCGCGGCCCTCCAGCGTCGCCCAGCGGCCCCGGTGGACCTGGCAGACCGCGACCCGCGCCCCGCCCGGGTCCGCGCCGTCGCGGACGCCCGCGCCCGCCGCCAGGATGTTGGCCACCTTCCTGCTGTTCTTGTTGGTGATGACGCGCGCGAGCCCTGCCTCCGGGTCGTATATCGCGCCCACCGGGACCACATGCGGACTGCCGTCGGGGCGCAGGGTGGTCAGCGTGCACAAGTGGTACTCCCGCCAGAACGCGAGAAAATCGGGGCTGAGATTGCGTACGGCATGGGACATACCGGAAGAGTAGGGCCCGGCCGGGGGTGAAACCCGTAGGCGCCGGGCTCCCGGTTTTCGGCTTGAGTGGAATAGACTCAACTTTGCGCATGTCGCCACAGTCAGAGTTGAGATCCGCGCAAGGATCCGCGCAAGGAGGAGAGAGCGCACGTGGACGCCGAGCTGACCAACAAGAGCCGGGATGCGATCAACGCCGCCACCAGCCGGGCCGTAGCGGCCGGGCACCCCGATCTGACCCCCGCACATCTGCTGCTCGCGCTGCTCGAAGGCCAGGACAACGAGAACGTCATCGACCTGCTGACCGCGGTCGAGGCGGACCGGGCTGCGGTACGGTCCGGAGCGGAGCGGCTGCTGGCCGCACAGCCCAGCGTCACCGGGTCCACCGTCGCACCCCCGCAGCCCAACCGTGAGCTGCTCGCCGTCATCGCCGACGCCGCTCAGCGGGCCAAGGAGCTGGGGGACGACTATCTCTCCACCGAGCATCTGCTCATCGGTACCGCCGCCAAGGGCGGCAAGGCGGGGGAGGTGCTGGACCAGCAGGGGGCCGGCGCCAAGAAGTTGCTGGACGCGTTTGAAAAGGCAAGGGGAGGGCGCCGGGTGACCACACCCGACCCGGAGGGTCAGTACAAGGCCCTGGAGAAGTTCGGCACCGATTTCACCGCCGCGGCCCGCGAGGGCAAGCTCGACCCGGTCATCGGCCGGGACCAGGAGATCCGGCGCGTGGTGCAGGTGCTGTCACGCCGTACGAAGAACAATCCGGTGCTGATCGGTGAGCCGGGCGTCGGCAAGACCGCCGTCGTGGAGGGGCTCGCGCAGCGCATCGTCAAGGGCGACGTGCCCGAGTCGCTCAAGAACAAGCGGCTGGTTTCGCTGGACCTCGGCGCGATGGTCGCGGGCGCCAAGTACCGCGGCGAGTTCGAGGAGCGGCTGAAGACCGTCCTCTCCGAGATCAAGGGGAGCGACGGGCAGATCATCACCTTCATCGACGAACTGCACACGGTCGTGGGCGCGGGCGCAGGCGGCGACTCCGCCATGGACGCCGGCAACATGCTCAAGCCGATGCTCGCCCGCGGTGAACTGCGCATGGTCGGCGCGACCACGCTGGACGAGTACCGCGAGCGGATCGAGAAGGACGCCGCCCTGGAGCGGCGCTTCCAGCAGGTGCTGGTCGCCGAGCCGACCGTCGAGGACACGATCGCGATCCTGCGCGGGCTCAAGGGCCGCTACGAGGCCCACCACAAGGTGCAGATCGCGGACGCGGCGCTGGTCGCCGCCGCCACCCTCTCCGACCGGTACATCACCTCGCGCTTCCTCCCCGACAAGGCCATCGACCTCGTCGACGAGGCCGCCTCCCGCCTCCGTATGGAGATCGACTCCTCGCCGGTCGAGATCGACGAACTCCAGCGCGCGGTCGACCGCCTCCGTATGGAGGAGCTGGCGCTGAAGAACGAGTCGGACCCCGCGTCCAAGCAGCGGCTGGAGAAGCTGCGCCGCGACCTCGCCGACCGGGAGGAGGAGCTGCGCGGGCTCAACGCCCGTTGGGAGAAGGAGAAGCAGGGCCTCAACCGCGTCGGTGAGCTCAAGGAGCGGCTGGACGACCTGCGCGGCCAGGCCGAGCGCGCCCAGCGCGACGGCGACTTCGACACCGCGTCCAAGCTGCTGTACGGGGAGATCCCCGGCCTGGAACGCGAGCTGGAGGAGGCCGCCGAGGCCGAGCAGGAGGCGGCCAAGGACACCATGGTCAAGGAGGAGGTCGGCCCGGACGACATCGCCGATGTGGTCGGCTCCTGGACCGGGATCCCGGCCGGCCGGCTGCTGGAGGGCGAGACGCAGAAGCTGCTGCGCATGGAGCAGGAGCTCGGCAGGCGGCTGATCGGCCAGACCGAGGCGGTCCAGGCCGTGTCCGACGCGGTACGCCGTACCCGCGCCGGGATCGCCGACCCCGACCGGCCCACCGGCTCGTTCCTCTTCCTCGGCCCGACCGGTGTCGGCAAGACCGAGCTGGCCAAGGCCCTCGCGGACTTCCTCTTCGACGACGAGCGGGCCATGGTCCGTATCGACATGAGCGAGTACGGTGAGAAGCACTCCGTGGCGCGGCTCGTCGGCGCCCCTCCCGGCTATGTCGGCTACGAGGAGGGCGGCCAGCTCACGGAGGCCGTGCGGCGCCGCCCGTACAGCGTGGTGCTGCTGGACGAGGTGGAGAAGGCCCACCCCGAGGTCTTCGACATCCTGCTCCAGGTCCTCGACGACGGCCGGCTCACCGACGGCCAGGGCCGGACGGTGGACTTCCGCAACACCATCCTGATCCTGACGTCCAACCTCGGCAGTCAGTATCTCGCTGAGCCGCTGACCAGCGACGAGCAGAAGAAGCGGCAGGTCCTGGGGGTCGTACGGGCCTCCTTCAAGCCGGAGTTCCTCAACCGGCTGGACGATCTGGTGGTCTTCACCGCCCTGTCGCGCGACGAACTCGCGCACATCGCCCGCCTCCAGATCGCCCGCCTCGCCAAGCGCCTCGCGGAGCGCCGGCTCACCCTGAAGGTCACCCCGGCGGCGCTGGAATGGCTGGCCGACGAGGGCAACGACCCGGCCTACGGAGCCCGCCCGCTGCGCCGCCTCGTCCAGACCGCGATCGGCGACCAGCTGGCGAAGGAGATCCTCGCCGGCGAGGTCACGGACGGCGACACGGTCCGCGTCGACCGCTCCGAGGACGGCCTGACCGTGAGCGCGGCAACCCCAGAACCGACAAAGCCACCCGCCAAGACGCTGTAAGGGGTGGGGCGCCGGCCCGCCTGCCGCCGTTCGAGTCAGCTCGCAGCGGATCGGGGCGGGCCGGGCTTGCCATGCCCCGGTTGGCATGGGGGAGGATGGGAGGAACCGTACGAAGGGAAATACACGGTGAGCATCGACCCGTCCTCGATTCCGAATTTCGGGGGCCAGCCCCAACCGCAGGGTGCAGGACCGGCGGGCCCCGTCGTCCCCGACCAGGATCTGGTCAAGCAGCTCCTCGAACAGATGGAGCTGAAGTACGTCGTCGACGACGAGGGTGACCTCGCGGCGCCGTGGGAGGAATTCCGTACGTACTTCATGTTCCGCGGCGAGGAGGACCAGCAGGTCTTCTCGGTGCGGACGTTCTACGACCGCCCGCACCCCATCGCGGACAAGTCCAAGATCCTCGACGCGATCGACGACTGGAACCGCCGCACGCTGTGGCCCAAGGTCTACAGCCACATCCACGAGGAGGGCGACGGTCCTCCCACCGTCCGGCTCATCGGCGAGGCCCAGATGCTGATCGGCATGGGTGTCAGCCTGGAGCACTTCGTGTCGTCGACGGTCAGCTGGGTGCGCGCCTCGATCGAGTTCGACAAGTGGCTCGTGGAGCAGTTCGGCCTGGCGCCGGCGGACGAGAAGCCCGACGACGAGGCCTGAGACGCCCCGCAGCGGAACCAAGAGCCCGGCAGGGGCTGTGATCACCACGATCGCGGCCCCCGGCCGGGCTTTTCGCCGCGTGGAACAGGACTACGCGAGGGTCTTGAGCCGGGCCGCCGCCTCCGCCAGGACGTCCGTGCGCTTGCAGAAGGCGAAGCGTACGAAGGGCGCGCCCTCCTCGCGGTGGTCGTAGAAGACGGCGTTCGGTACGGCCACGACACCGCACCGCTCCGGCAGGGCGCGGCAGAACGCGAAGCCGTCGCTCTCACCGAGCGGGCGGATGTCAGTCGTCACGAAGTAGGTGCCGGCCGGGCGGTAGACCTCGAAGCCGGCCGCCGTCAGGCCCGCGGACAGCACGTCGCGCTTGGCCCGCAGGTCGGCGCGCAGGTCGTCGAAGTAGCGGTCCGGCAGGCGCAGGGCCTCCGCGACCGCGTACTGGAACGGGCCCGACGACACATAGGTCAGATACTGCTTGGCGGAGCGCACCGCCGTCACCAGTGCGGGCGTCCCGGTCACCCAGCCGACCTTCCAGCCGGTGAAGGAGAAGGTCTTGCCGGCGGAGCTGATCGTCACGGTCCGCTCGCGCATCCCCGGGAAGTCCGCGATCGGGAGATGCTCGCCCTCGAAGACCAGATGCTCGTACACCTCGTCGGTGACGACCAGCAGATCGCGCTCGACGGCGAGTTCCGCGACGGCCGCCAGCTCCTCGCGGCTGAGCACCGTGCCGGTGGGGTTGTGCGGGGTGTTGAGCAGGATCAGCCGGGTGCGGGGGGTGACGGCGTCCCGCAGCTCGTCCAGATCCAGGTGGTACGCGCCGTCCCTGGGCCGCAGGGTGACGGGGACGCGGGTGCCGCCCGCCATACCGATGCACGCCGCGTACGAGTCGTAGTACGGCTCCAGCGCGATCACCTCGTCACCCGGCTCGACCAGGGCGAGCAGCGCGGCGGCGATGGCTTCGGTGGCGCCCGCCGTGACGAGGACCTCGGTGTCGGGGTCGTACGTCAGGCCGTACCGCTTGAGCTGGTGCTCGCTGATCGCGGTGCGCAGCTCGGGGACGCCGGGGCCGGGCGGGTACTGATTGCCGCGGCCGTCGCGCAGCGCGCGTACGGCCGCTTCCCTGACCTCCTCGGGGCCGTCGGTGTCGGGGAAGCCCTGACCGAGGTTGATCGCCCCGGTCCGTACGGCCAGTGCCGACATTTCCGCGAAGATCGTCGTGCCGAACTCGGCGAGGCGGCGGTTGAGCAGCGGGCGTGATCCCGGTTCGCGTGCGGTCATGCCGGCCATCCTGTGCCGAACCTCTGGAGTTGCTCAAGTCAGCTTTGGGCCGCCGGCGCCGAGGGGACACCCCAGTCACGCAACACGTTCATACAAGAAGGTCACGCAACACCGGTCAGTGCGAGGCCCGCCACGCGACGGGCGCGGGGGGTCTCGCTTCGGGGGAACAGAAGGACGGTGAGGACCATGACTGGTCTGGGAGTGGCGGTCGTTCTGATCGCGGTCGCGTTCATCGGGCTCGTGGTGAGTGTGGGCAGCCGGGAGAAGGCACGCCCGAAGCGCCGTGGGGCGTCCAGGAGCGGCGCGACCTCGGGCCCCTCTCTGAAGAAGAAGGGCGCGAAGCGCGCCGCCGGCGGCAGCTGGTGGGCCGGCGGCGGCAGCGGTAGCGGCGGCGGCAGTGGCAGTGGGGGGACCAGTTGCGGGGGCAGCTCATCCACCTGCGGCAGCAGCGGCTCCTCCTGCGGGGGCGGCTCGTCGTGCGGCGGCGGGGGATGCGGCGGCGGAGGCAGCTGACACGGGGCAGCTGGTCCGCGGTAGTCGATGTCCGGTGGGGAACGAACTCCCACCGGACATCGTCGTGTTGACCGGTTGGTTGACCCTTTTGGCTGTTTGGATTGAACATTTGACCAGTAAGGCCCCCGAGGGGATGGAAACAGGGCCAAGTTGGTTAAAAGTACTGTGAACGCTGGGTAGTTCGTGATTCCCTCGCTGTTGAGAGCTTCCAGCCCTCGGACCTCATATGGACCCCGAGCGGGCGATCTCCCCCCACAGTTCCGTCGCTCATCGTCCGGGACGTCCCCGGTTCTCCCGTCAAGCGTTTTTGCGGAGCCGACCCATGCTCACGACCCTAGAGACCGCCTACACCGACACCCGCGCCGCCGACCTGGCCTGGGCGTTGGGGCGGGAGCCGCTTCCCGCCCTGGCCGTCCTCAACCTCGACCTCGCCGGCGCTCTCCTGCAACTGAGGCTGCTCGGCGCCTCCCATCAGGTGCTTCTGGAGGAGGAGGGGGGCACCTGCTCCGAGACCGTCGCCTGTATCGCGGGCAGCAGCACGCCGCTGCCACTCGGCGTCTCCAGACCGCTGGGCGAGTGGGAGTACCAATTCGCCGCGCGCGTCGAGACCCTCTCGCACAGCTCGTTCGCCGGGCGCGCGCAGGAACTGCTCGCCCTGGTCAGCGACCACCCGAACGGGCTGGCCGGCACCTTCCCCGGCTCCCCGTACGCCTTCACCGCGATGCTCGCGCAGCACGACGAGGGCCAGGTGCGCTGGCGTACGTGGCACGCGTACCCCCAGGAGGGGCAGCTCGTCGCGACGCGTACGCGCGTCTGCGTCCGTACACCTGCCTCGTTGTAATTGCACCCGTGTGGGTGACAAAACGCAATGAATTCGTAACGTAGCGTTACGGGCATGATCGACCAGTCAGTGTCTTCGCCGCCCCAGGGTGAGACGCGGCTGCCCCTGCGCGGGGACGCGAGGCGTTTTCTGGTCCTCGCCGTGGTCTTCGTCTGCGCCGCGTGCGGACTGGTGTACGAGCTGGAGCTGGTCGCGCTCGCCTCGTATCTGATCGGGGACTCCGTCACCCAGGCGTCCGTCGTGTTGTCCGTGATGGTCTTCGCGATGGGCATCGGCTCGCTGGTCGCCAAGCGGCTGCGCTGCCGGGCGGTCGTCGGGTTCGGGCTGCTGGAGGCGGCGCTCGCGCTGCTCGGCGGCTGTTCGGCGCTCGTGCTGTACGCGAGCTTCGCGTGGATGGGTGAGTCCCGTTACGCGCTGGTCGGCTTCTCGCTCGGCATCGGCATCCTCATCGGCGCCGAGATCCCGCTGCTGATGACGCTCATACAACGGGTCTCCCGGCAGGACGCCGGCGGGACCGTCGCGGATCTCTTCGCCGCCGACTATGTGGGCGCGCTCGTCGGCGGGCTCGCCTTCCCGTTCCTGCTGCTGCCCTGGCTCGGACAGCTGACGGGCGCGCTGCTGACGGGCGCGGTCAACGCGGTGGCGGGCGGCGCGCTGGTCCTCTGGGTCTTCGGGCGCGATCTGACACCGCGTTCGCGCCGGCTGCTGGTGACCGTCAATGTCCTGGTGCTGGCGATATTGGCCACCGCGGCGGTCCTGGTCGACGACTTCGAGCGGGCGGCGCGGCGGGCGGTGTACGGGGACCGGGTGCGGGTCGCCGTCCACACGGATGTGCAGGAAGTCGTGCTCACCGGCGGGCGCTCGGGGCCGCTGGACCTCTATCTGGACGGGCGGCTACGGGTCAGCGGGCGGGACGAATACCGCTACCACGAGGCGCTGGTGCACCCCGCGATGCGCGGGCCGCACGCGCGCGTCCTGATCCTGGGCGGGGGCGACGGGCTCGCGGCGCGGGAGGTCCTGCGGTACGGGGACGTCCGCGAGGTCACCGTGGTCGAGCTGGACCCGGGGGTCGTCGGGCTGGCCCGTACGGACCCCGCGCTGGCGGCGCTGAACGGGCACGCGTACCGGGATCCGCGGCTGCGGGCGGTGTACGGGGACGCGTTCACCTGGCTGCGGGAGGTGCGGCGGGAGACGTACGACGTGGTCATCTCGGATCTGCCGAACCCGGGCATCACGTCCAGCACGAAGCTGTACTCAGAGGAGTTCTACGGCCTCACCGCGCGCGTGCTCGCGGACGGCGGGCGGCTGGCTGTGCACGCGGGGTCGCCCACGGCCCAGCCGCGCACGTACTGGACGGTCGACGCGACGCTGCGCGCGTCCGGGTTCAGCACGAGCCCGTACCGCGCGACGGGACGGCTGTCGCGCTTCGCGGCGGGGCCCGACCGGGGGCGGGGCGGCAGGTCGGCGGCGAGCGACTGGGGGTTCGAGCTGGCGGAGGTGGGCGGGCGGCCGCGGCTGGGGCTGGCGGCGGATGCGCCGAGGCTGCGGTCGCGGGGGGTGGTGGCGCTGGGGGCGGGGACGCGGGATCTGCCGCCGTCAACGCTGGTGCATCCGCGGTACGGGGGGTAGGGGGGCGTTTCGCCGTCCGGCGGGGGGTGGGGGTGCGGGCCGTTCGTTGGGGTGCGGGTGCCGGGGGTTCCGGAGGCGCGTGTCCGGACTGCATGATTTACGGCGCCCTGCGGACCGGAAGTCACGTGACCGGTTGTCGAGCGCCACAAATCACGCTTTACGTCCGGACACGCACCTCCTGCACCCCCGACCCCCTCCCGCCGGTGGCCCCCGCCCGGCTTGGGGAGGGGTGGGGTGGGGGGTCTGTGCGGGTGGTGGAGGGGGACGGGTAGGGGTGGTGTCCAGGACGTAGAGCGTGATTTGTGGCGCTCGACAAACCCGCACCCGGGATCCGGTCCGCACGCGCCGTAAATCATGCAGTCCAGGACACCACCCCTGCCCGGCACCCGGCGACAACCCGCACCCGAAAACCGGCCCCCGCCCAAGACAACCCGCACCCCGCCGGACGGCGACCCGCACCCGGCCAAGACCACCGCACCCCGCCGGACGGCGCCCCCGCCCAGACGAGCCGTTCCACCGCCGGACCGGGGCCGGGCTGAGTAGGCTCGGGGGCATGGAGCATGAGGTGTTCGTTCCGGTTACGGTAGAGGCTCTCCGGCAGACGCTGCGCGACCCCGCCCGGGTCGCCCGCTGCGTGCCGGGGCTCCAACAGGACGCCGAGGAGTCGGCCGGCCCGCTCTCGGGTCGTCTGAAGGTGCGTATCGGCGGCCATACGATCACCTACCGCGGCGCGCTGACCCTCGCCGAGCGGGACGGTGTGTTCGAGGTGGAGGGCGACGGCGCGGAGGTCCGTGGCACGGGCTCCGCCAAGCTGACGCTCACGGTCCGGCTGACGGAAGCCACGGGCGGCACGACGCTCGCCTTCACGGGTGGGTCGCGCTCCGAGGGCCGGCTCGCGGAACTGCCCGACGAAGCGACCGTGGCCGCTGCGCACCGCCTGCTGGACCGCCTGGCCGCGCGGCTGGGCGAGGAGTCGGCCCCGCCGGAGCCGTCGGAGGTGCCCGAACCCCCGGCCCCCGCGGACCCGCAGGCGCACACCACGGACACCCCGGCCCCCGCAGACGCAGACGCAGACGCGGCCGCGGACACCGCGGCCCCCGTGGAGCCAGACGTCGACGACGTGCCCGCGTTCGACGTGGACGTGACGCCGGCCGCTCTGGACGGCGAGACCGCGTCCGGGGAAGGGGACTTCCTCATTCCCGACGAGCCCCCCGCCGAGGCCGCCCACGCCCGGCGCACCATGATCGGGCGGAGCGCCGAGGAGGTCGATCACGCGCCGCCGCGTGGACGGTACGCACCCGTGCCCGCGCCCGAGTCCGCCAGCGCGGGGGCCACGCTCCGGTGGGTCGCGCCGGCCGCCGCCCTCGCGCTCGCCTCCGCCGTGGTGGTCGGACGCGTTCTGCGGCGTCGCAAGTAATGTCGGAGCGTGAGTAGCAGCGAAGAGAGCATCCGACTGGCGGCGGGCGACGCCGAGTTGACCATCAGCCCGGCGAACGGCTGCCGGATCGGCAGTCTGCGCATCGGCGGGACCGAGCTGTTGCGCCAAGGCGAGCGGTACGGCTGCTTCCCGATGGTGCCGTGGTGCGGGCGAATCGAGCACGGGCAGTTCCGCAACGGCGAGGTGGTCCGGCAGATGCCGCTCAACTCCCCGCCGCACGCGATTCACGGCACCGGCAGGGACACGGCCTGGCACACCGCCCGGATCGGCGAGAACAAGGCGTCGTTCACGTACGAGCTCGTCGACCCCTGGCCGTACAGCGGGCTGGTCACCCAGACGTTCGAGCTGACCGAGGACTCGTTGACCCTGGTGCTGGGGGTGGAGACGTACGACACCTCTTTTCCCGCCCAGGCGGGCTGGCACCCCTGGTTCCTGCGCAACCTCGGCGGCGAGGGCGCTGATGTGCGCGTCGACTTCACCGCCGCGTGGCAGGAGGAGCGCGGCGAGGATCATCTGCCCACCGGCCGCCGTATCCCGCCGCGCTTCAGTCCGTGGGACGACTGCTTCGGGATGCCGGACGGTGTCGATGTCACCCTCACCTGGCCCGGCCGGCTGGAGCTCAAGGTCGCCAGCCGCGCCGAGTGGGTCGTGATCTACGACGAGCAGGCCGAGGCGGTCTGTGTGGAGCCGCAGTCGGGCCCGCCGAACGGCCTCAACACCCTGCCCCGGCTGGTCACCCCCGTGGACCCGCTGGAGATCGCGACGACGTGGAGCTGGCGGGACCTAAGCTGATGGGCATGACTGACGTACGGGCTGAGCTGCTTCAGCTGATCAAGGACAAGGCCGTGGTGCACGGCAAGGTGACCCTTTCGTCGGGTCTCGAGGCCGACTGGTACATCGACCTGCGCCGGATCACGCTGGACGGACATGCCGCGCCGCTGGTCGGTCAGGTCATGCTCGATGCCACCGCCGAGCTGGACTTCGACTGTGTGGGCGGGCTGACGCTCGGCGCCGACCCCGTGGCGACCTCGATGCTGCACGCCTCCGCCGCGCGCGGGAAGCGCCTCGACGCGTTTGTCGTCCGCAAGGCGCAGAAGGCGCACGGCCTCCAGCGCCGGATCGAGGGCACGGACGTCAAGGGCCGGCGCTGCCTGGTGGTCGAGGACACCTCGACCACCGGCGGTTCGCCGCTGACCGCCGTCGAGGCGGTCCGCGAGGCCGGTGGTGAGGTGGTGGCGGTCGCGGTCATCGTGGAGCGCGGTGCGGCCCCCGCCATCGCGGAGGCGGGGCTCCCGTACCTCAATGTCTATGCGCTGGACGAGCTCGGCCTCGCCTGACCTGGTTCTTCGATGCGGGCTGGGCCGTTTCACGTGAAACGGCCCAGCCCGCATCGCCGTATCTGCCGTGCTCCAGGTGGAGCCCGGACAGGAGTCTGGAAAGATGGGGGCGACGATGACGTCGCCCCCAGGTCAGGGACAAGCACCTCACACCCGCACATCACAAGGAGCGGCCCGATGCCCATCGCAACCCCCGAGGTCTACAACGAGATGCTCGACCGGGCGAAGGCAGGCAAGTTCGCCTACCCGGCCATCAATGTGACCTCGTCGCAGACCCTGCACGCTGCGCTGCGCGGCTTCGCGGAGGCCGAGAGCGACGGCATCATCCAGATGTCCACCGGTGGTGCCGAGTTCCTGGGCGGTCAGTACAACAAGGACATGGTGACCGGCGCCGTCGCGCTCGCCGAGTTCGCGCACATCGTCGCCGCCAAGTACGACATCACGGTCGCGCTGCACACCGACCACTGCCCCAAGGACAAGCTGGACGACTATGTCCGTCCGCTGCTCGACATCTCCGCCGAGCGCGTCCAGGCCGGTCGTAACCCGCTCTTCCAGTCGCACATGTGGGACGGCTCCGCCGAGACCCTCGCGGACAACCTGTCCATCGCCGAGGAGCTGCTCGCCAAGGCCGCCGCCGCCAAGATCATCCTTGAGGTCGAGATCACTCCGACCGGCGGCGAGGAGGACGGCGTCACCCACGAGATCAACGACGAGCTGTACACCACCGTCGATGACGCGCTGCGCACCGCCGAGGCCCTCGGCCTGGGCGAGAAGGGCCGCTACCTGCTGGCCGCGTCCTTCGGCAATGTCCACGGCGTCTACAAGCCGGGCAATGTCGTGCTCCGCCCCGAGCTGCTCAAGGACCTGCAGGCGGGCGTCGGCGCCAAGTACGGCAAGCCCGCCGGCAGCCAGCCCTTCGACTTCGTCTTCCACGGCGGCTCCGGCTCCACGGCCGAGGAGATCGCCACCGCGCTGGAGAACGGCGTCGTGAAGATGAACCTCGACACCGACACCCAGTACGCGTTCACGCGCCCCGTCGCCGACCATGTGCTGCGGAACTACGACGGTGTGCTGAAGGTCGACGGCGAGGTCGGCTCCAAGAAGACGTACGACCCGCGCACCTGGGGCAAGCTGGCCGAGGCCGGCATGGCCAAGCGGGTCACCGAGGCCTGCGCCGCGCTGCGCTCCACGGGCACCAAGATCAAGTAGAACCGAGCAACAGCCTGTGCACGTCGGGCCCGGTATCGCTGTCGGTACCGGGCCCCCGTCATGCCCGGAGGAGAATCACCGTGGGCTACGACTTCGACACCCCCATCGACCGCTACGGCACCTGGTGCGTGCAGTGGGACGGCGTCGCGGACCGCTTCGGCGTCGATGGACTGCTCCCCTTCACCATCTCCGACATGGACTTCGCCTCGCCGCCCGAGGTGCTCGACGCGCTTCAGCGGCGCATCGCCCATGGCGTCCTCGGCTATACCGACTGGCGCAACGAGGATTTCCTGTCCGCGATACGCCACTGGTTCGCGTCGCGGTACGACACCGATATCGACACCGAGCGCGTGGTGTACGGGCCGTCCGTGCTCAATCAGCTCTCCCAGCTGCTGCGCATGTGGACCGAGCCGGGGGACGGCGTCGTCGTCCACACCCCTACGTACGACGGCTTCCTCAAGTCGATCTCCGGGCTCGGACGCGACCTGCGCGGGGCGCCGATCGGCGATACGGCGGCGCTGGAGCGGCAGCTCGCCCGGCCCGGCAGCAAGGTGCTGCTGCTCTGCTCGCCCCACAACCCCACCGGACGGGTGTGGACGGAGGACGAGCTGACGGAGTTCGCCCGGCTCGCCGAGGCATACGGTGTCGCCGTCATCAGCGACGAGATCCATGCCGACTTCGTCCATGCGGACTCCGTGCCCGAGGGGTACCGCCATCTGCCCTGGACCCGGTTCGGTGCCGGCCGGTGGGCGCTCATCACCTCCGCGTCGAAGGCCTTCAACTTCCCCGCGCTGAGCGGCTCGTACGGAATCATCGGTGACCCGGACGACCACGCGGCCTTCCTGCGCCGGATGGAGACCGGCGAAGGCCTCGCCTCGCCCGCCGTGCTGACCCTGACCGCGCATATCGCGGCGTACCGCGAGGGCGGCCCCTGGCTGGACGCCCTCAACACGTATGTGGAGGGGAATCTGCGCAGCGTCGCCGACCGGCTCGACTCGGCCTTCCCGCAGCTGGACTGGCGGCCCCCGCAGGCCGGCTATCTCGCCTGGATCGATCTCCGGGCCCTCGGGGTCGATGACGACGCGGTCCAGCGGGATCTGATCGAGCGCGAGAAGGTCGCGATCATGCCGGGCGCCACCTATGGGAGCGCCGGTTTCGTACGACTCAATGTGGGGTGCCCCCGCACCAAGGTGGAACAGGGCACCGACGCCCTGATCCGGGTGCTGCGCCGGCTCGCCCCCTAGCCCGGGGGCGGGGATGATCCCGGTATGGACATCAGGCTGTCCTCGGCCAAGGGCCGCTGGGTCATTCTGACGACGGTGCTCGGTTCCAGCATGGCCCTGCTGGACTCCACCGTCGTCAATGTCGCGCTCCCCCATATCGGGGACAGCCTCAACGCGGACCTGGCGGATCTTCAGTGGACCGTCAACGCCTACACGCTCACGCTGGCCGGGCTGATCCTGCTCGGCGGGTCGCTCGGCGACCGGTTCGGGCGGCGGAAGATCTTCGTTCTCGGCACCGTCTGGTTCGCGCTCGGCTCGCTGCTGTGCGGGCTCGCGCCCAGCGCGATCGTGCTGATCATCGCGCGGGCGTTGCAGGGCGTGGGCGGGGCGCTGCTCGTACCGGGATCGCTCGCGATCATCCAGGCGAGCTTCCATCCGGACGACCGGGCGCGGGCCGTCGGGGTGTGGTCGGGGCTCGGCGGGGTCGGCGCGGCGGTCGGCCCGTTCCTGGGCGGCTGGCTGGTCGACGGGGCCGGCTGGCGCTGGGTGTTCTTCATCAACCTGCCGCTGGCCGCGATCTGTGTGCCGGTGGCGCTGCGGCATGTACCGGAGTCCAGGGATCCGGCGGCGCACGGCCGGTTCGACGTACTGGGCGCGGTGCTCGGCGCGGGGGCGCTCGCGCTCGTGACGTACTCGCTGATCGCCAAGGCGCTGTGGGCGGGGGTCGCGGGTGTGCTGGTCGCCGTCGTCTTCGTGCTGGTCGAGCGGCGCAGGGCGGACCCCATGCTGCCGCCGTCGATCTTCGCGTCCCGGCTGTTCACCTCGGTCAACCTGGTGACGCTGTGCGTGTACGCGGCGTTCGGCGGCTTCTTCTTCCTCACCGCGCTCCAGCTCCAGGTCGTCGTGGGGTACTCGGCGCTGGGCGCGGGGGCGGCCCTGCTGCCGACGACCGTGCTGATGCTGCTGTTCTCCGCGCGGTCCGGTGCGCTGGGGGCGAAGATCGGCCCGCGCATTCCGCTCA
Organism: Streptomyces sp. NPDC058198; assembly: GCF_042882605.1. NCBI lineage: Bacteria > Bacillati > Actinomycetota > Actinomycetes > Kitasatosporales > Streptomycetaceae > Streptomyces > Streptomyces sp. NPDC058198. Next base: position 626,527 of record NZ_JBHVVP010000002.1, read on the forward strand.
CGGTGGGGCCGCTGCTGTGCGCGGCGGGGCTGCTGCTGATGCTGCGGGTGGGGCAGCACGCCTCGTATCTGGCGGATGTGCTGCCCGCGCTCGTGGTGATGGGGGCGGGCATGGTGACGCTGGTCGCGCCGCTGACGGCGACGGTCCTGGCCTCCGTGGACACCGCGCGGGCGGGCCTGGCCAGCGGCATCAACAACGCGGCGGCCCGCGCGGCCGGACTCCTGGCGGTGGCCGCGCTGCCGCTGCTCACGGGTATGGGCCCGGAGTCGTACCGCTCGGCTACGCAGTTCGGCGAGACCTTCCGCCGCGCGATGCCGCTGTGCGCGGGGGTGCTGGTGCTGGGCGCGGTGATCGCTTTCTGGCGGATCCGTACGCCGAAGGACGCGGCGAGCCGGCCGGAGTGCAGGATCCACTGCGGTCTGACGGCGCCGCCGCTGGAACCGGTGACGGCCGAGGGACCTACGGACCGGCCCGCGACCGCCTCGTAGGTCCGGTGAGACCGGGCCCGGGGGCCGATGGCGAGAGTCGCCGGAGCGGGCAAGGCAGACTGTAGACATGGCCATCCATGAAAACCTCCTGGGGGGACCGCCCCCCACCCACCTGCCCGACGATCCCGAGCCGCGCGAGCTGCTCGCGAACGGCACGCCGCCCACCGATGTCGCCGCGAAGTACCCGACCTCCTCGCTGGCCTGGGCGCAGCTCGCCGACGTCGCGTTCGAGAACGGCCGGGTCGTCGAGTCGTACGCGTACGCCAGGACCGGCTACCACCGCGGACTCGACTCCCTGCGGCGCAGCGGGTGGAAGGGGCACGGCCCGGTGCCGTGGGAGCACGAGCCGAACCGCGGCTTCCTGCGGGCCCTGCACGCGCTCGCCCGCGCCGCGCAGGCGATCGGTGAGCAGGAGGAGTACGAGCGCTGCGCGACGTTCCTGCGGGACTCCTCGCCGCTGGCGGCTGACACCCTCGGCTGAGTTGTCCGGTTGAAGAAGCAACCTTTCGAAGGCCCGGCCCGTCTCCCAGGGCGCGGGCCTTCGGTCTGTACGATCGCACGCGTTGTCGCATCACCAGTCACTTCCGGCACAGAGGCCCCACAGCACCCCACCTCTCCCCCCGCCGCCGGCCTCACCAGGGGAGAAGTCTGTCGTGGGCAAGCGTGCCGTCGGCCGCCGAGGACGCCGTCGTGGGCCTGCCCGCGGGCGCGGTCGCAGGAGCAACCGCGGCCGCCGCTCGCCGGCCCACATAGTCCTGGCAGGACTCGTCCTGGCCGCCGTGATCGTCGGCGGCGGTGCCGCCGTCGCCTCCTGGCAGGGTGACGAGGCGGGGACCGGTCCCGCCACGGCCCGCGAGGTCACGGACCCCCTCCGCTCGCCGGAGCCCACCCCCTCCGCGTCGGCGTCCTCGAAGCGCCCGCCCTCCTTGCCCTCTCCGCCCTCTCCGCCCGCGAGTCCCAGCGCTTCCGTCGAGCCGGGCTCCTCCGCCTCCTCGCGCCGCCCGCCCGCGCCGCCCCGCGTCCCCGCCTCGGGCCCCGGCACCTTCACCACCGCGCGGGCCGACGGCGACCGGGTCGGCTCAGGACCGTTGCGCCGCTACCGCGTGCAGGTCGAGAACGGCATCGACATCTCCGCCACGGGGGCGGCCGCCGAGATCCAGCGGATCCTCGCCCACCCGCGCAGCTGGGCCGCGCACGGCCGGGGCACCTTCCAGCTGGTCTCCTCGGACGCCGACTTCGTCATCCGTATCGCCACCCCGGCCACCGCCGACCGGCTCTGCCTCGCCCAGGGGCTCAACACCCGCGGCGAACTGAACTGCGAGACCGTCGACGGCGTCGTGGTCAATCTGCGGCGCTGGGTGCTGGGATCGCCGACGTTCCGCGGGTCCGCCGCGGAGTACCGGCACCTGATCATCAACCACGAGGTCGGCCATGAGATCGGTATCCGGCAGCACATGGGCTGCCGCGGCCCCGGCAAGCTCGCGCCGGTGATGATGCAGCAGATCAAGGGCCTCAACGGCTGCCGGTCCAATGCCTGGCCGTACAACGAGCACGGGACGTACATCACCGGCCCGACCCTCTGACAGAACTCGGAACTCGGACCCCGCAGCCCGGAGCCTGGACCCCGGAGCGGACGTGGCATATCGAGCCCGCATATGGAGCCCGGATCCGGACCCAGGATTATGATGCGCGGAGGGGACCGGGGCTCCGTAACCAACACGGAAGGGGCGGACCGCTACCCGGTAGCAATTCGAGGAGACAGAGATGTCACACGACCCCGATGCCTCCGGAGCCGGCACCGCCGGTTCGGACACCCCGAATCTCGACTTCGCGGGGACGACCCCGTACGAGGACTATGTCCAGGCGGACGTCCTCACCCACTTGCAGCACCCCCTCTCCGACGACCCCGGCGAGATGGTCTTCCTCGTCACCACCCAGGTCATGGAGCTGTGGTTCACGGTCATCGTCCATGAGTGGGAGACGGCGTCCCGCGCGCTGCGCGAGGACCGGACGCAGGTGGCGGTCGACGCGCTCAAGCGGTCCGTACGCGAGCTGGACGCGCTCAACGCCTCCTGGAAGCCACTCGGACAGCTGACTCCCGCGCAGTTCAACTCGTACCGCAGCGCGCTCGGCGAGGGCTCCGGCTTCCAGTCGGCGATGTACCGGCGGCTGGAGTTCCTGCTCGGCGACAAGTCCGCCTCCATGCTCGTCCCGCACCGGGGCGCGCCGCGCGTCCACGCCGAGCTGGAGAAGGCGCTCCAGGAGCCGAGCCTGTACGACGAGGTGCTGCGGCTCCTCGCGCGGCGCGGACTGCCGGTGCCGCCGGCGGTGCTCGACCGCGATCTCTCGAAGCGGTACGAGCCGTCGGCCGCGATCGAGGAGATCTGGGCCGGCATCTACCGCGACCCCGACCAGCACACCGAGCTCATCCGGCTCGGCGAGGCGCTGACGGACGTGGGCGAGCTGGTGTGGCGCTGGCGCAACGACCATCTGGTGGCGACCCGGCGGGCGATGGGCTCCAAGACCGGCACGGGCGGCTCCGCGGGCGTCGCCTGGCTGGAGAAGCGGGCCACCAAGAACGTCTTCCCCGAGCTCTGGACGGCGCGCAGCCATGTCTGAGTCCCGCACCGACGTCACCGACGTCCCCCACCTCACCGACCGCACCGGCGCCGCCGAATCCCTGGCCGAGCGCGCCGCCGAGCTGGACGCCGCCGACGAACTGGCCGAGCGGCGCAAGCTGTTCACCCTCGACGACGACTCCGTCTATCTCGACGGCAACTCGCTGGGCGCGCTGCCCCGCCATGTCCCCGAGCGGATCCAGGACGTCATCAGCCGCCAGTGGGGCGAGCTGCGCATCCGCTCCTGGACCGAGGGCGGCTGGTGGACCGCGCCCGAGCGGATCGGCGACCGGATCGCGCCGCTCGTCGGCGCGGGCCCTGGGCAGATCGTCGTCGGCGACTCCACCAGCGTCAACGTCTTCAAGGCCGTGGTGGCGGCGGTACGTCTCCTGGACCCCGCGGAGCCGGCCAGGGACGAGATCCTGGTCGACGCCACGACCTTCCCCACGGACGGCTACATCGCCCGGTCCGCGGCCCGGATGACCGGCAGGCCGATCGTCCCCCTCGACCCGGAGAACCTGCTCGGGGCCCTCGGACCGCGGACCGCTGTGGTGCTCGTCAACCATGTCGACTTCCGTACGGGCCGCCTCCACGACCTCCCCGGCATCACCGCCGCCGCGCACGAGGCCGGGGCTCTGGTCGTCTGGGACCTGTGCCACAGCGCGGGTGCCCTGCCGGTCGGCCTGGACGCGCACGGCGTGGACCTCGCGGTGGGCTGCACGTACAAGTACCTGAACGGCGGGCCGGGTTCGCCCGCCTTCCTGTACGTCGCGGAGCGCCACCAGGCCCGCTTCGACTCCCCGTTGCCCGGCTGGAACGCGCACACCGATCCGTTCGCGATGGCCCAGGACTTCGCGCCGGCGGACGGCGCGGTCCGTGGCCGGGTCGGCACCCCCGACATCCTCTCCATGCTGGCGCTGGAGGCGTCCCTCGACGTCTGGGAGGGGGTGCGGGTGGAGGCCGTACGAGCGAAGAGCCTGGCGCTCACGGACTTCTTCCTGGAGTGCGTGGAGGCATACGCGCCGCCGGGGCGGGTCAGGTCGGTGACCCCCGCCGCGCACGCGGAACGCGGCAGCCAGGTCGCCCTGCGATGCGTCGAGGCGCCCGCCGTCATGGAGACGCTCATCGCCCGGGGAGTGATCGGCGACCTCCGCAGGCCGGACCTTCTGCGGTTCGGATTCACCCCGCTCTATGTGGGCTTCGCCGACGCGGAACGGGCGGCGAGAGTGCTCGCGGAGGTCCTGACGGAGGTCCCGGCGGGCCCGCCCGCCTGACCCGTGTCCGGCCGGGGGGCCGAGGGGTGTGATCAACGCCCGCCGGGGCTGATACCGTCCCCGCTGATCAGGTCAATTCGGCCCCCGTACCGAGAGGTTGGAGCAACATGCCGGACCCCGCCGCGCACGATGCCGTTGCTCGTGACGCCGCAGAGGCCGAATCGGTCTTCGCCCATCCGGGCGTCCTGCCCGATGCCACCGCGGCGTACGGCGAACACCCTGATCAGGTGATCGACTTCTATGCCCCCCGGGGCAACCAGGAGCGGGTGCCTCTCGTCGTCGTGCTGCACGGCGGGGCGTGGCGGGCGCCGTACGACCGGGGACACCTCACCCCGTTCGCGGATTTCCTGGCCCGCCGGGGGTTCGCCGTCGCCAATGTGGAGTACCGGCGGGGTTCCGCCATCCCGCAGCAGGGCGGCGGCGCTCCGGTGGCGGGGCGCTGGCCGGAGACGTTCGACGATGTGGCCGCCGCGATGGACGCGCTGCCCGCGCTGGTCGCGGACGCGCTGCCGCAGGCCGACGCGCGGCGGATCGTGGTGACCGGGCACTCCGCCGGCGGCCATCTCGCGCTGTGGGCGGCGGCCCGGCATGTGCTGCCCGAGGGCTCGCCCTGGCGGCTGCCGCACCCACCGCAGTTCCGCGGAGTGGTCGCGCTCGCGCCGATCGCGGATCTCGTACGCGCCGTCGAGCTGGACGTGTGCGGCGGGGCCATCCTCCAGCTGCTGGGCGGCGAGGAGGAATTCAAGAAGCGCAGGGAGAGCGCCGACCCGGCCGCCCTGCTGCCGACGGGCATCGCGACCGCCGTGGTGCAGGGCCGTACGGACCTCACCGTGCCGTACGCCGTCCCCGAGGCGTACGTGGACGCGGCGGCCCGGGCGGGCGAGATGGTCGGCCTGACCCTGCTGGAGGACGTGGGCCACTTCCCGCTCATCGACCCGGCGGCGGACGCGTGCGCGGTGGTCGCGGAGGAGATCGCCCAGCTCGCCTGGTGAGTGCCGCGCTCCGTGCCTGGTGGGAGCGTGTAGTACCTGGGAGGGACGGGGAAGGATCCGCTTCGCTGGTGACGACCCCGCCCGGCACGCCCCCTACCGTGGCAACGTGACCCAGACACATACCGGGAAGACCCGGAGCCCCGAGTTCCGGCTGGCCATGAACGCGATCGGCGGCCTGCGCCAGGACCTCTTCCACGACGCCTTCGCCTATCGCCCGCTGAAGCCCATGCGGACGGACGGCCCGATCACCCGCCGGCTGCCGCGCCGGATACGGGAGCGCGCGGCCTGGACCCCGCACGCCGTGATCGTGGGATGCGCGCTGATCGTGGTCCTCATCGGCTACAACAGCGGCCTGCTCGACATCCTCCCGGCGGTGCCGGTGCTGCTCACACTGGTCAGGCCGGTCGGCGCCTGGTGGCTGCTCATGATCGGCAGCGGCTTTCTGGGTCTCGTCTCCGGCGGCTACGGCGGCTGGCCCTGGACGCCGAGCGCCTTCGCCGCGGCTCTCTTCGTGATGACGGTGACGGCGATCCGCACCAGGCCGCGCACCGCCGCCTGGATGTGGGTGCTCACCGCCCTGTACGGGCTGTTCGCCGAGGCCGTCCTCAACCGCGGCTACTTCCCCACCACCCCTCCGCTGCTCTTTGTCTCCGCGCTGGTGCTGCTGACGGTGACCGTGCTCCACGTCCGCCGCGACGCACGGCAGGAGGTAGCCGCCCAGCAGAGCGTCACCGCCGTCGAACGCGACCGGCGCACGCTGCTCGAAGAGCGCACCACCATCGCCCGCGAGCTGCACGATGTGGTCGCGCACCACATGTCGGTCGTCGCGATCCAGGCCGAGGCCGCCCCGTACCGGGTGGAGAACCCACCGCCCGAGCTGGAGCAGGCGTTCGTCACGATCCGGGAGAACGCGGTGGCGGCGCTGACCGAGCTGCGCCGGGTCCTCGGTGTCGTACGGGCGGAGGACTACCAGGCCCCCGATGCCCCGCAGCCCACGCTCGCCGAGCTGGAAGGGCTGCTCGGCAACGTCCGGGACGCCGGCCTGACCGTGGAGAAGACAGTCACCGGCGCGGTCCGCGAGCTGCCGCAGGGCGTGGAGCTGTCGGCGTACCGCATCGTTCAGGAGGCCCTCAGCAACGCGCTGCGGCACGCACCGGGATCGACGGCGAAGGTCGAGATCTCGTACGTCCTGGGCGGGCTCGGCCTGCGGATCGTCAACAGCGCGCCGCAGGGCCTGGTCAAACCGTCGCCGGGGGCAGGGCACGGCATCACCGGGATGCGGGAGCGTGTCTCGATGCTGAGCGGCGAGATGACCGCGGACCTCCTGGAGGACGGTGGCTACGAGGTCGCGGCGTTCATCCCGGTGACCGCCGTGCAGGACGGGGACGCGTCATGACGATCCGGGTGCTGATCGTCGACGACCAGGTGATGGTCCGCGAGGGCTTCTCGGTCCTGCTGAACGCGATGCCGGACATCGAGGTCGTCGGCGAGGCGGTGAACGGCCGCGAGGCCGTCAGCCAGGTCGCCGTGCACCGCCCCGATGTGGTGCTGATGGACATCCGGATGCCGGAGCTGAACGGCATCGAGGCGACCCGCGAGATCGTCGCGGCCGACGCCGACGCGAAGGTGCTGGTACTGACCACCTTCGACCTCGACGAGTACGTGTACCAGGCGCTGCGCGCCGGAGCCTCGGGCTTCCTCCTGAAGGACGCCTCGGCGCGGCAGCTGGCGGACGGCGTGCGGGTGGTGGCGTCCGGCGAGGCGCTGCTGGCGCCCACCGTCACCAAACGCCTGATCACGGAGTTCTCTAAGCTCTCGGAGGCCCCGCGCGCCCCGGCGATGGCCCGGATCGGCGATCTCACGGAGCGCGAGACGGAGGTCCTGGTCCTGATCGCCCAGGGCCTGTCCAACGCCGAGATCGCCGAGCATCTGGTGGTCGCCGAGTCCACGATCAAGACGCATGTGAGCCGCATCCTGGTGAAGCTGGGGCTGCGGGACCGCACGCAGGCGGCGGTGTTCGCGTACGAGGCGCGGCTGGTCACACCGGGGTGAGGCGGCGAGCACCGGACAGCTGATCACTCGCACGAGTGATCACACCGGGAAAGCCGACCCGTCTGCCCGCAGGGCGCGACACACTGGCATCCGCCTGACAGGAGGTGCACGATGACAGTTATGGCAGAGCGCGTGGTTCAGATGTCCGTCGAGGAGTTCGAGAAGCTCGCCGAGCTCGTCGAGAGGGAATCCGACGCCGTCAGGCTGGAGTTCATCCACGGACGGATCGGGATCAGGGGCATGACGGACGGCGACCACAGCGAGATCATCCGGTGGCTTCAGAAGCGGTGCATGCAGGTCCGTACCGATCTGTGGCTGTACGCCGGCGGTGAACTCGGGCTTCAGGTCGAGGCGTACCGCAAAGGCCGGGCCAAGCCGGATGCCGTCCTCGCCCCGGAGGACACCTTCGCCGGACAGGGCGATTGGGCCAGCCCCGAACATGTGGTCATGACCGTCGAAGTCACCTCGTACGACTCCGACACCGACCGGCGGGACCGTAAGGAGAAGCCCGCCGCCTACGCTGCGGCCGGGATCCCGCTCTATCTGCTGATCGACCGTGACCATGGCAGGGTCACCGTGCACAGTGACCCGGGGGCGGACGGCTACCGCTTTCGTCAGACGGCGGACTTCGGCGCGAAGCTCACTCTCCCGGACCCTGTCGGCATCGAACTCGACACCGAGGCCCTGAAGAAGTACGTGCGCTGACGCACGTCGGCCGCTTTGTCCACAGCCTGTGGACAAAGCGGCCGACGTGCATCTCCGGTCAGCTCAGCATGTCCCTGCGTCGCAGTCCCGCCAGCCCCGCCGCCACCAGCGCCGCCGCGAGCGCGGTCAGCGCCAGCACCGGCGTCCAGGCCATCTCCGTGCCCGGCAGCTTGGGCAGGTGCCCGAACGGCGACAGGTTCAGCACCGACTGCGGGAAGCCCAGCGCCGGGCCGATCCAGCCCAGGGCCAGGGCGAGGCCCGCGACCGCCCAGCCGGCGACGGCCGCCTTCGGGACGAGGCCGTACAGCGCCACCGCCAGCGCGCCCAGCACCCAGATCGCGGGCAGCTGCACCAGCGCGGCGCCCAGGAGGGCGGGCAGGGCCCGGCCGTATCCGATGGCCAGCCCCACCCCGCCGAGCAGCATGACCAGGGCGCCGCCGCCGAAGGCGATCATCAGATGGCCCGCGGCCCACCGCAGCCGTCCGACTCCCCCTGCCAGCACCGGTTCGGCGCGCCCGCCGGTCTCCTCGCCGTACAGCCGCAGCACGGAGGCGACCACATAGAGCGCCGCGACCATGGCGAGCACGCCGACCATCGCGGCGAGGAAGGCGTCGGTCAGGCCCTGCCGGCCGCCCATCCGCTCGATGATCTCCCTGGTCTGCTGGTTGCCGCCGACCAGGTCCGCCGCTCCGTCGGTGATGCCGCCGAAGACGATCCCGGCGAGCAGGAAGCCGGTTCCCCAGCCGAACAGGCTGCCGCGCTGGAGCCGCCAGGCGAGCCCGCCCGCCGTGCGCAGCCTGCCCCGCGCCGGTCCTGGGCGCGCGGGCAGGAAGCTCATCCCGATGTCGCGCCGGCCAGCGAGTGTGTACGCGAGGACGGCCTGGACGGCGATGGCGGCCGGCAGCATCAGCAGCACCCACCAGCGCTCCCCGGCGAAGGCGCGGACGTTCTCCGCCCAGCCGAGCGGGGAGAGCCAGGTCAGCACGGAGGAGCCGTCGTCCGACGCGGCGTCACCGGCCGCCTTGAGTACGAACGCGGCGCCGACGACGGCGCCGGAGAGGCCCTTGGCGAGGCGTGCGTTCTCGGTGATCTGCGCGGCGATGGCGGCGGTGCAGGCGAAGAGCATGCCGACCCCGGCGACGGCGAGGCCGAGAGCCAGTGCGCCGGCCGTGTCCCCGACGTATCCGGCGAGCCCGGCCACGATCACCAGGGCCAGTGCGGCGTTGGCGATCAGCGCCGTGAGCAGCGCGGCGGTCAGCGGCGCCCGGCGCCCGACCATGGCCGAGGAGAGCAGTTCCTGACGGCCCGTCTCCTCTTCCTCCCGGGTGTGCCGTACGACGATGACCAGGCTCATCACGGCGGCGAGCGCGGCACCGAAGCCGACCATGCGCACGGCGGTGAGCCCGCCGATGGAGTCGGTGAAGACCGGTCCGTACAGGGCGCGCAGCGAGCTGTTCGCGGACATCGACCGCGCGAGGTCCGCCCGCGCGGCGGCGGTGTCGTACAGCGCGGAGTAGGACTGGGCGACGGACGCGAAGGAACCGCCGAGGACCAGCACCCAGACCGGGATCATGATCCGGTCGCGGCGCAGGGCGAGCCGCAACAGCGGGCGGGTGCCGGCCAGATGGCGGGAGCCGGCGGTGCGGGCCGCCGGGACGGCTACGGCGGCGGCGGTCATCGCGACACCGCCTCGTCGGTCGTGGACGCGTCGGTCGCGGTCGCGGACGGGGGCACGTGGGTCGCGGGCGCGCCGGTCGTCTGCTCGTCCGGCGCGTAGTGGCGGAGGAACAGCTCCTCCAGGGTGGGCGGGGTACTGGTCAGCGAGCGGATGCCGGACGCGGAGAGCGAGCGGAGCACCGCGTCCAGCTGGTCGGTGTCGACCTGGAGCCGGACCCGTCGGCCCGGGCCCCCGGCGACGGACTGGTCGGCCAGGTTGTGCACCCCGGGCAGCTCGGCCAGTCCGGCGGGCGGCCCCGAGAGCTCCGCGCTGACGCTCGTACGGGTCAGATGGCGCAGCTCGGTGAGCGAACCCGACTCGACGGTCACGCCCTTGCGGATGATGCTCACCCGGTCGCACAGCGCCTCGACCTCGCTCAGCACATGGCTGGAGAGCAGGACGGTCCTGCCGCGGTCGCGCTCCTCCGTGACGCACTGCTGGAAGACCTCTTCCATCAGCGGGTCGAGTCCCGAGGTCGGCTCGTCGAGGATGAGCAGATCGACGTCTGAGGCGAACGCGGCGACCAGCGCGACCTTCTGGCGGTTGCCCTTGGAGTACGTACGCCCCTTCTTGGTGGGGTCGAGTTCGAAGCGTTCGACGAGAGCGGCCCGCCGCGCCGTGTCGAGCCCGCCGCGCAGCCGCCCGTACAGGTCGATGACCTCGCCGCCGGAGAGGTTCCGCCACAGCGTCACGTCCCCGGGTACGTAGGCCACGCGCCGGTGCAGCTCGACCGCGTCCCGCCAGGGATCCCGGCCGAGGAGCTGGGCCGCGCCGGAGTCGGCGCGCAGCAGCCCGAGGAGGACCCGGATGGCGGTGGACTTGCCGGCTCCGTTGGGGCCGAGGAAGCCATGGACCTCGCCGGTCTCGACGGCGAGGTCAAGGCCGTCCAGCGCGTGCGTCCGGCCGAACGACTTGTGCAGTCCGGACACGGTGATTGCCTTGGTCATGTTTCGGAACGTACGCTACTTTCACAAACTTGTGAAGTTAAGGAAGCGTAAAAACGCGCACGTTAAGATCGAAGGCGGACCGCGAGCAGGGGAGACGATGGGGCGATGAGCAGCAGGACCGGCGATACGGATGAGACGGGCGCGGCGGACGCGGCGGGCGGGACGGATGAGACGGGTGACCCGCAGCGGGACGAGGAGGCCGTAGCGCGCTTCGTGGAGCGTTTCGCCGCCGATATGACCGAGGCCGGAATGCAGCGGACGGCGTCCAGGGTCTTCGCGGCCCTGCTCGCCTCGGACGACGCGAGCATGACCTCCGCCGAGCTGAGCGAACAGCTCGGCATCAGCCCCGCCGCCGTATCAGGGGCGATCCGCTATCTCGTCCAGGTCAGCATGGTCGGCAGGGAGCGCGACCCAGGATCGCGCCGTGACCGCTACCGGCTGCACAACCAGCTCTGGTACGCCACCTTCGCCCAGCGGGACACGGTCCTGAGCCGCTGGGAGCACACCTTGCGTCAAGGCGTCGACTCCCTTGGCAGAGACACCCCGGCCGGCGCGCGGGTCGCGGAGACGGTGGCGTTCTTCGAATTCCTGCAGAAGGAACTGGTGGCCCTCCTGGACCGCTGGCGCGAGCATCAGGCAACCCTCCGCCACGACGAGGGCTGACGCGCTTCAGCGGTCCTGTTCAGCGGGCTCGACGGCTGGTTCGACGGGCGGTTCGGCGGGCGTGTTCCGTCGCTGTCGGCCCTTGAACCCGCCGACCAGCCCGGTCAGCGTGAGAGCCCCGCCGGCCACGCTCAGCGCGGCGTTCACCTCGTCGGCGACGGTGCCGCGCAGGTCGGAGTCGTAGAGCTCCCCCTTCCACGGTCCGTACGAGACCACCCAGCCGGTCCACCAGTAGTCCAGCAGCGGATCACGGTCCGGATCGCAGTGGAAGGGGCCCTCGCGCCGTTCGCCGCTCCAGGGGTCGGTCCACCGCACCTCGCAGGTGCCGTCCGGCTCCTGCGCGATCACGGTGAGGTCGATCTGCGGATCCTTCTCCGAGGCCAGGGAACCGGCGAGGCCCGGCCCCAGCAGGACCACTCCCGCCAGCAGCACCCACCGGTAGACGCCCCAGCGGCGGGCGGTCTTCCGCTCCCACCGAAGGTCCCGCTCCAAAAGCTCGGACACCGGTGGCGGCGGAGGTGGTGGGGGCTGGTGCGGCGATGCGGGCTGAGGTGACGCCTGCCGGTCCAGCAGCCCTTGCCGCTGTGCCGCCCGTACGACGCGCTGCCGCGACCAGCGCCCCCGTACCGGTTGCGTCCAGATCAGGTCCGCCCCGCCGGGCGGCGCGATCACCCCGCCGGTCCGTGGGTCACCGCACCACCACAGCGACCCGTCGGGACCGGGCTGCGCCAGGTGGTAGCGCTGCTGGATCGCTATCACGGTCAACGGCCACAGCTCACCGGTCGCCGGATCCCGCAGGACCACCGCCGCGGCGTGTATCCCGCGCGGTACGGCCTCGGCGGCGTAGGCCATCCAGGGGCCCGCGGCCAGCCGGTCCCGCATCCGGCGGGAGAGCCGCAGCGTCAGCAGACCGAGCCCCGAGCAGAACAGGGACACGCCGATCAGCGCGGGCAGCGCCCCCCTCACCCACCCAGGACCCCCGCCGGTCAAGGCGATGATCACCGAGCCTGCCAGCACCGTCAGGCCGGCCCGCACCCATATGCCCGCGCGTGCCCGGTAGCGGGCCAACGCCTTCGCCGTGTCGGCGACAGCCAGAGCCGTGCCCTGCGATCCCGTCTCTGGCATCGATGCGGCCCCCCCGGGCGTCGTGTCGAAGGCCGAGGCTACCCGGCGCCCCGACCCCGCAGTAGAGGTGCTCTACGGCTCGATCCGGCCGTTATCCCCCGCCGGGGCCCGCGTACGCGCCTGCCTCCGCGGGCAGCGTCAGCCCCCACGCCCCCGGGCGCAGTGTCCAGGTCCTGGTCCGTACCGGGCCGGTGATCCGGGCGTCCGCCCGGTAGCGGAAGTCCGCGCCCGAGACCGTCACGGACAGCGCGCTGGCCCGGCGCGGCTCGGCCGACGCGTGCGTACGGATCACGACTTCGGCGCGGCCTCCGTACGAGCGCACCGTCACGACCTCGACCGGCTCGTCCAGATCGCTCAGCAGCACGCCGTCCGCCTCGACCCGCAGCCGGTGCGTACGCGCCGCCCCTGGCGGCGGTCGCACCAGCGTGCGGACCAGGGAACGGCAGGTGTCCCAGACGGACGGCGCGGCCGGCGCCCCGCCCCGCGTCGGGAGGGCCGGGATGCGTAGCCCGCCCAGCACCACGCCGTCGCTGTCATCGACCAGCAGGTCCAGCCGGCGCACCACCCCGTCCAGCACCGCGCGCGCCGCGGCGACCGCGCCCGTCGGCACGCCCAGCGAACGGGCCAGCTCCACGGAGGCTCCCACCGGCACCACCGAGAGCGCCCCGGAGCCCAGCTCCCGGTCCCGGTGGAGCAGGGCCACCATCCGCAGCAGCGCCCGGTCGTCGCCGATCACCACGGGCCGCCGGCTGCCCCGCCGGGCCAGCGCCCGGGCGAAGGCCTCCGGCCCGTCCGGCAGGCAGATCTTCACTGAGGCCCCCGCGCTCAGCACGTCCTTCGCGATCAACACGGATTCGCCGTCGGTCCGGCGGGCGACCGGGTCGATGACCACCAGAAGCTGCTGCGCACCGTTCTCGGCGGGCTCGGGAGCCGACACCTCGGTCCTTCCTCGGGTAGCATCTTTGTGCAAGAGCCCCTTGCGCTATTGCGCCAGGGGCTTCGTCTATTCCGGGGCAACCGGTTCGACGGTTCGGGCTGTGTCGTACAGCGTTGTGCGATGACATACGGCGTACGCGCGCCGTATGGACGGCGTTAGTGCGCCCCCTGACCTTGGACATGCCCCGCCCGGAAGGGGTGTACGCCTGTGCCCGCACTTGTGCTGCTCGGTGCTCAGTGGGGTGACGAAGGCAAGGGAAAGGCCACCGACCTGCTCGGTGGGTCTGTGGATTATGTCGTGCGCTATCAGGGTGGCAACAACGCCGGCCATACGGTCGTCGTGGGCGACCAGAAGTACGCACTGCATCTCCTCCCTTCCGGAATCCTCTCCCCGGGATGTGTCCCGGTGATCGGCAATGGAGTGGTCGTCGACCCGGCCGTCCTGCTCTCCGAGCTGAGCGGGCTCAATGACCGCGGTGTGGACACGTCCAAGCTGTTGATCAGCGGTAACGCCCATCTGATTACCTCGTATCACACCACGATGGACAAGGTGACGGAACGGTTCCTCGGTTCGAGGAAGATCGGCACGACGGGCCGTGGCATCGGTCCGACCTACGCCGACAAGATCAACCGCGTCGGTATCCGGGTCCAGGACCTGTACGACGAGTCGATCCTGATCCAGAAGGTCGACGCCGCTCTCGACTTCAAGAATCAGATCCTCGCCAAGCTCTACAACCGGCGTGCCATAGAGTCCGGCAAGATCGTCGAGGAGCTGCTCACGTACGCGGAGCAGCTGAAGCCGTACGTCTCCGACACGACCCTGGTGCTGAACAACGCCATCGACGAGGGCAAGGTCGTCCTCTTCGAGGGCGGCCAGGGCACGCTGCTCGACGTCGACCACGGTACGTATCCCTTCGTCACCTCGTCCAACCCGACGGCGGGCGGCGCCTGCACGGGCGCGGGTGTGGGGCCGACGAAGATCAGCCGGGTCATCGGCATCCTCAAGGCGTACACGACGCGGGTGGGCGCGGGGCCGTTCCCGACGGAGCTGTTCGACGAGGACGGCGAGGCGCTGCGCCGCATCGGCGCCGAGCGCGGAGTCACGACGGGCCGCGACCGCCGCTGCGGCTGGTTCGACGCGGTGATCGCGCGCTACGCGACGCGGGTCAACGGTCTGACGGACTTCTTCCTCACCAAGCTGGACGTGCTGACCGGCTGGGAGCAGATCCCGGTGTGTGTGGCGTACGAGATCGACGGCCGGCGCGTCGAGGAACTCCCGTACAGCCAGACGGACTTCCACCACGCGAAGCCGGTGTACGAGTACCTGCCCGGCTGGTCGGAGGACATCACGAAGGCGAAGACCTTCGCCGACCTGCCTCAGAACGCGCAGGCGTATGTCAGGGCACTGGAGGAGATGTCGGGGGCCCCGATCTCGGCGATCGGCGTCGGTCCCGGCCGTACGGAGACGATCGAGATCAACTCGTTCCTGTAGCCGGGAACGGATGAACGGCGGTACCGCGCCCCGGCGGCCTTGACGGCAGCCGGGGCGCGGTCGCGTCAGTCTTCCTTTGTGTACGTCAAAGACTCACCGTTGGTGGTCACTCGGCGCAGGCTGCCGTCGGACAGGATCGTCAGCTCCGTCGGGGTGCCCGGGGTGCAGGAGGACATGGGCTCGCCCGTGGTGACCTCGGAGGGGCCGATGCTGAGCGGGGCGTCGGAGGCGGGAGAGGACGCCAACGGGGCCTCGAAGACACAGTGGTAGCTGCCGCCGCCCCCGGCCGGTCCGTCCGCCGTCAGGGAGAGGACCGTATCGCCCACCTCGCCCTGCTCGATGACGAGTCGACGGGTGCTGTAACCCGAGCTGGTGTCGACACCGCCCGTCCATGTGCCCAGGTACTTCGTGGGCACGTCGCCCTTTTCGGCCGTGGATGGGGCGCCGGACGGCGTGGTTGAGGCGGACGGGGCGTCGACCGGGGGCTTCGGGGTCGTCGTGTCGGTCACCCCCGTCCCCTTGTCGTCCTTCGTGCCGTCGCTGCCCATGAAGGCGTACACCGAACCGCCCGCGCCTATCGCGACGATCACCGCCACGGCGATCAGGGCGATGGTGCCGCGGGCGTTGCGCTGCGGGGGCGGGGGGACCGGCGCCGGGCCGTACGGGGGAGTGGGGCCGAAGGGCGCGTTGTACTGCGGGGACGGTCCGTACTGCGGGGACGCGCCGGGTGGCGGCGTCGGGCCGTATCCGGCCGGGGGATAGCCGTACGGCTGCGGTACCGGTGCCTGGCTGTATGCCGGGGGCAGCGCCGGAGTCTGGAGGGGAACCGGAAAGGGCGCCGGCCCCGGCAGGGGAGCGGGAGCCGCAGCAGGGGCCGGGGCCGGGGTTGGGGCAGAGGCAGCGGCAGGGGTAGGAGCCGGGGTCGCGGCCGGGGTCTGGTCCTTCGTCGGCGCGGGCAACGCCGGGCCCGCCGCCTCAGGGGCCGACCCGACCGGGCCCGCGACTGCCGGGCCCGCCGCCTCAGGGGTTGGCCCCGCCGGGCCCGCCACCGCCGGGGCCGGCTCGATCGCCGCCACCCCCGCCGTTCTCAGCTGCCCCGTCGGGTCCTCGTGTTCCAGCAACCGCACCGCGTGCTGGCCCAGTTGTGCCAGCAGTCCGCCCGGCAGCCAGGGCTCCCCGCCAGGACCCGCCCCCGAGTCCGACGCCTCGCCCACCCGGGCCAGGATGTCCTTCGTGGTCGGCCGCGCCGCCGGATCCTTGAGGAGACAGCACCGCACCAACTCCGCCAGCCCTTCGGGGAGTTCGGACAGGTCCGGTTCCTCCTGGGCGATACGGAATATCAGCGCGTGCGCCCCGGTGTCCGCCGCGCCGAACGGCAGCCGGCCCGTCGCCGCGTACGCCAGGACCGAGCCCAGGCAGAACACGTCGCACGCGGCCGTCACCCGGTCCCCGCGCACCTGTTCCGGCGCCATGAAGCCGGGCGAGCCGACCAGCGCGCCGGTCCGCGTCAGACCTCCGTCGGTGACCGTCTCCAGCGCGCGGGCTATGCCGAAGTCGATGACGCGTGGCCCGTCGATCGTCACCAGCACATTGGACGGCTTGAGATCGCGGTGGATGAGGCCGGCCGCGTGGATGTCCTGGAGCGCGTGCGCGAGACCGGACGCGAGGATCCGTACGGAACGTTCCGGGAGCGGACCGTGGCCGCCCGAGACGACCGACTGCAGGGAGGGCCCGGCCACATAGCCCGTCGCCAGCCAGGGCACCGCCGCCTCCGTGTCGGCGTCCAGGACGGGCGCCGTCCACGAGCCGCCGACCCGTCGCGCGGCGGCGACCTCCTGCCGGAAGCGGCTGCGGAACTGCTCCTGTTCGGCCAGTTCCTGGCGTACGAGCTTGACCGCGACCGTACGGCCCCGGTCGGAGCGCGCCAGATAGACCCGGCCCATTCCTCCCGCGCCGAGGCGCGCGAGCAGCTGGTAGGTGCCGATGCGTTGGGGATCTCCTGCTGCCAGCTTTTCCATGGCCGCGCGGCCTCTCCTCGTACCCGAAGTGCCCAAGGAACCGCCAGCCATGTCCGTCAAACCGGTTCCCGAGGGGCTACACCACTGTGACGCCCTGGATCATCTCGCATGACCCGGCCGGCCGCGCCCCGGCCTTCCGGGCTGTTGGGAGGCCTGCGGTCCGAGCGCTCCCGGGAGTAGGGTCTGCCGCGTGACTGAGCCGTCCTACCTGCGCGAGACCCGGGCGTCGTACGACACGGTCGCTGTCGACTACGCCAAACTCGTGCCCCCCGCGTTCGAGGCCGACGTTCTGGGACGCGCGATGCTGGGCGCGCTGGCCGAGCTCGTGCGGGCCGCCGGCAGCGGCACGGTCGCCGATGTGGGGTGCGGCCCCGGCCATGTGACGGCGTATCTGCACTCGCTCGGGCTGACCGCGTTCGGCGTCGATCTGTCGCCGAGGATGGTCGAAGTGGCCCGGCGGGACCACCCGGGCCTGCGGTTCGACATCGGGACGATGACGGCCCTGGGGCCGGCGGACGGCGAACTCGGGGGCATCGTCGCCTGGTACTCCATCATTCACACGCCCCTGGACGTACTGCCGGCGGTGTTCGCCGAGTTCCACCGGGTGCTGGCTCCCGGAGGCCACCTGCTTCTCGGCTTCCACGTCGGCGACGAGCGGCGGCGCAAGGAGAAGGGATACGGCGACAATGAGATGTCCCTCGATGTCTACCTGCTCCCGCCCGGCCGCATCGCCGAACTGGCAACGCGAGCCGGGTTCGTGGTGCACGCCACGCTGGTCAGCGAGCCGGAGAGTATGCGCGCTCCGCAGGCCTGCCTCCTGCTCCGCAAACCGACGGCGTCGTAGCTCACTCCGGCCAGGCCGAGTTCTCGATCACGTCGACGAAGTCCGTCCGTACGAAACCCGGGGAGAAGCGCGCCAGTACATCCGCCTTCACATTCCCGAAGGCCGTGTCAGGACGGTGCTCGATCCCCTCCGTGAACGCCTGCAGGATGCGCCGCTTGAAGTCCGGCCGCGGATGGGCCGCGACGACCTCTTCCCTGGTCTTCGCCGGGACGTCGTTCAGCCCCATCCCCAGGACGTCGAACTCGACCCCGGCCGTGACGAGCGCGACCTCGGGCTCCATATGGGCCGGAATCTCTGGCGTCGTGTGCAGCGCGATGGCGGTCCAGACGATGCGCGCGCTCTCCTGGGACAGGCCGTGGCGCAGCAGGAAATCCCTCGCCGCGTCGGCGCCGTCGAGCTCGAAGCGCTGCTGGGAGCCGCGGTAGTCCTCGGTCAGGCCGAGGTCGTGGAACATCGCGCCGATGTAGAGCAGCTCGGGGTCGTACGACAGCCCGCGCCGCTGCCCCTGGAGCGAGCCGAAGAGGAAGACCCGGCGGGAGTGGTCGTACAGCAGCGACCCGGTGGTGTCCCACACCAGCTCGGTGGCTTCCTTGGCGAGGCTGCTGTCGGGGATCTCGATACCGGCGATGCGCTCGGGCATGGCGGGATTCCTTTCGCGAGGGGCGTGTCTCCACTCTCCGCCCGGCCGCCCCGCCCCCGCCATGTCCATCCGGACGTACATCCCACACATACGGCCATGGATCCGGGCTAGCGTGGCCGTATGCAGGGAAGAGAGCGCAAGGACATCACCGTGCTCGTGTACGACGGCGTTCGGCTGATGGATGTCGCCGCTCCGCTGGAAGTGTTCGGTACGGCCGCGGGGCTCGGCGGCGCGTACGCCCAGACGGTCTGCTCGGCGGACGGCGGTCCCGTCATCACCTCCACCGGCACGCGGCTGCACGCCGACGCGGCGGTGGCCGAGGTCGGCAGGACGCACACGCTCGTCGTCCCGGGCTCAGAGGACCTGCCGCACCACCCGCCGCCGGCCGGGCTGCTCGACGCGGTGACGGGTCTGGCCGGCCGGTCCGCCCGCGTCGCGTCCGTCTGCACCGGGGCCTTCGCGCTGGCCGCCGCCGGGCTGCTGGACGGCAGGCGCGCCACCACGCACTGGCGGCACGCGGCCGTCCTGGCGCGGCGCTTTCCGGCGCTGACCGTCGACCCGGACGCGATCTTCGTACGGGACGGTCGTACGTACACCTCGGCCGGAGTCACCGCGGGCATCGATCTCGCGCTCGCCCTGGTCGAGGACGACGAGGGCGCGGATCTGGCGCGTGAGGTCGCCCGTGACCTGGTGGTCTTCCTGCAACGGCCGGGCGGTCAGTCGCAGTTCTCGGTCGCCGCGCGCACCCCGAGCCCACAGCACGACGCGCTGCGCGGACTGCTGCGGGAGGTCACGGCGGATCCGGCCGCCGACCACTCACTGCCCGCGCTGGCCCGGCGCGGCGGGCTGAGCGCGCGCCATCTGACCCGCCTCTTCAACGAACAGGTCGGCAGCACCCCGGCGGCGTACGTCGAGTCCGTACGGCTGGAGGCGGCGCAGGCGCTGCTGGAGGCGGGGGAGAGCGTGACGGGCGCGGCCCGGCGCAGCGGTCTGGGCAGTGACGAGTCGCTGCGGCGGGTGTTCCTGCGGCGGCTGGGCGTGACGCCTTCGACGTACCGGGCAAGGTTCCGTACGACGGCCCCGGCGTCCTGAGCCGTCCGGCGCCCTCCCGGACATACGTGGGCGTCGACACCGGCGCGTTGACACCGGCGCGTCGACACCCTCGCGTCGACACCATGCCCAGCAAAGTGCCTCACTCCATACAGCGTGGCCATACCGCCCCCCACCTGCGCCTCCTACCCTGGGCCGCATGAACCCTCTTGTCGACCCGCAGGCCGGCGCAGCCGTGAAGGCCGCAGACCGCGCGCACGTGTTCCACTCCTGGTCCGCCCAGGGCCTGATCGATCCGCTCGCCGTCGCCGGCGCCGAGGGTGCGTACTTCTGGGACTACGACGGCAACCGCTACCTCGACTTCACCAGCGGTCTCGTCTTCACCAACATCGGCTACCAGCACCCCACCGTCGTCGCCGCCATCCAGGAGCAGGCCGGCCGCCTCACCACCTTCGCGCCCGCCTTCGCCATCGATGTGCGGTCCGAGGCCGCGCGCCTCATCGCCGAGCGCACCCCCGGCGACCTCGACAAGATCTTCTTCACCAACGGTGGCGCCGAGGCCGTCGAGAACGCCATCCGCATGGCCCGTCTGCACACCGGCCGCCCCAAGGTGCTCTCCGCGTACCGCTCGTACCACGGAGGCACCTCCACCGCGATCAATCTGACCGGTGACCCGCGCCGCTGGGCCTCCGACAACGGATCGGCCGGGGTCGTGCACTTCTGGGCGCCGTTCCTCTACCGCTCGCCGTTCTACGCCTCCACGGAGGCGGAGGAGTGCGCCCGCGCGCTGGAGCACCTCGAAGCGACCATCGCCTTCGAGGGCCCTGCGACCATCGCCGCGATCATCCTGGAGACGATCCCGGGCACGGCCGGCATCATGACCCCGCCGCCCGGTTATCTCGCGGGCGTACGGGAGATCTGCGACCGGCACGGCATCGTCTTCGTCCTCGACGAGGTGATGGCGGGCTTCGGCCGTACGGGCAAGTGGTTCGCGGCGGAACACTTCGATGTCGTCCCCGACCTGCTGACCTTCGCCAAGGGCGTCAACTCCGGTTATGTCCCGCTCGGTGGCGTCGCCATCTCCGCGGCCATCGCCGACACCTTCGCCACCCGCCCCTACCCCGGCGGACTCACCTATTCCGGCCACCCGTTGGCCTGTGCGGCGGCCATCGCCACGCTCCAGGTGATGGCGGACGAGAAGGTCGTCGAGAACGCCGCGCACATCGGCGAGACGGTCCTCGGCCCGGGGCTGCGCGAGCTGGCGGCCCGTCACCGGTCGGTGGGCGAGGTCCGCGGTACGGGCGTGTTCTGGGCCCTCGACCTGGTCCGGGACCAGGAGACCCGCGAGCCGCTGGTGCCGTACAACGCGTCGGGTGAGGCGAACGCCCCCATGGCCGCCTTCGCCGCCGCCTGCAAGAAGAACGGGCTCTGGCCCTTCGTGAACATGAACCGTACGCACGCGGTCCCGGCCTGCAACATCACCGAGGCGGAGGCGAAGGAGGGGCTGGCGATCCTGGACGCGGCGCTGTCGGTCGCGGACGAGCACACCGCGTAGGGCGGAGTTCGCGGACCGGGCCCGGTGCCACCCGGCCCGGTCCGTCCCACCTCGTCCCATCCGCTGCCTTAAGGTGTCGGAAGCCTGACGAGGGGACCGAAGACCATGCCCGCCAGCGGAGCCGTGACCCGCAATACTCTGCGGCAGCAGATCGCGGACGCGCTCCGTGACGAAGTGCTCGCAGGGCGTTTACTGCCGGGGCAGGAGTTCACGGTCAAACAGATCGCCGAGCAGTACGGAGTCTCCGCGACCCCCGTCAGGGAGGCGCTGGTCGACCTCTCCGCACAGGACCTGCTCGACTCCGACCAGCACCGCGGCTTCCGGGTCCACCAGTTCTCCATCGCCGACTTCCGCGACATGGTCGAGGCACGCTCGTTGATCGTGGACAGCGTCTTCCGCAAGCTGGAGGGCGAGCACCTCGCGGGCCGGGCGCACGGCGCGGCGCTGGTGTCCGTACGCCGCAGGGCCGAGGAGTCCGCGCGCGCCGCCAGGGGCGGGGATCTGAACGTACTCATCGGCTACGACCTGCGGTTCTGGCGCGAGTTCGGCGCCCTGGTGGCCAACCGCTACGTCGCGGACTTCCTGCACCGGCTGCGCGTCCAGGCCTGGGTGTTCTCCGTACCTTTCCTGCGCGAGGACACCGAGGGCGGGAAGTGGCTGTGGAGCGGACATGAGCGCGTGGTCGACGCCCTCACCCTCGGCGACGCGGCGGCGGCGCGTGCCGTGATCGGGGAGTACGACGACCATTCGCTGGAGTGGGCGGACAGGCTGGAGCGTTCGCAGCGGTGAGGACGGACGCGGCGAGAGCGGACCTGGGCGAGGACACGGTGAGCGTCGATCTGACCGTCGTCGTACCGGCGTACAACGAGGAGCGGCGACTGCGCCCCACCCTGGACGCCATCTGCGCCCATCTGCGCGCGGATCCGGACCGCTGGGGCGACTGGGAGCTGATCGTCGTCGACGACGGTTCGTCGGACGGCACAGCGGGGATCGCCGCGGCGGCCGCGGCCGACGAGCCGCGTATCCACGTGGTGACGAGCAAGGGCAACCGCGGCAAGGGACATGCGCTGCGCCAGGGCGTCCTGGCCTCGTACGGCCGGCGCGTGCTGGTGACGGACGCCGACCTCGCGACACCGATCGACGAGCTGGACCGGCTCGACAAGCAGCTCACGGCCGACGGCGGCGGCGCGGCGATCGGCTCCCGCGCCCATCCCGACGCGCGGATCGAGGTGCGGCAGCTGGCGCTGCGCGAGTGGCTCGGCCGCCTCGGCAACCGGCTGATACAGCTCGTCGCGGTCCACGGCATCAGCGACACCCAGTGCGGCTTCAAGCTGTTCGACGGCGAGCAGGCGCGGGCCGCCTTCGCCGACTCCCGGCTGGACGGCTGGGGCATCGACGTCGAGATACTGCGGTTCTTCCGGCGGTCGGGCTGGCCGGTGACGGAAGTCCCGGTGCGCTGGTCGCACCAGCCGGGGTCGAAGGTACGGCCGCTGGATTACGGCAAGGTGCTGCTGGAGCTGGTACGGCTCAGGGCGCGGCGGACGCGGGGGACGCGGGGAGCTCAGTGGGCGCAGCGGCTCCACCGGGGCCGGCGTACGGATCTCGCGGTGGCCGGGCTCTTCCTCCTCGCCTCGTTCTTCCTCTACAAGGGCCTGTGGGCGGACCTCGACCACACGTATCTCGCCGACGCGGGGTCGGACCAGAACCAGTGGGAGTGGTTCTTCAGGGTCACCGCCGACAACGTCGTGCATCTGCGCAATCCGCTCTTCACCACCCTCCAGAACTTCCCCGACGGCGTGAACCTGATGGCGAACACCGTCATGCTCGGGCTCTCCGTACCCCTCACGCCCGTCACGCTCGCCTTCGGTCCGACCGTCACCTGGGCGCTCGTCCTCACCCTCGGTCTGACGGCGACGGCGGTCGCCTGGTACTGGCTGTTCGCGCGCCGGCTCGTCAGGAACCGCTGGGCGGCCGCCCTCGGCGCGGCCCTCGCCGCGTTCGCGCCGCCGATGATGTCGCACGCCAACGCGCACCCCAACTTCCTTGTCCTCTTCATGATTCCGGTGATCATCGACCGGGCGCTGAGGCTGTGCGAGAGCGCGGTTGCGGTGGTGGAAAAGGAGACGGACCAGGGGCGCCGGGTCGCACGGGACGGCGTGTTGCTCGGCCTCTTCGCGACGTACCAGATCTTCCTGGGCGAGGAGCCGCTGCTGCTCGCCGCGATGGGGATGCTGCTCTTCGCGCTCGCGTACGCGGTCGTGCGCCGCGATGTGGCGCGGGCGGCGCTGGGGCCGCTGCTGCGCGGGCTCGGATTCGCGGTGCAGGTCTGTCTGCCGCTGCTGGCGTTCCCGCTGTACTGGCAGTTCTTCGGCCCGCAGAGCTACCACAGCGTGCTGCACGGCGACAACGCCGGGAACAGCCCGCTCGCCTTCCTGGAGTTCTCCGGGCGCGCGCTCCTCGGCGACGAGACGACGGCCGACGCGCTCGCGATGAACCGCACCGAGCAGAACGCCTTCTACGGCTGGCCGTTGATCGCCCTCGCCTTCGGGATCGTGGTGTGGCTGTGGCGGCTCGCCGTGGTCAGGGCGCTGGCGTTCACGGCGGTCGCGGCGGCGCTGCTGTCGCTGGGTCCGAAGGTCCGTATCCCGTTCACGGACGTGGTGCTGCCCGGCCCTTGGCGGGCGCTCGCCCATCAGCCGCTCTTCGAGTCGGTCATCGAGTCCCGGGTCGCGATGATCTGCGCGCCGGCGCTGGGCGCGCTGGTGGCGCTGGCGGTGGACCGGCTCGGCGACCGGCTCGGGGACGTATCGCGGCGCACGCACCGGATCGTCGGACTCGCGGCGGTGGCCGCGGCCCTGCTCCCGATCCTGCCGACCCCGCTGCCGGTACGGGACCGCGTGGACGTACCGCCGTTCATCGCCGAGGGGATGTACCGCTCGTACGTCTCCGAGGGCGAGACCCTCGTGCCCGTACCGCTGCCCGACCCGGGCGGCGCGGAGGCACTGCACTGGCAGTCCGCGACCGGCCTCGGCTTCTCCGTGCCCGGCGGCTATTTCAACGGGCCGTGGGGCGAGGACCGCAGAGGCATCTACGGCGCCCCGGCCCGCTACACCTCGAACCTCCTGCGCGATGTCCGCTACAGCGGCCAGGTCCCGACGCTCGGCGACGACTGGAAGGCGCAGGCGAGCTACGACCTCGCCTTCTGGAAGGCGGGTGTGGTGGTGCTCGCGCCGCAGGCCAATGACGCGGCGCTGTACGAGACGCTGGAGAAGCTGCTCGGGCGCCCGGGGAAGCGGATCGGCGGGGTATGGATCTGGGACTTGCCGCCTGCCGCGGGAGGTCCCGGATGACTCGATGCGCCGGTGCCGTACGACTCGATCGGCCACTGCCGGATGACCGGACTCGCCGATGCCGGACGACGGGACTCGCCGGTGGTGGTTGACCGGGCTCTTCGCTGAACGTGCCCGCCGCACTACGCTGTCCCGACCATCGCGACCATCGCGCGCACGCGTACGAACCCCGTTGGAGAGCGAGCCTCCCTTGGCCTGTGACCTGTGGTTGGTCCCCCTCGTCGATGTGCTGTGCCACAGCCCCGACAATCCCTTCGCCGAAGAGATCGCCGTTTATGACAAGGCGCTCGGCGACGCCGGGCTGCCGTCCGTTCCTGTCTTCGCCTATATGCCAGGCCTTTCGGGGGATGTCGCCCCGGTCGCCGGCTTCGACTACGACGCGCTCCACTTCCTGCGGCGCGTGTATCTGCTCCAGCTCTGCGGCCTGGCGGTGACGCCGGTCGGCGAACTGGGCGGTGACTACGAACAGTTGCTGGAGATGTTCGAGTCGACGGCCCAGCAGTCGCATCTGGTCTGGCACTACGACCACGCGGGCGCGTACGTCCCGGTGGACTTCGCCGCGCCCCTCTCGAACGAGGAACTCCTCGCGGGCGGTGGCCCGTTGGGCTCCACGCAGGGCCTGCTGCGTGAGCTGGAATTCGTCGCCGCGTCGATCGGCATCGACGCGGCCAACCCCCCGGCCGCCCCGACCCCGCCCGAGCGCCCCACGTCCCTGGAGGAACCGGCGACCTCGATCCCGTACGACGACAGCCCGTTCGCCAGGGAACGCCACGTCTGGCTGGGCCTGCACGCGGCGGCCACGAGGAGCCTCGGCCAGGGCTCGATGATCGTCTTCAGCTGACCGAAGCGGTCGGCAGCTGAGAAGGAAGGGGCCGGCGCGATCCGCGCCGGCCCCTTTCTGCGCAGGAGGGCTCAAGTATCAGCGCGGCTGCTCCGGCGGTCGTTGCCTGGGCATGTTCGGGCGGGAGCCCGGGGGGAGGGGGAAGCGGCCAGGGGCCGGCAGGGAACCGTCACCCCGCGCCCCGCCCATCGGCATCGACTGCATCACCAGGGGCGCCGGGCCGGAGCGGAACTCGACCATCCAGTCCGCCGTCTCCGCCCGTACCAGCTCCGTCACGTCCTCCGTGAACCTCCGCAGCACCCCGAGGCACCGCTCCGCCGCCTCGCTCGCCGTGCCCTCGGTCGGGCCGAGGACCTCCCGTACACACTCCGACGCCCAGTCGAACTGCAGCGTCTGCAATCTGCGCTGCACCGCCTGCGCCGTCGCGACCGCGCGCATCCACCCGGACGTCAGCCCGAGGTACCGGTCGCACCCCAGACACGCCGCGCCCAGCAGCAGCGAGAGATATCCCCAGCCCGCCGCGCCGGGCAGCGCCCCGGTCAGATCGAGCAGCGGCAGCGCGGCGCCCGCGGTCACCCCGAGGGCCGTGGCGACGCGCAGGACGCGCGCGACGCGCCGTTTGCGTAACCGGTCGGACAGATACCACTCGACTGTGTGCAGCGCCCCCAGCTCCACCCACTGGTACAGCTCGTCGAGCTGTTCCGCCGGCTCCCCCCAGTCCCCGAGCGGGAACGGGCCGCCGGTCAGATCGCCGTGCGGCGGGCCGCCGTCGCCGGCTCCTTCTCCGTACGTGGCGTCACCGTGCGTGGCCTCGGAGGGGGCGTCGGACGGGGTGTCCCGGTCTTCCCGGGCGGTGCCTCCGGGCTGCATCTCCGGCTGGCTCACCTGGGCGCTCCTCTGGGGTCTGCTGTGACTCTGGGTGACGGGAAGGGCTCGGTGGCCATCGCACGACGCGTGGTGACGCACGTGGTGGCACGTAGTGAGGCACGCGGCGAGGCGCATGGTGACGCGCCTGGTGACGCGCATACATTCCTACCGCCGAATGGCGGGCCGTGTGCCCGAAATCCCGGTATTTACCCCTACGCGAGGGTCTTGATCAGGTGGAGGAGCCGGGAGGCTTCACTCGAAAGAGTTGGCACCCTCGGGTGGGGCGAGGTGCTCGGTGACCACGTAGGCTCGGCTTACAGGTACATCGTCGTCGAATGCCAGGAGTGACCGTGATTCCCGGTGGTGGTCAGCCCGATATGCAGCAGCTGCTCCAGCAGGCCCAGAAGATGCAGCAGGACCTCGCACAGGCGCAGGAGGAGCTGGCGGCGACCGAGGTCGAGGGCCAGGCGGGCGGTGGGCTTGTGAAGGCCACCGTCAACGGCTCCGGCGAGCTGCGTGCCCTTGTCATCGACCCGAAGGCCGTCGACCCGGAGGACACGGAGACCCTCGCGGACCTCGTCGTCGCCGCCGTCCACGCGGCTAACGAGAACGCGCAGCAGCTCCAGCAGGAGAAGCTGGGCCCGCTCGCCCAGGGTCTCGGCGGTATGCCGGGTCTCCCCTTCTAACAGCCCGCGACACCAACTAGCGTACGTACCACGTACGGAGCGCGGCACCACAACCGCTCAGCAGCAGGGAAGGCAATCCGTTGTACGAAGGCGTGGTTCAGGACCTCATCGACGAACTGGGCAGGCTGCCCGGCGTCGGTCCCAAGAGCGCGCAGCGGATCGCCTTCCACATCCTCCAGACCGAACCGACCGACGTCCGCCGCCTCGCCCATGCCCTCCTCGAGGTCAAGGACAAGGTCCGGTTCTGCGCCGTGTGCGGCAATATCGCCCAGGAGGAGCGGTGCGGCATCTGCCGTGACGCGCGGCGCGATGTGACGGTGATCTGTGTCGTCGAGGAGCCGAAGGACATCGTCGCCATCGAGCGCACCCGCGAGTTCCGCGGGAAGTACCACGTGCTCGGCGGCGCGATCAGCCCCATCGAGGGCATGGGCCCCGACGACCTGCGGATCCGCGAGCTGCTGACCCGTCTGGCGGATGGCACGGTCACCGAACTGATCCTGGCGACCGACCCCAACCTGGAGGGCGAGGCCACTGCCACCTACCTCGCACGCATGATCAAGCCGATGGGTCTGAAGGTCACACGCCTGGCCAGCGGTCTGCCCGTGGGGGGCGACCTGGAATACGCTGACGAGGTCACGCTCGGGCGTGCCTTCGAGGGGAGACGACTTCTCGATGTCTGACGCAACGCTGCACGCCGTCAATCAGGATCCGGACGACTTCGCGGTCCAGATCGCCGACCAGATCGAAAGCTTCATCGTCGCGGTCACGGAAGTGGCGAAGGGCGACGAACCCGACAGCGCCGTACCGTTTCTGCTGCTGGAGTTCTCCCAGCTCATGCTGGCCGGCGGCCGACTGGGCGCGCACGAGGACATCCTTCCCGACGAGCGGTACGAGCCCGATCTCGGCCCGGAGCCGGATGTCGACGATCTGCGCGAGCGCTTCGCGGTGATCCTTGAGCCGATCGATGTCTACTCCGAGGTCTTCGACCCGTACGAGCCCCGCAAGGCGCCCGTCGCGTCCCGTATCTCCGACGACATCGCCGGTGTGGTCACGGACCTCCGCCACGGCCTGGCCCACTACAGCGCGGGCCGGACGACCGAGGCGCTGTGGTGGTGGCAGTTCTCGTACTTCTCCAGCTGGGGCTCCACCGCCTCAGCCACCCTCCGCGCCCTCCAGTCCCTGGTCGCGCACGTCCGCCTCGACCAGCCCCTCCCGGCCCTCGACGGCCTGGACACGGACCAGGACCTGAGCGAGGACGCGCTGGCTGAGGAGGCGGGCAAGGTAATGGTGGAGGAGATCGCGGCCCCGCTGGGCCTACGGACACAGGTGGCAAGCCCGCTCGCCTGACGACGGTGCAGGTCCGCCGGCCCCCCGTGCAGCAGCCCCCAGGGACTACTGCACGGGGGGCTGCTCCTCGGTGCCGACGAGCTCCTCGGTGCCGACGAAGCGGTTGACCAGGAGCGTGATACGGCTGGGAATCCGGTCGGCGGGAAGCCGGCCGACGCGGGTGAGGGTGATCAGGCCGTGCAGCGCGGCCCAGAAGGTCTCGACGAAGAGGCCGGGCTCCTCGTCCGGGCCCGCGTGCGCCACCAGCGGGTCCAGCAGGGCCTGGAAGGCCTCGCGCAGGGGCGCGGGGGTGGTCTCGGCGGCGAAGGGGAGGCCGTTGTCGAGGCTGAACATCGCGTCGTACAGAGCTGGGCTGCCGGTGGCGAAGTCGGTGTAGGCGTGGGCCAGCGCGGCCACAGCCGGCCGTCCGGCGGGCTGCTCGGCCACCGCCGCGCGCAGGGCAGCGGTCAGCTCGGCCATGCCCTCCAGGGCGACCGCCCCGAGGATCTCGCGCTTGCCCCGGAAGTGGCTGTAGAGGACAGGCTGGCTGTACTCGATCCGCTCGGCGAGCTTGCGCGTGGTGACCGCGTCCCAGCCCTGGGCCTCGGCGAGCTCCCGGGCCGTGGAGACGATCAGCTGATGGCGGTTGGCCCGCTCTCGTTCCTTGCGTTCCTGTGCAGACATGGCCCGATTCTAGCATCGCTAGACAAACGAGCGACGACATGTCTAGCATCGCATCAGAATCTAGCGACGCTAGAACGAGCCCTGGGGAGGGGTCATGCAGAACGCATTGGCAGTCGTCACGGTCGTCGTGGTCGGAATGATGGTGGGCGTGGAGTTCGCGGTGGCGGTGTTCGTCAACCCGATCCTGGACCGGCTCCCCGACGACAGCTGCATCGCCGCCCGCAGCGACGGGGCCCGGGTGCTCGGCCGGGTCATGCCGGTCTGGTACATCGGCTCGATGGTGCTCGGCGCGGTCTGGGCCGCCGTGGCCTGGGGAGGCGCGGGCGCCTCGCTGGTCACGGCGGCCACCGCGCTGCTGGCGGTGAGCGTGGTGATGTCGTTGCTGCTGCTGGTGCCGATCAACAACCGGGCCAAGACCTGGACCGCGGAGGGCAGGCCCGCCGACTGGAGGCAGCAGGCGGGTCGCTGGGACCGCTACCACTACGTCCGGGTGGGCGTGATCGTGCTCGCCTTCGCCCTGTTCGCGGTCGCCCTCAACCGGTGACGGTGTCGGTGCGCCAGTTTCGTTCTGCCCAACGACCCGTCAGGTACGTCTCGGGGTAAGGCGGCGCCGGACCAGGTTGGGCACCGCTTCGAGCACCGGAGTGCCGGCAGCGGCCCGTGCCGCCGGGAGCGGATCCCAGCGCGGCAGTGGAATGGGGCGGCCCGGCTCGGCTAAGCGTCGGACCGTCATCAGCTGTCTGAGCTGAGATTGCCGACTGCGGGTCAGAACCGAGAGGTACCCGGGGCGGGCCGGGTCGTTTGATGACGGGTGGGGCCGCCCCTTTCTGTGTGAGTGTCGCGGTTACGGGCCGGGCGTCAAGGGCGCTCCTCCGTCGCGTCGGCTACGCCGATTCCGCTTCGCTCCACCCTTGACCCCCGTCCCTCCACCGCAAGTGAAGGCAGTGGGGGGCGGCCGGGGGGAGGGGTTCCCCGGGAAGCCAGGATCGCGGCGGTTGTCCTTTGCCGTCCTCGGGTCTGTGGGTGGATTGCGCGGCAGTGGAATGGGGTGGCCGGGCTCGGCTTAGCGACCAGCGACCGTCCCTGGCCGAGGCACAAGCTGGTGCCTGAGCTTGGTGGGTGGTGGGGTGGGTGTGACCTGGGAGACGGAAGTGGGTTGGTAGAGGCCCCGTTTGTGCCCGAAGATCCGCTTAACGCAACCCCTGACGCATGACAGCCCTCCTGAGACCCCAAACGGCCGGGCATATGGTGGCATATCGGATGACTGAAGGAGGCTCGCCGCCCCAGTCAAATTTCCACGCACATGCGGCCCGCTCTCGCCCACCGGGCCGGGAGGTGGCGGGCGCGCAGGCGAGGTTGAGCGCGACGAGTCGGCATGACGCCCCATATGCCCATATTTGCCCGGCCTTTCGGGCCCCTCGCTGATCGGCTATGCGTCAGAGAGCGCGTTAAGCGTGTCCCCGGGCACATGCGAGCCCTCTACCGGCCCACTTCCGTCCCATACGTCACACGCACCCCACCACCCACCAAGCTCAGGCACCAGCTTGTGCCTCGGCCAGGGACGGTCGCTGGTCGCTAAGCCGAGCCCGGCCACCCCATTCCACTGCCGCGCAATCCACCCACAGACCCGAGGACGGCAAAGGACAACCGCCAAGATCCTGGCTTCCCGGGGAACCCTCCCCCCGGCCGCCCCCTCAAAGAGTCACTTGCGGTGGAGGGACGGGGGTCAAGGGTGGAGCGCAGCGGAATCGGCGTAGCCGACGCGACGCAGGAGCGCCCTTGACGCCCGGCCCGGAGCCGCGACACTCACACAGAAAGGGGCGGCCCCACCCGACACCACACAACCCGGCCCGCCTCGGGTACGCCTTGGTCCCGACCCGCAGACAACAACCCCGCAGAACCTAGGAGTCCCCGTCTTCTTCGACGTTGGCGACCATCCTGCGCAGCACCTTGAGCGCGGCCACATACTCTTCGTCGCTGATGCCCTCGTGGACCACGGCGCGCAGCTCGGTCACCAGCTCGCGCAGCCGCACCCTGGCAGCCTCCCCGGCGTCGGTGAGCTGCAGGCGCTGCCCGGCGTCGACCTGGAGCCAGCCGCGGTGGAACAGCTGGTCGATGACGCGAGCGATCTCGTGCGGCCCGTCCGCGAGGGGCGTCAGCTGGATGACGACCTCCTCGCGGCTCGGCGCCGCAGGCCCGTTCACCCGGTTGAGCACCCAGTACTGCGGCTGCGTGACGTCGATCCTGGCCATGGCGTCACGCAGATGCCGGGTGACGGCCGCGTGGGCGAGGCCACTCCAGTAGCCGACGGGCTGGGTGGCCAGCATGTCGTCGGTGGCGGCCGGATCAGCGGGCGCCTGGTCGGTGGTGGTGTCAGTCAGCGGTCTCATGATTGCGACGCTATATCCCGCCAACGCTACAACTTATATGCGCTTCTATATGGGGGGTGTGGTCCGAAGTGTGGCTGCCAAGAAGGTGACTCTCACCATTCCGGAGGATCTCCTGGAGGAGATCCGCGAGGACGTCGCGGAGCGCGGTATTTCTGCCTCCGTCACGGAAGCGCTGCGGGCGCAGCGGGGCCGTGACAAGCTCCTGGGGCTTGTGAGCTGGCTGGACGAGGAGTACGGGCCCTCCACCGAAGAGGAGCTGGCCACTGCGCGCGCCGAGCTGGACGGGCTGGACGCCGAGTTCGACCGCCGTCGTGCGGACTCCCGGCTGGGCAGGGTGGCCCGGCGGCAGCAGCGTGACCAAGGGTGACAAGCCGGCCAAGGCAAGCGAAAGCAACAGCAGTCTCAAGCGCGCGTCCGCGTCTTCGTCGCGTGCCAACAGCCCGGCGACGTCACGGTGTTCACCTCGGACCTGGACGATATGGAGAAGCTCCTCCCGCCCACGGTCCTCGTGAAAAAGGTCTGACGGCTCGCGGCGTTGAGGGTCAGTGCAGGTCGGCGTCTTCGGGTTTTAGGTCGAGTTCGAACCAGACGAACTTGCCGAACGGGCGCTCGCCCACGCCCCAGCGGGACGCGATGGCCTCTACGAGCAGCAGGCCGCGGCCGCTCTGGTCGTCCGCTGCGGGGTGGCGTAAGCGGGGGCGGCGGCGGTTGGCATCGTGGCATTCGACGCGTACGCGCTGATCGTCGGCGTCGACCTTGAGCAGGAGCGCCCCGCCGACGGGCACGCCGTGCCGAACGGCATTGGTCGCCAGTTCCGAGACGCAGAGAAGGACGTCGTCGAGCGCGTGGGCGTAGGCGCGGGCCTCGCCCAGAACGTCTCGGGTGAAGGCGCGGGCAGCGGGGACGGACGCGGCCGAGCGGTCGAACCGCATCGATGTGGTGAGCATGGTCGTGGTCACCCCTCGACCCGGTCGGGTCGGATTGCGTTGTTCATGCTCACAGGCTGGTCAGGACTGGCTACGCTCGGAAGTGACTGAGTAGATACGCGGCTTGGCGTATCAATCGGAGGTGCGAGCTGTGTCACTCCAGGACCCGCAGCCACCGGTCGCGTGGCGTTACGCCGGCGACCAGTTGAAGAGGTGGCGGACAAAGGCGGGGGTGAGCCGTGAGGAGTTGGGCACGGCGTCGAACTACGCTCCGGACACGATCAAGTCGATGGAACAGGGCGTACGGATGCCGACGCCGAAGCTGCTGGACGCGGCGGACGACTTGCTGCGGGCGGAGGGGTTACTGAGCGCCGCGAAGCAGTATTTGCGGCGGGAGCGGTTTCCCGTGCGAGCACACGACTACATGCTCCACGAGCGTGAGGCGATCAGTCTGTGGTGGTACGAACTTGCCCTGGTGCCGGGGCTTTTGCAGACAGAGGACTACGCCCGAGCCCTGATCGGCAACCACTGTCCGCCATTCGACGACGAGACAGTTGAGGAGCGCGTCACCGCTCGTATTGAGCGTCAGTCGATCTTTGCTCGCAAGCCCCCAGTGGTCTTCAGTTTTGTGCTTTTCGAGGCCGTGCTGCGCACCCCGGTAGGGGGCCTCGAAGTCCACCGACGTCAGCTGCTCCATTTGCTGGAGATGGGTCGGCTGCGCCACGTATCGCTCCAGGTCATGCCATTCGACCGCGCCATCCCTGCCGCACTCATGGGGCAGATGGTGCTGATGGAAACACGCGACCACGACCGACTCGCATACGCGGAAGGCCAACCCGCAACGGAGCTGACGCCCGATCCGGACGTGGTGAGTTCGCTGACTGAGCGTCATAGCATGATTCGCATGCAGGCCCTCAGCGTTGAGGAGTCTGCCTGTTCCATCGAGCGGATAGTGGGTGAGCTGTGAGCGATCAGCGACAGTGGTTCAAGTCCAGCTACAGCGATTCTGAGGGCGGCGCCTGCGTCGAAGTCGCCCTGTCCTGGAGCAAGTCCACGTACAGCGACGCCGAAGGTGGCAACTGCGTCGAGGTTGCCGCCTGCCCCGCCGCCGTCCACATTCGGGACTCCAAGTTCACCGCCGGTCCCGAGCTGGCCGTGCCCGCCGATGCGTGGGGCGCGTTCGTCTCGTACGCGAGCCGTCGCGCCTGAGAAACCGCAGGTCGTTCCGGAGCTCAAGCCTCGGGCTCCGGGCCTCGGGTTCCGAGCTCTTCCCAATGGAGTGGGCGGTTGAGGGAAACCAACCTCCCACCCAAGTCCCTGCCTGACTAGCGGAGATGACTTTCCGTGGTCGGCTTGCGCCACAGCGTGGTGACCGTTTAGCGTTCGCAGCATTAAGCAGCCCCGGTCGGTGCGCCAACACCGAGTCCGGGGCCTGACCGACGGATCGAAACGGATCGATCGTGGTTTCCCAAGACCTTAGTGCTGCCCTGCCCGCGCCCGCACATCCCCTGGCCAATCCCGGCTACGGCAAGCGCTGTGCGCCCGACCAATGCCCGCGCGGCAAAGCCGACTTCGCACATCTGCGCACGAGGGAAGCGGCCATCGCCGCGTACATCGATCGCCTGCCCGAGGGCACGGCGATCGGCTACAAGGCCCTCGCCGCGAACGTCGCCGACTACGGACAGCAGGCGTGCGGCAAGGCGCTGAACTTCCTCTCGGACGCCGGCCACCTGCGCCGGGTGAAGGAACACCTGGCGCTGGAGGACAGCAGCTTCCGCTGGGTGACGCGTACGTACTTCTCCCGTACGGCCAGGGACGACGACTGGTGGAAGGCGTTCGTGGGCGGCCTTCGCGGGGTCGACCTCACCGAGGCGGAAAGGCGGGCCAAGGCGGCCGCCGAGTCGAACCCCGGGCCCGCACCCGAGCCCGCCGCCGAGCCGGAACCGCAACCGGAACCGCAACCGCGACCGCAACCCGAGCCGCGGCCCGCCCCGGCGGCCCCCGCACCCTCCGACGCGTACCGCGTCCTCGCCCGTCTCGGCCGTACCGAGCCCCGTATGACGCTGTCCGCCGCCGAGTGCGCCGCGCTCGAAGGGCTGGCCGCGACGTGGCTGGCGCGTGGTGCGACGCCGGATCACCTCACCCGTTCCCTGACCGCCGGGCTGCCGCATCCGCTGCACAGTCCCGGTGCGATTGCCCGTACCCGACTGGAGAACAAGATGCCGCCCGAACCGGTCAGCGAGCCCTCGTACATCACCCGTGCCGTGACGGTCTGCATGACCTGCGACGTACCCGAGACGACAACGTTGCTGATCAGGGGCGTATGCGTCGACTGTCGCGAGGAGATGACGGCCTACGACGTGGCGGAGGAGGCCGGGGTGGTCATCGACGCGATCCCCGACACCTTCCGCGCCGTCCCCGCCCAGGTGGACGTCGCCCGCCGGGCATCAGAGGCCCGCGCCGCGGCCGGCCTGAAGGCACGGACGATCCCCCAGCCCCTACACGGCGCCCTCGGACGCACCCAGCACCCAGCGACCTGAGTCCCGCTCGTGTGACGCACCCCACGTTTCTGCGTGTCGTCAGTCATCGGGGGCATGCATTCTCACCGAGCGGGCGGCTACGTCTCCTGGTAATCATGAAGTGAGCGGGACATCTCACGATGTGGTATAGCCCAGGCATCGCGCGGCCGCTCGTTAAACTGAGCCGACAGTAGTAATGGACTGAGCGAGGAGCGCACGTGGGCCTTGTCGTGCAGAAGTACGGAGGCTCCTCCGTAGCCGATGCCGAGGGCATCAAGCGGGTCGCCAAGCGAATCGTCGATGCCAAGAAGAACGGCCACCAGGTGGTCGTCGTGGTTTCGGCGATGGGCGACACGACGGACGAGTTGATCGATCTCGCCGGACAGGTATCCCCGATCCCTGCCGGGCGTGAGTTCGACATGCTGCTGACCGCCGGAGAGCGGATCTCCATGGCCCTGCTGGCGATGGCGATCAAAAACCTGGGCCACGAGGCCCAGTCGTTCACCGGTAGCCAGGCGGGCGTCATCACCGACTCGGTCCACAACAAAGCGCGCATCATCGATGTCACGCCGGGCCGGATCCGTACCGCGCTGGACGAGGGCAATATCGCCATCGTCGCCGGTTTCCAGGGGGTGTCCCAGGACAAGAAGGACATCACTACCCTGGGGCGTGGCGGCTCGGACACCACCGCTGTCGCGCTCGCGGCCGCGCTGGAGGCCGAGGTGTGTGAGATCTACACCGATGTGGACGGTGTCTTCACCGCTGACCCGCGGGTCGTGAAGAAGGCCCAGAAGATCGACTGGATCTCCTTCGAGGACATGCTGGAGCTCGCCAGCTCCGGCTCCAAGGTGCTGCTGCACCGCTGCGTGGAGTACGCACGCCGCTACAACATTCCGATCCATGTCCGCTCGTCCTTCTCGGGGCTGCAGGGCACATGGGTCAGCAACGAGCCACAAGGGGCACGCAAGGTGGAGCAGGCCATCATCTCCGGTGTCGCCCATGACACCTCCGAGGCGAAGATCACGGTCGTCGGTGTCCCCGACAAGCCCGGTGAGGCCGCCACGATCTTCCGGGCCATCGCCGACAACCAGATCAACATCGACATGGTGGTGCAGAACGTCTCCGCCGCGTCGACCGGTCTGACCGACATCTCCTTCACGCTGCCGAAGACCGAGGGCCGCAAGGCCATAGACGCACTGGAGAAGACGAAGTCGACGATCGGGTTCGAGTCGCTGCGCTACGACGACCAGATCGCCAAGATCTCGCTGGTCGGCGCGGGTATGAAGACCAACCCGGGGGTCACGGCCAGCTTCTTCGAGGCGCTGTCGGACGCGGGCGTGAACATCGAGCTGATCTCGACCAGTGAGATCCGTATCTCGGTGGTCACCCGTTCGGACGAGGTCAACGAGGCCGTGCGCGCCGTGCACACCGCCTTCGGGCTCGACAGCGACTCCGACGAGGCCGTGGTCTACGGGGGCACGGGACGATGACCCGGGCCGGTGCGTACGCGGGCTTCGGGCGCGCGTACGCCGGGCGTAGAAGCGGAAGCAGCGCACGATGAACGGCAGGCCGACGCTCGCGGTCGTGGGTGCGACCGGGGCCGTCGGCGCCGTCATGCTCCAGATCCTGTCGCAGCACGCCGACGTCTGGGGCGAGATCCGGCTGATCGCCTCGCCCCGTACGGACGGCCGCAAGCTGTCCGTACGCGGCGAGGAGACCGAGGTCGTCGGGCTCTCCGAGGAGGCCCTCGACGGCGTGGACGTCGCGCTGTTCCTCGTACCGGACGAGGTGTCCGCCCAGTGGGCACCGATCGCCGCGGCCAAGGGCGCGGTGGTCGTGGACAATTCGGCCGCTTTCCGGATGGATCCCGATGTCCCGCTGGTCGTTCCCGAGCTGAATCCCCATGCCGTACGGGCCCGTCCGCGCGGCATTGTCGCGAGTCCGGGCTGTGCCACGCTGTCGATGATCGTCGCGGTGGGCGCGCTGCATGCCGAGTTCGGCGTGCGGGAGCTGGTGGTCTCCTCGTACCAGGCGGTCAGCGCCGCCGGCCAGGACGGCGTCAGCGCTCTGCGCGATCAGCTCTCCATGGTCGCCGGTACGGAACTGGGCACGCATCCGGGCGATGTGCGCCGCGCCGTGGGCGACACCACCGGGCCCTTCGCCGCCCCGCTGGCGCTCAACGTCGTGCCGTGGTCCGGTTCGCTCCGGGAGGGCGGCTGGTCCTCGGAGGAGATGGCGATCCGTGAGGAGACCAGGAAGATCCTGGATCTGCCCACGCTGCGGGTGACGGCGACGTGTGTCCATGTCCCCGTGATCACCACGCACTCGCTGGCCGTGCACGCGCGCTTCGAGCACGAGATCACGGTCGACCGGGCGCACGAGATCCTGGCGACCTCGCCGGGGGTGGTGCTCTTCGACAATCCGGCGATGGGTGACTTCCCGACGCCGGCGGATGTGGTGGGCACGGACCCCACCTGGGTGGGGCGCGTACGGCGCTCGCTGGACGATCCCAGGGCGCTGGAGCTGTTCGTCTGCGGCGACAACCTCCGTAAGGGCGCCGCGCTGAACACCGCGCAGATCGCCGAGGCCATCGCGGTGGAGCTGTCGAAGCGGTGACGGGCGGTGTCGTGCCCGGCCGCGCGCGGCCCTAACTCCGGGCTGTGCGGAGGCAGTCGGCGGAAAACCAGGCGCCCCCGATCCTTAAATCTTTGTAGGGTCTGTGAACGTCCTGTGATCAAGTCGAAGGTCTGTACCGCTTGAGCTGGGCGTTGTCATGTCCGACGATGTGGATCCGTCTTTCTGCGGAGGCACTGCAACCGCCGGCCGACCGGAAAGCGTCTCTGCGGTCGCCCCTGTGCGTCGCAAAAAATTGGGGCATTGGGGGAGATTCGGTACGTATGAGGGCAATTGGTGCACCGTCAAATGGGCTGGCGTGCGCGTACAACCCTGACGGGGGGAAGCGTGTCCAACAGGCGTGGCAGAGGTTCTCGACATCACAGGGATTGTCCCGGTGCGCGGCGTTGCAGTGCGCCCCCTCCGGCGACCGCGCACGGCCGGCGGCATGCCGGTGATCGCTCCCATGCCCGCTGCGCGGCCGACCCGCATCCCGTCCCAGCGCGACGGCGCTGACGACACGATGACAGCGGGTACCACCGTCGACCACCTCACCGAGACCTATCGCGCCCATTACCGGTCGCTGCTCGGTCTCGCGGCCCTTCTGCTGGACGACACCGCCTCCTGCGAGGACGTCGTCCAGGAAGCCTTCATCCGCGTGCACTCCGCGCGCAATCGCGTACGTGAGCCGGAGAAGACGCTCGCGTACCTGCGGCAGACTGTCGTGAACCTTTCCCGGTCCGCGCTGCGCCGGCGCATCCTCGGCCTCAAGCTCCTCTCGAAGCCGATGCCCGACATGGCGAGTGCCGAGGAGGGTGCGTACGACCTGCTGGAGCGGGACGCGCTGATCAAGGCGATGCGAGGGTTGCAGCGCCGGCAGCGCGAGGTGCTGGTCCTGCGCTACTTCGCGGACATGACCGAGGCGCAGGTCGCCGAGACGCTGGGGGTCTCCCTGGGCTCGGTGAAGGCGTACGGCTCGCGGGGCATCGCGGCGCTGCGCGTCGCGATGGAGGCCACGTCATGAGTGGGTGGAAGGACCGGCGTGGATTCGGCCGGGCAGAAGGCCGTGAGAACGAGCAGACCGGTCCGGACGCGCCGATGGACGACCTGACTGGAAACGGAATTGTGAAGAACGGGCCGGATAACGAGCTGAGCGGCCTCGGCGGTACGGGTGCCGGCAGCGGAAGCGGCAAGGGAAGCGACAGCGGAAGGGCGAGCGGTTCGGGCGGCGACCCGGGCGGCGACCCGGGCGGCGGCCCGAGCGGCGACCCGGGCGGTGACTGGCTGGGCGACCTGCAAGGTGACCTGCGCGGCGGCCTGAGCGGTGATCTGAGCGGGAGCTTCGGCGGCGACCTGAGCGGGAGCTTCGGCGGGGACGAGCTGGCGCTGCGCCGGATGCTGCACAACGCCGTGCAGGACTTGGAGCCGGCCGACGGCGTACTCGACCATCTGCGCAAGGCGGTGCCGACCCGGCGGGCCAGAAAGCGGCAGGCGATCGTCGGGATGGCGGCCGCGGCGCTCCTGTTCGGCACGGCGGTCCCCGCCTTCGTCCATGTCGCCAACTCCGGCGGTCTGTCCGACGGGAACCCCGTCAACGCCGGTCATGGCCAGCAGCAGGGCGGCAAGGGCGGCGGCGGCAAGGGCGGCGACGGCACCGAGCAGGACTCGGGCCTGCCGTCCGACAAGGTGTCCGCCGACGAGGGCGACCCCGGTAAGACCGGCGAGCCCGGTGCGGACGCGTCGGGGTCGCCGAACGGTGTCCCGGGCGGCACGGCCAGCCCTGGTGACACCTACACCGCCTCGTCGCCCACCTGCGACGCGAGCCAGCTGCAGGTCACCACGGCCGAGGCGGGTTCACCCGGCTCCGACGGCAAGGTGTACGGCACCTTCCGCGTCGCCAATGTCTCGGGCGCCGACTGCTCGGTCAACGGCAGCGGTTCGATCAACTTCCAGGCGGCGGGCGCGGCCGACGCCACCAAGATCAGCGTCGTGGCGCACACGGCGGGTGACGCGGCGAGCGGGCTGCCCGATCCGTCGCTGGAGACCAACGCGGTGGTCCTGGGGCCGAACAGTGCGTACGAGGTGCAGTTCGCCTGGGTGCCGACGGACAGCTGTCCGTCGGTGGGCCCCTCGCCCGACCCCACGGCCACCGACGACGGCTCGTCGGGTGTGAGCGGCGGCGGGTCCGGCCCGGATGCGGGCGCGGGCTCCGGCTCGGGCTCCGGCTCCGGCGCGTCGAACGCGGAAACCCAGCTCGTGAATGACGGAGGCACGGCCGACGGCAGCGTCTCGGTGTCGCACACGGCGGAGCCGGGCGCGCCGAACGCACAGGCCACGATCCCCAACGCCTGCGCGGGAACGATCTACCGGACGGGCGTCCTCAGCGCGTCGTAGCGAGGCGCTGTAGCGGGGCGGGGCGGGGGCCGAAGGTGCCCGCCCCAGGGTATGGACCGGGCCTAGGCGGCGGTCTCCAGTCCCAGTGCCCGGTCCTTGACCGCTTCGGCCTCGCGCCGGTACAGCCGGAACCACATGAAGACCACGAAGCCGGCGAAGACGAACCACTCACCGGTGTAACCGAGGTTCTGGAACGCCTTGAGGTCGAGCCCGGTGTTCTGCGGCGCGGCCGCGGGCACGGCGCGCAGCCCGTCCGACGCCTCGCTGACGGTGATCCAGGCGTCGTACACCCCGTACGGCACGAGGTTGACCAGCGACGCCGCGCTGATCATGCCCAGCTGCCCCTGCGGCAGCCCGCCGCCCGCCCGCACCCCGTCGGACCCGGTGGACTCGGACGCCTGAAGGGATCCGGTCACGGTGACCTCGCCCGTGGGCGGCGCGGGTACCTTCTTGCCGGGGGCCAGCCATCCGCGCACCACCGGCAGCGCCTGGCCGCCGTCGGTACGCAGCATGGTCAGGACATACGAGCCGTTCTTGCCGTCCAGCTCCCGGTCGGGCACCAGAAACTGATCGCCGTACCGGCCGCTCGCCGTCGCGTGCCGCCCGGATGTCTCCTGATCGACCGGGAGCAGGGTCTCCACCGCCACCGCGGCCCGCTTCCCCGGATCCGGCCGCTCCTCGGCGGCCTTGTGCGAGTCGACACGGTCCTCGAAGCGCCCGAGCTGCCACGTCCCCATCAAGATGCAAAAGGGAATCGCCAGCACGACGAAGACATTGATCCCCCACCAGCGTGGAGTCACCAGGAACCGGTACACCCCTCCACGGTACGGAACGCGGCCCCGCGACTCGGCCGCGGGGCCCCGGCCCGCCCCTCCTCCCTCAGCTGCCGCCCTGGGTCAGACGCCCGGTCTGACCCAGGTGCCTCGTTCAGCCCAGGTGTCTCGTCGCGAAGTCCAGCTCCAGCCGGACCTGCTTGATGCGCTCCTCCACCACCAGCGAGCCGTGGCCCGCGTCGTACCTGTACACCTCGTGCGTCGCGCCCCGGGCCGTCAGGCGCTCCACGTAGTTCTCCACCTGGCGGATCGGGCAACGGGGGTCGTTCACACCGGCCGAGATATAGACCGGGGCCCGCACCGCGTCGACGTACGTCAGGGGGGACGACGCCTCGAAGCGCTCGGGCACCTCCTCCGGTGTGCCGCCCAGCAGGGTGCGGTCCATCGCCTTGAGGGCTTCCATCTCGTCGTGGTACGCCGTCACGTAGTCGGCGACCGGCACCGCCGCGAGCCCCAGGGCCCAGGCCTCCGGCTGGGTGCCGAGGCCGAGCAGGGTCAGATAGCCGCCCCAGGACCCGCCCGCGAGGACCAGCTTCGCCGGGTCGGCCAGCCCGGAGGTCACCGCCCACTCGCGGACCGCCGCGATGTCCTCCAGCTCGATCAGCCCGACCCGGTGCTTGAGCGCGTCCGTCCACTCCCGTCCGTACCCGGTGGAGCCGCGGTAGTTGACCCGTACGACCGCGTACCCGTGGTCGACCCACGCGGCAGGGCCCGCCGCGAACGCGTCGCTGTCGTGCCACGTCGGCCCGCCGTGGATCTCGAAGACCGTCGGGAACGGGCCTTCACCCGCGGGCCGCTGCACCAGCGCGTGGACACGGCCGCCCGGGCCCTCGACCCACGCGTCCTCCACCGGCACCGAGGCGGGCGCCTTCGGCCCCGGCGGGTCGAGCACCACCCGGCCGGCCGTGGAACGCACCA
The DNA here is from genome assembly GCF_042882605.1 of Streptomyces sp. NPDC058198. NCBI lineage: Bacteria > Bacillati > Actinomycetota > Actinomycetes > Kitasatosporales > Streptomycetaceae > Streptomyces > Streptomyces sp. NPDC058198. The sequence continues at coordinate 667,990 of NZ_JBHVVP010000002.1, forward strand.
CCGGCGGCCGCGCGGCCGACGACCACAGATACTCCACGCTCCCGTCCGGCCTGGCCGTCGCCCCCGATACCGTCCCGGCCGGGGTGTCCACCGCGATCAGCGCGCCCTTGGCGAAGTCGTACCGCCAGAGCTCGCTACGGGCCTCGAAGCTGTGAGCGACCAGCAGCCCCGAGCCGTCCGGATACCACTCGGCGTTGACATCACCGGGCAGCTCGATCGCGAGATCGGTTTCCTTGCCGGTCAGCGGATCCCAGATCATCGGCTCCCAACGGCCCCGCCGCTGATGGCCGATGAGCAGCCGGCTGTCCCCGTCCACCGGCGCGAAGCCCAGCACCTCAAGGCCCAGCTCGCGCGTGCCGCCCTCGGTGTCGTCCAGGTTGGCCACCAACGAGCCGTCCAGCCGCAGCACCCGGACCGCCGAGTGCATCGCGTCCCCGTGCTCGGTGTGCTCGATGGCGAGCAGCTCGCCGTCGTACGACAGATCTCCGACGCCGGCCGACTCCCGGTGCCGGTAGATCTCGACGGGCGCCTCCCCCGGCCGTACGACATGGACCGTCGATCCGTCGTCGTCGGTCGACCGCCCGACGACCGCCGTGCCGTCCCGCCCGAGCGCGAGCCCGGCCGGATAGGAGGGATCGAGCCCCGGCGCCGCGGGCTCGTCGAGGCCGGGGGCACCGGCGCCGTCCCGTCCGCCCTGCTGGTCCGGACCGCCCTGCTGGTCCGGTCCGGCGGGCTTGTCCGCTCCAGGGGTGAACGGCTGCCGCATCCAGACCCCGAATTCGTCCCCGTCCGTGTCCGAGAACCACCAGATCCACTCGCCGTCGAGCGAGAGCACCCCGTCCGTCGTCCCGTTCGGCCGGTCGGTCGCCTGGCGCTGCTCGCCGGTCGCGCGATCCCACGCGTACAGCTCGTACGTCCCTGTCGCGTTGGACACGAACAGCGCCCGGTCGGGCGCGTCCTCCGCCCAGTCGGGCAGCGAAACCCGCGGCGCCCGGAAGCGCTTCTCCCACTCCGGCATGGAGTCCGGCGTCGAACCGGTGATCTCAGTCATGACCCCATTCTGCGCCCGGCCCCTGACATTCCGTCGGCGTCCCCCTCAGCCTGTGGACAACTCCGGAAGCTCGGTCCGCTATCGGTCCTCGATCAGCATCTTCGTGGCCATGGAGGCAAGCTCCGCCTCGGCCTGGTCCCAGCTCCAGCCGCAGTCGTCGATAAGAGTGCGCCACGCGCCCAGGCCGAAGCAGAACCACAGCACATCCGCGCACCGGTCGACGGTCGTGCCGGGCCTGAGTGCGTCGAGATTGTCCAGATGTGCTGCGATTTCGCGCAGGGCGGAGTTATACAAGGCAGTGCCCTCGTCCCAGAGTGCTTCCGCAGCCTCATGGACGGGTAGAGCACTGTAGAGGATGGCAATGGACTCGCGGTGTTCCTCGTTGTCGAGGCGCGTGCGGTGTGCCAGCAAGGCGATGGCGTCGACGGCGTCCGTCGTGCGCCGTACCTGTTTCACGGTCTCCTGAGCGCCCGAGTTCTTGACGGCTCGGTGCACGGTCTCCCGCAGGATTTCCAGCCTGCCGCCGGCGCTCACATAGACCGTCTTGACCGCGGTCCCGGCCTCGCGGGCGATATCGGCGACGGTCACTCGCGCGTAGCCGCGCTTCAGGAAGAGCCGTCGCGCAGCGTCCATGATGTCGCGCCGGGTCGCTGCCGCAGTGAGGGCGCGGCGCGGGGAGTGGTATGGCCGGACACCGGACATAAGGGCATTTTATGACAGACATTGGGCGCAGTAAACTTGATTTCGTTGCTCATGGTATTACCCGAATTCGAGGGATAGATGATGACTGCTTCACCCACGCTTCGGGCCGAGGGTGCACGCATGTACGAGGAGTTGCTGGCCGTTCACACGGTCATGCGCCGGGGCGCCGCCCTGGTCTGCGAGTCGTTCGCGCGCCTGGTCGACGGTGAGCCCGTCGACGCCAGGGCGCTGGTGGCCACGTCCCGCTGGCTGATCGAGTTCGTTCACCGCCATCACGCGGGTGAGGACGTGCTCTTCTGGCCGGTGCTGCGCGACCTGTTTCCCGACTCGGTCGCTGAAATCGACGAGCTGACCATCGAGCATCAGGCACTCGACGCCGAGTTGCACGCTCTGGCCAGGGCGCTCGATGCGATAGCCACCCCGGAGGGCGTGGGGCCGCACCCCGCGTCCCTGGTGATCGTCGGCCAGGCGGCCCTGTACGGGCTGCCGTCGGCGCAGCGGGTCCAGGCCATCCTGATCAAGCAGTTCGACGAGGAGGAGCCGGTGCTGCTGGAGCTGTTCCCGCGCGTGCCGGACCGCGACATCCTGCGGCTGCGGAAGTCGATCGTCCAGGGAGTCACGCGTACGAGCCCCCACCTGGTGCTCGGCCTCCTGGAGGACCCGGACCGCACGCCGGCGTACGCGGAGATGGTGAGCCACTTCCCCGCGGCCCTGCGCTGGACGAGGCCGGTGCTGCTGGCGCGCTACCGCTCCATCAAGAAGGCACTCGGAGTCTCCACGCCCACACGCCTCTGACCCCCCCCCACATCTCCCGCCCCGCCCCCGCCCGGCCCCCGCGCTCCCTCAGTCCGCGCCCGCCGTTGCCTCGGTGATCGGGTCGGAGCGGCCCGCCCACGACGGCCCGCGCAGATGTACGGCCACGGCTCCGCGCACCACAGGCCCGCCGTTTTCCACCGCCTGGGTCCGGTACGCGCGCACGATCAAACCGTCGACCTGATCCGCCGCCGACTCCAGAAGGGCGCAGTCGGCATCCAGGACGACCAGCGCCGTATCCGGGCTACCGGCCCCGGGAAGTGCGGGGGCGGGCCGCGGAACCCCGGACGACTGGATGCTCTCCTCCCACCCCGATGCCAGGCGCCGCCACCGGTCGACCGCGGCGGAGAAGTCCTCGCCGGCCGTCTCCGCCCACCATCCGGCGGCAGCCCGCGCGATCTGCGCGACCACGAAGGCGTCGGAGACGACCAGCGCGGGAAGAGCCCGGCCGGGTCCGGTATCCGCGTGCATCAGCGGAGCGCCACCCAGGACCGCCGTCGCCGTGCCGGCGCCGCCGTCGGCTCGGCGGTCCGCGACCACGATCTGGCTGACCGTGCCGGCCGGGCGGGCGTTGAACCGCAGGGAGCGGACCGAGCCGGCCGCGCTCTGGGAGGCGATTCGCTTCAGTTCGGCGACCCCGTCGCCGTCCGCGTTCGCCTCGCCCCACAGCACATCGACCCGCACGCCGCGGCTGAGCGCGCCCTTCAGTTGAGGCTCCCAGGATTTCACCGAGACCGCGTCGATCGCGGAGACCATGAGGAGCACAGACGTCTCCGCGTCCTCGATGGTCCGCCGCGCCACCGACCGGAACTCCGCCTCACCGGGGACGAGGAGGGCGCTTCCGGGAAGCAGCGGTACAGCCGCCATGCGGTCGGCCCGGGACGTCACAGCCCTGGCCCCGGGGCGGCGGGTGATCAGCCGGCCGATCTCCTCCTCCGTGAACTGCCGCATCTCCTCCTCCCGTTCCCGCGCCGCCCCGAGCAGGACCTCGGTGAGCAGCGGTTCCCAGGTACGGGGGAGGCCGGTCACCGTGCGGGACTCGAGGTCCACGTGCACGGGCACGAACTCGCTGGCCTTGGTGTGCATGCGGGGTTCCCCGACCCAGCGGATCCATTCGCCCGCCCTGTGCGGCAGTAACCCCTGGGCCTGACCGATGGACAGGCTGTTACGCGGGTTGCGCACGGCCAAGGTCGACCGCTCCAGATCGGCGGGGCTCATTTTGAGATCCTTGAGCTCCCTGAGTGTCCGCACGTTCAGTCCGGACTGTGTCTCCCGCTCCAGGAGTCCGCCCACGCGCTCCATATAGAGGCTGGTGTGCACCTTGTGGACGACGGTGGCCTGCGGCCTCTTGCCCGTACTCAGCGTCTGCCTGCCCTGTTCCGTGATGGCGAGGCCCTCGCCCAGGTTCATGGCCGCCCAGCCCGCCCGGACCAGGGTGACCACACTTTCGATCAGCAGCCGGTCGTGCACCCGGAAGGTCTCGCGCAGCTGTGCGAGAGTCACGGGCTGCGCGGCCTCCGCGATCATGCGGCAGACCAGCTCCTCCAGCCGCGAATAGGGCCGTCCCGCTCCCACCTCGTACGTGACACGGAACCGGCTCACCGGCAGAAGCAGGATCATCGCGCACCTCCGTGGCGGCGGCTGCCGAGGACTTCCCGTACGGTCGGCTCGCGGTAGGTGGTGAGATCGGCGGGCAGCCGCAGTATCCGCCCCGCCTTTTCCCAGGCGTCGAGCATGGTCAACACCTTCTTCCAGTGCCAGAGCTCCTTCTCGGGCCGCTCCAGATCGACCAGTTCGGTGTGGTGCTGGAAGAAGTCCCAGGACCCGACGAGCACGAGCAGTCGCTCCGCTCTCGACAGCAGCACGTTCAGCCGCGGGGCGTCCTGGAGAAAGCCCATGCCCTGACCGCGCAGATGGCCGGGCGCCTGGTTGTTGCGTACCAGACTGACCGCGATGATGTCCGACTGGTCGCCCTGGAACGAATCCACCGTGAACGCTCCGGAGCGGGGCCGCTGATCGGCCCGCTGCCGTGCTCGCTCCGCGAATCGGATGCCCGTCGGGAGCCGGCAGGTGGAGAGGTTCCGCTCCAGATAGCCGACCTGCTGACTGTAGGGAGACAGCACGGTCAGTTTCAGATCCCCGTGTCCCGCGGCCGGGTCGATCCGCAACTGCTCGACGAAGCGGAACAACGCGTGCGCTTCGGCCGGGTTGATGTACCGCGGCACCTGCTTCCCGCTCGTGGGCGCCCCCCATTCGCCGGCTTTCTCGCCGGCCGTGCTCCACGGGGTGTCGATCCAGACGATGGCCTTGCCGCGGATGTCTTCGGGCGACACGAAGGGATGGGTGAGACGCGCCGGGATCTCCGCGAGCGGCGACTCCGTCCGGGTGGAGTTGGTGAGGTTGCCGCCGTAGTAGGCCTCGGAGATCAGCGTGCCGATGTCCGGGTGCATCCGGTGCTGCACCGCGAGCATGCCGGCCATGGAGCCCTGCTCCGACCTGTCGGCGACACCCTCGGGATCCCGCTGCGACATCCCGGTCAGCACGAGCTCGTTCTCGCTGCGTCCCCCCAGCGCGTAACCGCAGTTCTCGAAGATCCTCTCGAACACCTTGAGCCAGTGCTTGGAGTAGTCGATGAACTCCTTGCGCTCGCTCTCGTCCCAGTCCCGCCACATTCGTATGAAGTCCCGGTCCAGCAGCCGCGCGGCTCCGTCGGGGAGCGAGTCGAGCGCTTCGACGACCTGGTCGAGACTGTTGACCGCGTCGAGGTAGTCCTTGTCGCGGTACGGCGGAAGCTGCTTCTGGTCACCGATCAGGAGCCACCGGTGACCCGCCTGGAGCGGCAGGGCCAGATCGAAGCCGTGCACCTTCCCGGACTCCTCGACGATCGACCAGTCGAAGCTCAACTCGGAGGAGAGCCCCTCCAGCTCGCCGGCGCTGGTGGTGCAGAACGTCAGATTGGCCCCGCGCTTGACCAGCTGCCGGAAGTCCGGAAGAAGGGCCCCCTGGTCCAGGGACGTCCGCTCCGCGTTCATCACACGGCACGCGTCGAGCCAGGCATCCTGGAGGTCACTGCGCGCCGGCTGTGACTCCAGCCGGCCCATCGCGCTGCCGAGGATCTGGGCGACGACCTCGTCGACCGACCCTTCCTGGTGCGCGTTCCCCTCGGCGGACCTCCGCCCCAGCCGGACCGCGAGCGGCCTGCGGTCCTCGGGAACGCCGTTGAACGCCTCTTCCTTGACCTTGGACCACAGCACGTCGACCGCGCCGTGCGCCTGAGCCGTGATCAGGATCTGTGCCACCGGGTCCTCGGCGAGGATCTGCCGCAGCAGCCAGGCGACCATGGTGGTCTTCCCCGTACCCGGCGGGCCCTGGAGCGCGTAGATCGGACGGACGCGCAGCACGTCCTGGATGACGGCCCGTTTGGAACCGTCGACCTTCTTGGGGTCGAGGTGGACCGGCAGATCGACCTTCCCCGTATCCATGTAGACCTCGCCGGGATTGGCCAGACTGCGCAGCAGGTAGGTGTGACTCCGCAGCCTGTCGATCGCCTCCTTGCGCCGCCTGATCAGCTTGATCTGCCCGTCCATGCCGTGGCTGCGCAGGATGCCGTGGTCGGGCGCCGTGGTGACCCGCGCCGCCACGTCCGTCCGGGTCAGCCTGGCCTGCCGGCGGGCGACGTCCACCTGGGTCACCGACCAGGTGGAGGCGAGCTCCTCCGGCGGCGAGCTCAGCGACTCCTGCCCCAGGCCGGTCAGTACGACGAGTCCGGCGTCGGTCTTGAGGGAGTTCTCCCGCTCCCGCTGGAGGAACTCCACCAGCCCGCCGTCGACCCGCAGGAAGCCGAGCACCTCCCGTTCGCGCTCCAGCTCCTCGATGGTGATCTCTTCCTTGCCCCCGTCGGTGCCGGTGCGCTCCACCACCCGATAGGCGAACAGCTCGGCGTCCCTGAAGAGCAGTTCGATCTGGTTCGTTACGCGTACGAAGGCGCAGAACTTCTCCAGCTCCGCGCGCTGCTCCGCGGCCTTGTCGACCTTGGGCAGCCGGCGCTCCCAGCTGGAGGCGTTCTGGAGGAGGGTGGGCTCGGTCCTGCGGAGGTTCTGAAGGATGTTCAGGACGGTGATGCTGCCGGTCGGGAACGTGGTGATGGCATCGTCCGACGCCCCGCGCAGTTCGCCCGTACCCATGACCTTGGCGTGCCGCCAGGTCGGTTCCGTCTCGCCCGCACCGCGGTCCCGGTACTGGCCGATGCGTAACTGGAGCTGGTCGCCGAGCAACAGGAGGAACTGCTGATTGCGCACCGGATACAGCCGCGCGCCCTGGCTGTTGAGGTCCTGCTGTACGAAGCCGGTCAGCGCGGCCACATGCCTGTTGTCGCGCGGGTTGAACATCGTGGTGGGGCCGAGTTCGAGCGTCTTACGGAGCCCCGCGGCCATCGCCGCCTCGACCACCTGGGTGTTCTTCGGGTCGATCATGAGGACATACCGGTCGTCCCATTCGCTGGGCACCGAGGACCGGCTGAGCCTGCTCACGATGTCCTCGATGCCCGCCGCGATGTCCTCGTGGCGCGTCATCCGTTCGAGAGGGGATTCGGCCACCAGCCGCAGCAGGAATTCCCTTTCGATATCGGTCAGCAGATTCTTCGATTTCTCGATCTTGTTGAGGACCTGTCGATAGCGCGCCTGCGGAGTGGGGGAGTTGTTGCCCAAGTGTTCAATGGGGAGCAGGCAGCGCGCGGCCAGGATGCCGAATCCGAACCAGTCCCCGTCCGGTCCGAATACCTGATGGGGACCGCCCGTGGTCTCCGGCGGAGTCCCCCAGTGCGCGGAGATCGGGCGAACGGAGCCCGACCCGACCCGCATGCTCCATTCGAATCCGCCAAGACGCAGTGATTCCGCTCCTTGGGACGGGTCCAGGAAGACACTCTCCGCAGCCACTCCCGTGTGCAGCACCTGCTGCTCGTGGAGGAGATGGAGGCCGTCCGCCAGACCCTTGAGGCCGTTCCACAGAGTGCGCCGCGACTCCGCGTTCTCGTTGGTGAGCCAGTGATAGGAACTGCGACGCTCTGCCAGCTCGACGGCCAGACAGGAGTAGCCCGGCGCCTCCAGAGCCATCACCAGCAGTCCGGCCTCCTTGTCCACGCCGGCCTCTCTGAGCACCATCAGGGACCGCTCGGCCCCCGGTGAACTGCACGCCCGGTACAGCGTCCGCAGCTCGGCGTCCCAGAGGGCCCGGTTCATGTCCGAGGCGTCGGGGTCGTCCTTGCTGTGCGGCCAGACCTTCAGCAGATACTCCTGCTGATACTCCCCGAGCGCCAGCCAGGTCTGCGCGCCCCCCAGTTCCCTGTCCTCGCTTTGTTCCCTGTCTTCGCTTTCGCGATCCCGGAAAGCGCGTTCGATTAGCTCGTAGCGCTTTTGGAGAACCCGGTCACCCCTGCTGAGATTCAATCCAACTCCCCCCGATGTACTCGGATGTCCAGACTGACCACGCCGCCGGCTCACGTAAAGGGGGAGGGAAGCTGAATTCGACTGGTCCGGGCAGGGCCGACTCCGATCGGGGCGTTCGGAGCCCGACTCCGATCGGGCCGTTGGGATCTTCGTACGGCTCGTGGTGGTGGCTTATGACCGGCCGCCGGTGGGTCGGCTTGAGAGTGTGATCGCTCGGTGTCAGCATCCACCCACGGATCAGGGGAGGACGATCGGTGGAGGACTTCGACCTGCTTGTGGTGGGCGGGGGCAAGGCGGGCAAGACGCTCGCCATGGACTGGGCGACGTCGGGCAAGCGGGTGGCCATGGTCGAACGCGGCATGATCGGCGGCTCGTGCGTCAACGTCGCCTGCATCCCGACCAAAGCACTGGTGGCCAGTGCCCGGGCGCTGCGCACGCTGCGTCGTGCGCATCGGCTCGGGCTGGCCGAAGTCCCCCGGGCCGACGTCGAGTTGCTGCGGGAGCACGAGACCGGCGTGGTCGACGGCATGGTCAAGACCAACCGGAAGCAGTTCCGCGACTCCGGAATGGAACTGGTCCTCGGAGAAGCCCGGTTCACCGCGCACCGTACGGTCGAGGTGACGCTGGACGACGGCGGCTCCCGCACGCTGCGCGGCGACGAGACGGTCATCGACACCGGTACCCGGCCGCTCGTACCGGCCATCCCCGGCCTGGCCGACGCCGGCGCGCTCACCAGTGACACCCTGCTGCGTCTCGACCGGCTGCCGGAGAGTCTGGTCGTGATCGGGGGAGGCCCGGTCGGTCTGGAGTTCGCCGACATGTTCGCGGCGTTCGGCAGCCGGGTCAGCGTGACCGTACCGGGGCCGCGGCTGCTGCCCGCCGAGGACGAGGACATCGCCGAGGCGGTCACCGCCCAGCTGACCGCCTCAGGCGTCGAAGTCCATACCGGCCGGCACGTCGCCTCCGTCGAGCGTGACGCGGACGGGCGGGCTGCCGTCATGCTGTCCGACGGCACCGCGCTGATGGGCGACGACGTGCTGGTGGCGGTGGGCCGTCACCCTGTGACCGCCGGCCTGAATCTCGCCGCCGCAGGTGTCCGTACGACCGAAACGGGATTCATCCTGGTCGACGAACACCTCTCCACGGGAGTCCCGCACACCTGGGCGGCGGGCGATGTCGCGGGAAGTCCGCAGTTCACGCATGTCTCCCTGGACGACTACCGGATCCTCAAGGCCAATCTCGCCGGGGATTTCCGCTCCACCAGGGACCGGCTCATCCCGCACACCACGTTCCTCAGCCCTGAACTCGCCCGGGTCGGTATGACGGAGACGGAGGCGAGGGCGGCGGGATACGACGTGCGCGTCGCCAAGCTGCCTGTGGCCGCCATTCCGCGGGCCCGCACGACGCTGGAGACGGAGGGGATCTGGAAGGCGGTCGTCGACCGGGACACCGAGCGGATCCTCGGCGTGGCGCTCCTCGGGGCCGAGGCGGGCGAGACGCTGACCACCGTACAGACCGCCATGCTCGCGGATCTGCCCTACACGGCGCTACGAGACATGATCATCACGCACCCCACCATGAGCGAGGGGCTCAATCTCCTCTTCGCCGCGCTCCAGGACTGAACAGGGTCGGCTTGCGGCCCGCGAGATTGAGGCGCAGGCTGGAATGCCGTTGGAATTGCGCTGTACATGAGCCGGTTGTGCCTGCTCAGAGGGGTATTCCCCGGCGATCCGCCCGCGACGTTCTCGCAAGGTGAGGCACCATGAGTAATTCCGTCACTCACTACAGGACGGCGACCGTCGAAGGCCTGGAAGTCTTCTACCGCGAAGCCGGCGACCCGTCCGCCCCGACCATCCTGCTGCTGCACGGATTTCCTTCCAGTTCGCACATGTTCCGTCAGCTGCTGGCCTCCTTGGGGGACCGGTATCACCTGATAGCGCCGGATCACATCGGTTTCGGTCTGTCGGCCATGCCCTCGGTCACTGAGTTCGAATACAGCTTCGACAGGCTGACGCAGATCACCGAAGGACTCATAGACCAGCTCGGGATCGATCATTTTGCTCTCTATATCCACGACTACGGGGCCCCGATCGGTCTGCGCATCGCCAGCCGTCATCCCGAACGCGTGACCGCACTGATAACCCAGAGCGGAAACGCCTACATGGAGGGCTTCACTCCCTTCTGGGATCTCCTGTTCGCGCACGCCAAGGACCGTGCGGCGAACGAAGAGGCAGTCCGTAAGGTCTTCACGCTCGATACGACGCGCTGGCAGTACACCCACGGCGTGCCCGCAGACCGGCTCGACCGGATCGCACCCGATGCGTGGCTCATGGACCAGGCGGGCTTGGACAGGCCGGGCAACGACGCGATCCAACTGCAGCTCTTCTGGGACTACCAGTTCAATCTGGACGGTTACCCCGTATTCCAGGAGTACTTCAGGAAGCACCAGCCTCCGCTGCTCGTCACCTGGGGCAAGAACGACGAAATATTCAGCGCGGCAGGGGCCGAGGCGTACCGACGTGACCTGCCGGAAGGCGAATTCCACCTGCTCGACACCGGGCATTTCGCGCTGGAGACCCACGGGGAAGAAATCAGCGACTACATCCGCGACTTCATGGGCCGGGTGCGCTGACCGCCTTCCCCAAGGCTCGCTGACGGAAAGGGCTGGGGCTGATGACGGCGTCTGTTGATCCCGACCGCTCGGAATGGGACGTCATTGTCCTGGGCGGCGCCGCGGCGGGCGAGAATGTGGCCCAGTACGCGACACAGTTCTCAGGGCTGGACGCGGTCCTGGTCGAGGCGCAATTGCTGGGCGGCGAATGCTCGTACTGGGCCTGTATGCCCAGCAAGGCTCTGCTGCGCCCCGTCGAAGTCCTCGGCAGCGCACGTCACGCGCCCGGGGTGGCCTCCCTGGTCGAGGGCGCGGGACTCGACGTACCGGCCGCGCTGGCCAGGCGGGACGTCGTCGTGAACGGCCTGGACGACACCTCGCAGATGCGGTGGGCGCTCGACACGGGGATCGACGTGGTGCGTGGGTACGGGCGGCTCGCGGGCGAGCGGACCGTGGAGGTGGCCACGGCCGAGGGCCGTACGCGGACCCTGACGGCCGGGCAGGCGGTGGTGATCGACACCGGGTCCTCCACCATGATTCCGCCGATCCAGGGTCTGGCCGATGCACTCCCCTGGACCTCCCGCGACGTCACCAACCTGCATCAGGTGCCACGACGCGTGATCATCCTGGGCGGGGGAGTGGTCGCCTGCGAGTCGGCGACCTGGCTCCGCGGACTGGGCGTCGAGGAAGTGGACCTGGTGTACCGGCGCGAGCAACTGCTGCCCCATTCCGAACCGTTCGCCGGACAGCTGGTCGGCGACCGCCTCCAGGCCGCGGGCGTACGCCTGTTCGCGGGCAGGACGATCACCCGCGTACAACGGAACGACCCTCGGGAGACGGGGGTCGGGCTGCCGCACGGCGGAGAGATCACCGCGCTGCTGGACGACGGCACCACCCTGCTCGCCGACGAGTTGGTCGTGGCCACCGGGCGTAAGCCGCACACCGAGAACATCGGCCTGTCCTCCGTGGGCTGTCCCGACGGCGGGTACGTAGAGGTCGACGACCAGCAGTGCGTGCGCGGCGTGGACGGGCAGTGGCTCTACGCCGTCGGCGACGTCTGCGGGCGGGCGCTGCTGACCCACATGGGCAAGTACCAGGCGCGGGTGGCGGGCGAGGTGATCGCGGCGCACGCCACGGGACTGCCGCCGCCCGGCGGGGACGAGAGCTGGCTGAACGCCGCGGACGGGCACCGCGGTCTGCCGCAGGTGACCTTCACGGATCCGGAGGTCGGCTCGGCAGGCCTGACCGAGGCGCAAGCGCGCGCCGCGGGTATCGACGTCGAGACGGTCGAGTACGACATGGCCGCGCTCGCCGGCACGTACGTACTGAGCGACGACTACACCGGCCGCGCCAAGCTGGTCGTCGACCGGGCGACGGACACCATCGTGGGAGCGACATTCGCCGGAGCCGGCATCGCGGAGCTCGTCCACTCCGCGACGATGGCCATCGTCGCGCGCATCCCGGTGCCCACGCTCTGGCACGTCGTCCCCAGCTACCCCACCGCAAGCGAGACCTGGCTCCGCCTCCTGGAAACCCTACGCACCCAACGCCACCCCACCCCCTGAACTGGCCGGCGGGCGTGGGCGCGATGCGGCGAGTCACACGGACTTCGGCGGTCGCATCCAGTCCACGAGCGCTGCCATCGCGTCGGCGAGATCTGCGTGGGTACGTAGGTCGCGGTGCTCAGGGTGGACCTGACCACTTGCGACGTCGGCATAGTCCACTTCCGCTTCGCCGCTGTCCCAGACCGTGATCGCGGCCTGGCGGGTCTCGGACTCCAGGGTCAGCCAGACGCTGGCCTTGTTGCGGCCGTCCTCCGGGGACCTGCCGAGGTCGCAGCTGATCCCTTCCTCCGCCTTGAGATCCGCCGCGTGCTCGGCGAACCAGGCGGTCAGCGCCTGAGGGAGATCGGTCACGACGCGTCCGTCGGCAGGATGCGCGCCGGATCGGTGGCTGGGGCAAAGGAGGCGAGGCGGCTCGGGGCGCGAGGGTCTTCGTTGTCGGTGGCCCAGCCGACGGCGCCGGAGATCACATAGTCCGTGCGGCCGTCCGAGGTCTCCAGAAAGTGGACGCGCTTGTTGCGGCCGGACTTGCCGGTATCCGCCACGATGCGGGCGCGCTCCTCGTCCGTGGCGCACCGGATGACGAGGCCGTCGTAGACCATCCCTGTTCGTATCGCCTCGACGGGCTTGAAGAGCACATCGATCCTCGGCCCACCGTCGACGGGCGCGCTGCGCAGCAGGAGCTGGCTGTGACTGAGTGAATAGGCCCAGACCTTGAACGCCCGATCAGAGCGGAACAACACCCGGCCCGGCGCGAAGTGGTCGTCCTGGTTGAGCCACGCATCCGTCTGCATCTGGGGATCTTGTCAGCACCATGACCAAGATCTTCCCCCTGATTTCTCTCCAACGATCACCGGAAACGACTCAGGGGCCCGACCCGCAATGCGGACGAAGGCCAATGCGCCTCGAAGATGCCCAGACCTACGCGTCGACGGCGGATAAGGCCCACTCGGGCGAGGCAGCGGATTCCTTCCGGACGTACTTCAAGAACTGCGTGGGCACGACGTGCCCTTCGGATCGGGCCCAGCAGGATGAGCCTCTCGTGGTGAACCTGGTGGCGGCCTGTACTCAACTCGCCAAGGCGTGCGACCGGTACGCCGACCACGTCGAAGCCGCCAAGGAGAAGATCCTTCAGCAGCAGATGGATCTGTTCGAGATGGACATGCCCTGGGATCAGCCGATGTTCGGCGGGAACGGATACGGACGCGTCGGAGGCACGCGTAAAACTTCCGCACGGTTCGGACGACCCGCGGAGCCCCGGAATGCCGTTTCTGCCTCCTCTGATCCGCGTGCCCGTCCCGGTGCCGTTCGCGCTCGCGTCATACCGAGGACAGACACCGGCTCTTCTGCCCTTGGCCAATCCCGTGGATCCAGGCATTCCCGTCGCGGACCCCATTCCGCCGGCGCCGGGCCCGCCTGCTCACCGCTGCCGAACAGCAACAGTTCCGCACCTGAATGAACTCGCTCAACCGGGGAGGGCTGGCGGGCAGCGGCGGCCCGAGTGACCCGGACAACGCGTACCAACTCCGCATCGCAGGCTATCCGGAGCGGGAGGTGCCACTGGCAGGGAAGAAGAGAGGATTGATGGTGGACGGCATACGCCCCGCCGATGGATACCTTGTCGAGGCGAAGCATGTGCGGGATCCGGACTGCAAGAAGAAGAGTTTCCGCTCCCTCGACCGTGTCGAAGGCACACTGGCCAAGCCTGTCAAAGTGAACAACAAGGGAGAGATCGCGTGGGATCCGGTCGTCGACGCCATGTACGGGGGCGACGAGAAGGAACTCGTCCGCTACAAACAGGCCATGGCCAATCCCGCGAACGGTGAGATCCGGGGCCTGGAGATCGTCACGAATGGGCGGGACAACGCCGCGTACTGGCAGTCCATGATGGCGATGACGGGTACGCCCGGCTCGACGCGATACGTACCCTGAGACCGAGGAAGACAGTGACCGCTGAGCGGAACCTCCGGACCAACTTCGCCTTCTACCCGCCCGAGGAGGGCGGAGCCTGGCACGCCACCCTCGAATCCCTGGAGAGGGCCTTGAGGCAGGGGTTTCCCGAACCCACCGTGGAATACCGGAAATCCGGAATCCACCACATGACAGTGCTCGATTTCGAGGTCGAGTTGGCTCCGGACGTATGGGTGGACGGAACGGCGGCGATGCCCAGATCCGACTACTCCTACATCACCCTCACCGATGTGACCGCCGACGAAGCCGCCGTCTTCGCCATATGGCTCCGCGACTCCTTCGCCCCCGCCCCGCACCTCGTCCGCTTCGCCAGTAGCCTCGCCATGGCAAATGGCGAAGACACCCCGTCGCCCTTGCCTTCTACAGGCGGCACCGAAGAGATCAGGGCCGTCCTGCGCCACCACCTCGACGCCATCGACACGCCGTAGTGGCGTAGGGGAAAACAAGAATCCACCGAAGCCCGTCAAGAGCTTCGCGGGAGACGGCCGTTTTCAGTGGCTTCGCTTCCGGCCCGCATCCCCAACCGTGAGGAGTCGCTCTCGGTGCGGCATGGCCGGATCCGCGACTCGGGCACTTGAGCAGTGAGTCTACGGAGTGGGCCATGATGGCCGGGCGCCCGAGCTCGTGTGCTGGAACGCACGAGGGAAAGACCGCTGGCGCCAGACCCCAGCGGCGACACTTCAGCTGAGGCCATTTGTCCACAGCAGTAGTGACATTGGAATCGAGAAGTTGGATCGAGGATTCTCGAGGATTCCTCGCTCACCACGAGCTTCGGGCGGCGGCGCACACCAATGGACAGACGGTGCGTGGACCCGTTCGCGGTGCTACCGACGACCAAGATGTCGTCTACGGGACTGGCCGCGCTCGCCTGGAAGCGGATAGATTCGGGCATGACATGATCACCAAAACCTGGCACGGGTGTCTATAGGGCACGTCCAGCCGATCACATCAGCTTGATAGCGCCTTCAGGCAAGGTAAGCCCTCACGCGCAGCTGCATAACCACCGAGCATGTACCGGGCACGTACGAACGCATCGTCTCGACCGTCGGTTTGCGCCCGCCGTTCTGGGGCCCGCCGGAAGTCCATCAGGGCGGACCGCAGCGGCTCTGGACCGCCCTGGAGCGCATCCGTAACCGGCTCAACGCCGAAGGCGGTTTGCCGCCGCTCGGCGCACAGGTGCGAACCACAGCTGACGGTGTGTGCCATCTGCCCCGAGGGGGTGGTATGCGACCATGGGCGGCTCACATCGGCCCCACGAGTCCCGGCGCCCGTCGTGCCGTGAAGTTTGCGCCTTTTTATGGCGCGAAATCTCTGATACGCCACGTGATATCAGCGACCATCCAATGCATATGGCGAGATCTTACCCTCCCGCACTACACATCGCACTGCAAATTTTCCATAGCGTGATGTATCGGAAATGGGAGCTAGGACCGTTGACGAGTCGTGAGTTCGGCAGTTCAATCTCGCCCGTATGGTCAAACTGCCGGCGCAGAAGGCGGAACGTCCCGACCTCCCTGGCGTCCGAGCATCCTCGGGCAAGTAGCCGCTCGCGGTTTGGCGGTTCCCGCACAATTGCCAATCCCATCAAGGGGTGAAACATGTACCGCAGAATCATGCCCGGCCTATGCGGCGTCGCGTTGCTTGCTGCGGGCGCGGTGTCCGTCCAGAGCAGCGACGCGCGCCCTGACAACGTTGCCGTGGCCGCCGCTGCCCAGCCGGCTGCCAAGTCCGAAGCTCAGATCGTCGCCGCGGCCGGGGCCACCACTCCCTTCGTGACGGTCGAAGCCGAATCCGGGACGCTCGGCGGCGGCGCCCGTGTCCGCTCCATCAGCCCGGGCACGACGCCCCCGACCAAGGCCACCCTGGAGGGCGAAGCCTCGGGCTATTCGCTGGTCGAATTGAAGGCCAATGGCGATTCCGTGACGTTGACGAACAACACGGGGAAGAACGCCAATAGCCTCGTGGTCCGCGCCTCGATTCCGGATTCGGCCGGGGGCGGCGGGATCAACGCGACGCTGAACCTGTACGTGAACGGCACCTTCCGCCAGGCGATCTCCCTCAGCTCTCAGCAGGCGTGGAACTACCGCGGTGCGACCACCAATCCGGACGACCCCGGCGCCGGAGGCGAGGCCTACCGCTTCTACAACGAATTCCCCCTGCGGGTGACGGGTGCGGCGATCGTCCCGGGTAGCACCATCCAGCTCAAGAAGGACGCCGGCAACACGGCCGCCGTCTACGACATCGACTCCGTCGACCTGGAGAACGTCGGTGCCGCACTGGCTCAGCCGGCGAACTCGATCTCGGTAGTCAGCAACGGCGCGGACCCGAACTTCCAGAACGATTCGACCGTAGCCATCCAGAACACGGTCAACGCCGCCCGCTCGCAGGGCAAGTCGGTGTGGATCCCGCAGGGCAAGTACCTGACGAACAGCCTGGTCTCCAGGGGGCTGGACTTCAGCGGCGTGAAGGTGCAGGGCGCCGGCATGTGGTACACCACCCTGTACCGCAAGGTTCCGATCCCGGCCAACTCATGGCGCTCGCAGATCACGGTGGGCGCGAATACCACGGTGACAGACCTTCAGATCGACACCAACGCCAGGTGGCGGGGGGTCGGTGGCACCGGCGGTTCGGACTACGGAGTCAACGCGGGCGGTACGGGCTGGGTGATCGACCGGCTCTGGACGCGGCACATCGACGCCAACTGGCTGTCGGGCACCAACGGTGTCGTTCAGAACAGCCGGACCGCCGACAGCTACGGCGACGGCTACAACATCAACAACGGCAATTCGCCGAACGCAGAGAAGCTCGGCCTCAACATCACGGTTCGGAACAACTTCGCCCGGAACACCGGTGACGATTCCTTCGCGACGTACTCGGACGCCGGCCCCGCCGGAAACAACGGCCAGGTGTCCGGGGCGAAGATCCTGAACAACACGGCGATCGCACCCTGGTGGGCCAACGGAATCCGGATCGCCGGCGGAAGGAACGTTGAAGTCCGGGACAATGTGGTGAACAGCGTGTCATCCAACAATGCCATGGATATCAGCGTGTTCGGCGATTCGGGGCACCCCCTGGAGTCCGCCACGGTGACCGGAAACGTCCTCCAGGGCGGCGGCGGCTGGAACGGCGTCCGGCACGGTGTCCACATTGGTTCGCCAGGGGCCACCTCGCAGTTCCCGAACGCTTTCACGAACGTCACCATGAGCGACAACATCATCCGCGGATCCCTCACCGCAGGACTCAGCATCGATCGCACGCGCGTCAATGTAACGTTGACGAACAATACGATCGACCGTCCGGCGAAGCAGGGAATCTGGATCAATTCGGGAGTCACCGGCACGGGGAAGTTCACGGGCAACAAGATCCAGAACCTGCTCCCGGGGCAGGTGGCGCAGCGGAACGATTCACCGGACACATTCAAGATCACCAGCTGAATGTAGATCCGGTCCAAGGCTCGGTTATCCGAGGCCCGGTGAGGACTTGTCCGGCCGATCATGTCCGGAGCCGGATGACGAGGGTGTCGGCGGTGACGGTGCCGAGGAAGACGTATCCGCGCTTGTCATAGCGAGTGGCGACGGCTCGTGCGTGCTTGAGCCGGTTGATGGCTCGCTCGACGGTGTTGCGTTCCTTGTACCGCTCTTCGCCGAAGCCGGGTGGCCGTCCGCCTTGTGCGCCTTTGCGCGGGTGGGCGGCCTGGCTGCCGGCCTTCTCCGGGATGACGTGCTGGATGCCTCGACGTCGCGGGTACTCACGGCAAGACCCGTTGCTGTATGCCCTGTATGCCCTGTCGGCCGTGAGGCTGCCGGGTCTGCTGCGAGGGCGTCCCCGGCCGGGCCGTGGGACGCGGATCTTCGGCCGTCCGCGCTCAGGTGGAGCTTGCTGGTGGACCCGCCGCGCGAGCGGCCCAGGCCCTCACATCCCGCACCATCACCACCAGGCGGGCGAGCAGGCTCTGCCACGTCATTTCGTCTGGTGCGACGGCCGGCCTGGGTTACTACCCGAGCGGCAAGCGCATCGTGAAGCGCGGCAGCGGCGCACGACCAAGACTGAGGCCAAGAACAAGCTCAAGGAGGTTCTGCGGGATCACGAGGACGGGCTTGCCATCGCGCCCACGGGCTACACGGTGGAGAACCCGGTGAACGACTGGGGCACGTACGGGCTGGCTGGTCGGGACAAGGTCACCTTGGATGCCTGCACCATCCTCAGCCGCACGCACGTGATCCCGGCGATCGGAGCTCGGAAGCTCCGCGATCTGAGTGCTGAGGACGTGGATAAGTGGCTCGCGGCTAAGGCCAAGTCGCTCAGTACCCGCACCTTGCAGGGCATCCATTCGTGCTTGAACCGGGCGGTCAAGCGGGCCATGGCCCGCGACAAGGTCAAGCGCAACGTGGTGGAACTGTGCTCCATCCACAAGGGTCAACCAGGGCGGCCGTCAAAGGCGTTGACGTTCGCTCAGGCCGAGGCTGTCCTCGAAGTTGCGGCCGGCGCATCCATGCACGCGTACATCGTGCTGGCTCTACTCACCGTTGCACGCACGGAGGAACTGCGGGCGCTCACGTGGAACCCACGTCTTCTTGAAGGGCGAGCCGGACGCGAGTCCGCCTATCCCGCCGTACGTCGCGGTGTGGCGGTCGGTCCGTTCCGGCGGGGACACCAAGACCCGGAAGTCCAGGCGCACGCTCGCCCTGCCTGCCCGGTGCGTTGAAGTGCTCTGGCAGCAGTGGGAAGACCAGGGCTGGGACCGGCTTACCGCTGGCGACGACTGGGAGGAACACGGCCTGGTGTTCCCCTCTGCTGTCGGCAAGGAGCTGGACTCCACCAACGTGCGGCGAGCCTTCCGCGCGGCCATCGACAAGGCAGAGGGGGTGAACGCGGCCGAGTGGACGCCGCGTGAGCTGCGGCACAGCTTCGTCTCGCTGTTCTCCGATAGCGGTGTCCCGCTCGAAGAGATCTCCCGGTTGGTCGGGCACTCCGGGACGGCCGTCACGGAGGAGGTCTACCGGAAGCAGATCCGCCCCGTGATCCAGACCGGCGCGGTCGCGATGGACGGCATCTTCAAGGCCGATCCGGACCGATAGTCACACAGATAGTCACGCACAACGAATCAGGGCCACCTACTCACGTGAGTAGGTGGCCCTGACCTGGTACTTCACTGTCGGGGTGGCGGGATTTGAACCCACGACCTCTTCGTCCCGAGTGAGGTTCGGTCGCTGATCTTGCCAGCGCCGATGACGTTTGACCTGGTCACAGCGTCGGGCTGCCGTGGTCTCGGGTGGTCTCGAAGGGCGTTGGGGAGCGGGTTGGCTCCCAGATGGCTCCCAGCGTGACCTCAGCCAGGGGCCGCGGAGCCCGGCCTTCGCGCTGTGTTCGCCGAGGCCGACTGCGGCGAGCAGTTCGACCTTCCGCTGAGCGACGCGGAGATGGAACTAGCGTTCCTCAGCAGGCACTGCGCGACACGCGGCGAAAGGACCAATCCTGCCAGCCCGTGACCGTTCGTCGCGCTCGCGAGGTTCACCCCGGATGGCGAGGAGGAGTTCGGCAAGCGGCTCAAGCAGCTCGTGGACTGTATCCCCGCTCGTGCCCCGTCCGGGCGATCCTCGTGGGCCCGGACGGGGCTTGGGCGGGTGTCCGGCGGGGCTTCGCCCGCCGGAGGGGGATCAGCCCGAGATGTTGATGCCCAGCATCGGCTGGCCCGCCGAGGAGATCTTCGTGGCGGTGAGGCCGTATGCGATACCGGTGGTGGACATGGTGGAGCCGTTCGAGCGGAACGCGACCACGTTGCCGTCGAAGGCGTTCTCGCCCGGGACGCCGACGGTGAGGTCGGCCCTGCCGTCGCCGGTCACGTCGGACAGGAACACCTCGCCGCCGAACCCGTCGCCGGTCTCGCCGCTACCGGGTACACCCGTGGTCTCCTGCTCGATCGCCAGCCCGGTCGCCGAGAAGAACCCGTTCGGAGTGCCGTAGAGCACCGAGACCATGCCGGCGTCCTTGACGGCGCCGATGTCCTCGCCGGGCGAGCCGATGGCGAGGTCCTGGAGACCGTCGCCGTTGATGTCGCCCAGCGACAGCTCGTGGCCGAAGCTGTCACCCGTCTCGTTGCTGCCGGGGACGCCCGGGGAATTCTGGTCGATGGTGAACACGCCCCCGGTGGGGCCGCTGGGCGTGCCGTAGACGACGTCGACCGCGCCGCCCTTGGAACGGCCGGGGCTGTCGGCGGACACGTCCCAGCTGTTGCCGACGACGATGTCGCCGTAGCCGTCGCCGTTGGTGTCACCGATGTCGGTGATGATGCCGGCGGGCAGCTTGAGGGAGCCGGTGGTGGTGATGCCGGAGGCGCTGCCCGGCAGGTAGTAGTTGGCGTTCCAGGAGTAGTCGCCGCTGCTGTCGCCCTCGTACCCGTCGACGATCAGGTCCGTACGGGCGTCACCGTTGACGTTGCCGGCGGTGAGGTTGAAGATGTCCGGTCCCGGAACGGCGAGGATGGCCGGGGTCACCGTGTAACGGCCTCCGTTTCCGCCGGTCTTGGTGAAGCCGCCCTTGAAGATGTCAATCTTGTTGATGTCGGAGGCGACGGCCAGGTCGTCCTTGCCGTCGCCGTTGAAGTCGCCGGCGGCCAGGGCACGGCCGAATTTGTCGTGGCTGGAAGGGGACGGGTCGGAGACCGTCGCGGCGCCGGACAGGCCGCCCGCGGCGCCGAAGACGACGATGGCGGTGCCACCGTCCACGTCCGTGCCGACGTCCTCGCTCGCCACACCGATCGCGAGGTCGGCGTAACCGTCGTCGTTGAAGTCACCCACGGCGGTGTGCCCGCCAAAGACGTCACCCTTCTCGGCGCTGCCGGGGATACCGGCGGTCTCCTGGGTGATCGTCTGGATTCTGGCCGCGCCCGCGCCGGAGGCCGATCCGTAGAAAACGCTGACCGCGCCCGCCTCGGCCTTTCCGTTCACGGTGGCGCGCGCGGCGCTGATGGCGAGGTCGCGGTAGCCGTCGCCGTTGAAGTCGCCCTGGAGCCCGGAGGGCGCGGCGGTGGCCATGCCCTGACCGGCGACCAGCAGCCCACCGGTCAGCGTGGCGGCCACAGCGGTGGCCAGGGCCGTACGAAGGTGCATACGCATGCGGGATTCTCCTGCGGCATGCGGGGGCGCCCGCGAAGGGGCGCCCCCAGTCAATGGGTTCGCGGAACGCTGGCGTACACCGGGAGTTTGCCTGGGTGACGCCGCCGCGTTCGGCGATGACATGACTGATGGTGGGGGTGAACGGTTGTACGCAAGAGCGCATGAGTTCGGATCTTGTGATGATCCCGTGTCCGGGGCCCTCCGGCTCACGGTCTCCCCGGCCGCCGCGGTGATCCGGAGAGGCCGTCCCTCTGAGGTGGCTCGCCGTCCCTCGTCGGCGGAGGAGACGGTCGCCTAGCTGCCTGCTGCTGGACCGGCGCGGCCACCCCCCCGGGGGGTGGCCGCGCCTTTGCGTACGGTCCCCAGGGGCGCCGGAGTCCGGGTGTGGCACCCAGTTCCGGGGGTGGGCGGTCGCGTTGCACACCCCCTGACCTGGGCAGACTTCTCACGTACTTATGCGGAATCTGGGTGTGAACCGGGTGTGATCTTGAAGGACGGAGAAGTCTGGAGACGTGTATGAAAGGTGTCCCGAGCGACGCGACACCCGCGCACCCCACCCGCCTTAGGCGTTTTGACCCGGTGCTTTGCCGAATGTCGGGGCAGGCCAGAGAATCGCAATGTCCGGTTTGGCAGCAAATTCGTCTCCGAATGCCGTCAGGGCCGGTTTCCTGTGAAGGAAACCGGCCCTGACCTGGCGTTTTGCTGTCGGGGTGGCGGGATTTGAACCCACGACCTCTTCGTCCCGAACGAAGCGCGCTGCCAAGCTGCGCTACACCCCGATGTCGCCCGTGTCGCGGCGACATCGCTTACTTTAGCCCACCGCTGGCCGGAGACGAAATCCGGTTTCGTGGTCTCAGGGGCGGGACGTCAGGGTCAGCAGGGTGGCCTCGGGGGGGCAGGCGAAGCGGACGGGGGTGTAGCGGTTGGTGCCGCAGCCGGCGGAGACGTGGAGGTAGGAGGTGTGGCCGGCGGAGCTGTGGGTGGAGAGGCCCTTGACGCGGTCCGTGTCCAGGTCGCAGTTGGTGACCAGTGCTCCGTAGAAGGGGATACAGAGCTGGCCGCCGTGGGTGTGACCGGCCAGGACCAGGGGGTAGCCGTCGGCGGTGAAGGCGTCGAGGGAGCGCAGGTAGGGGGCGTGGACCACGCCGAGCGAGAGGTCCGCGTCGGCCTCGGGACCGCCCGCGACCCGCTCGTACCTGTCCCGCTTGATGTGGGGGTCGTCGAGGCCGGTGAAGGCGATCTCGTGGCCGTCGATCTTGAGCCGGCCGCGGGTGTTGGTGAGGTTCACCCAGCCCGCCGCGTCGAAGGCGTCGCGCATCGGCTCCCAGGGGTTGTGCACCGCGGCGACGGCCGGGGCGTTGCCGTTCAGGCCGTGGCGCCCCTGGGCCTTCTCGAAGAGGTAACGGGCCGGGTTGCGGAGCTTCGGGCCGTAATAGTCGTTCGAACCGAAGACATAGACGCCCGGGAACTCCATCAGCGGGCCCAGCGCGTCGAGCACCTCGGGAACGCCCTCCGGGTCGGAGAGGTTGTCGCCGGTGTTGACGACGAAATCGGGGCGCAGCCCGGCCAGCGACTGGAGCCAGCGCTGCTTCTTGCGCTGTCCGCTCACCATGTGGATGTCGGAGACCTGGAGCACACGAAGATCACGCATCCCGGGCGGCAGCACCGGTACGGAGATCCTCCGCAGCCGGAACGAGCGGGGTTCGAAGCCAACGGCATAGACAAGGCCGGCGGCGCCGACTGCCGTGATTCCCAGGGGTACTCCGTAGCGTGCGCGCATGCGCCCATGGTCGCAGACACCGTACGGGTGTGAAATCGCGGGCGGGCACCGCGCGGCACCTGCCACACTGGCCGCATGACCAGCCTCAAGTCCAAGCTGAAGGAAGACCTCACCGCGGCCATCAGGGCGCGCGACGAGCTGCGCTCCGCCACGCTCCGGCTGACCCTCACCGCGATCACCAAGGAGGAGGTCTCGGGCACGTCGGCGCGCGAGCTCTCCGACGACGAAGTGCAGAAGGTGATCGCCAAGGAGGCGAAGAAGCGCCGTGAGGCGGCGGAGGCCTTCGCACAGGGCGGCCGCGCCGAGCAGGCCGAGCGGGAGAAGGCCGAGGGCGTGCTCCTCGACGCGTATCTGCCGAAGCAGCTGACCGACGAGGAGCTCGGCGAGATCGTCGCGCAGGCCGTCGGGGAGGCGAAGGCGGCCGGAGCCGAGGGTCCGCGCGCCATGGGCGCCGTGATGAAGATCGTGAACCCGAAGGTGGCCGGCCGCGCCGAGGGCGGCCGGGTCGCTGCCCTGGTGAAGCAGTCGCTCGCCGGTTGATCACGTAACGCCGGGCCTCTTGGAAACAAACGCCGGATCGCTTGGAAACAGGTGCCGGTCGCTTGGAAACAGGTGACCAGGTCCAGGACCAAAAGATCGAAGGGGTGCTCCGTACGGAGCACCCCTTCGTCGTTCTCGCGAGCTGATCGCGCGGACCGGGACTACGGGAAGTTCCCGCCGCCGTCCTGGCCGCCGTCGGTCCCGCCGCCGTTCGCGCCGTTCCCGTTTCCGCCGTTCCCGGTTCCGCCGTCGGTCCCGCCGCCGATCAGGCCGGGGAACGGACCCTGGCCGCCGTCGGCGG
Organism: Streptomyces sp. NPDC058198; assembly: GCF_042882605.1. Taxonomy (NCBI): domain Bacteria; kingdom Bacillati; phylum Actinomycetota; class Actinomycetes; order Kitasatosporales; family Streptomycetaceae; genus Streptomyces; species Streptomyces sp. NPDC058198. The sequence continues at coordinate 691,880 of NZ_JBHVVP010000002.1, forward strand.
TCCCGCCGTTCGCGTTCCCGGCGGTGTCACCGGGCTTCCCGTCGGGCTGGCCGGTGTCGCCACCCGGCTTGTTCGGATCCCCGTCCCTGCCCTTCGGCGCGTCCGGGATGCTGACCTCGTTGAAGCCCGGGGCCGGCTTGCCTTCCAGCGCGCCGGACATGGCGTCCTTCCAGATCGGCCCGGGGACCTCGCCACCGAAGACCTTTTCGTTGTACTCGCCGCCGATGGTGATGTCGACCATCTTCTTGGCGTGCCGCGGGTCACCGACCCACACCGCGCCCGACATGTTGGGCGTGTAGCCCACGAACCAGGCCGCGTAACGGAAGTCGGTCGTACCGGTCTTGCCCGCGCTCGGCCGGTTGGGACCGAGGCCCGCTTCCTGACCCGTACCGTCCTCCACCACGCCCTTGAGCAGTGTGTTTATGGTGTCGGCGGTCGTCTCGGACATCGCGCGCTCGCACTTCGACTTCGGCACCGTCATCGGCTTCTTGTCGGGGCCGGTGATCGCCGCGATGGCGATCGGCGCGCAGTACGTGCCACGGCTGGCGAAGGTCGCGTACGCCGAGGCCATGGTGAGCGGCGACACCTCCTGGGTGCCCAGCGTGATCGACGGGACCTGCTGGATCTTCTTCCCGTCGGCCCGCTTGACGCCCATCTTCCCGGCCAGGTCGGTCACCGGGCAGACGCCGATCTGGCTGATCAGCTGGACGTAGTAGGTGTTGACCGACTTGGCGGTCGCTTCCTTCATCCCGTACGGACCGACCTCGGTCTCGTTCTCGTTCTCGACCGGGACGTTCTCGTCGGCCCAGGGACCGTCGCAGGTCTGCACCGGGGTCGGGTACGTCATCTTGTACGGGGACGGGAACGACTGCGTCGCCGGAATGCCCCGCTCCAGCGCGGCCGCCGCGACGATGGGCTTGAAGGTCGACCCCGGCTGGTAGCCCGCGCCGCCGCCCATCTTCTGGTCGACGGACAGATTGATCTGGGTCTCGTTCTTCCCGAAGCCGTACGGCCTCGACTGCCCCATCGCCAGGATCTTGCCGGTCCCCGGCTCGACGACGGTCATCGCCGTCGCGACCGGGTCGCTCTGGAAGACGTGGTCCTTGATCGACTCCTGCGCCGAGTCCTGAGCCTGCGGGTCGAGTGTCGTACGGATCGTCAGGCCGCCCTGGTTCCAGACCTTGGCCCGCTCCTCGCGGCTCTTGCCGAAGACCGGGTCGGTGAGGAAGACCTCGCGTACGTAGTCACAGAAGAAGCCGGCTCCGCTGGCGGCCGTGATGCAGCCGTTCTTGGGACGGCTCACCTTGAGCTCGATCGGCGTGGCCTTGGCGCGGTCGGCCTCCGACTGGGAGATGTCGCGGACGTCGGCCATCCGCTGCAGCACGGTGTTGCGCCGCTTGGTGGCCTCCTCCTCGTCGTTGACGGGGTCGTACCGGCTCGGCGACTGGACGATGCCCGCGAGCATCGCCGCCTCCTGCACCTTCAGGTCCTTGGCGGGCTTGGAGAAGTAGCGGTGCGCGGCCGCCTCGATGCCGTACGCCTGCTGCCCGAAGAAGGTGATGTTCAGATAGTTCTCGAGGATCTTCTTCTTGCCCAGCTCCTCCTCGACCTGGATCGCGTACTTCAGCTCCTGGATTTTGCGGCCCAGGGTCTGCTGGGTGGCCTGGGCGACCTTCTCGGCGTCGTCGCCGGCTTCCTCGACGAACACGTTCTTCACGTACTGCTGGGTCAGGGTCGAGGCCCCCTGGGCGACGCCGCCCGACTGCGCGTTGCGGTTGACCGCGCGCAGCACACCCTTGAGGTCGATCGCCCCGTGCTCGTAGAAGCGCGAGTCCTCGATCGCGACGATCGCCTTCTGCATGTACGGGGAGATGTCCTTGAGCTCTACGACGGTGCGGTCACGGGAGTAGACCGTGGCGATGCGGCCGCCCTGGGAGTCCAGGATCGTGGTGCGCTGACTCAGCGGCGGCGTCTTGAGGTTGGCGGGGATCTCGTCGAATCCCTCGACCGTCCCCTTGGCCGCGAGCCCCAGCGCGCCGAAGGCCGGCAGAGCGATTCCGGCCAGCACCGCTCCCGCGAGCACGCTGACACCGAGGAACTTGGCGGCCTGCTGGGTCCGGGTCAGACCCCCGCCCGAGCGCTTCTTTGGCATGAGGGCAGCCTACGTTCTCAATCGCCGGACACGCGTCAAGGCTCTGGCCTAAGCTGTCCTCAACTGTCACAGCAGTGTGGTCGTGCATCAAGCCTCCGACATGAACTTCCCGTGAACCCGAAACGCGGGAAACCGTGTCCGAATACGCCCCATCAGGTATGCGGTGTCCGTTGTGACTCAACTGAAATGCCCGACTTTGCCGGGTTGGTCGGTTATGCCCTTGGGTCACTCCCCTGGGTGATCTGCCGCGTACGCATAGTCCGTTCGGGCCATTCAAGATTGGGCCCGAAGGGGGTGTTGCGCTGTGCCCACCTTCCGTAACGTCCTCAACTGGCAGCGGTGAATATGCCGCTGTCGCCGTGGGGGAGCCTCGATTCGGGAGAGGACGGCGCCGGGATGGGCTGGGTAACCGACTGGAGTGCGCAGGCAGCTTGCCGCACTACCGATCCGGATGAACTGTTCGTGCAGGGTGCAGCGCAGAACAGGGCCAAGGCGGTGTGCACCGGATGCCCGGTGCGGACCGAATGCCTGGCGGACGCGCTGGACAACCGCGTCGAATTCGGCGTGTGGGGGGGAATGACCGAGCGGGAGCGCCGCGCACTGCTGCGCAGGCGCCCGACCGTCACCTCGTGGCGGCGGCTGCTCGAGACCGCGCGCACGGAATACGAGCGCAGCGCGGGCCTTCTGCCCGTGGGCTTGGAGGACGACGAGACGTACGAGACGTACGCGGCGGTCGGGTAGCCCTCGGGCCGTGCCCCGGGGGCCGTCAGCCCTCGGGCGGCAGGTCGGCCGCGACTCGGCGATGGGGTGGGAGCGCAGCGCGTCGGCGCAGGTCGAAGCGTTTCTCCGCCCCGGCCGGGGCGCGCGGCTATGTCTTGCTGCCTGCGGCCACCACTGTCCGCGGCTACCACTGTCCGCGGCCACCACCGCCACCACCGCCTGCGGCCACCACTGTCTCCGCAGCTCGCGTTGCCGTACCGCCACCCACCACCCGCCTCTTCGCGGCTCAGGCCGTGGCGTCACCCGCCGCGAGGCGTTCACCGATGGCCCTGAGTCCAGCGAGGTCATGAACATCGCCGGGCAGGGCGCCCACCTCCGTCACCGCCACTTCGGGGTGCAGCGCGGTGAAGCGATCCCGCGTGCGCTGTTCACGCGCGAGCACCTGCATTCGCTCGGCGTGCAGACGCAGCAGACCCGCCGTCAGCTGTTCCACAGTTGTGACAGAAGCGGACGCGGACATGGAATCTGACGCGGGCGCAGATGTGGACGACCCGGGCAGGGGTGAGGACTCGGACAGGGGCGAGGAGTCAGCCGGAGGTGGGGGGTCGGACAGGGTCGAGGTGGGGCGGCTCTGCGGAACTACGGCGTCGGGGGCCTCATGCGCCTCGGAGGCTTCGGGAGAAGAGCCTTCCGGGGCAGCAGTGCCACGACCATCAGCCTTCCCGCGCTCCTGATCCACAATGCGGCCCTCTTCAAGATTTTCTGCGGCGGCCCGCGCCCGCTCGGCCGACAGCCGGGCGGCGCCGCTGCCATGGACCCGGTTGAGGACCAGGCCGGCCAGCGGCATCTCCTCGGCGGCCAGCCGCTCTACGAAGTACGCCGCCTCCCGCAGCGCGTCCCGCTCGGGCGCCGCGACCACCAGAAAGGCCGTCCCCGGCGCCTGCAGCAGTCGGTACGTCGCATCCGCTCGGGTACGGAACCCGCCGAACATCGTGTCCATCGCCGCCACGAACGTCTGCACATCACGCAGGAGTTGACCGCCGAGCAGCTTCCCGAGCGTGCCCGTCATCATCGACATCCCCGCGTTCAGGAACTTCATTCCCGCCCGGCCGCCCATCTTCGCCGGGGCCATCAGCAGCCTGATGAACTTTCCGTCGAGGAAGGACCCGAGCCGCTTCGGCGCGTCCAGGAAGTCCAGAGCGGATCGCGACGGCGGCGTGTCGACGACGATCAGATCCCATTCGTCGCGGGCCCGCAGCTGGCCCAGCTTCTCCATCGCCATGTACTCCTGCGTGCCCGCGAAGCCGGCCGACAGAGACTGGTAGAAGGGATTCTCCAGGATGGCGCGGGACCGGTCGCCGTCCGCGTGCGCCTCGACGATCTCGTCGAAGGTCCGCTTCATGTCGAGCATCATGGCGTGCAGTTCGCCGGGGCCCTCGACGCCCTTCACCTGCCGTGGCGTGTTGTCGAGCGAGTCGATCCCCATGGACTGGGCCAGCCGGCGGGCCGGATCGATGGTGAGGACGACCACCTTCCTGCCGCGCTCCGCCGCCCGTACGCCGAGAGCCGCCGCGGTCGTCGTCTTGCCGACCCCGCCCGAGCCGCAGCACACGATGATGCGGGTGGCCGGGTCGTCGAGCAGCGGATCGACCTCGAGCGGGGCAGCCGCCGGGTTCAGGGTCATGAGAAGACCTCCCCTAGTTGCCGTAGCTCCCCTGCCAGCCGGTAGAGACCGGCGAGGTCCATTCCCTCGCCGATCAGGGGAAGTTCGTACGTGGGCAGCCCCAGCTTCGCCAGGACGGCCCGCTGCTCGCGCTCCAGCTCGACGCGCTGGGCGTGCTCCGCGGCCTGTTCGAGGAGCGGCCCGACCAGCTTCGTGGGCGCGCTCACGCCGGCCATGGCGAGCGCCTTGGCGACCTCCTTGCGGCGGTCGCCGGCCGCGGCGCGGACGGCCGCCTCGTCGAGGAGGTGCGGCCGCACCATGTTCACGATCACCTTGCCGACCTGCAGGTCGGCGCCCCTCAGCTCGGAGATGCCGTCCGCGGTCTCCTGGACCGGCATCTCCTCCAGCAGCGTCACCAGGTGCACGGCCGTCTCCGGCGACTTCAGGACACGCATCACGGCCTGCGCCTGATTGTGTATCGGCCCGATCTTCGCCAGCCCCGCCACCTCGTCGTTCACATTCAGGAAGCGGGTGATGCGGCCGGTGGGCGGGGCGTCCATCACCACGTAGTCGTAGGCGAACCGGCCCTGCTTGTCCCGTCGGCGCACGGCCTCGCACGCCTTGCCCGTCAGCAGTACGTCCCTGACCCCGGGCGCGATCGTCGTCGCGAAGTCGATCGCGCCGATCTTCTTGAGTGCCCGGCCCGCGCTGCCGAGTTTGTAGAACATCTGGAGGTAGTCGAGGAGGGCGCGCTCGGCGTCTATGGCCAGCGCGTACACCTCGCCGCCGCCCGAGGCGACGGCGATCTTCCGCTCTTCGTACGGAAGGGCTTCCGTCTCGAAAAGCTGTGCGATGCCCTGTCTGCCCTCGACCTCGACGAGGAGAGTGCGTTTGCCCTCGGTCGCGAGGGCGAGCGCGAGTGCGGCGGCGACCGTGGTCTTACCGGTACCGCCCTTGCCGCTGACGACCTGGAGCCTGCTCACATATTCGAGCCTAACCAGTAAGGCCGCAGGCTACGCACGAGGCTTCCCTGCGGTACGACTACAGTCGCCTCCATGACCAAGTGGGAATACGCGACCGTGCCCCTTCTCGTGCACGCGACCAAGCAGATTCTGGACACCTGGGGCGAGGACGGCTGGGAGCTCGTCCAGGTCGTTCCCGGGCCGAACAACCCCGAGCAGCTGGTGGCTTATCTGAAGCGGGAGAAATCCGCATGAGCGGAGCAGTCGAGGCTGCCCTCGCCGAGCTGGGCCTGAGCCTGCCCGAGGTCGTACCGCCGCTGGCCGCGTACCAGCCGGCCGTGCGGTCGGGTGCGTACGTCTACACCGCGGGCCAGCTCCCGATGGTGGAGGGCAAGCTTCCGGTCACCGGCAAGGTCGGCGCCGAGGTCACCCCGGAGGAGGCCAAGGAGCTCGCCCGTATCTGTGCGCTGAACGCGCTGGCCGCTGTGAAGTCGGTCACCGGCGACCTGGACCGCATCGCGCGCGTCGTGAAGGTCGTCGGATTTGTCGCCTCGGCTACGGACTTCACGGGTCAGCCGGCCGTCCTCAACGGCGCCAGCGAACTGCTCGGCCAGGTCCTCGGTGACAAGGGCGTGCACGCGCGCAGCGCGGTGGGCGTGGCGGTGCTGCCGCTGGACGCACCGGTCGAGGTCGAGATCCAGGTCGAGCTGACCGAGGTCTGAGCGGCCTCCGCAGCGGCCTGAGGGTAGCGGCCTGAGGGCCGGTGGTACGCCGAAGATCCTGCTTGGTGCGGATATGTGTGCGCACCGGGCGGGGTCTTTCTGTCTATGGGGCTGGACCACATGCTCCCTCGAATGCCCCTCGAACATCCCCGCGCCAGCGCATAGCATCCGGCCATGCCCAATGGTCAGTGGTACCCGCCCGAATGGCCCGAGCGGATTCGTTCCCTCGCCGCCGGTGAGATCACGGCGGTGACTCCGCGGCGGGCCGCGACCGTGATGCTCCTGCGCGACGATCCCGGCGGACCGGCCGTGCACATGCTGCGGCGCCGGACCTCCATGGCCTTCGCGGCCGGCGCGTACGCGTACCCCGGCGGCGGCGTCGACCCGCGGGACGACGACCGGCTCGTCGGCTGGGCCGGGCCGGGACGGGACGTATGGGCGCGGCGGCTCGGCGTGGACGCGGCGTCCGCGCAGGCCATCGTCTGCGCCGCCGTCCGGGAGACGTACGAGGAGGCCGGGGTCCTGCTCGCCGGGGAGACCGCGGACACCGTCGTCGGTGACACCACAGGCGACGAATGGGAGGCCGACCGCGCCGCTCTCGTCGACCGCGAGCTGTCCTTCGCGGACTTCCTGGACCGGCGCGGGCTGGTGCTGCGCAGCGATCTGCTCGGTGCGTGGGCCCGCTGGATCACCCCGGAGTTCGAACCGCGCCGCTACGACACCTGGTTCTTCGTGGCCGCGCTGCCGACCGGCCAGCGCACCAGGAACGCTTCGACCGAGGCCGACCGTACGGTGTGGATCAGCCCGGCCGAGGCGACGGAGGCGTACGACAGGGGTGAGCTGCTGATGATGCCGCCGACCGTCTCGACCCTGCGTCAGCTCCGTTCGTACGGGACGGCCGCCGAGGCGCTCGCCGGCGCGGGCGGCTGCGATCTGACGCCCGTCCTGGCCACTGCCCGGCTGGAGGGCGGGGAACTGGTGCTCAGCTGGCCGGGGCATGACGAGTTCACCAAGCGCGTCGACCCCGTCGACCCTGCCGACCCCGTCGACCCTGCCGACCCCGTGAGCCGCGTGGGCCGTGTCGAGAAGGGGCCCCGATGACCGACGCCGCCGCTCTTCCCGGCCAGCCGCGCGGCGGGGCGCTGTCCGGCCCCGCCACCGCACGCGCCATCAATGTCCTGGCCCCGAACGCGTCCGCGATGACCCTTGACGGCACCAACACGTGGATCGTCTCGGAGCCGGACTCGGAGCTGGCGGTCGTCATCGACCCGGGCCCGCTCGACGACATGCACCTCAAGGCCGTCATCACCACCGCGGAGAAGGCGGGGAAGCGGGTCGCGCTGACCCTCCTCACCCATGGCCATCCGGACCACGCGGAGGGCGCGGCGCGCTTCGCCGCGCTGACCCGCACCCCTGTCCGGGCCCTGGACCCGGCGCTGCGCCTCGGGGACGAGGGGCTGGCGGCCGGGAACGTCATCACCACCGGCGGTCTCGAGATGCGCGTCGTGCCCACCCCGGGCCACACCGCGGACTCGCTCTGCTTCCATCTGCCCGCCGACCGCGCGGTGCTGACCGGCGATACGATCCTCGGCCGCGGTACGACGCTCGTCGCGCACCCGGACGGCCGGCTCGGCGACTACCTCGACTCGCTCCGCCGACTGCGCTCGCTCACGGTCGATGACGGTGTCGATACGGTGCTGCCGGGCCACGGTCCCGTACTGGACGACGCCCAAGGCGCGGTCGAGTTCTATCTTGCCCATCGCGCCAGTCGGCTCGCCCAGGTCGAGACGGCGGTCGAGAACGGCTTCCGCACGCCGTCCGAGGTGGTGGCTCGGGTGTACGCGGGCGTGGACAGGTCGCTGTGGCCGGCGGCCGAGCTGTCGGTACGCGCCCAGCTCGAATACCTGAGGGAACACGGCCTGATCTGAGTGCCCGGGACGCCGGGCGGGCACCCCGGCCCGGCGACAGCATCGGTCACCGGGCCTCCATCGGTCACCGGGCCGGCATTACTCTCCCGACCGGCATTGCTCGCCGGACCGGGCCGGCCGGTCCTCGGGCCGGCCCGTCATCGGTGAGGGGCGTCCGGCCGTCCGGTCGGTCGGACGACCGGACGGTCAGCGCGAGCGCTTCGCGAGGCGCTCCACGTCCAGCAGGATCACCGCACGCGCCTCAAGCCGCAGCCAGCCGCGCTGCGCGAAGTCGGCGAGCGCCTTGTTGACCGTCTCGCGGGAGGCGCCGACCAGCTGGGCCAGCTCTTCCTGGGTCAGGTCGTGGACGACATGGATGCCCTCCTCCGACTGCACGCCGAACCGGCGCGACAGGTCGAGGAGCGCACGGGCCACGCGGCCGGGGACATCGGAGAAGACCAGGTCGGACATCTGGTCATTGGTCTTGCGCAGCCGTCGGGCGACGGCGCGCAGCAGAGCCGTGGCCACTTCCGGGCGGGCGTTCAGCCAGGGCTGAAGGTCGCCGTGGCCCAAACCGAGGAGCTTGACCTCGGTGAGCGCGCTCGCGGTGGCGGTGCGCGGGCCCGGGTCGAAGAGGGACAGCTCGCCGATCAGCTCGCCGGGGCCGAGCACGGCCAGCATGTTCTCGCGGCCGTCGGGGGAGGTGCGGTGAAGCTTGACCTTGCCCTCCGTGACCACGTAGAGGCGGTCGCCGGGGTCGCCCTCGTGGAAAAGCGCATCGCCGCGGGCGAGCGTCGCTTCACTCATCGAGGCGCGGAGCTCCGCTGCCTGCTCGTCATCGAGCGCCGCGAAGAGCGGGGCACGCCGCAGAACGTCGTCCACGTGTTCTCTCCTTGTCGACCTGCTCAGGGAACCGTGGTCCCCACCTGCCCGGGACCGTGGTCCCCATGATGCCGTACGTGCTGCTTCTTCTCGGGTGGCTCGGCATCCTGGGCTTTTACGCCCTGTGCCGAATTCCGCTTGTTCGAAACCGTGCGATCAGTCACAAGTTTGACGTACGGGTGTACCCCACCGTGCCCAGGGGGCCGATTCGGGTGGTGATCGGCCGTGGCCGGGGCGGATGTCACTGCAGGGCTTTAGGCTGGCTGGGTGTCCAACTCGCCGGTGACAGCACAGGCCAAGGGGGCTGGAAGAGTGTCCGCGGAGCGTAATTCCGCTGTGGGCGAACAGCCTTCGGCGAAACCGAAAAAAGCCGCAAAAGGGTCAGCGTCGAAGGTGAAGCCCGAGGCTGACAGCACATCCGCGTCCCAGGGCGACGGCACGTCCGCGTCCGGGGCCGACAGCAAGGGCGCGCGCAAATCCGGCCCCAAACCGGAATCGAGACTGGCGATGGTCCGCCGCGCCCGCCGGATAAACCGCGAGCTGGCCGACCTCTATCCGTACGCCCATCCCGAGCTGGATTTCCGGAACCCGTTCGAGCTGCTGGTCGCCACGGTCCTGTCCGCCCAGACGACCGATCTCCGGGTCAACCAGACCACGCCGGCTCTCTTCGCGAAGTACCCCACGCCCGAGGACATGGCCGCGGCCGTGCCGGAGGAGCTGGAGGAAGTGATCCGGCCCACCGGTTTCTTCCGCGCCAAGACGCGGTCCCTCATCGGCCTGTCCATCGCCCTCCGTGATCGCTTCGGCGGCGAGGTCCCCGGCCGGCTGGAGGATCTGGTGACGCTGCCCGGCGTGGGCCGCAAGACGGCGAACGTGGTCCTCGGCAATGCCTTCGGTGTCCCCGGTCTGACGGTCGACACGCACTTCGGCCGGCTGGTCCGTCGCTGGAAGTGGACCGAGCAGGAGGACCCCGAGAAGATCGAGGCGGAGATCGCCGCGATCTTCCCCAAGAGCGAGTGGACGATGCTGTCGCACCGCGTGATCTTCCACGGCCGCCGGGTGTGCCACTCCCGCAAGCCGGCCTGCGGCGCCTGTCAGATCGCGCACCTCTGCCCCTCGTACGGCGAGGGTGAGACGGACCCCGAGAAGGCGAAGAAGCTCCTCAAGTACGAGCTGGGCGGCTATCCGGGCCAGCGGCTGAACCCGCCCGCCGACTACCCGGGCAAGCCGGCCCCGCTGCTGGGCGCCGCACCGGGCCCCGTATGAGACAGCAGGGCGGAACGATCCGGCCGGCGGCCGGCGTAGCAACGACAGGGGTGCCTATGACACGTACGGAAGAGACCTGCGACGACCCGATGACCGGGATCGCCGTCACCACCGACGGGCTGCCGGACTGGCTCGCGCCCGTCGCGCGCGCCGCACAGACCGTGGCGCCCGAGCAGCTCAGCCGCTTTCTGCCGCCGAAGAGCGGCAGCGGGCGGCAGTCGGCCGTGCTCGTCCTCTTCGGCGAAGGCGATCAGGGGCCGGAGCTACTGCTCATGGAGCGGGCCAGCAGCCTGCGCTCGCATCCGGGACAGCCCTCGTTCCCCGGCGGCGCCCTCGATCCCGCGGACGGGGATCCGGCCACCACGGGACCGCTGCGGGCGGCGCTGCGCGAGGCCGAGGAGGAGACCGGTCTCGATCCCTCGGGGGTCCAGCTCTTCGGCGTGCTCCCCAAGCTCTACATCCCGGTGAGCGGCTTCGTGGTGACGCCCGTCCTCGGCTGGTGGCGCAGACCCACCCCCGTCGGGGTCGTCGACCCCGCGGAGACGGCCCGGGTCTTCACCGCGCCCGTGGCGGATCTCACGGATCCGGCCAACCGTGCGACCGCCATGCACCCCAGCGGTCATCACGGGCCGGCCTTTCTTGTCGCATCTGCCCTGGTCTGGGGTTTTACCGCCGGAGTGATCGACCGGATCTTGCATTTCGCGGGCTGGGAGCTGCCGTGGGACCGCTCCAAGCAGGTCCCGCTCGACTGGCGCGCATGACAGGCTGACCCAGTGCTGTGCCCTTGCGGGGGCTGTGACAATTGCGGCTCCGCCGCGGGTCGCGGGGGCTCCCGTGCCCCTGGAGCCCCCGTGCCGCCGGCCAGGCGGGGCGGCCGGATCTGCGAGGCGAGCGAGGCTACTGACGGTGAACGTGCTGGACATCCTGCTGCTGGTCGCCGCCGTGTGGTTCGCGATCATCGGTTACCGCCAGGGTTTCGTCGTCGGCATCCTGTCGGTGATCGGCTTCCTCGGCGGCGGTCTCGTCGCGGTCTATCTGCTTCCCGTGGTGTGGGCCAAGCTCACCCGCGGCTCGGAGGTCTCCACCACGGCCGCTGTCGTCGCGGTCGTCATAGTGATCGTCTGCGCCTCGGTCGGCCAGGCCTTCACCACCCACCTCGGCAGTAAGCTCCGCCGCTACATCACGTGGTCGCCCGCCCGCGCCCTGGACGCCACCGGCGGGGCGCTGGTCAATGTCGTGGCCATGCTGCTGGTGGCCTGGCTGATCGGCTCCGCGCTCGCCGGGACCTCGCTGCCGACGCTCGGCAAGGAGGTCCGCAGCTCCAAGGTGCTGCTCGGGGTCTCCCGGGTGCTGCCCACTCAGGCGTCGTCATGGTTCACGGACTTCTCGTCCGTGCTCGCCCAGAACGGTCTCCCGCAAGTCTTCAGCCCGTTCGCCAATGAGCCGATCACCGATGTCCAGCCGCCCGACCCGGCGCTCGCGGGCAGTCCGGTCGCGGCCCGTGCCCAGCAGTCCATCGTCAAGGTGGTCGGTACGGCCCCCAGCTGTGGCAAGGTCCTCGAAGGGTCCGGTTTCGTCTTCGACGACCGCCGGGTGATGACCAACGCGCATGTGGTCGGCGGCGTGGAGGAGCCCACGGTCCAGATAGGCGGCAAGGGGCGGCTGTACGACGCCAAGGTCGTCCTCTACGACTGGCGGCGCGACATCGCCGTACTGGACGTGCCGGACCTTCGGGCGACCCCGCTCCAGTTCACCGAGTCGGACGCCGAGAGCGGCGACAGCGCGATCGTCGCGGGCTTCCCGGAGAACGGCGCGTACGACGTACGCTCCGCGCGGGTCCGGGGCCGTATCGACGCCAACGGCCCCGACATCTACCGCCGCGGCGAGGTCCAGCGCGATGTGTACTCGCTCTTCGCGACCGTACGGCAGGGCAACTCCGGAGGCCCGCTCCTCACTCCCGAGGGCAAGGTGTACGGAGTCATCTTCGCCAGGTCGCTCGACGACCAGCAGACCGGTTATGCCCTGACGGCCGACGAGATTCGCGACGACATCGCGCTCGGCCGGACCGCCAACCAGGAGGTCGACAGCCAGCAGTGCGCGCTGTAAGCGGGTGTTTCCGGCCACGGAACGGGGGCCGGGGAATGACGGGAAGCGAGGGCCGAGGCCAGGGGTTTCGACCCTGGCCTCGCGTCCTGTCCAACCCGGTCTTGTCCGACCAGCTTGTCCGACCGGGTCTTGTCCGACCGGGCAGGCCCTAGCTTCTAGGTGCGTTGATGGCGCAGCCGGGCCGAGACCCAGCGGGCCCTGCGGCGGAGAATGAGGGAAATACCGAGCCGGGGATCATGGCCCTGATGTTCCGGTCCACCCCTCTCGTGGGTGATCGGCACAGAGGCCGAGCGGCGGTTGCGTGGTGCGTCACCGTAGTCGTGCGTCCAGCCCATACCCCGACGTCTGCCCGTGCCCCATGGTCGGTAATCGCGCGGAAGACGGCCAATTGGCCTATGCGGCAGGCAATTGGCTGTTCGTAGGACAAGCGTTCACGGGGCGGCCACGCGTGCCGGTGACAGCGGTCGGGATCAGCCGATCGGGGCAGCGGTTCTACCGGGTGCGGTCAGCGATCCAAGCGGGGTGCGTTCAGGGCGTGGTCACGCTCAGCGGTCAGCGGTCGGGCTCCGGGTCCTTGAGCCAGTTGATGAGCTCCGCGGAGAACGCCGCCGGGTCCTCCTCGTGCGGGAAGTGCCCCAGACCATCGAACAGCCGCCAACGGTAGGGCGCTTCCACATACTCGGCGGACCCCGCCGTGCTGCGCGTCCGCATCGCCGGATCGAGCGAGCCGTGCAGCTGCAGCGTCGGCACCCGCACCGGCCGCTTCATCCGCCGGTTGAACTGGATGCCGTCAGGACGCGCCATCGACCGCACCATCCAGCGGTACGGCTCGATCGAGCAGTGCGCCGTCGACGGGATCGTCATCGCACGCCGGTAGATCTCGATCGCCTCGTCGTCGGGCGGGCGCGGCCCGGACCAGTCCCGGATCAGCTGCCCCACCAGCGCCGCGTCGTCCGCCACGAGTTGACGTTCCGGCAGCCACGGCCGCTGAAAGCCCCAGATGTACGAGCCGGCCCGGCTCTGCGCGAAGTCGGAGAGCATCGCCGAGCGCCAGCGGCGCGGGTGCGGCATGGAGGACACCGCGAGCCGGCGCACCAGCTTGGGCCGCATCACCGCCGCGGTCCAGGCGAGGTAGCCGCCCAGGTCATGGCCGACGAGCGCGGCGTCGGGCTCACCGAGGGAGCGAACCACCCCGGTGATGTCGAGGGCCAGGTTGGCGGGGTCGTAACCCCGCGGCGTACGGTCGCTGCCGCCCACACCCCGGAGATCCATGGCCACGGCGCGGTAACCGGCGTCCGCGAGGGCCGTCAGCTGATGCCGCCAGGTCCACCAGAACTGCGGGAAGCCATGGAGCAGCAACACCAGCGGTCCGTCGCCCATCTCGGCGATATGGAAGCGCGCACCATTGGCCGCCACGTCGCGGTGGGTCCAGGGACCATCAAGACGTACGGCGGAGGACGGCGGCGCACCAGGAGTCGAGCCGGGGGTCCTGCCAGGGGTCCTGCCGGGGGTCGAACCAGAGGTCTTGCCAGCGGTCTTGCCGGGGTCGGAATCAGGGGCGGTCATGCAGACGAGCGTGCCACAGACTTGTTGCGCGCCCCGACCTCGCGGGGGTGGGGCTTCACGTTCTGCAGTACGGCTGCCGTCTCCTTGGCCGAGGCGATGGACTTCTCCGGTGGCTTGACCTTCTTGAACTTCAGTATGGCGAGCCCGGCGAGCAGCCCGGCGAGCACCAGAAACGCTCCGCCCACGATCAGGAACGACCAGACGAGGGCGAGGCCCAGATTGTGGATCCCGTACGCGGCGGCGAAGCTCAGCACCGGCAGGGAGAACAGGGCGAACACTCCCGCGATGGTGATGGCGCCGCCGCCGATCGCCCCGCGCTTGACGTCCTGTCGGATCTCGGCCTTGGCCAGGGCGATCTCGTCGTGCATCAGCGCGGACATCTCGGCGGTCGCCGAGGCGACCAGCTGACCGATGCTGCGGTCGGCGCTGACGACTTCGATCACGGTGCCGGTCCGGACAGTGTCGGCGACTTGCTTGCCGGGGTCGCTCATCGGTGACTCCCTCTTCTCGCTCTTCTCGTCCACGAATCCGTTGCCAGATACGGATCCGTTGTCAGATCATGCCGGACTGTCGCCGTCCTCGCGCGTTGCCCCCGCGTGTTCCGCCAGCCGACGGTGTTCCTCGGCCTTCGCCTCGTAGAGCGCGGCCATGCGCAGGTGATACCCCGGATCGTCCTGTTCATAGATGTCAGGGATGCCGTCCTGGTCCTCGTCGCGCTCCTCGGCCTCGTACAGCGCGCGGTAGGTGCGGACCCGCAGCTTCAGCAGAATGCCGGCGATCACGGCGGCGATCACGGAGCCCGTCAGCACCGCGGCCTTCACCTCGTCGGTGAGGACCGGGTCCGTCGAGAACGCCAGCTCGCCGATGAGCAGCGAGACCGTGAAGCCGATTCCGGCGAGTGCGGCGACTGCGAAGACATCGGGCCAGGCCAGGTCCTCGTTCAGCTCGGCCTTGGTGAAGCGTGCGGCCAGCCACGTACCGCCGAAGATGCCGACCGCCTTGCCGACCACCAGCCCCAGGACGACCCCCAGGGTCTCGGGCTGGGTGAAGACATCGCGGAGCGCGCCTCCGGACAGCGAGACGCCGGCCGAGAACAGCGCGAACAGTGGCACGGCCAGACCGGCCGAGAGCGGGCGCACCAGATGCTCGATGTGCTCGCCGGGGGAGTGCTCCTCGCCCTCGCGCCGGGTGCAGCGCAGCATCAGGCCCATCGCGACTCCGGCGATGGTGGCGTGGACGCCGCTGTTGTACATCAGGCCCCAGATGACCAGGGCCAGCGGGACGTACACGTACCAGCCGTGTACGCCCTTCCTCAGCAGCACCCAGAAGACGACGAGACCGACGACCGCACCGCCGAGCGCCGCGAAGTTCAGTTCGCTGGTGAAGAAGACGGCGATGATCAGGATCGCGAAGAGGTCGTCGACCACGGCGAGGGTCAGGAGGAAGGCGCGAAGCGCGGAGGGCAGCGAGGTGCCGATGACCGCGAGGACGGCGAGCGCGAACGCGATATCGGTGGCGGTGGGGACGGCCCAACCGCTGAGCGAACCGCCGCTGACCCCGTTGACCAGCACATATACCAGCGCGGGCATGATCATGCCGGAGAGCGCGGCGATGACGGGAAGCGCGGCGGCCCTGGGGTCACGCAGCTCCCCCGCCACCAGCTCGCGCTTGAGTTCGACGCCGGCGACGAAGAAGAAGACGGCGAGCAGGCCCTCGGCCGCCCAGTGCTCGACGGAGAGATCGAGGCCGACGGCGGCGGGTCCGAAGTGGAATGCGCGTACGGAGTCGTAGCCGCCGCTCAGCGGGGTGTTCGCCCAGATCAGTGCGGCGACGGCGGCGACGAGCAGCAGTACGCCGCCGACGGTCTCGGTGCGCAGCGCGTCCGCGAGGTAGTTCCGCTCGGGCAGCGGGAGGCGTCCGAGGAACTTACGAGGGGTGGGGCTGGGCGCGGCCACGGGTGGGACCTCCGGGTCGGTTCGGCGGACATGACGAAGCACATGCCGACCAGACTTCCCGGCGCACCCAGAATCCCTTGTTGTGTTGTTGACGGGGCGCCTACTTTACCCGGGGCGCGCGGGGCAACGCAGAGCGGGACGCCCGGCACACACTTCCGAGCGTCCCGCTGTGGGTGTGCGGGTGCCGCTCAGTCCTCGGAGGCGGCTGCGGGAAGCTGGCTCTGGATGAGGTCCATGACGGAGGAGTCCGTGAGCGTCGTGACGTCACCGAGCTGACGGTTTTCCGCGATGTCGCGCAGAAGGCGCCGCATGATCTTGCCGGAACGGGTCTTCGGCAGCTCCGCGACCGGGAGGACCCGCTTGGGCTTGGCGATCGGGCCGAGCGTGGTGCCCACGTGGTTGCGCAGCTCGGCCACGAGGCCCGCGTCCTCGGTGGCGGTGCCACGCAGGATGACGAAGGCGACGATGGCCTGGCCGGTGGTCTCGTCGGCGGCGCCGACGACGGCCGCCTCCGCCACCTTGGGGTGCGAGACGAGGGCGGATTCGACCTCGGTGGTGGAGATGTTGTGGCCGGAGACCAGCATGACGTCGTCCACCCGGCCCAGCAGCCAGATGTCCCCGTCGTCGTCCTTCTTGGCGCCGTCGCCGGCGAAGTACTTGCCTTCGAAGCGTGACCAGTAGGTGTCGATGAACCGCTGGTCATCGCCCCAGATGGTGCGCAGCATCGATGGCCACGGCGCGGTCAGGACGAGATAGCCGCCGCCCCCGTTGGGGACCTCGCGGGCCTCGTCGTCGACGACGGTCGCGGAGATTCCGGGCAGGGCCCGCTGGGCGGAGCCCGGCTTGGTCTCGGTGACGCCCGGCAGCGGGGAGATCATCATGGCGCCGGTCTCGGTCTGCCACCAGGTGTCCACGATGGGTGTCTTGCCCGCGCCGATGTGCTCGCGGTACCAGATCCAGGCTTCGGGGTTGATCGGCTCGCCGACCGAGCCCAGCACACGCAATGAGCTCAGGTCGAACTTGGCGGGGATGTCGTCCCCCCACTTCATGAACGTACGGATCGCGGTGGGCGCGGTGTAGAGGATCGTCACCCCGTATTTCTGGATGATCTCCCAGAAGCGGCCCTGATGGGGCGTGTCGGGGGTGCCCTCGTACATGACCTGGGTGGCGCCGTTGGCCAGCGGCCCGTACACGATGTACGAGTGGCCGGTCACCCAGCCGATGTCGGCCGTGCACCAGTACACGTCCGACTCGGGCTTGAGGTCGAAGACGGCGTGATGGGTGTAGGCCGTCTGGGTGAGATAGCCGCCCGAGGTGTGCAGGATGCCCTTCGGCTTACCCGTGGTCCCCGAGGTGTAGAGGATGAAGAGCGGGTGCTCGGCGTCGAACGCCTCGGGGGTGTGCTCCGGCGACTGCCGGCCCACGATGTCGTGCCACCAGACGTCCCGGGAGTCGTCGAAGGCGGTGTCCTGGCCGGTACGGCGGACCACCAGCACGTGCTCGACCTGCGGGCACTTGGCCACGGCCTCGTCGATCGCCGGCTTGAGCGCGGACGGCTTGCCACGGCGGTAGCCGCCGTCCGAGGTGATGACCAGCTTGGCGTCCGCGTCCTGGATACGGGAGGCGACCGCGTCGGCGGAGAAGCCGCCGAACACCACGGAGTGCGCGGCTCCGATCCGGGCGCAGGCCAGCATGGCGACCGCGGCCTCGGGGATCATCGGCAGGTATACGGCGACCCGGTCGCCCTTGCGCACGCCCAGTTCGGTCAGCGCGTTCGCGGCGCGGGAGACCTCGTCCTTCAGCTCCGCGTAGGTGATCGCACGGCTGTCGCCGGGCTCGCCCTCGAAGTGGATCGCCACGCGGTCGCCGTGGCCGGCCTCCACATGACGGTCGACACAGTTGTAGGCGACATTCAGCTCACCGTCCGCGAACCACTTCGCGAAGGGTGGGTTCGACCAGTCCAGTGTCTCGGTCGGCTCGGTGACCCAGGTGAGTCGCCTCGCCTGCTCGGCCCAGAAGCCAAGCCTGTCCGCCTCGGCCCGCTCGTACGCCTCCGCCGTCACATTGGCGTGCGCGGCCAGCTCGACCGGCGGTGCGAACCGCCGCTCCTCCTTGAGCAGGTTGGCCAGGCTTTCGTTGCTCACGACATCTCCCTTTCCCAGGGGCGTCCTATGTGTCCCGGGCCTAGCTCATCAGGCGGATGCCCGGGTGACAAGGGCCAGCCGGAAATTGGTTTAGACCTGTGCGGGCATGCTCCGGACGGAGTGATCCGTGCGCTCCGGAGAAATGGCCCTCCTCCCCGGGGCAGTGGGGAAGGGGGCCACACACTCTCACGGATGCGGTACGGGGATGGTTCAGGCACGCGACGCCGCGAGCGAGGTCGGGGCCACCCGGTTGAACACCTCCTCGTCGCCGCCCCCGTGGCCGGGCGCGACGCCGCCCGCCAGCAGATACGCCTGGGCCTCGCCGACATGGAAGTACATCCCGTGCAGTTCGAGCCGGCCCTCGGCGAGCCCGCGTGCCACCGCGTCGTGGGCCCGCAGATGCTCCAACTGCTGGACCACATTGGTCAGACAGAGCTGCTCCACCGCGTCGGCGGGTAGCCGCCCGGCGATCCTGGCCCAGGAGTGGTGCCTGCTCCTCATCCGCTCCAGGCTGGGCAGCCCGTGCCGCAGCCAGCGCCGCAACGGTGTCTGGGGCTCGTCCGGATCGGCGGGTGTGTTCAGGAGGGCGGGTGTGTTCAGCAGGGCCTGCATCGCCCCGCATCCCGAATGCCCGCAGATGGTGATGGACTCCACCTGAAGGACCTCGACGGCGTACTCGATCGCCGCGGCCACCGAGTCGTCCGCGCCGTCCGCTTCCGGCAGCGGCACCAGATTGCCGACATTGCGTACGGTGAAGAGATCGCCCGGTCCGCTGGATGTGATCATGCTCGTGACCAGCCGGGAGTCGGCGCAGGTGAGGAAGAGCTGCGAGGGCCGCTGACCTTCGCGGGCCAGCCGCGCCAGCTCACCGCGCACCAGCGGAGCCGTGTTGCGCTGGAAAGAGCTGAGCCCGCTGGCCAGTTGGCGACTGCTCGACGTACGGCCCGCTCCGCCGGCCCCCGGTCCTGAGCCCGGCTGACCGCCGTCCGACTGCGAGCCACCCGACTCCCAGCCGCAGGACTCCCAGCCGTCGGGGTGCGTGCCGTGGGCGTGCGCGCCGTCGGTCGGGCCGGCGCCTGACGGCCCTGTGCCTGGCTGCCCCGTGCCCGAAGATCCGGCGCCCGATGATCCCGGGCCTGACGGCCGGGATCCTGGTGGTCCGGATCCGGACTCCATGGCTCCGGACCGACCGCGGTCCGCATACTCCGCGGCGGGGTGTTCGCCGCAGTGGTGGTTACGCCACGGCGTCCAGGGCCGGCAGCAGGCATGCGACTCGTCGGCAGGCTCGGCGATCCGGCCGCCCGCCCGGCCGGTGAACTCGGCCGTACCGCCCTGGGCGATATGCGCGATCTGCCAGTCGTGCAGGGCCTCGTACGCCGCGTGATCCATGAAGGACCCGTCCAGCTCGACGACACAGTCGGCGTCCTGCGGCACCTGATGCAGTATCCGGCTGAGCCTCGGCACGGCGAGGAACGTCAACTGACCGCGGGCCCGGACACGATGGACCCCGTCCTCCTCCTCCACGGTGATGCGCGTCCTGGTCAGCCGGTGCAGCGCGACCGCGACCGCCATCGCGATCCCGAGGACGACACCTTCCAGCACGCCGGTGAACACCACGGCGGTGACCGTCACCGCGTACACCAGCATTTCGCGGTTCCGCTGCACGCTGCGCAGATGCACGAGGTTCACCATCTGGACGCCGACGACCATCACCAGCGCGGCCAGGGCCGCCAGGGGGATCAGATCGAGCACGGGCACCAGCAGCAGGGCCGCGATTGCGACCCACAGACCGTGCAGCATCGTCGAGTGCCGGCTCACGCCGCCCGCGGACACATTGGCGGCGCTGCGTACGGCGACCCCGGTGATGGGCAGCCCCCCGAGCGCACCGGAGACGACATTCCCCGCGCCCTGCCCCGCCAGTTCCCGGTCGAGACGGGCCCGTGGGATCTGGACGCGAGGCTCCTTCCTCGCGGCCACCAGCTTGTCCACCGCGACGGCGGAGAGCAGCGATTCGACGCTGGCGACCAGGGTGACGGTGAGCACGGCGGCGAGCAGTCCGAGCATCGGTCCTTCGGGCAGCTCGGGCATCGCATGGCTGCGCCAGGAGGGCAGGTCGACCCGCGCGGGATTCATTCCGGCGACGACCGCCACGGCGGTCGCGACGGCCACCCCGGCCAGCGTGGCCGGGAGTTTGCGTACGATCCGGCCCGCGCGGCCGGGAATCCGTGGCCAGGCGAGCAGCACCGCGATCGTCACGGCGCTCACCGTGAGAGCGCCCGGGTGCAGGTTGGCCAACTGGGCGGGCAGGCCGCGCACATTGTTGACGGCAGAGCTCTGCGGCGTGCCGCCGAGAACGATATGGAGTTGGGCGAGGGCGATCGTGACGCCGATGCCGGCGAGCATGCCGTGCACGATCGCCGGGCTGACGGCGAGCGCCGAGCGGGCCACTCGCAACGCCGCGAGTGCGAGTTGAGCGAGGCCGGCGCAGATGGTGAGGGCGCAGGTGGTGCGCCAGCCGTACAGCTGGATGAGGTCGGCCGTGACGACGGTGAGACCGGCCGCGGGGCCACTGACCTGGAGCGGCGCCCCGCCCAGTCGGCCGACGACCAGGCCGCCGACCGCGGCGGCCACCAGGCCCGCCTGGAGCGGTGCGCCGGTGGCGAGCGCGATGCCCAGGGAAAGAGGCAGCGCGATCAGGAAGACGGAGATCGAAGCGGACAGATCGGCTCCCGCGATCCGGAACCCGCTGCCGCCCGGAGGTGGGCTGTGTGGCCGCCGGAAGCGTGAGAAGCGGGATGCGGCTTTGGCGCGGGTGGTGTGAGAAGTGTGATCGGTGTGAGTGGGGACGCAGGCAGGCATATTTTTTTTCCCGTCTTTTCCGGGGCAGCGCGGTCGCGGAACGTGGGGTCGCGGCCGTGGGACGGCATGCAGCGGCGGGATGCGTAACTCAACTCTCGGTAAACAGATCGTAATGGAGAGTAAAGGCCAGGATGTGATTTTCCGGGCATATGGGGCAGAGCTTCACTCGGTCTGGTGAATAGTGATTTTGTACGGCTTGTCGCCTCTCCTCCTCTTCCTTCGCAGTGCGACGTTGTCGGCGCTCGGCGCCGTGCCGGTACGTCGCCGCTCGGCACCCCGGTACTGAAACCTGAAGGAAGAGGTGGGCGGATGCTGGCCGCCACAAAGAGAGTCGCCTTCGGTGCCGCCGTCATGGCGTTTGCCGTCGGTCTTGCCGGATGTTCCGGTGCGTCAGGAGGCAAGGGGGGCGTCCAGAAGGGCGACCCCGGAGCCAAGAAGGGGCCCGGAGCCCCCAAGAGCGTCATGCGGCTCATCGGCGACGGCTCGACCGCGTTCACCGGCGCCCAGCCCAATTTGGCCAGGCCGCAGCGCCTGAAGCCGGGTCAGCGGCCCCCGCAGTTCGTGGTGTTCTCCTGGGACGGCGCCGGCGAGGACAGCCAGAAGCTCTTCTCCCACTTCCGCGGCGTGGCCAAGAAGTACAAGACGACCATGACGTACTTCCTGAGCGGCGTATATCTGCTTCCCGAGGAGAAGGCGGCGCTGTACGACCCGCCCCAGCACGAGGCCGGCAGCTCGGACATCGGCTTCAACGACACCCAGGGAATCAAGGACACGCTGCGGGAACTGCGTGGCGCCTGGAATGAGGGCAATGAGATCGGCACCCACTTCAACGGCCACTTCTGCGGCGCGGACGGGGGCGTCGGTACCTGGTCCGTCGACGAGTGGAAGAGCGAGATCAACCAGGCCAAGTCCTTTGTGAAGGGCTGGAAGACGAATGCCGGGCTGAAGAACGAGGCCCCGCTGCCGTTCGACTACGACAAGGAAATGATCGGCGCCCGCACGCCCTGCCTGGAAGGGCAGAAGAACATGATGCTGGCCGCGCGGACGATGGGGTTCCGCTACGACTCCAGCGGCGTCGGCGACCAGGTCTGGCCGAAGAAGAAGGAGGGCCTGTGGGACCTCCCGCTGCAGCTGGTGCCGGTGCCGGGCCGCGATTTCGAGACGCTCTCGATGGACTACAACTTCATGTTCAACCAGTCGGGAACAGTCAAGGGTGATCCGTCCCAGCACACGTTCTGGGGCAATCAGATGCGTGACGGCCTGCTCCAGGCCTTCGACCGCTCGTACAAGAAGAACCGCGCCCCGCTGATCATCGGCAACCACTTCGAATCCTGGAACGGCGGCACGTACATGCGCGCCATCGAGGAGACGATCAAGAGGGTCTGCGTCCAGAAGGAGGTGCGGTGCGTGTCGTTCCGTCAGCTCGCCGACTGGCTGGACGTGCAGGACCCGGTGATGCTGGAAAAGCTGCGTGGACTCGACATCGGCCAGGCGCCCAAGGGCGGCTGGGCGCAGTACACGGGCACCGCGCAAGCCGGCCCGAACTCTTCCGCGAGCCCGTCGGGCCACCCGGCGGCCCACCCCGAAAAGCACTGACAGCACCGGCCGCGGCCTCGCGGGGGCGAGGCTGAGGCCGGTCAGCTGAGGCGGATTCCCGCTGCCCGACGGCGAGGCCGGGGCCTTACGTCAGGACGGTTGCGGTACGGCGAGTTCTTCGCTGAGGACGAAGGCGGGGTCGATCTGCGCCGCCAGGTCGACGCCCGTCTTCGCATTGCCCCAGCTCTCCGCGTTCCGGAGATGGAAGTGGACCATCTGCTGCATGTACCGCTCCCAGTCGCGGCGCTCGTACGAGTCCTCCGCCGCGTCCTGGAGCGTCTGCAGCGCGCAGCGGTTGTCCGCCTCCAGGAGTTCGAAGCGGGACGGACGGCCCTTCTCCATCCTGCGGACCCAGTCCGAGTGGCCCACGGTGACGAGCAGGTCGTCACCCACCTCCTCGCGGAGGAAGTCCAGGTCGTCCTGGCCCTGGACCTTGTTGCCGACGACCTTCAGCGAGACGCCGAAGTCCCGTGCGTACTCCTTGTACTGGCGGTAGACGGACACGCCCTTGCGAGTGGGCTCGGCCACCAGGAACGTCATGTCGAACCGGGTGAACATCCCCGAGGCGAAGGAATCCGAGCCCGCCGTCATATCGACGACCACATACTCGTCGGGGCCGTCGACCAGATGGTTGAGGCACAGCTCGACCGCGCCCACCTTGGAGTGGTAGCAGGCCACCCCGAGATCGGACTCGGTGAAGGGACCGGTGGCCATCAGCCGGATCTCACCGTCGTCGAGCTGGAGGGGGCGGGCGCAGGCCTCGTACACCGGATTGTCCTCGCGGACCCGGAGCAGCCGGGATCCCTCGCCCGGCGGAGTGGTCTTGATCATCGCCTCGGCGGAGGCGATCCGCGGGTTGTTGCCCCGCAGGTAGTCCTTGATCAGCGGGAGGTGCGCACCCATCGCCGGCAGCGCGGCGGCCTGCGCCTCGTCGAGGCCGAGCGCGGCGCCCAGATGCTGGTTGATGTCGGCGTCCACCGCGATGACGGGGGCCTCATTGGCGGTCAGATGGCGGATGAAGAGCGAGGACAGCGTCGTTTTGCCGCTACCGCCCTTGCCCACGAAAGCGATCTTCATGTTCACATAGGGTAGTGGAATACTTGCTCAAAGTGATGGGATTGCGTGAGGAAGACCACTCCAAGGTGGGGCGCGCGCCGTGGGCGCGTAGCCTCCCTACTTATGAGTACGACTGTCTCTGACGGCTCCTTCGCGCCTCGGCCCGAGGACCCCTTGGCCGCGCTGGCCTCCCTGCCGGGCGTCCCCGACGCGGTGGATTCCGTACGTAAGGCCGTCGACCGCGTCTACGGCCACCGCGTGATGAGGCGGCGCAGCAACGAGGTCACTTCGGAAGCGGCCTTGCGCGCCGCGCGCGGCTCCGCGGCGCTGTCCGGCGCCGACTGGGCACTCGAAGAGGTGCGCCGGCGCAGCGACTTCGGTTCGGAGGCGGAGGCCCGAACGGTCGGCGCGGCGTTGAGGCTGACCGCCGAGGCCGGTCAACTCCTGTCCATCTGGGGGCAGTCGCCGGTGCGTGTACTGGCCAGGCTGCATCTGGTGGCCGCGGGTGGCGCGGGTGTCCCTGACGAGACGGTGGGGCGGCCCCGGCTGGCGGGCGAACCGGTCACCGAGGTGCCGGGGGCCGACGTGGCCGGACCGCTGATCGAGGCTCCGCTGCCGGGTGCGGACGAGGTGGCGGGACGGCTGGACGGACTGTCGGGGCTGGTGATCGCGGCGAGTGTGGCGCCGGCGCTGGTGACTGCGGCGGTGGTGCACGGTGAACTGCTGGCGCTGCGCCCCTTCGGCTCGTACAACGGCTTGGTGGCACGGGCGGCGGAACGCGTCGTGCTGATCGGCAGCGGCCTCGACCCCAAGTCGGTCTGCCCGGCGGAGGTCGGCCATGCGGAGCTGGGGCGCGCGGCGTACGCGGCGGCGTTCGACGGCTATCTGTCGGGAACCCCGGACGGTATGGCGGCGTGGATCACCCACTGCGGACGCGCGGTCGAGCTGGGTGTGAGGGAATCAACGGCCGTCTGCGAGGCGCTTCAGCGCGGCGCGGCCTGAACAGGGTTGCGGCGGCACCTTGTTGGGTGCCGCCGCTGGCATGTCCACGGGGTTACCAAGCGTCCTCGTAATGTTGCCCATCAGGTCGGGTGCTTTGCCCGTCACCTGGTGCGGCTGGCCCGTATTCGACGGGTCGACGTCGCGTGGGTGCTCCGTGTCCATGCTCGGTCCGTGGGGCCTGATGCGTTAACAGGTAGTCCTCTCGGACGTCCTTGGTCTCGCGGGCCGTTGAATCCTTTGTACTCCTGTCCACAGGGATGCGGAACCCCTGGCTGCACTTCTTTACTTTCAGGTTCAAATAGGGGTGAAACGGTCACTTGTTGACGGTTGGGGCCGGGGAGCGGCGGGTGCCGGTCAGACCGGTGTGGTCTGCCGGCGTCGGCTGGCGTACCAGACCAGTCCGGCCGTCGCGGCCGCCGCGCCCACCGCTGCTGCCGCGACCAGTGCCGGGCGGGGCGGCATGGAGAAGGCGGGCAGGCGCCGCTTGAGCCGGACGGGCCGGTTGAAGACGAGAATCGGCCATCCGCGCGCCGTCGCCTCGCGCCGCAGCCCACGGTCCGGGTTGACCGCGTAGGGGTGGCCGACCGACTGGAGCATCGGCACATCGGTGATGGAGTCGCTGTAGGCGTAGCAGCGGGACAGGTCGTATCCCTCGGACTCGGCGAGTGCCTTGACCGCCTCGGCCTTGGTCGGCCCGTACGCGTAGTACTCGACCTCGCCCGTGAAGCAGCCGTCGGCGCCGACGGCCATCCGGGTGGCCACCACCCGGTCGGCGCCGAGCAGCTCGCCGATCGGTTCGACGACCTCCGCGCCCGAGGTGGAGACGATCACCACATCGCGTCCTGCGGTGTGGTGATCCTCGATGAGGGACGCGGCCTCGTCGTAGATGATCGGGTCGATCAGGTCGTGCAGTGTCTCGGCGACGATCTCTTTGACCTGTTGGACGTTCCAGCCCTTGCAGAGTGCGGAGAGGTACTCCCGCATTCGCTCCATCTGGTCGTGATCGGCACCTCCGGCGAGGAAGACGAACTGCACGTATGCGGTGCGCAGTACGGCACGGCGGTTGATCAGGCCGCCTTGGTAGAAGGACTTGCTGAAGGTCAACGTCGATGACTTCGCAATGACCGTCTTGTCCAGGTCGAAGAAGGCTGCTGCACGCGGCAAGGAGTGGTTTTCCACGAGGTCGAGCATATGCGCCCACCATTCGGCGTAAGCTCGGGCGCGTGGGTTTGCCTGAGAAGGCTCTCGGGTACACCATGGAAGTCACGGATCGTTCGCGACCGTGCTAACCCGGTCCGGCTCCTCCCCCCCCGAGTCGGCCGTGGGGACGACCCCCGCTCTCCCCCCCGGCGGGGGTCGTCGCATGTCCGGACGCGTTTTCGGTCTTGAATCAAGGTGTGCTCCCCCCTGACGGCCCCGTGTGCGAGGGCCTCGCACCATTGATACCCGTCACCGTGCGTGGCGGACGCGCCGCTCTCCGGAAGTCACTGGTATGAGCGAGCCGGATATCCACAACCGCTGAGTTGTCCACAGTTTTCAAGCAAGATCCACACGATTTCCCGTTCCACTGCACGGTGATTCCAGCCGCGAAGTTCGCGGAAGCCGGAATCGCAGATACCGGATCAGTGCGAGATCGCGCAGAGAAGCGCTCGCAGATCACGGATCGAAGCAGGGATAGGGGGCGGAGATCGTGGCTGGATCCATGACATCCGATCGGTCGCGGGTCGCCGAAGGACGCCGGGCGGGACCGCTGATCCTCACGGAGGATGTGGAGCTGCTCGACGATCTGCTGCGGCTGTGTGCCGCGGCGGGCGCCGAGCCGGAAGTGCACCACTCGGTGCCGGAGCGGAAGGGGAGCTGGGAGGACGCGCCGATGGTCCTCGTCGGGGACGACGCGGCGGCTCGCTGCCGTGGCGCCACCCGAAGGCGGGGCGTGATGCTCGTCGGGCGGGACCAGGACGACCCGGGCGTGTGGCGGCGGGCGGTGGAGATCGGCGCCGACTGTGTGCTGCGGCTGCCCGACGCGGAGAGCTGGCTCGTCGACCGGATCGCGGATGCCGCCGAGGGCGTGGGCCGGCCGGCGCTCACCGTCGGCGTGATCGGCGGGCGGGGCGGCGCAGGGGCCTCGACGCTGGCCTGTGCCCTGGCCGTCACCGCGGCGCGTGCCGGTCGGCGCACGATGCTCATTGACGGCGATCCGCTCGGTGGCGGGCTCGATGTGCTGCTCGGGGGAGAGCAGGCGGAGGGCAGACGGTGGCCGGATTTCGCAGCTTCCAAGGGGCGGGTCGCGGGCGGTGCGCTGGAGGAGTCGCTGCCCCGGCTGCATGAGCTGCGGGTGCTCAGCTGGGATCGTGGAGATTCGGTGGTGGTCCAGCCGGAAGCGATGCGGTCGGTGCTCGCCGCCGCCCGCAGACGCGGTGGCGTTGTGGTCGTGGATCTTCCCCGTCGGGTCGACGAGGCCGTGGCGGAGGCCCTGGCACAGCTGGATATGGGGCTGTTGGTGGTCCCCGCCGAGCTGCGGGCCGTCGCGGCGGCCGGACGGGTGGCCTCGATGGTGGGCATGGTGCTGCGGGATCTGCGGGCGGTGGTCCGCGGTCCGTATGCGGCCGGGCTGGACGAGCAGTGGATCGCCGCTGCGCTCGGGCTCCCGCTGGCCGGCGAACTTCCCCTGGAGGCGGGCCTCTCGGAGGCTCAGGACGGCGGGGCGCCGCCGGGATCCCGTTCGCGCGGACCGCTGGCCGCGTTCTGTACGGCCTTCTGGGAGCGGGCGTTGGCCGGCGACGGGAGCGTGACGTCATGACCGCCGCGACGGCTGCCGGCGGGCTGCTCGATGCCGTACGGCAGCGGCTCGCGGAGAGCGGGGCGGATCCGACACCGGCGCGCGTGGCGGCGGCGTTACGGGCTCAGGGGCGGCTGCTCGGCGACACGGAAGTGCTCGGCGCCGCCGAGGAGTTGCGGTGTGAGCTGGTGGGGACGGGGCCGCTGGAGCCATTGCTCGCCGACCCGTCGGTGACGGATGTGCTGGTCTCCGCACCCGACCGGGTGTGGGTGGACCGAGGCGGCGGCCTTGAGCTCACCACTGTGTCGTTCGCCGACGCCGCGTCCGTACGGAGGCTGGCGCAGCGACTCGCCGCCGTGGCCGGGCGGCGGCTGGACGACGCCAGACCCTGGGTGGACGCCCGGCTGCCCGACGGGACGCGGATGCACGCCGTGCTGCCGCCGGTGGCGGTCGGCTCGACCTGTCTGTCGCTGCGGGTGGTGCGTACGAAGGCGTTCTCACCGGCGGAGCTGACCGCGGCCGGGACAGTACCGCCGGGCGGGGAACGGGTGCTGCGAGCGCTGATCGAGGCCCGGCTGTCGTTCCTGATCAGTGGAGGTACGGGCACCGGGAAGACAACGCTCCTGTCCACCCTCCTCGGGCTGGTCGGGAAGCGCGAACGGATCGTACTGGCCGAGGATTCGGCGGAGTTGAGGCCCGACCACCCGCATGTGGTGCGGCTGGAAGGACGGCCGGCGAACCAGGAGGGAGCGGGCCTGGTGACCCTGCGGGACCTGGTCCGGCAGGCGCTGCGGATGCGGCCGGACCGGCTGGTCGTCGGAGAGGTGCGCGGTTCCGAGGTCACCGAACTGCTCGCCGCTCTGAACACGGGGCACGAAGGCGGCTGCGGGACCGTGCACGCCAATACGGCGGCGGACGTCCCCGCGCGCCTGGAGGCCCTCGGGACGGCGGCGGGTCTCGACCGGGCGGCGCTGCACAGTCAGCTGGCCGCCGCCCTGTCGGTCGTGATCCATCTCGTACGGGACCGGAGCGGGCGGCGACGGATCGCCGAGGTGCATGTGCTGGAGCGGGACGCCGCGGGGCTGGTGGTGCCGGTGCCCGCGCTGCGCTGGGGCGTGGAGGCGTTTGCGTACGAGCAGGGCTGGCCGCGGCTGCGGTCGCTGATCGGGGGTGCGCTGTGACGACGGCCTTCATGTCGTTCGTCGCGTGTGCGGCGGCGGTGTGCGCGGGGACGGCGGCCTGGCTGACAGTCGGTCATGAACGTGGGCTGCGAAGGGCCAGGCTGCTGCTCACGGATCTCGGCCGGGCGGACGGCGAGGTACCGGGGGCGCCGCCGTGGGAGCGATGGCTGCCGCGGGCTCGCGGGTGGGCGAGGGGGCTGCGCGGGGAGTGGCTCTGTCTGCCGGTGGCGGTGGTGCTCGCCGTGCTGGGCGAGTCCGTGTTGCCGCTGATCGGGGGTGCGCTGGCGGTGCCGCTGGTGGGACGGCGACTGCGGTCCAGGGAGCGGAGGAGGGCACAGGAGCGGCGGGCCGATGGAGTCGTCGCGCTGTGCGGCGCGGCGGCGGGCGAGCTGCGAGCCGGTCAGCAGCCGCTGCAGGCGCTGCTGGCCGCCGCAGGGCCCACCGGTGGCCTGGGAGGCGCGGAGGCCGCTGTGCTGGCCGCTGCGCGGTTCGGCGGCGATGTACCCGATGCGCTCCGGCGGGCGGCGCGTGAGCCGGGGGCGGACGGCCTGGCGGGGCTCGCGGCCTGCTGGCGGGTCGCCGTGGACGGTGGAGCGGGCCTTGCCGCCGGGCTGGACCGCCTGGAGGCAGCGCTGCGGGCGGAGAGGGATCAGCGGGAAGGACTGCGAGCCCAGTTGGCGGGGGCCTGGTCGACGGTCGTGGTGCTCGCGCTGCTTCCGGTGGTGGGTCTGGTGATGGGCTGGGCGCTCGGCGCCGACCCGTTGCGCGTGCTGCTGCACACCCCGGCCGGCCTGGGATGTCTTGCGGCGGGCGCACTTCTGGAGGGCGCGGGCCTGTGGTGGGCCGCCCGGATCGTACGGGCGGGGGAGGCGTCATGACCGGGGAGTTCGCTCACGGGCTGTGGGTGACGGTGGCGGTGCTCGCCGCCGTCGGGTGCCTGGCCTTCGCGGTGGCGGCGGGGCGGCGTGAACGGCGAGTGCGGGGGCGGCTCGCGGCCCTGCTGGTGGTCGACCGCGGCCGACGGCGTCAGAGGCCGGAGGCCACGGCGTGGGCGCGGCGGTGGGGCCCGCCGCTCGGCGCGCTCGTCACCGGCTATGTCCTGGTCGGCGGGGTAGCCGGCTGGGCGGTGGGGTTCGCCGTGGCGTACGGCGTCCGGAGGTGGCTGCGTACCAGGAAGCCGGACGGCCGTGTCCGGACCGAGGAGACGGCGCGTCAGCTTCCGCTCGCCGCCGACCTGCTGGCCGCCTGCGTCGCCGCCGGAGCAGGACCGCGTGACGCGGCCGAGGCGGTCGGTGAGTCGCTGGGCGGGCCCGTCGGCGACCGGCTGGCCCGGACGGCGGCAGAGATCCGGCTCGGCGGCGAACCGGCCGAGGCGTGGGGGCGGTTCGGGGCGATACCGGGCGCGGCGGGACTGGCCCGCTGTCTGGAACGGGCCGGGGCCACGGGAGCGCCCGCGGCGGAGCCGGTGTCCCGGCTGGCCGACGGCTTCAGGGCGGAGCGGTCCCGAGTCGCCGTGGCCAAGGCGCAGCGGGCCCAGGTGCTGATCACCGCGCCGGTCGGGCTGTGCTTTCTGCCCGCCTTTCTGGCGGTCGGGGTGGCGCCGGTGGTCATCGGCCTGGCGAGCGGGCTGCTGAGCGGCAACTGACGTCGGTCGGCAGATCGTTTTCGCCGAGCGATTGCTCTTGATTTCCAATGATTTCTACGGGGAGACAAGCATGTGGAAAATGATGCGACAAATGCGAAAAATCCGGCGGGTATGGCTGCGTCGGATGCGTACGGATTCGGGGATGACGACGTCCGAGTACGCGGTGGGGACGATCGCGGCCTGCGCGTTCGCGGCGGTGCTCTACAAGGTGGTTACGAGCGGTCCCGTGTCGGACGCGTTGGAATCGCTGATCGCGAAGGCACTCAATGCGCAGTTCTGAGGCCGTCGGCGCGGCCCCCGGCTGCACTGAGCGGGGAGACCGAGGCAGCAGGGGCCACGGGCGCGATCGTGGGTCCGTGACGGCGGAGGCGGCTGTGGCGGTGCCGGCGCTGGTGGTATTCGCCCTGGCCCTGGTCTGGGCTCTGACAGCGGCCTCCGCCCAGATCCAGTGCGTGGACGCGGCGCGTGCGGGGGCGCGGGCGGCCGCCAGGTCCGAGCCACGGGCCGCGGCGCTGGACGCCGCCCGCTCGGCCGCTCCGAAGGGGGCCAGGGTCACGCTGGGGCGTACGGACGATCTGTGGCGTGTGCGGGTGGAGGCCCCTACACCGGGGCCGGGCGGGCTGGCCCTGACGCTCACCGCCGAGGCGGCCGCCTCGGCGGAGGATGCCCCGGTGGCGGACGCCGCCGGAGGGCCGGGCCCGGCCCAGGCGGCGCCATGACCAGGGACCGGGGCTCGGCGACGGTATGGGTGGCCATGGCGGCGACGACGATATGTGTGGTGTTCGCGGTGGTGCTCGCCATGGGCCAGGCGGTCGTCGCCCGTCACCGGGCGGGCGCGGCCGCGGACCTGGCGGCCCTCGCCGCGGCGGACCATGCGCTCCGGGGCCCGGCGGAGGCCTGCCGCGGAGCGGCCGAGGTGGCGGCGGCGCAGGGGGCGGAGGTGGTGCGGTGCGCGCTGAGCGGGGAGATGGCGGATGTGACGGCGCGGGCCCGCTTCGGACCGTACGCCCCCACGGTCAGGGCACGGGCGGGGCCGCCGCTCCCGCCGCCCGGCCCGGCGCCGACGGAGGCCATGCCGTGAAGTGGAGGCCGCGCCATGAAGTGACGATGCCTAGGTCCTGTCCGGTCGATCTTCGTGGATCAGCCCGCGGCGTCCGGTGCGGTGGATCGCAAGGCGGAGGATCGTCCTCGTACTGGACGTACTTGGACGACTCCGACAACGCGGCGAGGTGCCGTGCCGGGCGTCGCGGGCCCGCGAAGATCGACCGGACAGGGCCTAGCCCACCGGGGGTGCGACCGGCGTTTGCGCCGGGTCCGGCGCGCATCTGAGCAGCTCGGCCAGGAGCCGTACGGCGCCTCGCTTGTGCAGGGGATCGTTCCCGTTGCCGCACTTGGGGGACTGGATGCAGGACGGGCAGCCGGCGTCGCACTCGCAGGAGGCGATGGCCTCGCGGGTGGCCGTGAGCCACTCGCGGGCCGTGTGGAAGGCCCGCTCGGCGAATCCCGCGCCGCCGGGATGGCCGTCGTACACGAAGACGGTCGGCAGCAGGGTGTCCGGGTGGAGCGGCACGGACACGCCGCCGATGTCCCAGCGGTCGCAGGTGGCGAAGAGCGGGAGCATCCCGATGGAGGCGTGCTCGGCGGCGTGCAGCGCGCCCGCCAGCTGCTCAGGGTTGACGCGGGCGGCGTCCAGCTGGTCCTCGGTGACCGTCCACCACACGGCCCGGGTGCGGAGTGTCCGCGGTGGCAGATCGAGTTTGCTCTCGCCGAGCACCTCGCCGGTGATGAGTCTGCGACGCAGGAAGGAGACGACCTGGTTGGTGACTTCGACGGAGCCGTAGCAGAGGCGTCCGTCGCCCCAGGGGATTTCGGTGTCGGTTTCGAGGACGGAGATGGCGGTGGTGTCGCGGGCGGTGGTGGAGTACGGCGGATTGGCCTCCTCGACGAGAGCGACCGAGTCCGCGAGATCCAGCCGCTTCACCAGATAGGTGCGGCCCTGGTGCAGATGGACGGCTCCGTCGTGGACGGCGGTGTGGGCGGCCGGTTCGTCGACGGTGCCCAGCAGCCGGCCGGTCGCCGCCTCGACGATCTGGACGGGACGGCCGCCCTCGCCCCGGATGTCGGTGAGGTCGGCGGCCCGTTCGC
The DNA here is from genome assembly GCF_042882605.1 of Streptomyces sp. NPDC058198. Lineage (NCBI taxonomy): Bacteria > Bacillati > Actinomycetota > Actinomycetes > Kitasatosporales > Streptomycetaceae > Streptomyces > Streptomyces sp. NPDC058198. The sequence continues at coordinate 724,188 of NZ_JBHVVP010000002.1, forward strand.
GGCGGGTCCAGTACCAGCCGGAGGCGCGGCGCCGCAGCAGCCCCGCGGTCTCCAGCTGCGGGAGCAGGTCGGGAGCGGCCGGGCCGAAGAGCGTCAGATCGGCTTCGGTGAGCGGGAGTTCGGCGGCGGCCGCGCACAGATGGGGGGCGAGGACGTACGGGTTGTCCGGGTCGAGCACGGTGGACTCGACGGGCTGCTGGAACAGCGCCTCGGGGTGGTGGACCAGGAAGGTGTCCAGCGGGTCGTCCCTGGCGACCAGGACGGCCAGGGCTCCCTGCCCGGAGCGGCCGGCCCGGCCCGCCTGCTGCCACAGGGAGGCGCGGGTGCCCGGGTAGCCGGCGATCACGACGGCGTCCAGGCCGGAGACATCGATGCCGAGTTCCAGGGCGGTGGTGGCGGCGAGGCCGAGAAGCTCGCCGGAGTGCAGGGCGTTCTCCAGGGCGCGGCGTTCCTCGGGGAGGTAGCCGCCGCGGTAGGCGGCGACCCGGCGGGCCAGGGAGCGGTCCACCTCGGCCAGGCGTTCCTGGGCGATGACGGAGACGAGTTCGGCGCCGCGACGGGAGCGTACGAAGGCGACCGTGCGGACACCCTGGAGGGTCAGGTCGGTGAGGAGATCGGCGGTCTCGGCGGTGGCGGTACGGCGCACGGGCGCGCCCTTCTCGGCATGGAGGTCGGTGAGCGGGGGCTCCCAGAGGGCGAAGACCAGTTCGCCGCGCGGGGAGGCGTCGTCGGCGACCTCGTGGACGGGCAGACCGGTGAGCCGGCCGGCGGCCAGCGCGGGTTCCGCGGCGGTGGCGGAGGCGAGCAGGAAGACCGGATTCGCACCGTAGCGGGCGCATACGCGGCGGAGCCGGCGCAGTACCTGGGCCACATGCGAGCCGAAGACGCCGCGGTAGGTGTGGCACTCGTCGATGACGACATAGCGCAGGGAGCGCAGGAAGGAGGCCCAGCGGGGGTGGGACGGGAGTATGCCCCGGTGCAGCATGTCCGGGTTGGTCAGCACGTAGTTGGCGTACTGGCGGACCCATTCACGCTCTTCGACGGGGGTGTCGCCGTCGTAGACCGCGGGGCGTACCCGGGTGCCGAGCGGGGCGGCGAGCGCCTTGACGGCGCGGCGCTGGTCGGCGGCGAGGGCCTTCGTCGGGGCGAGGTAGAGCGCGGTCGTGCCCCGGCCGTTGGGTGCCTCGGAGCCGTCGAGGAGCGTGGACAGTACGGGAGCGAGGTAGGCGAGGGACTTGCCGGAGGCGGTGCCGGTGGCGATGACGACCGACTCGCCGTCCAGGGCGTGCTCGGCGGCGGCTGCCTGGTGGGCCCACGGATGGTCGATCCCGGCCTGCTGAATGGCATTGATCACTTCTCCGCGAATGCGATCGGGCCAGACCGCATGACGGCCCGCACGCGGGGGCAGGTGCTCCGTATGGGTGATGCGCGCAGCACGGCCCGCCCCTGCGGCGAGCCGGTCGAGGACCGTGCCGGGAGAGGGGCGGTCGCCCCCGATGTCGGGGGGTCCACTGGGGCGGTGATTCCGGGCCATCGGCATCGAGTCTGTCACTGGCGTGACGGACAATGGTCCCAAGGCGTCGTGCACGGCCGTCGGTAAGTGATTGAATGCCATCGCGGCTGGCGATACGTCCCCTGGCTCCGTCGGGGAGACCCGAGGGGCGACCGCTCGATAGCAAGGTGCTGGAGGATCCGTGGACCTGTCCCTGTCGACTCGCAATGTGTCCGGCCCTGGTGGCGACCGTACGGTCGTCGAGGTCGGTGGCGAGATTGATGTTTATACCGCGCCCAAGCTGCGCGAGCAGTTGGTCGAGTTGGTGAATGACGGCAGCTACCACCTGGTTGTCGACATGGAAGGCGTGGACTTCCTGGACTCGACCGGCCTCGGCGTGCTTGTGGGCGGCCTGAAGCGTGTGCGCGCCCATGAGGGTTCGCTGCGTCTCGTCTGCAACCAGGAGCGCATTCTCAAGATCTTCCGGATCACCGGTCTGACCAAGGTGTTCCCGATCCACACCACGGTCGACGAGGCCGTGGCGGCCACCGACTGAGGTCGGCCCGCAGCCTTCCGGAGGAAAGGGCAGGGGCACCGGGCGTCATGCCCGGGTGCTCGGGTCCGTGAGTATGCACGCTCGTACGTTCGTTCGAGGGGGATCGCATGGCCACCGTTGAACTCCGCTTCAGCGCCCAGCCCGAACATGTCAGGACGGCCCGTCTGGTGGCGGCCGCCGTGGCACGCCGGGCCGGCGTCGATGAAGCTGTGTTGGACGAGGTCAGACTCGCGGTCGGTGAAGCATGCAGCCGAGCCGTCGGGCTGCACCGCAGTCATGGCATCACCGCCCCGGTGAGAGTCGTGCTGACCGAGGAGGAGAAGAACTTCTCCATCGAGGTCGGCGACGGAGTGCCGGGTGCGGGCAGTGGTGCCGGCACCCCGGAGCGCGAGGGAGCGCCCACGGGCGATCTCTACGACAGCGACCCCGAGGGTGAGGACGAAATGGGTCTCGCGGTCATCAGCGGGCTCGTCGACGATGTCCAAGTCACCTCGGGCGACGACGGTGGCGTTATCCGCATGAGCTGGCCGACGGCGCAGGCCGTCGCGCTGCCCTGACCCGCGTCGATCGGCCCCCCTCGGCCGGTGGCCCGTAAACGGGTGATCAATTTTTAAGAAAGGCCCTGCTGAGCAGGGCCTTTCTTATTTCCGTAGATCGTCGATCACCTATCAATGTGTTTATCCCATTACTCATTCCGAGGTCATTTCCGGAATGATTTTCAGGGTGCGATCATTTGCTGACCAATAAGTCAAGGTCAATTACATGTGGCGTGCTCTGTTTTGATCAGGTTTCGCTCCCTACAATCCGTCCATCTTGAGCGCTGAGCGTCAAGGAGGACGAATGGCGGGATACTTCCATCCACAACTGTCCGAGCACCCCACTTCTCTCGCGGCCGCGATACTCACGGACGGCAACCGGCTGATCGTGATCGTCATCGCGGTCGTCGCGCTGGCGGCGCTGCTCGTCGCCCAGCTGCTGGTGCGTCAGGTACTGGCGGCCGACGAGGGCACCGATTCCATGAAGGAGATCGCGGCAGCCGTACAGGAAGGGGCGAATGCCTATCTGGCCAGGCAGTTGCGCACCCTCGGCGTCTTTGCCGTCGTGGTGTTCTTCCTGCTGATGCTGCTTCCGGCCGACAACTGGTCGCAGCGCGCCGGACGTTCGCTGTTTTTCCTGGTGGGTGCGCTTTTCTCGGCGGCCACCGGTTACATCGGCATGCGTCTGGCCGTACGCAGCAATGTGCGAGTGGCCGCGGCCGCGCGCGAGGCGACGTCGGCGGAAGGCGGCCAGGAAAAGGATCTGACGGCCCCCGACGGCCGGGCCGGCTCAATGCTCGCCGCGCACAAGGCCATGAAGATCGCATTCCGTACGGGTGGCGTGGTCGGCATGTTCACGGTGGGCCTCGGCCTGCTCGGTGCCTCCTGTGTGGTCCTCGTCTACGCCGCCGACGCCCCCAAGGTCCTGGAGGGCTTCGGGCTCGGCGCCGCGCTGATCGCCATGTTCATGCGTGTCGGCGGCGGCATCTTCACCAAGGCCGCCGACGTCGGCGCCGACCTGGTCGGCAAGGTGGAGAAGGGCATCCCCGAGGACGACCCGCGCAACGCCGCGACCATCGCCGACAACGTGGGCGACAACGTCGGCGACTGCGCGGGCATGGCGGCCGACCTCTTCGAGTCGTACGCCGTGACGCTCGTCGCCGCGCTGATCCTCGGCAAGGCGGCGTTCGGGGACTTCGGACTCGCGTTCCCGCTGATCGTTCCCGCGATCGGTGTGGTCACCGCGATGATCGGCATCTTCGCGGTCGCCCCGCGACGCGCCGACCGCAGCGGGATGAGCGCCATCAACCGCGGATTCTTCATCTCCGCGGTGATCTCGCTCGCCCTGGTGGCCGTGGCGGCCTTCGTCTACCTGCCGTCCTCGTACGCCGAGCTGGACGGGGTCACCGAGGAGTCGATCCTCACGCACGGCGGTGACCCGAGGGTGCTCGCGCTGCTCGCGGTCGCCATCGGGATCGTGCTCGCGGCCCTGATCCAGCAGCTCACCGGCTACTTCACCGAGACCACCCGGCGCCCGGTCAGGGACATCGGCAAGTCCGCCCTGACCGGCCCCGCCACCGTCGTCCTCGCGGGCGTCGCCATCGGTCTGGAGTCCGCGGTCTACACCGCGCTGCTGATCGGCCTCGCGGTGTACGGGGCGTTCCTGCTCGGCGGTACGTCGATCATGCTCGCCCTCTTCGCGGTGGCCCTGGCGGGTACCGGCCTGCTGACCACTGTCGGCGTCATCGTTGCCATGGACACCTTCGGCCCGGTCTCCGACAACGCCCAGGGCATCGCCGAGATGTCCGGCGACGTCCAGGGCGCGGGCGCCCAGGTGCTCACCGACCTCGACGCCGTCGGCAACACGACGAAAGCCATCACCAAGGGCATCGCCATCGCTACGGCCGTACTCGCCGCGGCGGCGCTCTTCGGCTCGTACCGCGACGCCATCGCCACGGCCGTCGCGGACGTGGGAACCAGGGCCAACGGGCTGACGCTCAGTCTGGACATCTCCCAGCCCAACAATCTGGTGGGGCTGATCCTCGGCTCCGCGGTCGTCTTCCTCTTCTCGGGGCTGGCGATCAACGCGGTCTCGCGGTCGGCAGGCGCTGTGGTCTACGAGGTGCGGCGGCAGTTCCGCGAGCACCCCGGGATCATGGACTACACCGAGAAGCCGGAGTACGGCCGTGTCGTCGACATCTGTACCAAGGACGCGCTGCGTGAGCTGGCCACCCCGGGTCTGCTCGCCGTTCTCACGCCGATCGCGGTGGGCTTCGCGCTCGGTGTCGGAGCGCTCGGTTCGTTCCTCGCCGGAGCCATCGCCACCGGGACTCTGATGGCGGTCTTCCTCGCCAACTCCGGAGGCGCCTGGGACAACGCCAAGAAGCTGGTCGAGGACGGTCACCACGGCGGCAAGGGCAGCGAGGCCCATGCCGCCACGATCATCGGCGACACCGTCGGCGACCCGTTCAAGGACACGGCGGGCCCCGCCATCAACCCGCTGCTGAAGGTGATGAACCTGGTCGCGCTGCTCATCGCCCCGGCGGTCGTGCAGTTCAGCTACGGGAGGGACGCCAGCGCCGGCCTCCGCGCGCTGGTGGCGGTGCTCGCCCTGGTCGTCATCATCGGCGCGGTGTACGTCTCCAAACGGCGCTCGGTCACCGTGGACGGCGGAGGCGACGACGGAGGAGACGATTCCGGCGGCGGGACCAAGGAGTCGCCCGACCCGGTGGTGGCTTCCTGACGGCAGGCCGGAATCCGTGACAGCGGGGGTGGGCGGCGTGGATCGACGCGCCGCCCGCTCGCCGGTGCTCCAGGGGTCGCGCGGCGGGCTCAAGGCGTCGCGAGGCGAGCGTGAGGTGTCTCTCCCTTGGTGCAAATGGCTTCAATAGCCCATGAACCGGACGTCCCGCGCACGGTTGTCGCCCACTTGGCGTGTATGTTCCGGGGCCGAGAGCCTTGGAAGGGACCAATCCGGTGAACAAGAAGCTTGTGGCCGCGCTGTCCGGCGGTGCCGTACTGCTCATGGCGCTGTCTGGCTGCAGCGGCGATGACAGCAACAGCCGAGTGAACGACTGGGCCAAGAAGGTCTGTGACCAGGTCCAGCCCGAGCTGACGAAGATCGCGGGCGCCAATACCTCCATCCAGCAGGCGACCTCGGACAGCAGCAAGCCCGCTGCGGTCCAGGAGACCGACTCCGCGGCCTTCCAGTCCATTTCCGGCGCCTACAAGGCGCTGGGTTCCGCCGTGGACAGCGCGGGGGCGCCGCCCGTCACTGAGGGCGAGAAGACCCAGCAGGAGGCGGTCAAGGAGCTCAACTCCACGGCGGCGTCGTACGCGGACCTCAAGTCGAAGGTGGACGCGCTCGACACCAAGGACCAGGCGAAGTTCGCCGACGGACTCAAGGGCGTCGCGGACGAGCTGGACAAGCTCAGCAAGAGCGGTGACCAGGCACTCCAGAAGCTCCAGTCAGGGGACGTCGGCAAGGCGATGGCGAAGCAGACCGGCTGCCAGAAGCCGCCGCAGTCGGCGGGCGGCGCGGCCGCTACCCCGTCGGCCGGCAGCTGATCGTGACGGGTCCGGCAGCACCCGACGGCTCTGTGCCGTAACCGTTGCCGTCGCCCGGCGTGGCGATCCACGGCATCCGCTCTCGGACGCTCTCGAACGCGGTACTGCGGCCCGATACCCCGAAACGGGTACCGGGCCGCAGGCCGTTGTCAGTGGGAGCCCCCACAATGGGCAGGTGAGTACGACCAGCCTTCCCGCGCCCGACCACTCGCCCCGACTCCGTGCGGCCCTGCTCGCCGCGGACTTCACCGCCGACGGCCTGCTCGACCTGCTCGGCGCACCCGCCTACGCCGCGCTGGCCCGCAGCGAGACCGTGCCCGCCCTGCGCGCCACCCGCGGCGACACCCCGCTCGAAACGCTCGTACGGCTCTTCCTGCTCCAGCGGCCGGTCCCGCACGAGCGGGCGGGAACAGCCCTGCCGCTGGACGAGGCGCTGGCCGACGGCTGGGTCGAGCGGGACGGCGAGGAGGTCCGCGCGACGGTGGATGTACGGCCGTTCGGGGGCCCCGAGGGGCAGGACTGGTTCATCGTCTCCGACCTGGGCTGCGCCGTCGGCGGTGCCGGAGGCGCGAGCGGCCATGACGAGGGGGTGGTGCTCGGCATCGGCGGGGCCTCGATGACCCTGGCCGGGATCACCGTACGTACGCCCGTCGGGACGGCGCTCGATCTCGGCACCGGTTCCGGCATCCAGGCGCTGCACGCCGCCGAGAACGCCACGCGGGTCACCGCCACCGATCTGAATCCGCGGGCGCTCGACTTCACCCGGCTGACCCTGGCCCTCTCCGATGTGCCCGCGGCCGAGCTGCACGAGGGCTCGCTCTTCGAGCCGGTGGGGGACGAGACGTACGACCTGATCGTCTCCAACCCGCCGTTCGTCATCTCGCCCACTGCCCGGCTCACCTACCGGGACGGCGGGATGGGCGGCGACGATCTGTGCCGCACGCTCGTCCAGCAGGCGGGGCAGCGGCTCAACGAGGGCGGGTTCGCGCATTTCCTCGCCAACTGGCAGCACGTGGAGGGGGAGGAGTGGCAGGAGCGGCTGCGCTCGTGGGTGCCGCAGGGGTGCGACGCCTGGATCGTGCAGCGTGAGGTCCAGGACGTGACGCAGTACGCCGAGCTGTGGCTGCGGGACAGCGGTGACCACCGGACCGACCCGGAGACGTACGCCGCGCGGTACGAAGCATGGCTGGACGAGTTCGAGGCCCGTAAGACCAAGGCGGTCGGCTTTGGCTGGATCACGCTCAGGAAGTCGGCCGCCGGACAGCCGTCGATCGTCGTGGAGGAGTGGCCGCATCCGGTGGAACAGCCGCTCGGCGAGACCGTACGGGCCCACTTCGACCGGCAGGACTATCTGCGCACGCACGACGACGCGGCGCTCCTCGCCGACCATTTCGTCCTGGCTCCGGAGGTCGTCCAGGAGCAGGTCGGACTGCCGGGCGCGGAGGACCCGGAGCATGTGGTGCTCCGTCAGAACCGCGGCATGCGGCGGGCCACGAAGGTCGACACGGTCGGCGCGGGGTTCGCGGGGGTCTGCGACGGGACGCTGAGCGCCGGGCGGATCCTGGACGCGATCGGCCAACTGATGGGGGAGGACCCGGTGCTGCTCCGCGACCGCACGCCGCAGGCGATCCGGCTGCTGGTGGAGGAGGGCTTCCTGGAACCGGTGCCCGCCGCGCGGTGACCGCGGGCATCGGAGCGGCCGGCGGGACGTTGCTCCGGTTCGGTGCGCGGGCGAAGGTGCGCGGGTGAACCCGTGCGCGGCGTTAACCCGGAATTCGCGCTGGTGACGCCCCGAGGTGCCAGCCTCGGCCTCCTGAATTCTCGGCGCCCCGGAACGGGTGCCACGGAATGGACGAGGTACGGGCATGGAGAGCGGACCAGCGATCTTCGCGGGCACGGCGTTCGCGCTGTTCGGTGCCGGGCTGCTGCTGTGGACGGGAGCGCGTGTCCTGCACCGCGCCCCGGTGGCCCACGGAGTGCGGCCCGCGGCGTCCATCACGCTCGCGACACTCTCGGGCGTGGTCTTTCTCGCTCTCGGCATCTGGTGCTTCGGTCGTATCTGATTCGCGCTTCCCGAGGCCGGACCGGAACCCCGGGCCATGATCGACCGGGCCTCCGCACGGCGCCCCACACCCGCCGGGACCTGCGGCGGACGCGTCGAGGGGCCCCGCCGCCCGGCCATCTCCGCGCCCCTGGCGGAATCACCGCGGGCCCGGTCCGACGCGGCGGGCACAGGGGTCCGGGCGGCAGGAATGCCTGGAGTCGGGTTACCGTTCGAGTGGCCGTTGCGGGCTTTTGCCGTTTGACACGGGGGCGGGTTGTACCGTCACACTCCGCAGCGAAGCAGCGTCACCGCTGGGCCGTACCGCGCCCCGCCGTGCCGTGCCGTACTGCCGTACGGGCCCACCGAGCGTCGACCGGAGAGAAGAGCGAAGTTGTCCCCGACCAGCGAGACCGCACACGGCGGCCGCCGACTCGTCATCGTCGAGTCGCCCGCCAAGGCGAAGACGATCAAGGGCTATCTCGGCCCTGGTTACGTCGTCGAGGCGAGCGTCGGGCACATCCGCGACCTCCCGAACGGCGCCGCCGAGGTGCCCGAGAAGTACACCGGCGAGGTCCGTCGCCTGGGTGTGGATGTCGAACACGACTTCCAGCCGATCTATGTCGTCAACGCCGATAAGAAGGCCCAGGTCAGAAAGCTCAAGGAGCTGCTGGCCGAATCCGACGAGCTCTACCTCGCCACCGATGAGGACCGCGAGGGCGAAGCCATCGCGTGGCATCTGCAGGAAGTCCTCAAGCCCAAGGTCCCGGTCCACCGGATGGTCTTCCACGAGATCACCAAGGACGCGATCCGGGCCGCCGTCGCCAACCCGCGCGAGCTCAACACGCGCATGGTCGACGCCCAGGAAACCCGCCGTATCCTCGACCGCCTGTACGGCTACGAGGTCTCGCCGGTCCTGTGGAAGAAGGTCATGCGTGGCCTCTCCGCCGGCCGCGTCCAGTCCGTCGCCACCCGTCTCGTCGTCGAGCGGGAGCGCGAGCGCATCGCCTTCCGCTCCGCCGAGTACTGGGACCTGACCGGCACGTTCTCCACCGGCCGCGCCGGTGACGCCTCCGACCCGTCCTCGCTGGTCGCCCGGCTGAACTCGGTCGACGGCCGCCGTGTCGCCCAGGGCCGCGACTTCGGCTCCGACGGCCGGCTCAAGTCCGACCAGGTGCTGCACCTGGACGAAGCCGCCGCACGGGCCCTCGCCGCCGCTCTGGAGAACGCTTCCTTCTCCGTACGCTCGGTCGAGTCCAAGCCGTACCGCCGCTCCCCGTACGCCCCCTTCCGTACGACGACCCTCCAGCAGGAGGCCGCGCGCAAGCTGGGCTTCGGGGCGAAGTCCACGATGCAGGTCGCGCAGAAGCTGTACGAGAACGGCTTCATCACCTACATGCGTACGGACTCGACCACCCTCTCGGACACCGCGGTCTCGGCGGCCCGGGCGCAGGTCACGCAGTTGTACGGCGCGAGCTATCTGCCGGACAAGCCGCGCACGTACGCCGGCAAGGTCAAGAACGCGCAGGAGGCGCACGAGGCGATCCGTCCCTCGGGCGATCGTTTCCGCACTCCGGCGGAGACCGGTCTGACCGGCGACCAGTTCAGGCTCTACGAGCTGATCTGGAAGCGGACCGTCGCCTCCCAGATGAAGGACGCGGTCGGCAACAGCGTCACCGTCAAGATCGGCGGCCGCTCCGCCGACGGGCGGGACGCGGAATTCTCCGCCTCCGGCAAGACGATCACCTTCCACGGCTTCATGAAGGCGTACGTCGAAGGCGCGGACGACCCGAACGCGGAGCTGGACGACCGCGAGCGCCGGCTGCCGCAGGTCGCCGAGGGCGACGCGCTCTCCGCCGAGGAGCTCTCGGTCGACGGCCACGCCACCAAGCCGCCCGCTCGCTACACCGAAGCCTCGCTGGTCAAGGAGCTGGAAGAGCGCGAGATCGGCCGTCCGTCGACGTACGCCTCGATCATCGGCACCATCCTCGACCGCGGCTATGTCTTCAAGAAGGGCACGGCGCTCGTGCCGTCCTTCCTCTCCTTCGCCGTGGTCAATCTGCTGGAGACGCACTTCGGCCGACTGGTCGACTACGACTTCACGGCCAGGATGGAGGACGACCTCGACCGCATCGCGCGGGGCGAGGCCAAGGCCGTGCCGTGGCTGAGGCGTTTCTACTTCGGCGAGGGCGACGACAACGCGGGCGCCGCGTCGGGCGCGGGGAACGGCGACGGCGACCACCTCGGGGGCCTCAAGGAACTGGTCACGGACCTCGGCGCGATCGACGCGCGCGAGATCTCCTCGTTCCCCGTCGGGGACGGCATCATGCTGCGCGTCGGCCGGTACGGGCCGTACGTCGAGCGCGGTGAGAAGGACGAAGAGGGCCACCAGCGCGCCGATGTGCCGGAGGACCTGGCGCCCGACGAGCTGACCGTCGAGTACGCGGAGGAGCTGCTGGCCAAGCCGAGCGGCGACTTCGAGCTCGGCGCGGATCCGGAGAGCGGCAACCAGATCGTGGCGAAGGACGGCCGCTACGGACCGTACGTCACCGAGATCCTCCCGGACGGCACCCCGAAGACCGGCAAGAACGCGGTCAAGCCGCGTACCGCCTCCCTCTTCAAGTCCATGTCCCTGGACACGGTCACCCTCGCGGACGCACTCAAGCTGATGTCACTGCCGCGTGTGGTCGGCGCGGACGCCGAAGGCGTGGAGATCACCGCGCAGAACGGCCGGTACGGCCCGTATCTGAAGAAGGGCACGGACTCGCGGTCGCTGGAGACCGAGGACCAGCTCTTCAACATCACGCTGGACGAGGCGCTGGCGATCTACGCCCAGCCCAAGCAGCGTGGCCGGGCCGCGGCCAAGCCGCCGCTGAAGGAACTGGGCACGGACCCGGTGAGCGAGCGCCCGGTCGTGGTGAAGGACGGCCGTTTCGGTCCGTATGTCACGGACGGCGAGACGAACGCGACACTGCGGACGGACGACAGCGTCGAGGAGATCACGCCGGAGCGGGGTTACGAGCTGCTCGCGGAGAAGCGCGCCAAGGCCCCGGCCAAGAAGACGGCGAAGAAGGCCCCGGCGAAGAAGGCGACGACGGCGAAGAAGGCCGTCGCGAAGAAGACGACGGCCAAGAAGACGACGACGGCGAAGAAGACGGCGGCCAAGTCGACGACGGCCAAGAAGACGACCGCGAAGAAGTCGGCGGCGTCGGCGAAGTCGGACGAGTAGACGAGTAGGGGCGGGGAACGCGCCCCCGTGGAAGGCACCGCCGAACGCGGTGCTGACCAGCCCGACCTTCCTCAGGGAGTGTGGGTGCGGTGGTCCTGACGTGGTGCTGGACCGACGCGTCCATCACTCCGTTCGAACCCCGCCCCATCCGCCGCAGGCGTCATGCGCCCGTATGTTCGGACGGGGCCTCCAGGGAGCCAACAGCTCCGGATAGGCTGGGCGAATGACGCGAGCCGAGCAGCCAACGGTCGTGAGCGCCACCTCCGACTCCGACGCACTTGCCGCAGACTCACGAGAGCGCGCCGTACGATCTCTGTTGCGCCTCCCTCCGCTGCGGCGGTTGTGGGGAGCCCAGCTCGTCGGCGGCATCGGCGATGTACTCGCCGTTCTCGTGCTTCTGCTCCTTTCGTTGCAGGCTGCGATTGCCGAGGGCTCATTCGGTGCTGGATACCGGGGAGTGGCGTTCGCCGTCGCCGCGGTGTTCGGCGCCCGGATTCTTGCCGGGCTGCTGTTCGGAGCCGTACTTCTCGGCCCGCTGTCGGCGCTGATGGCGCCCAGCGCCGGGAGTAGCAGGCGTGCAGGCACCGGGGCCGGTGCCGGAGCCGGGGCGGCCGGGGAAACGACGAGCGACGCCGACGCCGCGGGCGCCACGACGGCCAACGCGTCCAAGACGGCCAAAGCGTCCAAGAAGCCGGGCAAGGACGGCGGTCCCCTGGACCGCCGCTGGACGATGATCGTCGCGGACGTACTCCGCCTCGCGCTCCTCATCGTCGCGCCGCTGTGGCTCGACTGGACCCCTGACCGCGCCCTCCCGATCCTCCTCAGCACGGTCTTCGTCGTCGGCGTCGCCGAGCGCTTCTGGACGGTCGCGAGGGAGAGCGCCGCTCCGGCCCTGCTCCCGCCCCCGCCGCTGGAAGGCGCGGCGGTACGCCCGCTGCCCGACCACCTGGACGCGCTGCGCCGCCTCTCGCTGCGTACGGCCTTCGTCGCCGTACCCGCCGCGGCCGCGGTCCTGCTCGTGGCCACCCTGATCGGGAACCTGCTCGGTACGGGCATCCCGTGGTTCTCGCTGCACCAGGCCGCCCTCGGCTCGTACGTCGCGGCCGGGCTGTTCGCCGCGTCCGTCTCCACCCTGTACTTCCTCGAACTGCCCGACGGTCACACGCCCCGTCCGCGTTCACCGCTCGCGGGCCTGCGCCGGCCGTCCGCCGACAGCGGCGGCAGTGGTGGCCGCGACAAGGGCCGTACGGGCGCGGTGCCGCTGCTCGTCCTCGCCTGCGCCGCCATCGCCGCGGCGATCACGTCCGCCGTGGCCGTCTCCGTACTCCAGGCCAAGGACCTCGGCGGCGGCCCCGTCGCCTTCGCCCTGCTCGTCCTCGCCCTGACCGGGGGCACGGGACTCGGCATCCGCCGCGCCGCGAAGGTGCTGCCCGCCCTGTCCCGCCGACGCCTGCTCGCGCTGGCCATCGCGGTCACCGGCATCGCGCTGCTCGCCATGGGCCTCGTACCGGACACGGCGACCGTACTGTTCCTCGCGCTGTTCGCCGGCTTCACGGCCGGGGTCGCGGCGAGTACCGGACACTCTCTTATCGACCTGGAGACCGAGGAGTACCGTCGTGACCGAGTCACGGAACACCTCCACGCGGTTGTCACGGTCTTTGTCGCCCTCGGTGCCGTCGTCGCCCCCCTCGTCGCCGCGGCCATCGGCCCGCACCGCCTCGCCAACGGGGACTTCGTCTTCGCGCACGACGGCGCGGCCTTCACGCTGATGCTGGTCGGCGCGCTGTTGCTGCCGGTCGCGGCGGTCGTCCTCGCCAAGACGGACGACCGTTCCGGCGTACCGCTGCGCCGCGACCTGCGCGACGCCCTGCGCGGCGGAGCCGACCCGGCGCAGGCCCCGGCCGGCACCGGCTTCTTCCTCGCGATAGAAGGCGGCGACGGCGCCGGCAAGTCCACCCAGGTCGAGGCCCTGGCGGACTGGATTCGTGCCAAAGGCCACGAAGTCGTTGTCACCCGCGAGCCGGGCGCCACCCCGGTCGGCAAGCGGCTCCGTTCGATCCTGCTGGATGTGTCGAGTGCGGGTCTGTCGAACCGCGCCGAGGCCCTGCTGTACGCCGCGGACCGCGCCGAGCACGTCGACTCGGTGGTACGTCCGGCGCTGGAGCGCGGCGCGATCGTCATCTCCGACCGCTACATCGACTCGTCCGTGGCGTACCAGGGTGCGGGCCGCGATCTCTCGCCGACCGAGATCGCCCGTATCTCGCGCTGGGCGACGGACGGTCTCGTACCGCACCTCACCGTGCTGCTGGACGTCTCCCCGGAGACGGCGCGCGAGCGCTTCACCGAGGCTCCGGACCGGCTGGAGTCCGAGCCCGCGGAATTCCATCAGCGGGTACGGTCCGGCTTCCTCACCCTCGCCGCCGGCGACCCCGCCCGCTACCTCGTCGTGGACGCCGGACAGGAGCCGGAGGCGGTCACAACGGTCGTACGGCACCGGCTCGACCAGCTGCTGCCGCTCTCCGAAAACGAAGTGAGGGCCCAGGAAGAGGCGCGGAAGGCCGCCATCGAGGAAGCGCGCCGCAAGGCTGAGGAAGAGGCCGCGCGCAAGGCGGAGGAGGAGCGGCTGGAGCGCGAGCGTGAGGCGCAGCTCGCCAAGCTCCGCGCCGAGGAGGAGGACCGCAAGCGCCGCGAGCTGGAGGAGGCGCAGCAGCGCGAGGCCGACCGGCAGGCGGAAGAGGCCAGGCAGCGGGCCGAGGAAGCACGCCGGCTGGCCGAGGAGGAGCGCAGGCGGCGCGAGGCCGAGGACCAGGCGCACGAGGCGGAGCAGGCACGCCTCAGGCGGCAGGCCCAGGAAGAGGCCAGGCTCCGCGCCGAGGCGGAGGAGCGGCGGCGCGAGAAGCAGCGCAAGGCGGAGGCGGCGCTGGTCCGCGCCGAGGAGGCGCGTCGTCTCGCGGAGGAGTCGGCGGGCGCTTCCGCTGCTCCGGCGTTCTCGCCGAACGAGATCACGGTCGCCACGCCGGTCCAGCAGCCGACGGCTGTTCCGGACGATGTGACGCAGGAGGTTCCCGCGGTACGCCCCGACGAGCGGCGGCCGAGCGAGGAATCCGAGGCGGACAGGACGGCGGTCATTCCGCAGGTGCCCGACCGCGCGACCGACGAGACGACGGTGCTTCGGCCGGTACGGGACGAGGACCGGCACGACGACCGTTCCGGCGGCGGTTCCGGCGCCGGTTCCGGTGGCGGGAATCCCAAGGACACACGCGCGGCCGACGAGACCGCCGTACTCCCGCCCGTACGGAACGCCGATCCGGCCGACCGTGTGCCTCCGGGTTTCTTCCGCGAGGACGCCCAGGCTCCCCAGGCCCCGCCCGCGGGTGGCGGCAACGACCGCACCCGGGAGATGCCGCAGGTCAACCCCGAGCGTGAGCCGGAGCGTGAACAGGAGCGCCCGCGCCGCCGCTCTGACTGGGCCGAGGAGACTCCGCTGGACGACCTCCCGAGCCTGGCGGACGAACTGCTGGGACCGCACGACGACGGCGACGACAACGGCAACGGCAACGCGAGGCGCCGTCGCTAGATCCGTCCGGTGTGGCGTGTGTGCGCCGGTGGGGCCGGACTGTCAGACCCCGGCCCCACAATGGGATCCACGGGCGGGATCCGCACACAGGGGATCAACTGAGCACGGAGGCGGTGACGGCGCATGACCGTATGGGACGACCTGGTCGGACAGGATCGTATTCAGCTGACGCTCTCCGCCGCCGCCCGTGACGCCGACGCGCTCGTGACGGCCACGTCCTCGGGTACCGCCCCGCCCGAGGCGTCGAAGATGACGCACGCCTGGCTGTTCACCGGCCCGCCGGGCTCCGGCCGTTCCACCGCGGCCCGCGCCTTCGCCGCCGCCCTGCAGTGCACCAGCCCGGACCGCGCGCTCGGCGGCGAGCCGGGCTGCGGATTCTGTGACGGCTGCCACACGAGCCTGATCGGTACGCATGCCGACGTCGACGTGATCCGCACGGATCTGCTCTCCATCGGCGTCAAGGAGACCCGTGAGCTGGTCCGCCGCGCCCAGCTCTCCCCGGCCGTCGGCCGGTGGCAGGTCATCGTGCTGGAGGATGCCGACCGCCTCACCGAGGGCGCCGGGAATGTCCTGCTGAAGGCGGTGGAGGAGCCCGCGCCCCGTACGGTCTGGCTGCTCTGCGCGCCCTCTCTGGAGGACGTCCTGCCCACGATCCGCTCCCGATGCCGCCATCTCGTCCTGAGCACTCCGTCCATGGAGGCCGTGGCCGACGTCCTGATCCGGCGTGACGGCATCGAGCCCGACGCGGCCCACGCCGCCGCCCGCGCCACCCAGGGACACATCGGCCGGGCCCGCCGCCTCGCCACCGACGAACGGGCCCGGGCCCGCCGTGCCACCGTTCTCAAGATGCCGCTGCGGGTGGACGACATCGGCGGCTGTCTCAAGGCGGCGCAGGAGCTGATCGACGCCGCGACGGAAGACGCCAAGCAGGTCGCCGAGGACGTCGACGTCAAGGAGACCGAGGACATGAAGGCCGCCCTCGGCGCGTCGGCCGGCGGCCGGATGCCGCGCGGCACAGCGGGTGTGATGAAGGAGCTGGCCGACCGTCAGAAGCGCCGCTCCACCCGTACGCAGCGGGACAGCCTCGATCTCGCCCTGACCGATCTGACCGGCTTCTACCGCGACGTACTGGCCCTCCAGCTGGGCTCGCGGGTCGCGCTCGCCAATGGGGACGTACGGGACGCGCTCGACCGGATCGCCGGTGCCTCGACGCCGGAGCGGACGCTGCGCCGGATAGAGGCGATCGTCGCCTGCCGCCAGGCGCTGGACCGCAATGTGGCGCCGCTGCTGGCGGTGGAGTCGATGGCGGTGTCGCTGCGGGCGGGCTGATCCGGCGCTGACTCACCCATACGAGTACGGACGGGCGGCACACGCAATCCGGCGGCTACGCTCCCTGAATGGACACCAGGCGCCTGTTCCGTATCTCCGCCACCGCGTTCGTGGCGGCCGGTCTGATGATCTCCGGCTGCAGCTCAGGCGGTTCGTCGTCCGACGCGTCGGCTTCGGACTCGGTGTCTGCGGATCCGGCCGCCCTGAAGAAGTACTACGGCCAAAAGCTCAGATGGCGCGCGTGCGGAGGCCCCGACTTCCAGTGCGCCACGATGAAGGCCCCGCTCGACTACGCGAAGCCTGACGGGACGGAGATCGAACTGGCCGTCGCCCGCAAGAAGGCCACCGGCCCGGGCAAGCGCCTCGGCTCCCTCCTCGTCAACCCGGGCGGCCCCGGCGGCTCGGCCATCGGCTACCTCCAGGGGTACGCGGCCATCGGTTACCCGGCCCCGGTCCGCGCCCAGTACGACATGGCGGCCATCGACCCGCGCGGCGTGGCCCGCAGTGAGCCGGTCGAGTGCCTCAGCGGCAAGGACATGGACGCCTACACCCAGGTCGACCAGACACCCGACGACCAAGCCGAGACCTCGCGGCTGGCGGCGTCCTTCAAGAAGTTCGCCCAGGGCTGCCAGAAGCGGTCCGGCGTGATCCTTCCACATGTCTCCACGGTCGACACGGCCCGCGACATGGACATCTTCCGCGCCGTGCTGGGCGACAAGAAGCTGTCGTACGTCGGTGCGTCGTACGGCACCTTCCTCGGCGCCACATACGCCGAGCTGTTCCCCAAGCGCACCGGCCGCCTCGTCCTCGACGGCGCGATGGACCCCTCCCTCCCGGCGCGCGAACTGAACCGCGACCAGACCGCCGGCTTCGAGACCGCCTTCCAGTCCTTCGCCGCGGACTGCGTCAAGCGCGCCGACTGCCCCCTCGGCACGAAATCCCCCGCCGACATCTCCACCCGTATGAAGGCCTTCTTCACGGACCTGGACGCCCAGCCCGTCCCGACCGGCGAGACCCGCCCACTGGGCGAGTCCCTCGCCACGACCGGCGTGATCGCCGCGATGTACGACGAGTCCGCCTGGTCCCAGCTCCGCGAGGCCCTCACCAGCGCGATGGACGGCGACGGCGCCGGCCTCCTCGCCCTCGCCGACTCGTACTACGAACGCGAGAGTGACGGCTCGTACGCGAACCTGATGTTCGCCAACTCCGCCGTGAACTGCCTGGACCTCCCGCCCGCCTTCACCACCACCTCCGATGTCACCGCCGCGCTCCCCTCCTTCGAGCAGGCATCCCCGGTCTTCGGCAAGGGCCTCGCCTGGGCCTCCCTGAACTGCGCCTACTGGCCCACCAAGGCCACCGGCTCCCCCCACCGCATCGAGGCGAAGGGCGCGGCCCCGATCGTCGTGGTCGGCACCACTCGCGACCCGGCAACCCCCTACAAATGGGCCCGGTCCCTGGCCGGCCAGCTCTCCACCGGCACGCTCCTCACCTACAACGGCGACGGCCACACGGCCTACGGCCGCGGCAGCGACTGCATCGACACGGCGATCAACACCTACCTCCTCGGGGGCACACCCCCCACCGACGGCAAGAAGTGCTCCTGACCTGCGAGAAACCCCCCACGCCGGGCGTGTACGGAGCACCCCCGGAAACTGTGTAGACTTGGCCGCGCCGCTGATCGCACCATGGTGCACACAGCGCGCCGCCTTAGCTCAGTTGGCCAGAGCAACGCACTCGTAATGCGTAGGTCTCGGGTTCGAATCCCGAAGGCGGCTCAGAGAAACCCCAGGACTCACTCGCCGTGACCTGGGGTTTCTTTCTTTTTGTTGGCCTTGGGATTCGAGCTGAACGGACACCAGGGCTTTATGTGTCGCAATGCGTAGGTTGAGGTTGACTGGGTGTCGCCGGAGTGCGCTACGCGGCTGTGACCTGCTCTTTTGTAGCGGACGTACGAGTCGGTGGTCGGGGGGCGGGCTTGCTCTTTCGGCTGGGGCGCATGTGGGCGAAGAACTCCCGTACAGCGACGGTGCGTCATAGGGTTGTGGGCAGAAGATGGAGGTCGTGCGTGGTGGAGCGGAAGCCCGACGGAGGGTTCGCGTGCGAACTGGTCCTCAACGGGGATGTACGAGCGGATGCGCCTGCCGCTCTGGGCCGGAAGCTGTTCGAGGACGGGGCCGCGCGGGTTGTGCCGGTCTATGCCGCACGGCCCGCGCCCGGACGGCGCTCGGGCGGTGTTGTCGAGGTGGCCACCCTCATGGTGACCTCGGCCGGAACCCTGGTCCTGATCATCGACACGATCCGGGGCTGGCTGACCGGGGAACGTAACGCACCGTCAGGAAGCGGGACGGGCACGGCAGACGGGGCCGGCGGTGTCACTTCGATCACGGTGATCATGGGGGACGACCAGGTGGAGATCATCCAGCCCTCCACCGCCGCCGAGGAGCGGCTCGTCGAGGCGTTCGTCCGGCGGCACAGTCCGCCGTCATGAGCGAGGCGGCCACGCTGAATGTCCGGGTCACCGCACAAGGCATGACCGTTCGCTATGAATACGATCTGCGGATCGGCAGCACCGTCGGCGACAGTCCTCCGCTCGAAATGGAGTACACGGTCGAGGTCGACCCGGGACTGGTGAAGGGCTGCCGCACCCGGATCGACGAGGCCCTGACGAAGGCGGCTGCCGGGGAATCGGGCCCGGACCCTGGCCTGGTCAAGGAGCTGGCCAAGTGGGGCAAGCTGCTCTACGAGCATCTGTTCCCGCGTGTACAGGGCAATGTGGCCGAGCTGGTGACCCGGCTGCGCGCGTCGGCCGGCCCCATCCTGGTGCGTACGAACGAGCAGGAGGTCCCGTGGGAACTGCTGCACGACGGTGGGGACTTCCTCGGCCTCAAGCATGACCTCGGGCGCCGGTTGATGGGCAAGCGCCCCGTCGTCGGCGGGCGCAGCATCAGCCGGGTCGGCCGCGCGCTCATCGTGGGCGACACCCTCGGCGACCTCGCCTCCGCACGCGAGGAGGTGGCCAAGGTCGCGGCGTGGCTGCGCGGCCGTGGCATCGAGTGCACGGTACTGCTGGGGCAGGAGGCCACCCTGCTCGACGTCGTCACGGAACTGGCCTCGGAGGAGACGCCGTACGATCTCTTCCATTTCTGCGGTCATGTGGCGACCGGCTCCGGCACGACCGGGCTGATGATGCACGGCCGTCAACTGCTCGGTGAGGTCGTCCTGCAGACCCTCTCGTCGCGTGGCGCGCCGCCGGTGGCCTTCATCAACGGCTGCGCCTCCGCCGGTGGGGGCGAAGTGGCCAACATGTGCATGTCCTTCATGGTCCTGGGCGCGAAGACCGTTGTCGGTACCCGTACCGATGTGGCCGACGAGGGCGCCTGGCAGTTCGCCGCCGAGTTCTACGGACGGCTGCTCGCGGGCGAGCCGGCCGGCGCCGCGGTCCGGGCGGCCCGCACCGCGCTCCGTGAACGGCCGGACGCCGCCTGGGCGTCCTTCATCCTGTACGGCGACCCGGCCGCGGGCATCACCAAGGACGCGGCAACGGGGCACCCTCAGCCGCCTGAACCGCCCGACGACGACCTGACGATCGCTCTCGCCCCCGACGCTCAGAAGCTGATGCGGCGGGTGCGCGCATCCGCCGCCGACCGGGGCGGGGTCGCCTCGGTCGATCTGCTGCAAGGGCTGCTCGGCGAGGCGGACATCCGGCAGCGGATCGAGGAGAGCATCGGGGCGGACGCCATGGAAGCTCTCGACCAGGTGATCCACCAGGTCCTCAGCGGCAGTCCCGGCACAGACGGTGGCTCCGGTACGGACGGGGGCGGTTCCGGCACTGGTACGGCACGCGCCAGCGTCCTGTCCGACACCGTCAACCGCGTGTTCGCGGACGCGGCCGCCCGCGCCGCCGCGGACGGCAGGAACACCATCACCACGGCCGACATCACTGCGGCCTTCGTCGCCGTGGGCGGCGGCGTCTCCGCCCGGCTGCTGGAACTGTGCGGGGTTCCGCTGGCCCGGCTGCTGCCGGACACCGGGACGGAAGCCTCTGACCAGGACTCCTCTGACCAGGACATCACGGCCTCGGACACCGCGGCGCTGAACGGCGACGAGCGGCTGTCGATGGATGACCTGAGCCGCAGCGCCGTGGGCATCGTGCGGCTCGCGAATCTGCTGGCCGAAACGCGCGGCGAGGTCATCGGCACCTATACGCTCCTGCTCGCCTTCGGCGCGATGGGCAGCGAAGTGCTGCGCCGCGGCATGCACGAGCAGGGGGCGGCCGGGGAGCGCGCCTTCCAGCGGCTCTCCGGGATGCTCACCCCCCGGCGCCGTGACCTGTCCCCTCGTGTCCACGACGTACTGGACCGGGCCCGTCTGCGCACCGCGGCCGGGCGCACCTCGTCCGGTCGGGTCGGCGAGACCGCGATCCTCCTCGCCCTGCTCGAGGACGAGGAGTCGTCGGGGCGCGAGCTGATGCGGAAGCTCGGGGTCGACCCCGAACTGCTCATCAGGGCCCTGGGCCGGGCTCGCCGGGCTCACCGGGCTCGCTGACCTCGCTGGTCCCATCCGGTTCGGCGAGCTCTGCCTGTTCCGCGAGCTCTGCGAGTTCCGCGAGCCGAGCGAGCCCCCGGGCCGCCTTCGGATCGCCCGGTCTGCGGTCCAGCACCTCCGTCCACTGCCGGTGTGCCTCGTCGCGGTCACCGAGCCGGAAGCCGGCCAGGGCCAGCGCGTTGCGCGCCTCGGTGTCGCCGGGGCACCAGTGCACCACTGCGGCGAAGCAGTCCCGTGCGGTGGAGAGGCGGCCCTCGCGCGCCGCGGCAAGCCCCTGGTTGAACAGGTGCGCGGGGTAGGTGTGCAGCCGCGCATAGCCGGACAGGGGCGTCCGGCAGCTCGCGCAGACCTCCGTCCCGTACGCGTTCTCCTTGCGGCACAGGGCCACCGGGCAGCGGACGGGCATCGTCGCGGCCGTCATTTGACGGCCACGGGGATGCCGGGGCCGTCCGAGTCGTCGGGCGAACCCATCAGGATGTTCTTCAGCCGGATCAGACGCTGGCGTTCCTGCCCCGCCTCCTGCTGGACCCGGTGCGGGTCCTGGGCGATGAGGACCTGCAGGCCGGCGAGCCGCTGCCCGATGTCCTCCACCTCCTGGCGGTGTTCGGACGTGGCGGTGCGGGATGCCTGGACCTGCGTACGTACCTGGCTCAGCATCTCCTGGGCGCTCTGCAGCCGGGATACGGCCATCTCGGTCTCGTCGACCGGCCCCTGGTCCTTCTGATGCTGCCGGTACGCCAGGGTCCTGAGGTGGTCGAAGATGTGCTGCAGCTGGGTGATGACCTCCGCGTACGAGCGCTGATCACCGGCGCTCAAGGTCCGTTCGCCCTGGTCCCGCTGGACTTCGATGGCCTGGGCGATCTCCCGTTCGTCGTGCGGGGCTTCGGCCTCGGCGCTGAACGTGGCCACGTACCGGTTGAGCTCCACGCAGTCCTTGACGAGCTTCTCGAAGTCCGCCCTGGGCGGCTGCAGATCGCCCGGCTGGTGCCGGCCGACGGAGTCGACGATCGCCTGCATCTGCTCGAACTCGTGGCTCGCGACTGCTTTCTCGCCCCGTTCGAGCGCCTCGGTGAAGGCCCCCTGCGCCATCTCCATCCTGGTCGTCTTCACGTTCCGCTCGCCCACCGGCAGGAACTCGACGCCCTGCTCGAAGCGGCGCATCAGCTCGGCCACCTGTGCCTCGCCCGGCAGTTCGGCCTCCGGCGGCACCTCGACGAGTGCCTCGAACGGATGGTCTCCGATGGAGCCGCGCACCGTGATGAGCGCGTGTACGTCCATCTCCACATCGAGGTCGATGACCGTGCCCCTGGGGGTGGAGGACGGCACCGGCACCTTGATGACCTGGATCTGGCGGGCCTGCTGGTACAGCCGGAACTCCACGGTGGCGGTGTCACCGGGGTGGCTGAAGTCGTAGCGCTCCTTGAACGGCAGCGGCCGCAGCGCGGGGATCAGCACGTCGCGCTGCGTCCGCCCCTCGCGGTTCACCTCCAGCAGGATCGGCTTGGCGTTGATGGACGCGCTGGTCGTACTGCGTCCCGGCCTGTCCGCGGCGGCACGGTCGTGGACGACCGTGCGTCCTACGGTCGCCAGCAACTCCCCGTCGGCGTCGAGCACCTCGACGGTGAGCAGGCTCTGCGCGTCCGGCTGTACGGGAATGCGGGTGAACGCGAAGCTGCCGCCCGGCTTGAGCTGCGCCTCGTCCTCGTACTCCTCCGTACTGAGCCGCACCGAGCCGCCGGTGAGATCGAGGTCGGGGTCGAGCGCCTCGACCGTCCCGCCGACCACCGTACGGTCCGAGGCCGTGACCACGGTGCCGCGGAAGCCCACCCGGACCGTCCGCTCCTCGTTGAAGATGTCCAGGCCGCCCACCGCCGACGCACGCACGGCGGCGCCCAGCGCGACGACCGTGTCCACCTGCTCGTACACCGGTTCGGTGCACTTGGCGCGCGGCGAGCCGGGGTCGGGGGAGCCGAGGGCGGGCGAGCAGAACCGGCTCTTCACCATCTCCTGGACCAGCGGCAGGTGGGTGGACCCGCCGGCCAGGATGATCTGGTCCACGTCGGCCAGGGTGACCCCGGCCTCCGCGGTCGCCTGTTCGAGCGCCTCGTCGCAGTACTGGAAGGTGCGCTCCAGAATGGGCCGGGCGATCTTCTCCAGCTGCGCGCGCTCCATCACGGTGTCGATGACGACCCGCTGCCCGTCCTTGTCGGTCAGCCCTCCGGAGTCGCGGAGCATGAACTCCGTACGGTCCGACAGCCCCTTCTTCACGGACTCCGCGAGGGACTTCAGGCGCCGGAAACGCAGCCGGTCCTCCGCGTCGTTCTCCAGGTCCAGGTCCATCGCCCAGTCGTCGTCCTGGATCAGCTGCTGGAGATTGCGGGCGAGCGCGGTGTCGATGTCGTCCCCGCCGAGCATGGTGTTGCCGCTGATCCCGAGCACCTTGAAGTCGGCCGCCTTGCAGCGCACCACGCTCACGTCGAAGGTACCGCCGCCGAGGTCGTAGACCAGGAAGGTGCCGTCCCGGGTGCCGGTCCGCCAGCAGTAGTAGCTCGCGGCGGCCGTCGGTTCGTGCAGCAGGTCCACCACCCGCAGGCCGGCGCTCTCCGCGGCCTTGCGGGTGGCGTCGATCTGCGGCTGGTCGAAGTACGCGGGTACGGTGACGACAGCGCGGTCGACCACCCAGCGCACGTCCGGGGTGTCGAATTCCGCCACGCTCTGCTCGATCTGCCGCTTCATCTCCCGCAGGATCTCGGCCGAGATCTCGACGGGGGTGCGCTCCTCGCCCGCCAGGGTCACCGTCCTGCGTGATCCCATGAGGCGTTTGACGGAGGTGATCGGCTCCGGCTCGCTGCCCACCCTCGCGAACGCTTTGCGCCCGACGACCAGTTCGCCGTTGCGCGGGTTGCGCCACACGCAGCTCGGCGTCGTGCGGGCGTTCATGCCGTCCTGGTGGATCACGATGTCGGTGTCCGTCGGGTTCATCACCGCCACGGCGCTGTTGGTGGTCCCCAGGTCGATCCCGACGGCCTTGCTCACGTACTGCGTCATGCGTTGTCCTCCGGTCCGGCGCTCGACGGGGCGCCCATGATCACTTGTCCCAGCCGTACGACCGTGCCGCCGTCGAGCACGATCGGCTCCACGGTCTCCGTGACCACCTCGGCGGTGAACTCGGGCCCGTAACGCCACCCGGTGATGTCGACGACGTCCGCGACCGATTCGTAGGGCTTGCCGGTGGGGTCCTGCGTGGTGATGTCCATCGCGTGCAGCGGTTCGAGGACCTGTTTTCTGGCCACCTGCAGACGGCGGCTCAGCGACTTGGCGCCCGCCGCCTCCAGCGGACCGGCCGCCTCCCGCAGCAGGCCGTCCAACCGCGCTACGTGGACGGCCAGTTCGGTGAGGACCTTGCGCGCGGCCGCCGTCTCCTTCTGCACCCTGTTGCTCTCGTCCTGGAGGTCGGACCAGTACCGCTGGAGCAGGGCGGCCATCTCACGGCCCGGGCTGACGGGGTCCGGCTGCTCCGGCCCGCCCAGCCCTTCCGGCACCGGGCGCTCCTCGAACTCGTCCCAGTCGGTCCCGGTCCCGGTCCCGGTCCCGGTCCCGCTCGGGCGGAACTCAGCCGAAGAGGACATCACGCACCTCCAGCGGCGGCCGCTCCAGGCGCAGCGGCGCCGGCGCGTTGTCCAGGGCGGGACGGACGTCGACGGTGGGCGGCGTCAGCATCCCGTCCAGCAGCAGCCGCGCCACGGCGGCGAGGTCGAAGTCCGACGCCCGTGGCGCCTCCGGCCGCCCGGACGGCCCGTCGAACGCGTCGGGACGGCGCCCGTACTGCCTGGCGAAGTCCTCCCACCGCTCGCCGCGGTATTCCGCGCCCGGCGCCTCCAGCAGTACGTGCAACTCCCGCCTCTCCGGGAGGCCCATCAACTCGTCCTTGGCCCATTCGGCGAGCGCGCCCGCGTCCTGGGTTCCGATCACGGCGAGTTCCTGGAAGCGCTCGGCCACGTCCTCGTCGCTCGCCGACACGGGAAGCCCGAGGATATGGAAGGGATTTGGCTTCATCAGTCTCCTTTCACTGTTTGTAGCGTAAGAGGTTGTAGAGCGAGAGGGCCGTATCGTTGGAGGGATTGAGAGTCATGGCCCGTTTCAACAACGAAAGGGCCTCGGGCAGCTTTTCGGGGCTGTTGTGACTCATGGCCTGGTAGGTCAGGGCCACCGAACGGTCCGCGTCGTTGCCGGCCGATTCGTACGCCTCCCTCGCCGCGGTCAGCGCGCGGGGATAGTCCTTCGCCTCCAGCGCGGCGACGACACGGTCCAGCTGGGCGCCGTACCTGGTCTGGGCGAGCAGTTGGGCGGCGTTGACGTTGCCGGGATCCCACTTCTGCGCCGCCTCGTACAACACGACGGCGGCGCGGTTGTCCTGCGCGACGAACAGTCCGCGGTCCACGAAATGCTCGCCGAGCGCGCGGTTGCCCGGGAGATGCCCCTTGCCCGGAGTGCAGAGCGGGACGAGCGCGTCGGCGAATGTGCGCGCTTTTCCGACCACTTTCCGCAGTTCCTCGGTCCTGCGCATTTGGTAAAGGCAGGACTGCAGCCCATTGTACCAATCGAGTCCGGTCTGCAGAAGGCGGGGCAGCGGAATATCGAGACCGATCAGCGGTTCCAGCTTGCGGATGCCGGATTCGTAGTCCTTGTCGATTCCCTCGGCCAGTTTCGCGATGGCGGCCGGGTCCTTGACCGCCTTCTCGGCGGTCTCGATGACCTCGGCGCACCACGCGTCGGTGACCGAACCGGCCAGAGCGGAGATCTCGGCCCAGCGCCGCGCGTCGACCGCGGGAGACCACGGGATGCCGAAGTCCCGCAGGAGGCCGCGGACGGCGGACTCCCCTTTACGGGCCGCCTCCAGCACCAGCAGGTGCAGCCGGGCGGTGTCCCGCTCACCTGCCTGAAGGGCCTCGGCGCCGAGCTTGCGGTGCATGCCGAACAGTTCCCGGCAGACGGTGTCGCGCAGCCGCGTCTCCGCGTCGGGCCCGGCGGGCACCTCGCCGTGCTGCTCCCAGAATCCCCCTGAGGCCAGCAGAAGGGTCCACAGCACGGTCGCGCGGGCGAGGTGCCCGCCCGCTCGCGCGGTGGGCGCGGGCCCGCTGAGCGCCATGCTTCGGTACAGCAGGGCCAGGGTGTGGTGGAGCCGTACGTCGTACTCCAGGGTCTTCAGGCAGTCCGCCCAGCTCCGTTCGACCCTGCCGGCCTTGTCGGCCCGCAGGACGCGGAACAGCCCCCGGTCGGCCATGATGGCCGCCTCCAGGGCCGCGTAACGGCCGGGCCGCTCCCAGGGGACCTGCTCCTGCTCGGCGCCGGGGAAGAGCTGGTCCAGCAGGCGGCTGACGTAGACGTCGAGTTCCAGGCCGCGCGCGAGCGATTCGGCTCTGCCGCGGGACGGGACGCGCTTCAGCGCGGGCCCCGCCGCCGGTTGCAGGTCGGCGGCCTGGCGCAGCAGCTTCGCGCCCCGCAGCGGATCCTCCGCGTTACGGGCGGTCACGGCCTTGTAGTAGAGCAACCGGGCGTACTGCGCACGGACGGCGCCGGAGTCGTGCCCCTCCTGGTCCGCCGCGTAGTACGCGAGCATCCACTGCTCTTCCGCCAGCTCGTAGTCCCCGACGGCGGTCGCGCAGCCAGCCAGGATCGCCGGGTCGAATCCGGGCGCACCGTCGTCGGTCAGCCGCCTGATGACGACGGCCAGCGGGTGGGCTTCGCCGGGACGGCGTTTGGCGCCACCGGAGTTGGCGGACCTGCCGTTGTTGCCGGGCTTGCCGCCGCCGCGCGCGAGAAGCGCGGGAAGCAGCCGGGCGATGTCGGTGACGGCGGCCAGATCGCAGTCGGCGGCCGCTGCGGAGAGCAGCTCCAGGCACCGCCGCGGATCGCTCTCGACGAGCCCCGCCGCATGGACGACCCGGACCAGCGCGGCCTGCTCCCCGGTGCCGTCGGGCACAGGCGCTCCCGGCGGGCGGCCGTCCAGGACGTCGGCGAGCACGGCGCACACGGCGCTGTCCGCCGGGGCGGCCCTCAACTGCCGTACGGCGGCGACCCGGTCGCCCCGCGAGAGGTTACGTACGGCGGCGGCCAGCGCCGGCACCGGCTGCATGACGCCGGACGGCTGCGCTGCCTGGACCGGTGGGCGTCCGACAGCCGGCAGTGCCATCGCCGCAGCCGTGACCCGACCGGCCAGCGCGTGCACCTCCGGCAAGGCGTGCCGGTCCGCGAGACCGCGCACCAGCCGGGCGAGGGCGTCCCGGCGGTAGGGGTCCTTGCTGAGCATGCCCGCACGGGCGAGCGCGGCGGCCAGCCCGGTCACGGCGTGCGGGGGCGGCTCGTCGGCTTCCTCGACCAGGGCGGCCAGCCGGCCGCACAGCTCCGGGTCGGCGGCTTCCGGATCCTCGGCCAGCAGTACGAGTCCCAAGACCCATTCCGCCCAGGGGTGCTCCCGTACGGAGGGCGACAGCCCGGCCGGCTCGTTGCCCGGGCCGGGGGCGGTCCCGTGGGCGACCGTCTTGGCGGCCCGCAGCAGTACAGGGGCGTCCGGGGGTACGGCGCCCGGCCCGGCGGCGACGGCTCTGTGGAGATCCCTGGCCGCCCGCCGCGCGTGGTACGGGGCGTCCTCGGGATCCAAGGTCGCGCCCT
Organism: Streptomyces sp. NPDC058198; assembly: GCF_042882605.1. Lineage (NCBI taxonomy): Bacteria > Bacillati > Actinomycetota > Actinomycetes > Kitasatosporales > Streptomycetaceae > Streptomyces > Streptomyces sp. NPDC058198. The sequence continues at coordinate 751,732 of NZ_JBHVVP010000002.1, forward strand.
CCCCGGCCAGTTGGTGCAGCCAGACCGCGCCGAGCACGTACGGCACCTGCGGCAGTTCGCGGGCCGCCAGCCGCTCCAGCCGGTCCTCGATCGCCTCGTCCGACCCGCCCCCGGCCGCCTCGGCCCACACGCTCAGTACCTCTGCCTTCGCGCCGCTCCGCCCGGCGAGCAGCCGGTGCGCCCTGGCCGGACGGCGCCCCTCCAGGTGGTGCGCGGCCAGCACCAGCGCCGCCCGCTCGTGCCCGAGCGCCAGGGCCGCCCCGAGCAGCCGCCGCCCCTCCTCCGGCTCCTCGCGCAGCGCCAGCAGCCCGGACCACAACAACCGGTCGGCCCGCGGCAGCCGCCGGTACAGCGGCTCCCTCAGCAGCGCCGCCATCTCTTCCGCGCTCGCCCGGCCGTACGCTTCGCCCAGCGCCGTACGCAACCCCTCCAGGCACTCCGGTGCGCCGCCGCCTGCCACCGGCAGGCCGGGCGGGGGCCGGTCCGCGGCGCCGGGCGGCCGCCTGCCCGCAGCCAGGTCACGGCGGACCTGGGCGATCCGCTCGTAGCCGGGCGGGGGCGCCGCTGCCGCGTGTTCCGCGTCGGTGCCGGGCACCGCGTCCGGCTCGGCGTCCAGCAGGAGGCAGGCGAGCGCCCAGTCGTCCGAGTGCCGGGTCATCGTGCCGATGCGCAGCCGGAGTTTGGTGCGGCCGCCGCAGAGCAGCTGCGACCAGGCGGCGTGGTAACGCCACTGCGGGAAGGAGGAGTCGCTCTTCGCCAGGGGTACGAGGAGGTCGCGGGCCCGCGCGGCGTCACCGTCCAGGAGGTGCAGGCGGCCGCGGGCGTAGGCGGACCAGAGGCCCGCCTCACGGGTCAGGTCGACCGCGGTCAGCCGGTGGGCGGCCGGGGGAGGCGTGTCGGTGTCGGAGTCGAACCAGGCCAGCACCCTGCCGAGTTCGCCCATCGCGGCGACGTCGGCCGCCGCTTCACGGGCCGCGTCGAACGCCCACTCGGGGATGCTCGCGGCCTGACCGGCCCGTACATACGTGGCCAGGAACCCGAGGAGTGCGGTCCCGTCACGGGGGTCCGCCGTGCAGGCCGCACGGAAGCAGTCCCGGGCTGTGTCGAGTTCCGCGGTGACCGACAACCGGTAGAGCCCGGCCGCGCGGTCCGCGCCCGGGAGCCCGGTCGCCGCCAGCTCGTTCGCCGCACGCAGCTGTGCCGGGTCCGAGGAGAAGTCCACCCGCAGCACATCGGCGGCCAGCGCGACGACCGCCGGGGGCCGTGGCCCGGGCCTGCCCAGAAGGTCCGCATAGATGGTCAGCCGGGCGTCGTCCCGCTGGCCGGACCGGGCCAGGTCGTCCGCCAGTGCGGCCCTGACCGGATCCTGCTCCGGCACCTTCCAGTACAGCCGGGTCAGCAGCTCGTTGGCCTGCTGCCCCTCGCCGCGCCCGAGGCGCGCCTTGACCAGCGGCCGGACCGCCTGATCGAGAGGGATGTCACCGGTCTCGGCGACACGCAGGCCGATCCTCTCCAGCGCTTCGAAATCGGCGTCGGTGAGCAACGGCCGGAACGGCCGGCCGACCACGGACCGTAAGAAGTCGGTCCATAGCGGAGCGGTCGTCTCGGGGCGCTTCTCCATCCGTACGCAGACCTCGCGCAGCCGCGCCAGGCCGCTGTGCGGGTCAGGGTCTTCGACGGCCGCGATCCACTGCCTGCGCAGCCGCCCCGAGGGGGTGAGGAGGTCGCCGATGGATGAGGGCGGACTCATACCGCGGTGCTCACCCCCTGTCCCTCTCGCGGCGCAGGAGGTCTTCGAAGTGGGTTGCCTGGAAGGCGTTCCCGGCCCGCCGGTAGGCGTCGGCCGCACGCGACAGCAGGGCGCAACGCTCCTTCCGGGTCCGCAGGAGGGCGCTGTTGCGCACCAGCTGCCAGGCCTCGGCGAGCTGCCGCGCCGAGGTGGCCGGGTCGCCCTGCGCGTCGAGCAGGCGGGCGAGTTCGTTCAGCAGCGCCAGCCGGTCGGCGGCCGGGAGATCCCCCGAGCCGGAGTCCAGGCACTTTCGCAGGGTGTGGCACGCGCCGGCCGGATCGCCGGCGGCGGCCTGCTTGCGGGCCTGCTCCAGCGCGCGTTCGCCGGGCGGCGGGCGGTGGGCCCCGCTCTCGGCCCCGGCCAGCGCGTCCAGGAGTTCCGCCGCGCTGCGGAAGCGCCTCGCGGGCTCGAACTCCAGGCAGCGCAGGACGACGGCATCGGTCTCTCGCGTCACCGTGTTGTTCAGCCGTGACGGCGGGGCGGCCGCGCGGCCCTCCTTCTTCTGCTGGTACAGCCAGTCGCCGTGCAGCGTGTCGGGCAGGCCGGGGGGCGGTATGAGGTGCGCGAAGGGAAGCCGGCCGGTCAGCCCCTCGTACATCAGCACCCCGAGCGAGTACAGATCGGAGGCGGGCATGCTCTGGCCCTGGGAGGTCTCGGGGGCCATGTACGTCAGAGTGCCGGCGACTCCGGGTACGGTCCCGGACGCCAGCAGCCTGGCGGCGAGGCCGAAGTCGATCAGCCGTACGGTCAGGTCCGAGCCCAGCAGGACGTTGTCCGGCTTGAGGTCCCGGTGCAGCAACGGCTGGTCCAGGGCGTGCAGTCCGCGCAGTGCCACGCAGATCTGCCGCGCCCAGCCGAACAGCAGCTTGGCGGGGACCGTCTTCAAGGTCTCGAACTGGGCGGCGAGCGTGGTGCCCTGTACGTACTCCATCACCAGGAAGGCCCGGCCGCCGGCGTCCTGGGCCAGCCCGCCGTCGTACACATGGACGAGGTGGCGGCGTGCCTCGGCGTCGGTCATCCCGTCCATCGCCTCGGCCAGCCGCAGGATGTCGGCGAACCGCTCCTGGGCGTCCGCCTCGGTCATCCCCGTCTCCTTGGAGATCTTGCAGGCGACCCGCCGGACGGGGCGGCCGAGGATGCGCTGCTCGCTGAGGAAGACCGCGCCGAAGGCACCGCCACCGATCCACTTGGTGAGCAGATAGCGGTCGTTGATCACCCGGCCCTCGAACGCCCGCAGGTCGGTCCCGGCTCCGTCGTCACTCATGGCCCGGTCCTGCCTCCTCTGCCGTCCTCGTGTCAGGAGCGGGGCGGAAGCGGACGTCCGTCCGGGGTTCGCCGGGCCCGACGCGGTGGAAGTTGAGTTCGATGCGGGCGCACTTCCGGAACTCCTCCTCCCGGCGCTCCTGTTCGAGAAGGATGGGATTCTCGATCAGGTCCGACAGGATTTTCGCGATGATGCGACCGCCCTCTTTGCCGCCCGACTTCTCGTTCAGCAGATGTCCGCGCCCGGCGGCGTAATGGATCAGCGCCTCGGGGACGATCAGCTGCTTTTCCCTTTTGTCCAGCCAGAATTCGCACTGCCGGTCGACCAGCTTGCGGCAGATTCCGGTCATCGCGTCCAGATCCAGCGGGCGGAACACGATGATCCGGCGGATGCGCGCCACGAACTCGGGAGAGAAGACAGGCCCGCCCCGCGCACGGTTCCCGATCTGGAGCAATTCCTCTTTCACCCGGGCGACGATCGCCTCGTCGGACCGGCCCTCCCGGGTCATCCGGGAAATGATCTCCTGGCCCGCGTTGCTGGTGAGGATGAATATCGCCCGGTCGCCGTGGGCCTTGACGCCACGCTGGTCGACGATCCAGCCCTCGTCGAAGAGGTTGAGGAAGGGCCGCCAGACCTCGGGGTGTGCCTTTTCCGCCTCGTCGAGCAGGAAGACGCAGTACGGGTCCGCGTTCAGCTCGTTGATGAGGCGCCCGCCGCGCTCGAAGCCGATGTATCCCGGTGGGGAGCCGATGATGCCCGACACGCTGTGCGCCTCGGAGAAGTTCTCCATGGGGTAGGTCTGCAGGCGTTTGGAGGAGGAGTAGAAACCCGCGACGGTCTTCGCCAGCTCGGTCTTGCCCGTCCCGGTCAGCCCGGCGAAGAGCATCACCGAGGCGGGGCCGCCGCTCGCCCCGGCCAGGCCCGACTTGATGCGGCGCAGCTCGCTCGCGACGACCTCGACCGCTTCCTCCTGACCGAAGACGGAGCCGCCCAGCGCCTGTTCGTAGTCGGTCCGCTCGCCGCCCGTGCCGGCGATCTGCGCGGCGGGCACGCCCGACACCTCGGCGATGACCCGCACCACGTCCTCGGTGGTCACGACGGCTCGGGCGTCGCCGAGCTGTGTACGGCGGTAGTCCAGGTCCTCGCAGGCCCGGCGGAGCACCTTGACGGCGGCGAGCGGCAGCCGCTGGTTGAGGATGTAGTCCCCCGACATCACGACCGCCCGGTCGACGGCCCGGTCGTCGACCTCGGTCCTGAACTCCGCTTCCAGCGCGTCCGCCGCCTGACGGACCATGTCCCGCGCGGAGGCCCGGTCCGGCTCGGTCATCTCGATACGGGTGGTGAGTTCGCGCAGGGCATGGTCGGCGGCCAGCAGGTCGTCGTACTCCTGGTCGGACAGCACCCCGATGAGGTGGATCCGGCGCTCCTTCAACGCGCTGCGCAGGGCCTGTACGTGGTCCGTGCCCCGGGGGCCGCGGAGCATGGCTCCGAGCCCGTCCAGGCACACGATGAGATCGGTACGCCCGGCGACATGGGCGATGATCCTGGCGAGTTTGGCACCGCTCTCGGAGTCCGGTACGTCACGGCAGTCGACGCGCAGTAGGCGCTTGCGGCGCAGGAAGGGCAGCTCTCCGGCCGCCGCGCGCCTGGCCAGTTCACGCACCAGGCTGGTGGTGCCGACCCCGGCGGGCCCGGTGATCAGCACATGGTTGTCGGTCGTACGGTGCAGGGCCCGGCCCAGGGCGTCGAAGTAGCGCTCCAGGTGCCGGGCGGGCGCGATCCCCTGGGTACGCGCCAGCCAGGTGAGGTCCTCGGCGGGCGGTGATTCCGGTGGTAACCGGAAGGAGACCTCGCGCGGTCCCGCGGTGCGCGCCTCTCTGACGGCCTGGGCGAGCAGCTCACGCATGCGGGCGAGGTCCACCCGGAGCGGCTCCGCCTGGAACACCGACGCCAGCCTCGGCGGTGGATCCTCCAGCAGGGCATCGAGCAGATGCGGGGTGTCGACCAGCTCGGCACCCCAGACCACGGCGGCCCGCTGGGCCCGCTGGAGCAGGGCGATCAGCGGCTCTCCCAGGCCGTCACGGTGCAGCGGCGGCGCGTCCTTTCCCTGCTGCGACAGCCGGAAGGCGCCGCTCAGCATCTCCGCGACCTTCGCCAGGCCCAGCTGCGGCGGGATCTGGAGGCGGACGAGCCGCTCGGTCAGCCCTTCCGTCTCGCCGAGCAGGGCGAGGAAACAGTGCGGTGGCAGCAGGCGGTCGTACCCCAGCTCACCCGCGCGCCCCGCCGCCTGCTCCAGAACCGCCCAGGCGTCCGCCGAGAACTCCTCGGAGCGCAGCCGACCGGTGTCGTCCAGCAGGGCGGGCGGCGGCTCGGTGCTGACGCGTACCTGGTCCCGCAGGGTCCGCGCGGCGGCCGCCGTGTCGAGAATCCGCAGGAACTGCCGGTCACCGGGGTCGGGATGGTCCAGGACACAGGCGATGAGCAGTTCGAGGCAGACCGGGCGCAGCCGGTCCTGGTCCTGGGCGAACTCCGCGGCGAAGCGGTCGAGGGCGGCCAGTGTCTCCGCTGTGAAGCGCTCACGCCTTCCGTCGAAATCGAAATACTGCCCGTCCTGGCTCCCCGGGTTGTACACCGCGATGGTTTCCAGCAGATGCCGTGGCTGGGCACCTTCGGCGAGCGTGAGCGCGAGTACCGACAGAACTCCCTGGTCACCGGAGTCGATTGCGGTGTAAAGGATGTCACTCGGGCGGACCGTCCCCGAGCAGCGCTGGGTTGCCGCCGAGAGAATATCGATCGCGCGTTCGTCCAGAAGTGTGTGCGGAGTGAAGATCCCCTCCGAAAACAATGACAAAACGACGGCACCCCCGTACCCGTTCCCGGCACACCATGTTCGCGGAGAATGCCGGAGCCGCCGGTGGTTGCCCCGTCGCATTCATAGTTTGGCACGGGTACGGCAATGTCTGCCGGTCATGGGCCACATCATCCGCCCGACTTCCCCGCCCGGAGATCAAGGTCGAAAACCGAGGCCCCCGGTACTTCGGCGACGCGCCGGACCTGGTCGGAGGGTGTGATCGGGAAGAATTGGCCGCCATGCGGAAGAACAGATCCAAGGCGCTCACGCTGGCGGGCATCCTGCTGATCACCAATGTCGTCCTGGTGACGGTGCTGATCAGTAGCCACGCCTCGTCCGAGGGGGATGCCTCGGTGGGCAGGGCCGTGCCCAAAGGTGCGACCGCCGAGCTTCCCGCGCTCACGGGTGGCGCTGTCCTGGCGGCGAACCGGTGGCCGGACGCGTGCTCGCTCGTGAGCCGCGAGGAGATCGAGGCGATCTTCCCCGGCGCCAAGGACATCACCGAGGAGCGCCGCCGGATCTACACCCCTTCGATCAAGGAGTTCGGCGCGGACTCCTCGTGGCGGGAGAGCGACAGATCCGAGGCCGGCCAGTGCCTCTACAGCATGCGGCTGCCGGGCGAGAAGAACCCCGCCACCCAGTTCTGGTTGCGCATCGAGGCCGTGGCCGATCCTGAGCTGATCGCCCGTTACTACGAGCGCTTCGCATCGGGGGGCGACCCCAGGAAGGGGGCGATGGGAGCGGATCGGTGTGTCGTCGCCGGGACGGCCGAGGGGAGCTGGATCTGCCACAAGGGGCCGCTGTTGTTCACCGTGGGCGGGCAGACCACCGTGGCGTTCGACGGTGAGGAGGCGCCGGCCCCCTGGACCTGGCGGGACAACGTGCTCCCCGAGTTCGTCAGGACCATCGCCTCGAAGATCAAATAAAGCTGACTGAAACATTTCCGCCCGCCCAGCGCGTCAGTGGGGTGTAGGGGTGAGGAGCCGGCGGGGCGGGGCGGACGGGGAAACCATGGCGCGCATGGGGCTGATGGGGCGTACGGGCAGGGAGGGGTCGCGAGCATCCAGAACGGATGACTTCAGGGAGTTCGCGGTCGGCCGTACGAACCATCTCTTCCGCTCCGCATGCCTGCTGACCAGCGGCGATACCCATCTCGCCGAGGATCTGGTGCAGGAGACGCTCGGCCGGATGTACGCGCTGTGGGGACGCGTCTCCCGGATCGGGAACCCCGCGGGGTACGCCCAGACCGTGCTGGTCCGCACCTTTCTCACCCATCAGCGGCGGCGCTCCGCCACCGAACGGCCCCTCGGGGAACTTCCCGATTCGGCCCCGTACTCGGGCGACGATCCCGCCCTGCGCATCGCGCTTCTCGATGCGCTCGGGCAGTTGGCGCCCAAGGACCGGGCGGTGGTGGTGCTGCGGTACTGGGAGGACCGCAGCATCGAGGAGACCGCCGACGCGATGAACGTCAGTTCCGCCGCCGTACGTACCAGGTCGGTGCGGGCGCTCGCGAAGCTGCGCGCGCAACTGGGCGGCCAGTTCGCCGAGTTCGCCGGCCGCTGAAGCCCTGGGCTGAGGTTGTGCGTCGAGGTCGTGCGCTGAGGCCGCGAGGCGGAGCCATCAGATCAATTCTGTCCGATAAATGATCAGAAAGTGAGGTAAACATGCTCCTGGACAAGCCAGGCGAAGAGCCCTTCGAGGACGAACTCGGCGAGGTGCTGCGCCGCGCCGGGGACTTCTTCGAACCCATGGACCGGGGCGAACTGGTGGACGGCGCGGTGGCCCGCGGCCGCCGTCGGCTGGCCCGGCGGCGCGCCGCAGCGGTGACGGGGAGCGTGCTCGCCCTGGCCGCCGTGGGGATCGGCGGTGCGTACGGCGGCGGACTGCTGGGTGCTTCGGGCGACGGCGAATCGTCGGTGGCCGCGCCCACATGGTCGGTTACCGGTGGCGCGGACGGCGTCGTCACGGACAAGGACATGATCGGGATTCTGGAGCGGTTGGTCCCCGTCGGAGAGCTGATCGACACTCAGGCACGCGGAACCCATGAACGGGGCGGCCCGAGCGTGTCGGGGGTCATCGACGACGGAATGGGCAGAGCCGCCGTGTCGGTCGGTCTGTTCCGCGTGAGCGGCGCGGAGGCGACCGGTCAGGTGACCTGTCCTGACAAGGCCCTCGTCTCCTACGAGAGCTGCACCGGCACCACGCTGGCCGACGGCTCACGGCTCATGATCTACCAGGGGTACGCGTACCCGGACCGACCCCAGGACACCAGGAGCCGGCGGGCCGTGCTGTCCACGGCCGACGGGTTTCTGATCGACGCCCATGTGTACAACGCCCCGATGGTGAGGGGCAGCACGCCGTCCCGTACCGATCCGCCGCTGGATCCGCAGCAGTTGAAGGAGCTGGTGACATCGGACGCGTGGCGCAGGCCGCTGAGCCAGCTGCCGACGACCCGGCCCGGAGAGGACCGCACCGGAAAGGAGGGCGGCGGTGCGGGCATCGTGAGCGGCTGGGATGTCCGCAACGCGTTGGTCTCCCTGCTTCCCTCCGGACTGAAGGTGAGCGGTGAGGGCTACCAGGAGGAGTACGCGTACGTCGTGGTGGACGACGGCCGGGGCCGGAGCCTCGTCCAGATCAATGTGCAGCCCGGTATGTCCGCCGATGTGATCTTCGGGGAGGACGCCACCACCCTGCCGGACCGTACGAAGCTGAAAACGGAGAAGGGGCCGGGCGAGAAGGGCGGTAAGGGCGTGGTGATGTGGACCGTCGACACCGTGCGGCCGGACGGACTGCGTGTCGTGATCTCCGCCTTCAACTCCGGCACACAGCACGGCGCGGCCACCCGCGAAACCCCCGCGCTGACCATGGAGCAGCTCACCTCGATCGCGACCAGCGAGCGGTGGCTGTCCTACTCGTAGTCGTCCTGTTCGTGGCCGTCCTGCTCGAAGCCGCCCTGCTCGTAGTCCGGCCCGGCCGGCGGGGGCCGTGGTCACTTCGCGTCGGAGTACCGCTCCACCGTCGCCGTCGTGAAAGGAAACCGCACCGGTGTCTCCCCGAAAGTGATCCGCCCGGCCAGCTCCCCAGCCGCGCGGATCGCCTTCGTCACGTCCCCGGTCTCTTGCTCGGGACAGTGCACGATCACCTCGTCGTGCTGGAAGAAGACCAGCTCCGCCCGCATCCCCGCGGTCGCCTGCCGCAGCGCGGCCAGCATCACCAAGGCCCAGTCGGCCGCGCTGCCCTGGACGACGAAGTTCCGCGTGAAACGGCCGCGGGCTCGGTCGTTCGACGACGCGTAGCCAGGGGTGAACTCACCGCCGGAGGTGGACGACCCGTCCATCGCCTGATCCGTCCCGGCCGGCGACTCCTGCGGAATCCCGGGCTCGCCGTCGTCCTCGTCCTCGGCCGCCCGCGGACTGGTGCGCCCCAGCCACGTCCGTACGAGCCTGCCCTCCTCGCCCGCCCGTGCGGCGTCGTCCACATACGCGACGGCCAGCGGGAATCTCCGGCGCAGCGCCGCCAGATTCTTCAGCCCGTCGCCGGACGTCTGACCGTAGATCGCCCCCAGCAGTGCGATCTTCGCGTGCTCGCGGTCACCGGAGAACGCCCGGTCGGACAGTGCCGTGTACAGATCGCCGTCGTGTCCGGCCACTTCCATCAGCCCGGGGTCGCGGGAGATCGCGGCCAGCACCCGTGGCTCCATCTGATCGGCGTCCGCCACCACCAGCCGCCAGCCCTCGTCGGCGACGACCGCCCGCCGTATCACCCGGGGGATCTGCAGGGCGCCGCCGCCATTGGTCGTCCAGCGCCCGGAGACCGTACCGCCCGGCTGGTACTCCGGCCGGAACCGTCCCTCCCGCACCCAGTCCTGGAGCCAGCTCCAGCCGTGCGCCGTCCAGATCCGGTACAGCTTCTTGTATGCGATCAGCGGCTCCACCGCCGGATGGCCGATCTCCGCCAGCTCCCAGCGCCGGGTCGATTTCACCTTGATGCCGGCCTGCGCGAACGCCTTCATCACATCCGCCGGCAGATCCGGCCGCACCCGTCGCCCGAACGCCTCCGACACCTCGTCCGCCAGCTCGGCCAGCCGTCGTGGTTCGCCCCCGCCCGCGTACCGCTCGCCGAGCAGTTCACGCAGCACCTCCCGGTGCACATCCGCGCGCCACGGCAGCCCGGCGCGGTGCATCTCGGCGGCCACCAGCATTCCCGCCGATTCGGACGCGGTGAGCAGCCGCATCCGTCCGGGGTGCTCGGCGGACGCATGCCGACGCTGCTGCCGCGCGTACACCTCCAGCAGCCCTTCGAACGGCACGTCCGCCCCCGCCTGCGGCTCGAACAGCGAGGACTGCGAGCCCGGCGCCGCCGATCGTGGCGGCGGATCGGGCGGCACCGGCGCGTTCCGCAGCCGGGCCAGGGCCGCGGCGGCCGACCGGGGCTCCCCGAGCCGGCCTTCGTGGCCGAGCAGCAGCAGCTCCGCGACCTCGATGTCGTAGCACCGCTCGATCCGCACCCCCGCCGCGAGCAGTCGCGGATACAGCTCGGCGGTGGAGCGCCACACCCACCGCGCGACGTCCGGCAGCCGCGCCCTGACCGCCCCGACGAGATCGGGCTCCCGCAGCACGGGCCCGGCCGGGTGCCCGTCCGTGCCCAGCGGAGCCAGCAGCGCGCCGCCGCCGTCCGCCGGGGCCAGAGCCCATCGTTCGGTCATGGTGGTGAGTCTGGCAGGAGGGTCTGACAACGGCCCGGCACGCGCCGCTCGCCACCGCTGAGCACAGGCGGCGGCGCGTTCGAAAGGCGGGCCGGGCCCGGCACCGGGAGGATCGAAATCAGAGCCAGGAACGGAGTTCCGGCCGGAGCCCCGGCCTGTCCACCTGTGCACCGTATGGAGGCTGACATGCAAGGCATCGTTTTCGAGGAGTTCGGCGCGGCCGACGTGCTGCACGTCAAGGACGTCGACGAACCGCACGCGGGCCCCGGTGAGGTCCGGGTGGCGGTACGGGCGGCGGGCGTCAATCCGGTGGACTACAAGATCCGTCACGGATGGATGGAGCAGGCGTTCCGCACGCCGCTGCCCGCCGTGCCCGGTCTGGAGTTCGCCGGGGTCGTCGACGAGATCGGTGAGGGAGTCACGGACGTTTCCGTCGGCGACGACGTTCTGGGCTGGACCGCGACCGGTGCCTACGCCCAGTACGCCCTGGCCGAGACGCTCGTACGCAAGCCGGCCGCCCTGGGGTGGGCGGAGGCGGCGGCGATCCCGGTCGCGGGAGAGACGTCCCGGCGGGTGCTCGACCTGCTCGGTCTGCGGGACGGCGAGACCCTGCTGGTGCACGGCGCGGCGGGCGCGGTCGGTTCGGTCGCCACCCAGCTCGCGGTGGCCCGCGGCGCGACCGTGATCGGCACGGCGTCCCCGGCCAACCACGAGTACGTACGCTCGCTGGGCGCGATCCCCGTGGCGTACGGAGACGGTCTCGTCGAACGCGTCCGCGCTGCCGCGCCCCAGGGCGTGGACGCGGTCTTCGACGTGGCGGGCAAGGGCGCGCTGCCCGACTCGATCGAGCTGCGCGGCGGTACGACGGACCGGATCGTCACCATCGCCGACCCGAAGGCCGCGGAGTACGGGGTGACCTTCTCGGGCGGCGGCGCGTCGGACGGGAAGCGCTCCGGCCTGGCCGAGAACGTCCGTCTGGCCGGGGAGGGCGCGCTGCGGCTGCGGGTCGCGCGGACGTTCCCGCTCGCGGACGCGGCGAAGGCGCAGGAGGCGAGCGAGGGCGGCCACGCGAGTGGAAAGCTGGTGATCACCCCTTGATACGGCGGTCACCCTTGATGCGGTGATCACCCCTCGACGTGGTGATCACCCCTTGATACGGCCCTCCTGGGGGCGGTGACGTCCTCAGCCCGCCGGCTCGCGGATCACCCGCGCGGGATTTCCCACCGCCAGTACGCCCGCCGGAAGGTCCTTCGTCACGACCGATCCCGCGCCGACCACGGTGTTCTCGCCGATCGTCACTCCGGGGCAGACGATCACCCCGCCGCCCAGCCAGACGTTGTCGCCGATCGTCACCGGGAGGGCCTTCTCCCAGCCCGCGCGACGGCGTTCCGTGTCGAGTTCGTGGGCGGGGGTAAGGAGCTGGACGTTCGGGCCGATCTGGACGTCGGAACCGATGGTGATCGGCGCCGCGTCGAGGAAGACCGCGTTGAAGTTGATGAAGGTACGGGCGCCGATACTGATGTAGCTGCCGTAGTCGCAGAGGAACGGCGCGCGGATGCGGACGTCCTCACCGACCGACCCGAGCAGCTCTGCCAGGATCTTGGCGCGGTCGGCCGGCGCGGCGCCGCCGTCCGCGTTGTACGCCGCGCAGAGCGCGATCCGGCGCTCGGTGTCCGTGCCCAGTTCCTCGTCGTCCGGGAGGTACCACTCCCCGGCCAGCATGCGCCGTTTGTTCTCGCCCATGGATGTCCTTCCGTCTCCTCCGCCAACGACAGCAACGGTAAGTCCACTGTCCACACCCTGTGGACAGTAAATGGGCGGCCACCCCTCGGGGACGGTGCGGACCTCCCGTACGGACCTGCGACCATCGAGGACGCGCCGGGGAGCAGGTCCGAGGAGGCACAGGCATGGTCATAGAGCACACGCGGGCTGCGGCATGAGTGACGCGGGCGCCACGGACTCCGGCGCGCGTACCGTCGAGCGGGCCCTCGCCGCCGTGCTTTCCACGACCAGCAGCGAAGGGCTCGACACAGGTGCGTCCCTGCTCGCCGCCGATCCGACGGCCGATGGAGAACTGCGACGGCGCGGTGAACAGTTCGTACGGCTCGCCTGGGAGCGCGGCTGGCAGCCGGCCGATGTCGTACGCCTCGTCCGCCGGGACCTCGACGAGCCGCATGTGCGGCTCGTCACTGAGCTGATCACGGCGGAGGCGCGGCGGTACGAGCGGCTGACGCCCCGCTGGGCCGCCCAGCTCACGGAGCTCGACCCGGAGCCGGACGCGGAGCTGAAGCCTTACCGGGCCGACCGCTTCTCGTACGCCACCGCCGTACTGGAGCTGTATCTGCTCCTCGTCCGGCTGCCCGCGATCGAGCCGGTGGGGCCGGTGCCCGGTACGCCCGTACATCTGCCCCCCGCGGACGGCGAGCCGCGCATGCTCACCCGGATCCGGGCGCTCCTCGCCAAGGCGGAAGCGACCGGTTATCCGCAGGAGGCGGAGGCGCTCACCGCCAAGGCGCAGGAGCTGATGGCGCGGCACAGCATCGACGAGGCGCTGCTCGCCGACCGGACCCACCGGGGTGATGTGCCCGGCGCGTGCCGGATCGGGGTGGACGCTCCGTACGAGACGGCGAAGGCGATGCTGCTCGATGCCGTCGCGTCCGCGAACCGCTGCCGCGCGGTGTGGAACAGCGCGTACGGCTTCTCGACGGTCGTCGGCTTCGAACCCGATCTGGAGGCGGTCGAACTGCTCCACACCTCCCTGCTGGTGCAGGGCACTGCGGCGATGACGCGCGCGGAGGCCGCGCAGCGAGCGGCGGGGCGCAAGCGGACGAAGACGTTTCGCCAGTCGTTCCTGATGGCGTACGCCCACCGCATCGGCGAACGCCTGGCGATGGCGACGGAGCAGGCGACGGAGCAGGCGACAGGGCAGGCGGACGCGGCGGCGAACGGCGGAGGCCTGTTGCCCGTCCTCGCGGCGCGGGACGTGGCGGTGGCGGACCGTGCGGACCGGATGTTCCCCGAGACGGTGGCGACAAGAGTGCGCGGGGTGACGGACGCCGAGGGCTGGACCCATGGCACCTCGGCGGCGGACGCGGCGCACGTGCCCGGCGGTGGGGGCGCGCGGGACCGCCGGGGCCGGATCCGCCCCGCGCGCTGAGCGCGGCGCCCGCGCGAGGCGGATCCGCCCGCTCTCCCGCCCGCTCCGCCCACGTCAGGGCCGGGCCCGTCCGCCGGCCTGTCAGGACGTCACCGGGACATCATCAAGACGTCGGAAGGCTCGTCGGCAGCCCGCCGGGCAGCTTGCCGTCCTCGGCCTTCGCCAACGTGTCCTTCTTGCCCGCGTCCCAGGAGATCACCAGGGTCTTGCCGTCGTTCGACTCGATCGTCCCCATGGTGCGGTCGGTGTTGCCGTCGGCGCACTTGAGGGAGAGCATCGGCTCGCCCATGTCCTCGACCGTGCCCTGGCAGACATGCTGGTCGGCGACGAGAGCCACCTTGCCGGCCTTGACGGACAGCGCGACGGCCTTCCCGTCGGACAGCCCGGCCCACGTTCCCTCGATGCTGCCGCCCGACGCGTCTCCGCCGGAGCCCGAGTCCGAACCGGCGTCCGAACCGGAACCCGCGTCACCGCTGGCCGTCCCGCTCGACGCGGCGGCGCCGCCCTTGTCCTTGCCCGAGTCGCTACCGCTGTCGCTGTCGCCGCCACAGCCCGTGAGGACGAGTGCGGCGGCCAGCCCGGCCGCGGCGACGCTGGTTCGTATGAGCTTGTGCACGGTCAAGTCCCCCTGGTCGGTTGCCGGACCGCGCCAAGCTACCAGGAGGACTTGCGCACCCCGGGAAGGAATCCGGCATGGGCCTGCTCGCGCAGCCGGACCCTCGACAACCCGAACTTCCTGAGGTGTCCGCGCGGCCGTCCGTCCACGCTGTCCCGGTTCCTCACGCGCGTGGCGCTCGCGTCGCGGGGCTGACGTCGCAACTCCTCCCGCGCCGCGATTCTTTGATCTTCGGGGGTGCCGGGGCGGCGCAGGAGCTCCTTCAGTTCGGCGCGGCGCACCGCGTACCACTCGACGATCTCCTTGCGCCGCTCATTGCGGACGATCTTGCTCTTCTTGGCCATCAGACCTTCACCCCGCGCGCACGGATCCGGGCGACGGCGGCCTCGATGCCGATGGTGTCGACGGTCTTGATCGCCTTCGCGCTGAGCGTGAGCCGGACATGCCTGCCCTCGCTCGCCAGCCAGTAGCGCTTGCGCTGGACTTTTTGGAAATGGAAACCATTTCCATATACTAACCCCATGGCTCGCAACGAACTACGCCCGATCATCAAGCTCCGGTCCACGGCGGGGACCGGCTACACGTACGTGACCCGCAAGAACCGCCGGAACGACCCCGACCGCATGACGCTCCGCAAGTACGACCCGGTCGTCGGCCGGCACGTCGTCTTCCGCGAAGAGCGCTGACCGGCGGAAGAGAAGAACAGACAAGAGCAGACCAGAACAGAAGAGGACAGAGAGAACGAGATGAAGCCCTCGATCCACCCCGCGTACCAGCCCGTCGTCTTCCGCGACAAGGCCGCCGGCTTCGCGTTCCTGACTCGCTCGACCGCCACCGGCGTGAAGACGATCGAGTGGGAGGACGGCGCCACCTATCCCGTCATCGACGTGGAGATCTCCTCGGCGAGTCACCCCTTCTATACGGGCACCGCCCGCGTCCTGGACACCGCCGGCCGCGTGGAGCGCTTCGAGCGCCGCTACGGCCGCCGGCCCGAGGCCCGTTGATGGCCGGCCGGGACGACTCGTACGACTCGTACGACTCGTACGGCAAGGACTCGTACGACGGGCGTGCGTACGACACCGACGGCAGGCTCGCCGTCGCGATCGTCTGCGGGCTGCACGCCGACGCCCGCCGGGCTGCCGTGCGGCAGCTGCTCGCCACCGTGCCCGGCAGCGTCGCGCTCCACCACGACCTGTCGACGGCCGGGCGCGGCACCGTCGTACGCACGGTCCGCGACGCCACCGGGCCGCTCTCCCGTGGCGAGGCGCCGCTGGTCAACGACTGCGCCTGCTGCGCGCTGCGCGAAGACCTCGTACCCGAGCTGGAACGGCTCGCGGACGGCGGGCCGACCCGGCTCGCGATCGTCGAGCTGTGGGACTCGGTCGAACCCCGGGCGGTGGCCGAGGCCGTCGCGGCGCACGGCGAGCGCCTGGTCGTCACGTCGGTGCTGACCGCCGTCGACCCGGCGCTGCTGCTGCCGTACCTCGGCAACGGTGACGATCTGTCGGCCGCCGGGCTCGCGGCCGCCGCCTCCGACCGGCGGACGATCGCCGACACCTGGGCGCGGCAGCTGGAGTACGCGCCGGTGCTCGCCGTGGCCGACAGCCCGCTCGCGGACGACGAGGACCGCGCGCTGCTGGCCCAGCTGCACCCGACCGCACGGCAGGTACGGATCGACGGCGGCGCGGCGTCCGCCGGGGAACTGGCCGCCGCCGCGCTCGCCGGCTTCGACGTCGACGAGGCCGCCGCCCGTCAGCACCCGGCCTGCGCCCTGCTGCCGCAGGAGGCGGACGCATGCGGAGTCGGTACGTACGTCTGGCACCGCGCCCGTCCCTTCCATCCGGAGCGGCTCTATCGGGCGCTGGAGGACCTGACCTGCGCCGCGGCCCGCAGCCGAGGCCGATTCTGGCTCGCCGACCGTCCCGACACCCTGCTGGCCTGGGACGCGGCGGGCGGCGCGCTCTGCGTGGAGAGCGCGGGACCGTGGCTGGCATCGCTGCCGGACGCCGCCTGGGAGACGGTCCCGCCGCTGCGCCGGGTCGCCGTCGCCCTGGACTGGCACCCGGAACACGGCGACCGCTGCCAGCACCTCGTCTTCACCTCGCCGGGCCTCGACCGGGAGCAGATCGAGCTGCTGCTCGACTCCTGTCTGCTGACCGACGCCGAGTACGCCGCGGGCCGCCTGGCATGGAAGCGCCTTCCGCCCGCCTTCGACTCCCTCCTGGAGGCCTGATGCCCACCCGCCGTGGGGAGCGCCGGCCACGGAGACCGAGCCGGCCGCGTCGGCTGAGACGATCAAGAGCAGGCCCCCGTTGTGGAGGACTGGACCAATTCTTGGACACTGTGGAGCCAGATGGCCGCGGAATGCGTCTCTTCCTGTAGCGAGGGGGAGCCGACCCGTTCGGCCGGGTCCAGTTGAGCGTCTGTAACCAAGGGAACACCCCGCGTGCACGTGCATATGCTCATGCATCAGCACGTGAAACACAGCTATGATCCGGGAAAGTTGACACCTGCACCTTGCAACTCGGGGAGCGACCTGTGCACCACGTGTACAACGGCATAACGGCCACAGAGCTTCACGGAGTTGTCTGGCAGAAGAGCAGGCACAGCAACTCCCAGGGATCCTGCGTGGAGTTCGCCAAGCTGCCGGGCGGGGAGGTGGCGGTACGGAACTCACGCCACCCCGACGGACCCGCGCTGGTGTACACCCCCGCCGAGATAGAGGCCCTGCTGCTGGGCGTCAAGGACGGGGAGTTCGATCATCTGACGGCGGGCGGCTGAGCGCCGAGCGAACAGATTCAGCCGCCTCGCTCGGCCTCAGTAGGGGGTCGGCCGCCGGACCGACCCCACCGCACCCATCAGTTCCGGCCAATCTCCACGAGCTCATGGCCGGTTAGGTACACACCAATCGGCGCCCTCGCCGCTCGGCACTGACCGGTAACGGCGAGATTCAGTCACCCGGCAACTGGAACAGCGCCCAGACCACTTTGCCGTTCAGCGACCCCGCCAGCGGGTGCCAGCCCCAGGTGTCGCTGAACGAGTCCACCAGGAACAGCCCGCGGCCGGACTCCGCCGCGCAGTTCTCGTCCTTCTCCCGCGCCTCAGGGCTCGCATGGCTGGGATCCCGTACCGCGCACACCAGCCGCGACGTCCACCGCATCAGATGCAGCCGTACGGGATGGTCCTGCGGCTCCCGCGGCGTGTCGCCGGGCAGAGCGTGCCGCAGCGCGTTGGTGACGAGTTCGGAGACGACCAGCGCGACATCGTCGAAGCGGTCGCTCAGCTCCCATTGTCCCAGCGTGGTCCGGGTGAACTGGCGTGCCCCGCGCACCGCCTCGTAGCGGGGAGGCAACGCGCACGACGCCGAGCTGGCGGCCCCTGCGGGATCGATGGGGGGAAGCCCCTGCCTTAACGGCTCGAGCATGGTCGATCCATTCGTCCCCATGCGAGGCACTCCCGGGATTCGCGGCCGTAGCGATACTGCGGTGGTCCAGCGTCACAACACGTCAATCACGAACGAGCACGCAGGTGCGCGGGGACCATGGTTCCGAATGCGTACGGCAGATGCAAGGGCAGATGCACGTGCACGTGCCAGTCCTGTCCCGTACCGTGCTGGTTCCCTCCCATTTCTCCCTGTGACCAGTTTCGCCCTCTCCGCAAAGCCTTCTTATTTCCGTAATCGAATGAGTACGGGCTGAAGCGTTTTGGTGGCAGAATCCGGCACTTGGGGTTCGGGGGTGCTCCTGGAAAACCACATGTGATGGGGAGGGTTGGAGACGTGACCGCAGCCGAATCGGGCGGTTCCGTGGTGCGGCGCATCCTGCTGGGCTCACAGCTGAGGCGGCTGCGCGAGACGCGCGGCATCACACGTGAAGCCGCCGGCTACTCGATCCGCGCATCCGAGTCCAAGATCAGCCGTATGGAGTTGGGACGGGTGAGCTTCAAGGCCAGAGACATCGAGGACCTGCTGACCCTCTACGGTGTCGCCGACGAAGGCGAACGCGGGGCCCTTCTCGGCCTCGCCCGTGAGGCCAATGTCGCGGGTTGGTGGCACAGCTACGGCGATGTGCTGCCCGGCTGGTTCCAGACCTACATCGGTCTCGAAGGTGCCGCCTCGCTGATCCGTATCTACGAAGTGCAGTTCGTGCACGGTCTGTTGCAGACCGAGGCGTACGCGCACGCCGTCGTCACCCGGGGCATTCCGGACGCGCACCACTCCGAGGTCGACCGCCGTGTCGCCCTCCGGCTGGAGCGGCAGAAGGTCCTCGTGTCCGAGCGGGCGCCCCGCTTCCACGCGATCCTCGACGAGGCGGCGCTGCGCCGCCCGTACGGCGAGCGCTCGGTGATGCAGGGCCAGTTGAGGCATCTGATCGAGATCTCGGAGCAGCCGAACATCACCCTCCAGGTGATGCCGTTCAGCTTCGGCGGCCATGCCGGCGAGAGCGGCGCCTTCACCATGCTGAGCTTCCCCGAGTCGGATCTCTCCGACGTCGTCTATCTGGAGCAGCTGACCAGTGCGCTGTATCTGGACAAGCGCGAGGAGGTCGCCCAGTACGAACGGGTGATGGCGCGACTACAGGAGGACAGCCCGGGACCGGAGGAGAGCCGAGATGTCCTCCGTGGACTGCTCCAACTGATCTGAGGCATCAGTACGATGACAACACATCAGGAGTTTGCACCTGCAGTAAGGGATCGCATGTCCTACTTCACCGACCTGGCCCACCAGTACATCGATGGCGAGTGGCGGACCGGCAGCGGCTCGTGGGACATCATCGACTTCAACCCGTACAACGGGGAGAAGCTCGCCGCCATCACGATCGCCACGGCCGCGGAGGTCGACGAGGCGTACCGCGCGGCGGAGCGTGCCCAGCGGACCTGGGCCGAGACGAATCCGTACACCCGCAGGCTGGTCTTCGAGCGCGTGCTCAGGCTGGTCGAGGAGCGCAAGGACGACATCGTCGAGGCGATCATCGACGAGCTGGGTGGTACGCGGCTCAAGGCGGTGTACGAGGTCCGGGCCGCGCAGGAGTTCCTGCGCGAGGCGATACAGCTGGCGGTGCGCCCCGAAGGCCGGATCCTGCCCTCCCCGGTGGATGGCAGGGAGAACCGCGTCTACCGACTGCCGGTCGGCGTCATCGGCGTGATCAGTCCATTCAACTACCCCTTCCTGGTGACGATCAAGTCGGTGGCGCCCGCGCTGGCGCTCGGCAATGCCGTCGTGGTCAAGCCCAACCAGAACGCGCCCGTCGTCGGCGGCGGGCTCATAGCCAAGCTCTTCGAGGACGCGGAGCTGCCGGCCGGACTGCTCAACGTTCTGGTGACGGACGTCGCGGAGATCGGCGACGCGCTGATCGAGCACCCCGTCCCGAAGGTGATCTCGTTCGCGGGCTCCGACCGGGTCGGCCGCCATGTCGGCGCGGTCGCGGGCAGCAATTTCAAGCGGGCCATACTCGAACTGAGCGGCAACAGCGCCCTGGTCGTCCTCGACGATCTCGACGAGGCGGGGATCGACTACGCGGTGGACGCGGCGGTGGCCAGCCGGTTCGTCTATCAGGGCCAGGTCTGTATGGCCGCCAACCGGATCCTGGTGGACCGCAGCATCGAGCGGGAGTTCACCGAGAAGTTCGTGGCGAAGGTGGCGGCCCTCAGGACCGGCGACCCGCGCGATCCGGAGACCCAGATCGGTCCCGTCATCAACACCTTCCAGGCGGACGCCCTGTCGGCGCTGGTGGACCAGGCGCTCGCGGAGGGCGCGACCGCGCTCGTACGGGGCCGTACCCGCGGCAATCTCGTGGAGCCGACGGTGCTGTCGGGGCTGTCGGAGGACTCGCCGCTGATGCAGCAGGAGATCTTCGGGCCGGTGGTGCTGCTGATCCCCTTCGACGGGGAGGACGAGGCGGTACGGCTCACGAACAACACGCCGTACGGACTGAGCGGCGCCGTGCACACGTCGAATGTGGAGCGGGGCGTCGCGTTCGCCAAGCAGATCGTCACCGGCATGATGCATGTCAACGACTCGACCGTGCAGGACGAGCCGCTGGTGGCCTTCGGCGGGGAGAAGTTCTCGGGCGTCGGCCGGCTCAACGGCGACTCGACGGTGGAGGCGTTCACGACGCAGAAGTGGATCTCGGTGCAGCACGGCCGTACGGAGTTCCGCTTCTGAGGCCCCGTCGCCGCTGATTCGGCGACGACCGGGGCTGGGACCACACCGGGCCTGGGACCACACCGGAGCTGAGACCGCGCTGCGGGGGTCCTAACCTGGAGCAATGTCAGCGATCCGTTTGCTCGTGCTCGGCGCGGTCCGCCAGCACGGGCGGGCCCACGGCTACCAGGTCCGCAACGACCTGGAGTACTGGGGCGCCCACGAGTGGTCCCACGCCAAGCCCGGCTCGATCTATCACGCCCTGAAGCAGATGGCGAAGCAGGGCGTGCTGCTGGCGCACGAGGTCGCGCCGAGCACGGCGGGCGGGCCGCCGCGGACCGAGTACGAGATCACGGACGCGGGCCGCGAGGAGTACTTCAAACTGCTGCGTGGGTCGCTGACCGCGTACGACCAGAAGATGGACGTGCTCTCGGCGGCGCTCGGCTTCATCGTCGACCTGCCGCGCGCCGAGGCCGTGGACCTGCTCAAGGAGCGGGTGCGCACGATCGAGGCCTGGCGGGCCTCGGTCACTGAGCACTACGTACCGGAAGAGGGCCCGGAGCAGCTCGGCCACATCGGCGAGATCATGAACCTGTGGGTCCACTCGGCGGACGCGGGGGCGGAGTGGACGCGGGGCCTGATCAAGCGGATCGAGGGCGGGGCGTACACCTTCTCCGGGGAGGGCGAGCCCTTCGTGGGAGTGCTCGCCGAGGGCGAGGAGAACCCGTACGCGACAGGGATCCCCGATGACGGAGATCGCTACTAATCAAGTTTGACCAATTGCGGGGCCAAGGCTATTCTTCCGGCCATGTAGTCAAGTTTGACTACATGGGTCGTCGGCGGCCGGAGGAGAAGGCATTGAGTGACGCGACGGACGCGATCGTGGCGGAGGGCGTACGCAAGCGGTACGGCGGGAAGCGGGCCCTGGACGGGTTCGATCTGACGGTGGAACGCGGCACGGTGCACGGAGTGCTCGGGCCGAACGGCGCGGGCAAGACCACGGCGGTACGGGTCCTGACCACGCTGCTGCGGCCCGACGAGGGGCTGGTGCGGGTGGCCGGCTTCGACGTACGGACGCGGGCCGGCGAGGTACGGCGGCGGATCGGGCTGCTGGGCCAGCACGCGGCGCTCGACGAGGATCTCAGCGGCCGGCAGAACCTGGAGATGTTCGGACGGCTCTACCACCTCGGCGCGCGGCGCGCGGGGGTCCGGGCGGACGAACTGCTGGAGCGGTTCGGCCTGCTGGACACCGGGCGCAAGGCCGTGAAGCAGTACAGCGGCGGAATGCGGCGCCGGCTCGACCTGGCGGCGTCCCTGATCACCGATCCCGAGGTGCTCTTCCTGGACGAGCCCACGACCGGGCTCGATCCGCGCGGCCGGGCGGAAGTATGGAGCGCGGTGCGCTCGCTGGTCGGCGGCGGGACGACCGTACTGCTGACGACGCAGTATCTGGAGGAGGCCGACCAACTGGCCGGCCGGATCTCGCTGGTGGACAGCGGCCGGGTCATCGCGGAGGGCACGCCGGACGCACTCAAGGCCAGGATCGGCGGCGACCGGATCGATGTCGTCCTGCGCGACGCGGACCGGCTGGCGGACGGGGCGCGGGTGCTGGCGGAAGCGGCCGGTCCGTACACCGTCAGCACGGATATGGACCGGCGGCTGCTCAGCGCGCCGGTGACGGACCGGATGGCGGCACTCACCGAGACGGTACGGGCGCTGCACGCGGAGGGGATCGAGGCGGAGGACATCGCGCTGCGCGGGCCGACGCTGGACGAGGTGTTCCTCCGGCTCACCGGTGAGGAACGGGACGGCTCCGCCCGTCACGAGCGGCGAGGGGTGTCCGCATGACGCTCGTGAACGGTACGGCGCCGGCGCCAGGGCCCACGGTCGGCAGCGGCACCGGCGGCCTCGGCTGGGCGCTCGCCGACTCCTGGACCATGACCCGGCGCGAACTCGCCCGCTGGGCGCGGCAGCCGGTCCAGGTCGTCGTCGGCCTGGTCTTCCCGGTGATGTTGCTGCTGATGTTCGGCTATCTGATCGGCGGCGGACGGGGGATCGCCGGGGAGTACGTCGAATTCCTCGTCCCTGGCATGCTCGCCCTGACCATGGCCTTCGGTCTCGAGTCGACGATGCTCGCCGTCACCCAGGACCTGAACAAGGGCGTCGTCGACCGCTTCCGCTCGATGCCCATGGCGTCGTCCGCGGTCCTGGTGGGGCGGAGCGTCGCGGACATGTTCCAGTCGGCGCTGAGCCTGGTGGTGCTGATCGGCGTCGGGTACGCGATCGGCTGGCGGTGGCACGACGGTCCCGCGGCTTTCCTCGGCGCGGTCGGACTGCTGCTCCTGTTCCGGTTCGCGATGCTCTGGCTCGGCATCCAGCTGGCGATGGTGGCGGGCCGTCCCGAGATGGTGCAGGCGGTGCAGATCCTGGTCTGGCCGATCGGCTTCCTCTCCAACGCGTTCGCGACGCCGGAGTCCATGCCGGGGTGGCTGGGCGCGGTCGTGGAGTGGAACCCGATGTCGGCGACGGCCACGGCGGTACGTGACCTGTTCGGCAACCCGGGCGCGGTGGGCGGCTCCTGGGCGGCGGAGCACGCAGGGCTGCTGGCGGTGGTGTGGCCGGTGGTGCTGCTCGCGGTGTTCTTCCCGTTGGCGGTCCGGCGGTTCGCCCGGCTCAGCCACTGAGTGGTGCGCCCGCAAAAACCCCGCCCCGGAGTGGAACCCGGGGCGGGGCAGCGGTGTATCAGAGACAACAGCGTCCGACCGGCCGCCGGGGGGCAGCCGGTCGGACGGTGCGGACGGGACGGCGCGTATTCAGGAGAGCGCGTATGCAGGACAGCGCGTATGCAGGAGAGCGCGGATCGGGGGAGCGGATGAGCAGGGATGAGTACGGGGACGGGTACGGGCGGGGCGCGACGGCGCTCTCAGTGGTGGAAGGCCGTGGCGATCGACCTGTCGCGGTCCAGCGGATGGGCCTGGCGGCGCAGTTCCGGCAGCACCAGCTCCAGGTCGGTCACCAGCAGCGCGGCCAGGTCGGCCGAGAAGCCGTTGCGGCAGACCACCCGCAGGACGGACAGATCCTCGCGGTTGGCGGGGAAGGTGTACGCGGGCACCAGCCAGCCGTGCTCGCGCAGCCGGCGCGAGACGTCGAAGACATCGAAGCTCTTCAGGCCGGGGGCGGTGGTGAAGGCGAACACGGGCAGCTCGTCGCCCCGGGTCAGGAGCCAGAAGTCGCCCATCGCCTCGATCCGTCCCGCCAGCTTCATGGCGATGTCCCGCGCCGTCTGCTGGACGGCCCGGTAGCCGTCCCTGCCCAGCCGCAGGAAGGTGTAGTACTGCGCGACCACCTGCGCGCCCGGCCGGGAGAAGTTCAGCGCGAAGGTGGGCATGTCGCCGCCCAGGTAGTTCACGCGGAAGACCAGCTCCTCGGGGAGCTCGGCGGGCGAGCGCCACAGCGCCCAGCCGACGCCCGGGTAGACCAGCCCGTATTTGTGCCCGGAGGTGTTGATGGAGGAGACGCGCGGGAGCCGGAAGTCCCAGACCAGATCCTCGTCGAGGAAGGGAGCGACCATGGCCCCCGAGGCCCCGTCGACATGGACGGGGATGTCGAGGCCCGTGCGTTCCTGGACGGCGTCCAGCGCCGCGCACAGCTCGGTGACCGGTTCGTACGAGCCGTCGAAGGTGGAGCCGAGCACGGCCACGACCCCGATGGTGTTCTCGTCGCAGAGTTCGGCGGCGGCCTGCGGGTCGAGATGGAAGCGGTCGCCCTCCATGGGCACCGTCCGGGCCTCGACCTCCCAGAAGGCGCAGAACTTCTCCCAGCAGACCTGGACGTTGATGCCCATGACGAGATTCGGCCGGGCGGTCGCCGGATAGCGCGACGCGTTGCGCAGGGCCCAGCGGCGCTTGAGCGCCATTCCGGCGAGCATGCAGGCCTCGCTGGACCCGGTGGTCGAGCAGCCCACGGTCGTCGTCGGGTCGGGGGCGTTCCAGAGGTCGGCGAGCATCGCCACACAGCGCCGCTCCAGCTCGGCGGTGCGCGGGTACTCATCCTTGTCGATCATGTTCTTGTCCCGGCACTCTCCCATCAGCACCCCGGCCTGCGGCTCCATCCAGGTGGTGACGAAGGTGGCGAGGTTGAGGCGGGAGTTGCCGTCGAGCATCAGCTCGTCATGGACCAGCTGATACGCCGTCGCGGGCGGGATCGGGCCGTCGGGGAGCCGCTGCGTGGGCGGGGCGGAGTTCATCTCGCCGACCGGATCGGCCTCCCCGTAGAAGGGGTTGAGTGAGAGTCGGCGCAGCTCGGCCTGGTCGTTCGGGGACGCGTCGGCCGGCCCGCCCGCTCTGCGGTCCCCGCCTCGGTGGAGTGGCATCGGCTTCCCTGTCTTCCGTCGGTGCGCGTCGGACACGACCCGCTCCGCCTTCAGTGACGGGTCTTCGGTCAGCGACGGGTCTTCGGGTCTTCGGGTCTTCCGGCGACGACGATACGGACAAATGCGGCGTTCGGCTCGCCGGGCGGGAGAGGGGGAGCAAGCGGTGCGGTGCCGGTCCGGCGCGGGTGGGACGGCTGTTCGGCGCGGCTTCAGCGCAGGGAGGTGCCGTCCTGGTGAAGCTGCATCTGGGGGCGGCCGGTGACGATCAGCCAGGCCGGGAGCGCGGCCACACAGAGCAGGGGGAGCACATTCACGTCGGCGGCCAGGACCGCCGCCGTGAACAGGCTGAGCCAGCCCTGCCGGGTGAGGGCGAGCAGGACGCCTAGCACCCCGCAGACCACCCCCAGGGTGGGCTGGACGGCCGGGACGAGCGCGTGGGCGCACAGTCCGAGGGCGACCCCGACGAAGACGGCCGGGAAGATCCGCCCGCCCCGGAACCCGCAGGCCGCCGCGGTCGTCATCGCGGCCAGCTTCACCACCGTCATCAGCGCGAACGACCCGGCCGACCAGCCGTCAGGATCGGCGGCCAGCGTCTTCACCTGGTCCAACCCCTTGAAGAGGGTCAGCTGCCCGCCGAGCGTCCCCAGCAGGCCGAGCACCAGCCCGCCCGCGGTCAGGGCCGGCACGGGATGCCCGATGCGCCGGAAGAGGGCGTGCGCGTACGGGAGCGTGTATACGGCGGCCATGCCCAGGGCCGCCGCGACCGGGGCGATCACGAGTGCCGCCAGGAGATCGCCCCAGCTGTTGCCCGGGTACGGCGGCAGGTCGAGATCGAAGGTCGGACGGTCGAGCAGCACCGTGGTGAGGGCGCCCGCGCCGGCCGCGATCAACGGGCCGAACAGCTTGTCCCAGAGCGAGCCGGGGCCCGGTCTGGTGGCAAGGGTCTCGGAGAGGACCAGCGCGGCGGCCACGGGCGTTCCGAACAGCGCCCCGATCGTGCCCGCGGCGGCCAGGGCGACCCAGAGAGCGGCCGGGACGGTGGGCGCCACCTTGCGGCCGAGCCAGTAGGCGAGCGCGATATTGGACGCGGTGATCGGATTCTCCGGGCCGAGGCTCACCCCGCCGGCCAGCGCCAGTCCGGTGACCACCAGCAGCCCCGGTACCACCCCGGCGGGCATCGGCTCGTCGACCAGTCCCGTGGTGGCCGGATCCGGACCCGCGTGTCCGTGCACCTGGCGTACGACGACCCCGACCGCCAGCCCGGTGGCCGTGAGCATGACGATCACCCAGAGCGAGGAGTAGGCACCGATGCCGAGGGCGCCGGGCAGTGTCTTCCAGAGCACGTCCTTGAGCTCGTCCGCGACGGTGCTCACCCCTACGAGCACGAGGGCCGCGGCGACTCCGACCGCCAGGGAGGGCGCGACCAGGGGCAGCAGTGCGCGCGCCGAGAGGGAGAAAGCGGCGGACGGAGGGTCGGTGGCCACGCACTCACCGTAACCGTACAAAAGCGGCACAGGGGTCCGGCGCCGGACCCCCGCCGGGAGTGATCAGGGCCGGCGCCGTCCGCCTCGGCGCGCTACAGCTCGCTGATCACGACGGCCGTGCCGTACGCGCACACTTCCGTCCCCACGTCGGCCGCCTCCGTGACATCGAAGCGCATCATCAGCACGGCGTTGGCGCCGCGTGAGCGCGCCTGCTCGACGAGGCGGCCCATCGCCTGGTTGCGGGTCTCCACGAGTGTCTTCGTGAGCCCCTTGAGCTCGCCGCCGATCATCGACTTCAGCCCGGCGCCGATCTGGCTGCCCAGATGCCGTGAGCGGACCGTGAGACCGAACACCTCGCCGATCACTTTCTGCACCTGATGACCGGGCACGTCGTTCGTCGTGACGACCAGGATGTCGGCCCCGGACCGCTGTCCGCCGCCGTAATCGTCGATGCTCATCTGTGTCCGCCTTCCTCGAAGCCCTTGTGGCCACAGCTTTATGCCGCTATGTCCGATGTGCATTTCGGGGGGCCGGGTGGAACCTGGAGGAGCGGGCAGGCGTTGATAGCTTGTGCGCGGCCGACCACGCCGAATCGACGATCGACCGACTAATGACACAGGAGTCCGGAACCCGTGACCACCCTTGCACTCGGCCCCAGCTGGCTGGACCCGGACTATCTGATCGGAACCTTCGGGCTGATCGGTGTCCTGGTCATCGTCTTCGCCGAGTCCGGCCTTCTCATCGGCTTCTTCCTGCCGGGTGACTCGCTGCTCTTCACCACCGGGCTGCTGGTGACGTCCGGCACCCTGGACACCCCGCTGTGGCTCGTCTGCACCCTGGTGGTGATCGCGGCGATCGTCGGCGACCAGGTCGGCTATCTCTTCGGCCGGAAGGTCGGCCCGTCCCTCTTCAAGCGCCCGGACTCCAAGCTCTTCAAGCAGGAGAATGTCGAGAAGGCGCACGAGTTCTTCGAGAAGTACGGCCCCAAGTCGCTGGTCCTGGCGCGCTTCGTGCCCGTCGTCCGGACGTTCACGCCGATCATCGCCGGTGTGAGCCGGATGAACTACCGCTCGTTCATCATCTTCAACGTCATCGGCGGCACGCTCTGGGGTGCGGGTGTCACGCTGCTGGGGGCCGCGCTCGGCAAGATCGAGTTCGTGCACAAGAACATCGAGATGATCCTGATCGCCATCGTGGTGCTCTCGGTGCTGCCGATCGTGATCGAGTTCATGCGGGCCCGCTCCAAGTCCAAGAAGGCCGGGCGGACGGGCGGCGGCGGTTCCGGTGCGGCCACCACGGAGGACCCGGGCACCCCCGGTACCGGCTCGCGTGGCCGCCACGCCAAGCGCTGAGCCGGGCTAGGTCGGACACGGCCTAGAAGCCGCGCGTCCGCTTGGCCGCGCGGCGGCTCGATGCCCGTCCCGCCCCGGGCACCTTCAGGAACAGCCGGGAGATCTCCCCTCCGAGGTTCACCCCGACGGCGATGGCCAGCGCCAGCGCCGCCGCCTTGGAGAGCGACGCGAGCCCGCGGTCCAGGTTGTTCTGTGCGATGCCCAGCAGTCCGAAGTAGGTCGCGGAGCCCGGCAGCAGCGGCCCGATCGCCGCGGTGACATAGGGCAGCGCGGAGGCGAACTGGTAGCGGGAGAAGAGCTGCCCGAACAGTCCCACCAGCCCGGCCGCGACCGCCGTCGCGGCCACCGGCGAGATGTCGCCCGTGTCGTGCAGCGCCGCGTAGACGACCCACGCGATGCCGCCGTTGAGGGACACCATCAGCACGGTCGAACGTTCCTGCTGGAGCAGGATCGCGAAGGAGAAACTCAGCACCACCGACGCGAGGATCTGCACCACCGGCCGTTCGGCCGTGTGCAGCGCCGCGTCCGGGTTCAGCTGGGCGTCCAGCTGAACCCCCAGATAGAGCACGATCAGCACACCGGTGACGATCGCGATGAAGAAGTACATGACTTCGAGCAGCCGCGCCGACGCGGTGATGTAGTAGCCCGTCAGACCGTCCTGCACCCCCGCCACCAGGGCTCGTCCCGGCAGCAGCGCGAAGAGCCCACCGGTGATCACGGCCGAGGGCCTGCCCTCCCATTCCACGGACGAACTCAGAAGGGTCAGCGCCACCCCCATCCCGGCGGGCGGCATCGCGGCCACCACGAACTGGTAGAACTCCGGCAGGCCGCGGCCCGCGCACAGCCAGGCCAGCCGGTCGCCGAGCATCGCGCCGAGCGCCGCGGCCACGAACACCAGCAGACCACCACCGACCAGTACGGACGCGGCGCCGGCCAGCAGCCCGCTCGACGCGGTCAGCGCCCATCCGGGGTACGGGTGCCGGTTACGGCGGATCTCGGCGAGCCGCCGGTACGCCTCCTCCAGCGTGACGTCCGTGTCCTCGGTGGTGATGTCGTCGATGAGCGTGTAGACGGCGGACAGCCGGGTGTAGTCGGTGCCCCGCCTGCGTACCGTCCGACTGGCCGTCACCGGGTCGTCCACCAGTGAGGGCTGATGGGAGATCGACAGCAGGGTGAAGGTCACGGTCGGCTCGCAGCGGTCCAGTCCGTACGCGCGGCTGACCGCGAACATCGCGGCCTCGACGTCCTCCGCGCCCTCGCCGCCGGCCAGCAGCAGCTCACCGATACGCAGCGTCAGGTCCAGCACGCGGGGCACGGCGGGCCCTTGGTCGTCGTGGCGCTGCACCGTCTCCGGCACGGGGCGCTCGGCGGCCGGCATCCGCAGCAGGGTGCGCATCCGGTCCTGCCAGGGCGCCTCCTTGCTCAGCCTGACCATGGGGATGCCGTGCGCGGGAGTGAAGGCCGGCGGCGCGTGCCGGCCGCCGTAGGATCCCGCCCTACCGCCGGGAAGGCGCCCCGGCAGATCGAAGGCCGAGCCCTCGGGCTCGGCCGCCGCCTCCGTACTCAGCCCGTCGGGAAGCGCGAACTCCGACGTCGGGTGGTCTTCTTCGGGAACCGGCGGCTGCTCCACCCCGTGCGGCGGAGTGAAGGCGCTGTGCGCCTCGTCCGACGGAGGCTTTCGGTCCTCAGGACCGTCCGGCTCGGCCACCACTGTCCACGCCCTCACTCCCTGTCGTATGCGCCGCCGTTCCGTCGTCCCGGCTGTCCCGCGGCCCTCTGATGTTCGTCCCGCTCCGCGTCTGCCCAGTATGGGCACGGACATGGGCGGCGGCACGCGAACGGGCGGCGCACCCCGAGGGGTACGCCGCCCGTCGTCCGTCCGGCTGTCCGCCGGTCACACGGAGGAGTGCGCGGTCAGTGCGCGCCGCCCTGCGCCTCGAGCCGCTTGTACGAGGCCTCGATCTCGGCCTCGGCCTCGGCGCGGCCGACCCAGTCGGCGCCCTCGACGGACTTGCCGGGCTCCAGGTCCTTGTAGACCTCGAAGAAGTGCTGGATCTCCAGGCGGTCGAACTCCGAGACGTGGTGGATGTCGCGCAGGTGCTCCACCCGGGGGTCGGACGCCGGTACACACAGCAGCTTGTCGTCGCCGCCGGCCTCGTCGGTCATCCGGAACATGCCGATGGCACGGCACTTGATGAGGCAGCCCGGGAAGGTCGGCTCGTCCAGGATGACCAGCGCGTCCAGCGGGTCGCCGTCCTCGCCCAGGGTGTTCTCCACGAAGCCGTAGTCGGCCGGGTAGCTGGTCGAGGTGAAGAGACGACGGTCAAGTCGGATCCGACCGGTCTCGTGGTCCACCTCGTACTTGTTCCGCGAACCCTTAGGGATCTCGATGGTGACGTCGAACTCCACGGGTGGCTCCTCCATGATCAACACATAGGTCGGTGGTGCTGCGTCCCCACGGAGGAGGGCTCCCGGACCCCGCCTGACAGGCGGCTATGTGGCCGGGGTGCCATGCTCGCGGCAAGGCGCAGTGATTAAGTGTCCCCCACGCAGCTGTGTGATCGCGAAAGGGGCTGGTCAGCCGTGCTTGAGCCGAAAGTGTGGCAGCTCACGGCGGGTTCCGTCGTTGTCGGCCTGACGCTCGCCGCCGTCGCGGTGGCCGCGGCCGGCCCCTGGGACTCCGGTCAGCGTAAGGCCGAGCGGGAGTGGGCGGTGGCCCAGAGCCGTACGGGTGGCGCAGATCACGGCGTGACCGGATCCCGCACCCCGGCGCCCGCTCCCAGCGCCGCCGGGGTGCTCTCCGCGCTCGGCACCTCCGTCGCCGGCCCCGCGGACCTCAAGGAGAAGCTCGGACCGCTGCTGGACGACCCCGCGCTCGGACGGACGCGTACGGCGTCGGTCGTCGATGTCGCGACCGGCAAGCGGCTGTACGGGAGGGGCGAGGGCACCGCCATGACCCCGGCCTCCACCGTCAAGATCGCGACGATGGTCGCCGCGCTGTCCGCGCTCGGCCCCGACCACCGCATCGCCACCACGGTCGTGGCCACCCCCGACGGACGAAGACTCACCCTGGTCGGCGGCGGGGACGCCACGCTCGACAGGTCGGGGCTGCGGGCCCTGGCCGACGACACCGCCCGCGCGCTGCGCGACCGCGGGGTCACCACGGTCGCGGTCGGCTACGACATCTCCCTCTATTCGGGCCCCCGTGACCACCCCATCGGCGCCAACGACAACATCGCCCCCGTCACCGCCCTGATGGCCGGGCAGAGCCGTCTCGACAAGTCCACCAGCGGGCCCGCGCCGCGCGGCGGCGATCCGGCGGGCGCCGCCGCCCAGGCCTTCGTCGCGCTGTTGGGGGACCGCGGTATCAAGACCTCCGCGGCCCCCGCGGCGGGCAAGCCCGCCAAGGGCTCCAAGCCCCTCGCGAGGACCTTCTCCAAGCCCCTGTCCGCCCTGGTCGAACGGGCGCTGACCGAGAGCGACAACGACATCGCGGAGTCCCTGGCCCGCCAGACGGCTATCGCGGCGGGCGAGCCCGCGAGCTTCGCCGGCGCGGGACGGGCCGTCAGCGCCCAGCTCAAGAAGCTCGAACTGCCGGTCAACGGGGCGCGTTTCGCCGACGGCAGCGGCCTCAACCGGCAGGACAGGGTCAGCGCGTCCCTGCTCACCGCCCTGCTGACCCGCGCCGCCGACCCGGCCCACCCGGAGCTGCGCCCCGTCCTCACCGGACTGCCGGTCGCCGGATTCAGCGGCACCCTCCAGAGCCGGTACGCGGACGCCGCGCCCGCCGCCGGACTCGTCCGGGCGAAGACCGGCACGCTCACCGGGGTGAACACGCTGGCCGGCACGGTGGTCGACGCGGAGGGCCGACTGCTGGCCTTCGCCTTCATGGCGGGCTCCACCCCGGCCCCCGAAGCCGCTCAGCACGCCCTGGACCGGCTTTCCGCCGCCCTGGTCCCCTGACGGCGCAACCTGATCCGGGACCGGTGTCCCGGCCGGTCCCGCGGCCTGATTCCGGGCCGTATCCCCTCCCCTGGGGGACGGGATACGGGAAGAACCGGCCCCTCGACAACTCTCCGTACCCCGGTCCGACCACGTACGGTTGACGCATGACGAGCATCGGTGGTGCCGAGATGGTCGACTGGAATCTCGCGGTGGCGACCGCGACCCGCCTCGTGCGGCCCGGGCCAGAAGTGACCCGCGACGAGGCGCGCGAGATCGTCGCCGAGCTGCGGCGGCATG
This sequence comes from Streptomyces sp. NPDC058198, assembly GCF_042882605.1. Taxonomy (NCBI): domain Bacteria; kingdom Bacillati; phylum Actinomycetota; class Actinomycetes; order Kitasatosporales; family Streptomycetaceae; genus Streptomyces; species Streptomyces sp. NPDC058198. Next base: position 783,706 of record NZ_JBHVVP010000002.1, read on the forward strand.
CCAGGGCCTCGGAGGAGCACGTCCGCGCGTACACGCGGCTGATCCCCGAGGGCCATGAGCCCCCGGACACCCCCGTCCTCGTCGTCGACCGGGCCGGCTGGGTGAAGGCGAATGTCGCCGGATTCCGCGAACTGCTCAAGCCGCTGTTCGAGAAGATGCAGGAACGCCGCTCGGCCACCCCCGGCGGCGCCGTGCTCGGCGCGGTCGGCGGCAAGGTGACCGGCGTGGAGCTGGGCATGCTGCTGTCCTTCATGGCGTCCCGGGTCCTCGGCCAGTACGAGACGTTCGCTCCCGCCACCCGCGATCTCCCGGCGTCCGCGGCCGGCGGCGGCCGGCTCCTCCTCGTCGCCCCCAACATCGTCCATGTCGAACGTGAACTGGACGTCGATCCCCACGACTTCAGGCTCTGGGTCGCGCTCCACGAGGAGACCCACCGCACGCAGTTCACCGGCGTGCCCTGGCTGCGGGACCATCTGCAGGGCGAGATCCAGTCATTCCTGGACGAGACCGAGGTCGACCCGATGACCGTTCTCGAACGGCTCCGCGAGGCCGCCCAGTCCCTCGCGGGCGGCCGCCCCGAGGGCGAGGAGGACGACGGCGGCCGGAGCATCGTCGAGCTGGTGCAGACCCCCGGCCAGCGCGAGATCCTCAGCCGGCTCACCGCCGTGATGTCCCTGCTCGAAGGCCACGCCGACTATGTGATGGACGGCGTCGGGCCACAGGTCGTGCCGACCGTCGCCGAGATCCGGGAGAAGTTCCAGCAGCGCAGGGCCCGCGGCGCCAGCCGTCTCGACCAGGCGCTGCGCAAGCTGCTCGGGCTGGACGCCAAGCTGCGCCAGTACCGGGACGGGGAGCGGTTCGTACGGGCCGTGGTCCAGGACGTCGGCATGGACGGCTTCAACCGGGTCTGGACCTCGCCGAACACCCTCCCCACCAAGGCGGAGATCGCCCAGCCGGCGGACTGGATCGCGAGGGTGCACCGTAAGGCAGATTCCTGAGCTTGATCAGGTTCACCGGAGAAGATCGGCTCAGGTATCACCCATCCGAGGGACCGTGAGTAAGGGATAGGCGTGCAATGCTCGGTTAATGGCTCGGTTCTGTCACCATCGACGCACTCTGAGTGACACTCCCCGTCCTGACACCGACCGAGGCACCCCCCAAAAAAACATCACGAAGGGCACCGGATATGGGTCCCCATCCTGCGGTCGCGGCGATACGCCTGGCGGTCCGCCGCGTACTCCACGACGTCCTGACCGACCGCTCCGACACCTCCCCGGCCGGCGCCGGGGGCCGGCCGATCGTGCTGGTCGCCTGCTCCGGCGGCGCCGACTCCATGGCGCTCGCGTCCGCCCTCGCCTTCGAGGCCCCCAAACTCTCCGTCCGGGCCGGTGCCGTCACCGTCGATCACGGTCTTCAAGACGGCTCCGACATCCGCGCCGCCGAAGTCGTCGCCCGGCTCGGCGCCATGCGGCTCGAACCCGTCGAATCCGTCGCCGTGACCGTCGGCCGCGAAGGCGGGCCTGAAGCCGCCGCGCGGGAAGCCCGCTACGCCGCCCTCGACTCCGCGGCGGAGCGGCACCGCGCCGCCGCCGTCCTGCTCGGCCATACCCGGGACGACCAGGCCGAGACGGTGCTGCTCGGTCTCGCGCGCGGCTCGGGCACCCGCTCCCTGTCCGGAATGGCGGCCGTCTCGGGGGCGGCCGGCCGTTATCGCCGTCCCTTCCTCCAACTCGACCGGCAGACCGCCCGCAAGGCCTGCCTGGTCCAGTCGATCCCGGTCTGGGACGACCCCCACAACGCCGATCCCGCGTACACCCGCTCGCGGCTGCGTCATGAGGGTCTGCCCGCCCTGGAGAAGGCGCTCGGCAAGGGCGTCGTCGAGGCCCTGGCCCGTACGGCGCAGCTCTCCCGTGACGACGCCGACGCCCTGGACACCTGGGCCGCCGACGCGGAGCTCTCCGTACGGGACGAGGCGGGACAGCTGGAATGCGCCAAGCTCTACGCCCTGCCGCCCGCCGTCCGCCGCCGGGTGCTGCGCCGGGCGGCCATTACCGCGGGCGCCCCCGCGGGTTCGCTGTTCGCCCGGCACATCGAAGAGGTCGACCGCCTGATCACGGGCTGGCGCGGCCAGGGAGCCATCAACCTGCCCGGCCGCGTGGAGGCCAGGAGGCAGGGTGGCAGACTGGTCATCCGGCAGGGCTGAAGCGCTGGTCTCAAGCACTACGGCTGTGTCTCCAGGGCCGCAAGCCCCTGACCCCTGGCCGACAACGAAAGTGATGCGGGTGGACGACAAGGACATGGGCAGCGACCTTCAGTCGGTGCTCATTACCAAGGAAGAGATCGACGCGAAGCTGGCCGATCTGGCCGCGAAGATCGACGCGGAGTACGCAGGCAAGGATCTGCTTCTTGTCGGGGTCCTCAAGGGCGCCGTGATGGTGATGGCGGACCTGGCGCGGGCCCTGTCCACCCCCGTGACGATGGACTGGATGGCCGTCTCCTCGTACGGGGCGGGCACCCAGTCCTCCGGTGTGGTCCGGATTCTCAAGGACCTGGACACCGACATCAAGGGCAAGCACGTCCTGATCGTCGAGGACATCATCGACTCGGGTCTGACGCTGTCGTGGCTGCTGTCCAACCTCGGTTCGAGGGAGCCGGCCTCGCTCGAGGTCTGCACTCTGCTCCGTAAGCCGGATGCCGCAAAGGTCGCGATCGACGTCAAATGGATCGGCTTCGACATTCCCAATGAGTTTGTCGTCGGATATGGCCTGGATTACTCAGAGAAGTACCGGAACATGCCTTTTGTCGGGACGCTCGCACCGCACGTCTACGGCGGCTGAGGCCCCGCGCGACGGCGAAGCATCGGGAAAGGCTTCGCCGTTGCCGGGAACCACCGCCCCACTTCCGGCGTTGGAGCATGGGAAGACGGGTTCCCGCCCGTCCCGTGCCATCGCACGTGACAATGCTGGGGTACCGTCCGAAGAACAGTCTTTTCTCACAGCAGCATTTACCTACGGGCAGGAGGGACGGGGCGAACTCGCTCCGTATGGATGGACGTGAAGCGATACTTCCGTGGGCCGGTCATGTGGATCGTGCTGGCCGTCCTCGCCGTGGTCGTGTTGATGCAGGTCGTCGGCTCGTCGGGCGGCTACAAGACGGTGGACACCGGTCAAGTTGTCCAGGCGATCGACAAGAACCAGGCCGAGCAGGTCAAGCTGACCACCGGCGACGAACAGATCATCAAGGTCGACCTCAAGGGCGGCCAGAAGATCAATGGCAGTGACAAGATCCAGGCCAGCTACATCGGTGACCAAGGCGCCAGCCTGGCCTCGACGCTGCAGACCAAGTTCCAGAACGGCGACATCACCAAGGGCTACACGGTCTCGCCGTCGAAGCAGAGCCCGTTCGTCTCGGTGCTGCTCTCGCTGCTGCCCTTCGTCCTGATCATCGTGGTCTTCCTGTTCCTGATGAATCAGATGCAGGGCGGCGGCTCCCGCGTCATGCAGTTCGGGAAGTCCAAGGCCAAGCTCATCACCAAGGACACCCCCAAGACGACCTTCTCCGATGTGGCGGGGTCCGACGAGGCGGTCGAGGAGCTCCACGAGATCAAGGAGTTCCTCCAGGAGCCGGCGAAGTTCCAGGCCGTCGGCGCCAAGATCCCGAAGGGTGTGCTGCTCTACGGCCCGCCCGGTACGGGCAAGACCCTGCTCGCCCGCGCTGTCGCGGGTGAGGCCGGCGTCCCGTTCTACTCGATCTCCGGTTCCGACTTCGTCGAGATGTTCGTCGGTGTCGGTGCCTCCCGGGTGCGTGACCTCTTCGAGCAGGCCAAGGCGAACGCCCCGGCGATCGTCTTCGTCGACGAGATCGACGCCGTCGGCCGGCACCGCGGTGCGGGTCTCGGCGGTGGCCACGACGAGCGCGAGCAGACGCTGAATCAGCTGCTCGTCGAGATGGACGGCTTCGACGTGAAGGGCGGCGTCATTCTGATCGCCGCCACGAACCGGCCCGACATCCTCGACCCGGCGCTGCTGCGCCCGGGCCGCTTCGACCGGCAGATCGCCGTCGACCGCCCGGACATGCAGGGACGGCTGGAGATCCTCAAGGTCCACCAGAAGGGCAAGCCGGTCGCCCCGGACGTCGACCTGGGCGCGGTCGCCCGTCGTACGCCCGGCTTCACCGGCGCGGATCTGGCGAACGTGCTGAACGAAGCGGCGCTCCTGACGGCGCGCGGCGACAAGAAGCTGGTCGACAACCACGCCCTGGACGAGGCGATCGACCGCGTCGTGGCGGGCCCGCAGAAGCGGACCCGGATCATGTCCGAGAAGGAAAAGAAGATCACCGCGTACCACGAGGGCGGACACGCCCTGGTCGCGGCGGCGTCTCCGAACTCCGACCCGGTCCACAAGATCACGATCCTGTCGCGCGGCCGGGCCCTGGGCTACACCATGGTCCTGCCCGACGAGGACAAGTACTCGACCACGCGCAACGAGATGCTCGACCAGCTGGCCTACATGCTGGGCGGGCGCGCGGCCGAGGAGCTGGTCTTCCACGACCCGACCACGGGTGCGGCCAACGACATCGAGAAGGCCACGGCCACGGCCCGGGCGATGGTCACGCAGTACGGCATGACCGAGCGGCTCGGGGCGATCAAGTTCGGCGGGGACAACACCGAGCCGTTCGTGGGCCGTGAGATGGGCCATCAGCGCGACTACTCGGAAGAGGTCGCCGCGCTGGTCGACGAAGAGGTCAAGAAGCTCATCGAGACCGCGCACAACGAGGCCTGGGAGATCCTCGTCGAGAACCGTGACGTTCTCGACAACCTGGTCCTCGCGCTCCTGGAGAAGGAGACGCTCAACAAGGAGCAGATCGCCGAGGTCTTCTCGACGATCGTCAAGCGTCCGTCCCGTCCGGCCTGGACCGGCTCCTCGCGTCGTACGCCTTCGACGCGGCCGCCGGTGCTCTCGCCCAAGGAACTGGCGCTGACCAATGGCGCGATCGGTTCGAACAACGGCGGGCTGCCCGCCGGGACGACCGGTGACACGCCTACCGAGGCGGTTCCCGAGGACCGTCCCGAGAGCTGATCCCGGGCGCCTCATCCGGCCCGGAATGGATGCCGCGCTTCCCAGGTTTTAGCCTGTGGGAGCGCGGCATTCGTATGCCCGCCCACAAGGACGGCACAGGAACGAGGCACACATGACCGACCCGGTGACGCTGGACGGGGAGACCCAGGTCCGCGAATTCGATGAGAAGCGGGCCGAGAATGCGGTGCGTGAGCTGCTGATCGCGGTCGGGGAGGACCCGGACCGCGAAGGTCTGCTGGCGACTCCTGGCCGGGTGGCGCGTGCGTACAGGGAGATCTTCGCGGGGCTGTGGCAGAACCCCGAGGACGTGCTGACGACCACGTTCGATCTCGGCCATGACGAGATGGTCATGGTGAAGGACATCGAAGTCACCAGTACCTGTGAACATCATCTGGTGCCGTTCGTCGGGGTGGCGCATGTCGGCTACATCCCGTCGTCGGACGGGAAGATCACCGGACTGTCGAAGCTGGCCCGCCTCGTGGACGTCTATGCCCGCCGCCCCCAGGTCCAGGAGCGGCTGACGACCCAGGTCGCCGACTCCCTGATGGAGATCCTGGAGCCGCGCGGTGTCATCGTCGTCATCGAGTGCGAGCACATGTGCATGTCGATGCGCGGGGTGCGCAAGCCGGGGGCGAAGACGATCACCTCGGCGGTGCGCGGGCAGTTGCGCAACGCCACGACCCGCGCCGAGGCGATGAGTCTGATACTGGCTCGGTAGGCCCTGTCCGGTCGATCTTCGCGGGCCCGCGACGCCCGGCACGGCACCTCGCCGCGTTGTCGGAGTCGTCCAAGTACGTCCAGTACGAGGACGATCCTCCGCCTTGCGATGTACCGCACCGGACGCCGCGGGCTGATCCACGAAGATCGACCGGACAGGACCTAGTCGCGCGGGATACGCGGACGGCCGTCACTCAGGTGACGGCCGTCGCGGCATATGAGGTGCCGGCCTGTGAGGTCGTGAACGTGGTGGTACGGGCGGTCAGTCAGACGGGTCCGGCCGGGGCGGTGCCGTCCTTGTCGTCGTCCGGGCCCTCCGGGAGCTTGCACACCCGCTCCAGGAAGAAGGCCGCGACGATCACCGCGATGCCGGCCAGCACGGAGAAGCCCGCGTAGATGGCCTGGTCGCGGCGGGCGGGCATGTCGAGAGAGCCGAGCAGAAAGACGCCCGTCCCGCCGTACATACCGGAGACGAGGGCCGCCACCAGCGCGCTGGCCTGGCCGAAGACCACCGCGCGGGCCGCCATCAGCGGATCCACGCCCTTCGCGTCCCGGCGCCGCTCCCGCTGGGCCCGGAGCCGCGAGCGGAGCGAGAGCGCGGTGGCGGTGAGCACGACGGCGATCACCACGAGCACGATGGGCGCGGCGAGCGGCACGCTCGGCAGCGTGCCCACCGCGTCCCAGAGACGGGCGCCGGCCCACGAAAGCACACCAGCCACCACAAACAGGCCGGCCAGGACGCCGATCCGCAACTGCTTCACCGAGAAAGCCGCCCTTCGCCTCGCTGTACTCACCCGCGCCGTACCGTCCTGCGTCGTACAGATCCACGCGGTGCCGGTCCGCAGAGCCTAACGACTACTCGGGCAGGCGGAGTTCCAGGTCGGCCCGGGGCTGGACGCCGCTCCGGCCGACATCCGCCAGCAGCTCGGCGACGCGGCCGTGGCCCGGGACCTGGGCCTCCGGCTCCACGTCATGCCATGGAGCGAGCACGAAGGCGCGCTGATGGGCCCGGGGATGAGGAAGGGTGAGCAGCGGGTCGTCCGAGACGACGTCCGCGTACGCCAGGATGTCCACGTCGATGGTGCGCGGCCCCCAGCGCTCGTCGCGGACCCGGTCGAAGGCCTCCTCGATGGCCTGTCCGCGCTCCAGCAGAGAGGACGGGGGCAGGGTTGTCTTGATCACGACCACCGCGTTGAAGTACGACGGCTGGGAGCCGGGCTCGACGCCCCAGGGCTCCGTCTCGTACACCGGAGAGACCGCTTTGACGCGCAGGCCCGGGGTGTCCTCCAGGGCATCGATGGCGCCCTGGATCGTCTCCAGCCGGTTGCCGAGATTGGAACCGAGCGAGACCACGGCCTGTTTCGGGTTGGACAGCGTGATATCCGCCGCGTCCACCTGCGCGACCACGGAGGCGGGCACCGGCTGTACGGTCGGGTCGCTCTGCGGCCCGTCTGTAGAAAACACAGTCATACTCGGCTCCGGGTGATGGTGATGGTCACGTCGTCGAACGGCACGGTGATCGGGGCATCGGGCTTGTGGACGATCACCTCGACCTCTTCGACGCCGTCGTGCTTCAGGCACCGCTGGGCGATGCGCTCGGCGAGCGTCTCGATCAGGTCGACCGGCTCTCCCTGGACGACCTCCACGACCTCCTCGGCCACGATCCCGTAGTGCACGGTCTTCGCCAGGTCGTCGTCGGCGGCCGCGGGGCGGGTATCGAGGCCGAGCACCAGATCCACGATGAAGGTCTGGCCCTCTTCGCGCTCCCGGGGGAAGACGCCATGGTGCCCACGGGCCTTGAGGCCGCGCAGCGCGACACGATCCACGCGAATCACTCCTGCTGTCGTTGGTCGTCAGGGCACCCAGCCGCGTGCGGGCGGCACGGTGCCCTCACTCGAATCTACCCGCGGGCACCGACACTGCTCTCCTGTGGGGCCTGTGGACAGGGTGCCGCACGACTGGTGACCCCCCCTACCCGCAGGTCCCACGAAGCAATCCACAAGGGCGGTTTACCCACTCATGCGGGTGTGTCGTCGTCCGGTTCCTCATCGGTTTCGGCCAGAACGGGTGAACCGTGGTGCGACCACATCTTCCAGCCCTCGGCGGTCCGCCGGAACACATTGGTGGCGACGACGAGCTGGCCGACGAGCGGTCCCAGCTCGCCGCTCTCCTCGGCCGGGCCGCCGCTGAGGATGTTCTCGGTGCAGGTCACCAGCGCGGTGTCGGCGGAGACGGCCACCACCACATCGGTGAGGAAGAACTGGATGTACTCCGTGTTCGCCATGATCAGGGCGTACGAACGCAGGACCTCGCCGCGGCCGGTGAGCACGGGCCAGCCCGGGTGGACGCAGGAGATCCCGTCGTCGTCGCCGTCCAGCCAGAGCCCGGACAGCGAATCGAAGTCGCCGCTCTCCATCGCCTCGTAGAACGTGGTGTTGGCCAGCTCGACCTGCTCATTGTCCGTACGCGCGGTCACTGGGCGCCCTCGACCGCGCGCGCCACGCGGACCGCGTCCGCCGTGGCCCGTACCTCATGGACCCGGACCGCCCAGGCGCCCTGGTGGGCGGCGATGGCGGAGACCGCGGCGCTGGCCGCGTCGCGTTCGCGGGCGGGCGGCGGGGGGCCGTCGCCTTTCGAGAGGACATGGCCGAGGAACCGCTTGCGGGAGGCGGCGACCAGCAGTGGACGGCCCAGGGCGCGCAGCTCGGCGAGGTGCGCGAGGAGCTTCAGGTCGTGCTCGGCCTGCTTGGCGAAGCCGAGGCCGGGGTCGATGACCAGGCGGTCGGGGGTGATTCCGCCCGCGATCACCGCTTCCATCCGCTCACGCAGCTCGGCGACGACCTCCGCGACGACGTCCGTGTAGACCGCGCGGCTGTTCATCTCCTGACTGAAGCCGCGCCAGTGCATCACCACGAAGGGCACCCGGGCGGCGGCGACGGTGGGCACCATGGCCGGATCGGCGAGGCCGCCGCTGACGTCGTTGACCAGGACGGCGCCGGCCGCGACCGCCTGCTCGGCGACGGAGGCGCGCATGGTGTCGACGGAGACGGTGACGCCTTCGGCCGCCAGGCCGCGTACGACAGGGACGACCCGCCTCAGTTCCTCGTCCTCATCGACCCGGGAGGCGCCCGGCCGGGTCGACTCACCGCCGACATCGACCAGGTCCGCACCGGCGGTGACCAGATCGAGGCCGCGCTTGACGGCGGAGGTGGTGTCGAACCAGCGGCCGCCGTCGGAGAAGGAATCGGGCGTCACATTGATGACGCCCATGACCGCACAGCGGTCCCACTCCGGCAGCCCCTCAACCGTGCCTCGTCCGCGCAACGTACTCATACGTCCCACCCTAGGTCCTGACCGGGGAAGCCCTACGCCGTGCGGACCTCGCGGTCGGCCGTGGCGCGGACGCCGTGCGCGCACGGGCGGGGGCGGCGGCCCCGGGCCAGGCGGCGCAGGGGGCGGGGCAGGGACATCGTGACGAAGCCCTCCGCCTGCATCGCGGCGAAGCCGATCCGGGGCAGTTCCCCGGTGCTGCGGAAGACCACGTAACGCGGCTCCCAGCGTGGCTGGAACTTGGCGTTGAAGCGGTACAGCGACTCGATCTGGAACCAGCGGGAGAGAAAGACCAGCAGGCCCCGCCAGCCGCGCAGCACGGGGCCCGCGCCCAGTCGTTCACCCCGGGCGAGCGCCGAGCGGAACATCGCGAAGTTGAGGGAGACCCGCTCCACCCCCAGCCCGGACGCGGCCCGCAGCGCGGCGACGATCAGCAGTTCGTTCATACCGGGGTCGGCGGACCGGTCGCGGCGCATCAGATCCAGGGACATGCCATGCGCACCCCACGGAACGAAGTGGAGGACGGCCTTCAGGTCGCCGTAGGGGCCGGGCGCGTCCTCGCCGGGCTTGTGGGCGGTGGCGATCACCGAGTCGCCGTCGGCGGGATCGCCGATCCGGCCGAGGGCCATGGAGAAGCCGCGTTCGGTGCTGGTGCCGCGCCAGTCGGCGGCGGCGCGGCGGATCCGTTCCAGCTCGCCGTCGGAGAGGTCACGGACGCGCCGTACCCGCGTTTCGTAGCCGGCGCGCTCGATGCGCTTCACCATCTGGCGTACGTTCCGCATGGCGCGTCCGTGCAGGGAGAAATCCGGCACATCCACCACCGCTTCGTCCCCCAGCTCCAGCGCGTCGAGGCCGGTCTCGCGGGTCCAGACCTGACCGCCGGTCTCGCTGCAGCCCATCACGGCGGGTGTCCAGGAGTGGGCCTTGGCCTCGTCCATGAAGCGTTCGATGGCCCCGGGCCAGGCCTCGACATCGCCGATGGGGTCGCCGCTGGCGAGCATCACCCCGGAGATGACGCGGTAACAGACGGCCGCCTTGCCGCTGGGGGAGAAGACGACGCCCTTGTCGCGGCGGAGCGCGAAGTGCCCGAGGGAGTCACGGCCGCCGTGGAGCGCGAGCAGGGCGCGCAGCCGTCGCTCGTCCTCCTCGGTGAGGCGGGCGGCCGGGTGTTCGGGGCGGAAGGCGAGATAGCTGGTGGTGAGCGCGGTGAGCAGGCCGAGCGCGCCGAGGGAGTAGCCGACGGTGCCGGCCACGCTGCCGCTGTAGCTGACGGGGCCCGCGAAGCCGAAGAGTCCGTACAGCACATGTTCGAGCCGGTCGGTCAGGCCGGGGCTGCCGATGGTCCGGTGCGGGTGGGCGCTCACGATGATCAGGCCGAGACCGATGGACCCCGCGCCCATCAGGACGAAGTTCGCCAGCGCCTTCCAGCGGCTGCGGGGGTCGGGCAGGGCCGCGAACTCCCCGCGGTGACGCAGCAGGAGGGCGAGCAGCGCCAACGGGAGGACGGCGCCGAGGAGCGAGTGCCGGTAACCGAACTGCGCCACCGCGCCCACGGGCAGCAGGAAGACGGCGGCGCGCCAGGCCCGGCGCTTACGACGTTTGAGGCCATGGGCGAGCAGCAGCAGGAGGACGCCGGCGCTCAGTGAGAGCGCGGCGGCGAAGGGGCCGAGTGCGCCCGGCAGCACTTCGGCGAAGCTGTGCATCCTGCTGTGCCGGAAGCGCGGGAAGACGCCGGCGGCGATGTCGATCAGGCCGATGAGGGAGCAGGCGGTACCGACCAGCGCGGGTACGGATGCGGGGCGGGGCCCGTGGAACAGACGCTGGATGCCATGGAGCAGACGGCGTGTCAGCCGGATCGGAGGTATCCCCGGGGACCGCCCCGCCCGATCAGGAACCGATACCGATTTATCCCCATCTAGCGTCACAGACATCGCTTCCCGTGGCTCTGTGAGAGATCGTGGTGCCCATGCCCGCTTCTTCTCCGCGGCGCCGGACATTTTGCGACCTCTAGGACGGGGCTTTGGGGGAGCGGGTTCCTCCGCGTTCAGGAAAATCTCATAGGAGAAAGCTCGGTCGACATGGGTCTTACCAGCCGCAAAGTCCTGGCCTTGGCCGTCCTGCTGGCCGTCCTGCTGTTCGTGGCCACCGTCTGGCTCTGGCCACGGCTGTCGCCGCGCACCCCGCGTGCCGTGCTCGGCCGGGTCGGGCTGCTGTTCGCCACCCAACTGGCGGTATTCGCCGCGGTCGGTCTCGCCGCCAACCACTCCTTCCTCTTCTACGGTTCCTGGGCGGACCTCCTCGGCAGGAAGCAGGATCTGGGCGCGGTCCTCGACCACTCGGCCGGCGGCAGGCAGCTCACGGTGGTGGAGAAGCAGTCGCCGCCCGTGCCGGGCGGTTCGCAGCCCACGGCGGGCGGGCAGATCCACAAGATCGCGGTGGGCGGTGAGAAGTCGGGGATCGACAGCTCGGCCCTCGTCTATCTGCCGCCCGAGTACTTCCGGCCGCAGTACGCGCGCAAGACCTTCCCGGCGGCCGTGGTGCTCACCGGCTATCCGGGCACGGCGGAAAACCTGATCACCGGACTGCAGTATCCGAAGACGGCCTGGCAGCTGGCCAGGGACGGCAAGATGCAGCCGATGATCCTGGTGATGCTGCGGCCCACCGTGGCGCCGCCTCGGGACACCGAATGCGTGGACATCCCCGACGGCCCGCAGACGGAGACCTTCTTCGCCAAGGATCTGCCCACGGCGGTGTCACAGACATACCGGGTGGGGACCGCGCCGCGGAACTGGGGCTTCATCGGCAACTCCACCGGCGGTTACTGCGCGCTGAAGATCGCCCTGCACCACCCCGAGCGGTTCTCGGCGGGCGCCGGGCTCTCCGCGTACTACAAGGCGGCCGTCGACCCGACCACCGGTGACCTCTTCCACGGCGACCAGCAGCTGCGCAACCGGGCCGACCTGCTGTGGAGCCTGGACCACCTGCCCCAGGGCGCGTCGTCCCTCCTCGTGACCAGCTCCAAGAAGGGCGAGGGGAACCTGAAGGCCACGCGGAAGTTCATCGGCAAGGTCAGGGCGCCCGCACGGGTGTCGTCGATCATCCTCGACAGCGGCGGGCACAACTTCAACACCTGGCGGCGGGAGGTCGCGCCGGTGCTGGAGTGGATGGGCGGACGGCTCAGCCCTAACTGACCTTGCTGATGGTCTCCAGCTCCACTTCGGTACGGGGGATGGCCTGGGCGTCCGCGTCGATCGACCGGCGCAGCGCCTCGTGCAGCCGGGCGGGGGTGAGGACCCCCAGGAACCGTCCCGTCTCCTCCTTGTCGATGACCGCGATCCAGCCCGCGTCGTGCTGGAGCATCGTGGCGAACGCCTGCTTGAGCGAGGCACCGACGGGCAGCCACGCCTCCATCCGGCGGGCGTGCTCCCGCACCGTCCCCGACGCACCGGTCTGCTCGGTGGAGATCCAGCCGTGCAGATTGTCGTCGGAGTCCAGGACGACGGCCCAGCGCGCGCCCTCCTCGGCGAGCTTCGCCGCGGCGCGGCGCAGCGGGTCGTCGAGATGGAGGACGGGCGGCTGCTCCAGATCGCCCTCCTCGATGGGGGTGACGGAGAGGCGCTTGAGACCGCGGTCGGCACCGACGAAGTCCGCGACGTACGGGGTGGCGGGCGTGCCGAGCACGGCGGCCGGGGCGTCGAACTGCTCGATCCTGCCCTGCCCGTAGACGGCGATACGGTCGCCGAGACGGACGGCCTCCTCGATGTCGTGCGTGACGAAGAGCACGGTCTTGCGGACCGCCGCCTGGAGCTTGAGGAACTCGCTCTGCAGGTGGTCGCGTACCACGGGGTCGACCGCGCCGAACGGCTCGTCCATCAGCAGGACCGGCGGGTCGGCCGCCAGGGCACGGGCCACGCCGACGCGCTGGCGCTGGCCGCCGGAGAGCTGCTCGGGGTAGCGGTCGCCGTAGACGGACGGGTCGAGGCCGACCAGATCGAGGAGTTCGGCGGCGCGCTCACGGCCCTTGGCGCGCTTCCAGCCGAGGAGATGCGGGACGGTCGCGGTGTTCTCCAGGACCGTTTTGTGCGGGAACAGGCCGACCTGCTGGATGACATAGCCGATACGGCGCCGGAGTTCGACGGGGTCGATGGCGGAAATGTCGTCCCCGTCGAGGAATATCCGCCCCTCGGTCGGCTCGATGAGGCGGTTGACCATTTTCATGGTGGTGGTCTTGCCGCAGCCGGAGGGTCCGACGAGCGTGACCAGCTCGCCCTGGGAGACCTCGAAGGACAGGTCGTCGACAGCGGTCGTGCCGTCCGGGTACCGCTTGGTGACGTGCTCGAATCGGATCATGGTTCCCCATTGTGCGGCGTGTTGTGTGAAGGCCATGTTGCTGGAATGTGGCGGACTTCCGCGAATGTCAGTGGTCGGGGATAGGGTCGCCAGAACATCGGGTTTCAGACATACGGCAGACATACGTTCGGGAAGACGGGGGAGGCGAGGATGGATGAACACGCAAGGATGCCTCGCGGCGAACGACTGGATCTGCGGGGAATATCTCCGCTCCCGTAGCCAGGAGTTGACCGACGCCACGGTCCAGCACGTGTGGATCACCGTGGTCTCGGTCGTCATCGGGCTGGTGGTGGCCTTTCCGCTGGCGCTGCTGGCGCGGAGCAAGCCTTCTTTCGCCGGACCCGTGCTGGGCCTGACCACCCTCCTCTACACGATTCCCTCGCTGGCGATGTTCTCGCTGCTGCTGCCGCTCTTCGGGCTGTCCGCTGGCCTCGTGATCACCGGCCTGGTGCTGTATTCACTGACCATTCTTGTGCGGAACATCATGGCGGGGCTGGAATCGGTGCCGGAAGAGGCCAGGGAAGCGGCCCGCGGGATGGGGTACGGACCGGGGCGGCTGCTCTGGGAGGTCGAACTGCCGCTGGCGCTTCCCGCGCTGATGGCCGGGCTGCGCATAGCGACGGTGTCGACGATCGCCCTGACGACGGTCGGTTCGATCGTCGGCCGCGGCGGGCTCGGCAATCTCATCGAGGACGCGCTGCCGAGCTTCTTCAAGGCGCAGGTGCTGACGGCGTCCGTGCTGTGTGTGCTGCTGGCGGTCGTCGCCGATCTGCTGCTCCTCGGGGCGCAGCGACTGCTGACGCCCTGGACCCGGATACGGACGTCGCGCGAGCCGCGCCGTAAAGCCCCGGCGGCCGGCCCGGCCCGCCCGGCGAAGGCGGTGAGCTGACCATGGGTGTCCTCGGAGAGGCCTGGACGTGGCTGACGACCGGTGCCAACTGGTCCGGCGACGGCGGTGTGTGGCACCGGCTCGGGGAGCATGTGTACGTCAGCGGGGTGGCGCTCGCGCTGGCCTGCGCCATCGCCCTGCCGATCGCCCTCTTGCTGGGACATATCGGCAAGGGCGGCGCGCTCGCGATCAATATCTCCAACGTGGGCCGGGCGATCCCCGTCTTCGCCGTCCTCGCCCTGTTCATGGTCTCGCCGCTGCGCAACGCGGGCTACGTCCCCACGATCATCGCCCTGGTGCTCTTCGCCGTACCGCCCCTGCTGACCAACGCCTATGTCGGGATGCGGGAGGTCGACAGCGCGGTGGTGGAGGCCGCCCGGGGGATGGGTATGTCCGGGCCCCAGCTCTTCGTCCGGGTGGAACTGCCCCTCGCGTACCCGCTGATCATGACCGGGCTCCGGTCGGCCTCCGTTCAGGTGGTGGCCACGGCCACCATCGCGGCGATGGTGGGACAGGGCGGCCTCGGCCGGATCATCACCGCCGGTTTCAACACGTACGACACCGCGCAGGTGGTCGCGGGCGCCATCCTCGTCGCGCTGCTCGCGCTGCTCGTCGAAGGCGCGCTCGTGGCGCTGGACCGGGTGATCGACCCGGCTCCGTCCCTCGCCTCCGGTGTCACCGACGTGTCCGACGCATCCGATGTACCCGACGCGTCCGGCGATTCGGCCGGCAAGAACTCCCCCCGCGACAGGACCCCCTCGCGCACGACCGTGTGACGACGGATCTTTTGGCCCTCTTGGAGATGGTGAACCTCATGAGCAAGACCTCGCGCATCGCGGGTGCGGTACTCGGAGCGGTGGCTCTGACCGCGTCGCTCGCCGCGTGCGGCGGCGACAGTCTGGAGAAGGACAAGAGCGGCACCGCCGCGTCCGGCTCCGACACCGGAAAGAAGGGCACGCTCGTCATCGGCGCGGCGGCCTTCACGGAGTCCAAGGTGCTGGCGGAGCTGTACGCCCAGATCCTGGGCGACGCCGGATACTCGACCTCCGTCACCACGGTGAAGAACCGTGAGCTGTACGAACCCTCCCTGGAGAAGGGCGAGATCGACGTCGTACCGGAATACGCCGCTACGATCACCGAATTCCTGAACGCCAAGGTGAACGGCGCCAAGGAGGCCGAGGCGAAGCCCCTCGCCTCCGGCGACGCCGCCGCGACCTTCGCCGAGCTGGAGAAGCTCGCCGGGCCGCTCGGGCTGAAGGCACTGCCCGTCGGCAAGGCCGTCGACCAGAATGCCTTCGCGGTCACCAAGGAATTCGCCGAGAAGAACAAGCTCAAGACGCTTTCCGATCTTGGCAAGTCGAAGATCAAAGTGAAGATCGCGGCGGGCGACGAGTGCGAGGTGCGGCCGTTCTGCCTGCCCGGTCTGAAGAAGACCTACGGCATCAATGTGACGGGCATCGACCCGAAGGGCGTAGGAACCCCGCAGTCCAAGCAGGCTGTCAAGGACGGCGTGGACCAGGTGGTCCTGAGCACCACGACCGACGGCACGCTGGACAGCTTCGGACTGGTGGTGCTGGAGGACGACAAGGGACTCCAGAACGCCGACAACGTACTGCCGGTGGTCAATGCCAAGGACGCAGGTTCGCAGGAGATAGCCGATGTCCTCGGCAAGCTGACCGACGCGCTGACCACGGACGACCTCGCGAAGCTGAACCTCAAGGTCGATGCCGAGCGGGCGAAGCCCGAGGATGTCGCGAAGGAGTATCTGGAGTCCAAAGGTCTGGTCAAGAAGTAGCCGCGAGCCGGCGCCCAGGTCGTAAGTGACGGCAGGCAAAACGGAGTTCTGGAGAGGAAGGGGAGGGGAGTCGGCAACGGGCCGGGAAAGATTGTCCGACCGGCCCCCCATTCGGTCTCCACGCACGGTAAATTTCAGGCCATGCCACGTGGACGCCACCGCCATTCCCCACCCCTCCACAAGCTTCTGCCGCCGTCGGCGGTCGCCGGAGCCGCGGTTCTCTGCGCCGCGGGCGCCTGGTTTCTCTCGGAACCGGTGATGCTCCGCGGTCTGGTCGCCGTGACGGCCGCGGCGGCCGTGAGCGGCGCTGTGTTCATGCGCGGTTGGGACCGGAGCGCCGGCCGGCGCGTCGCGGAGCTGACGCGCGGGCGGGAGAGCGACCAGTGGAAGACCGAGGAACGCGTAGCCGAACTCGAGGCTGACGTGGAGGAGTCGCGCGAGCTGCGCCTCAAGCTCGACGCCAAGCTGCGCGCGAAGCGGGTCGAGCTGGCCGCGCTGCGGGGCGAACACGCCGCGCTGCTGCGGCGGTACGCGACGGCGGAGACCGAGCGCGCCACCGCACTGGAGGGCCGGCGTCAGCTCGCCCTGGAGGCGGCCGCAGAACCCAAGGCCCTGCCCGCCGCGGGCAGCACGCCCACGGCGTCGGCGTACGCCGGTGCCGCCCGCGCCCTGGAGAATCTGCCGCGCAACGGTGTGACCCAGCAGGTGAAGCGGACCGTCGACGCGGCCCGCCGGCGCGATCTGGCCGAGCGGGCGGCGGAGGCGGACGAGCCGCAGGGGAAGCACGCGGCGGCCGCCCAAGGAGAGCAGCACAGCCGTCCGTCGTCCGCTCTCCCCGCCACCCGGGTGCCCGCCGCGTCCGCGATCGTTCCGTACGCCCCGCTGCGCCGCCCGGTGCGGCGGCCCGAAGGCGGATTCGACTTCTTCGGCGCGCAGGCCGCGCAGGCCGCAGAGGCCGCGCAGAGCCGGCACAAGGAAGAAGCCGACGCGGACGAGCCCGCACCGGCCGCGCGGCTGGCCCGGGTGGAGCGCGAGGACCTCGCCGATGTGGTGGGCGAAGAGGTCCTCGCCGAGCGGCGGAGGGCCGAGGGCCGCGCCGTCGGTCAGGTCATCGATCTGACCGCGCACGACGAGACGGAACAGCTCGACCTCGGCGGGCTGCGCAACGCGATCGGTTCCTGATCGCGACGTGACGGCGGCTGCCCGCTACTTGTCGATGTCGCCGACAACGAAGAACAGTGATCCCAGGATCGCGACCATGTCGGCGACCTGCGTCCCGGGCAGCAATTCGGTCAGCGCCTGGATGTTGTTGAACGAGGCGGAGCGGAGCTTCAGCCGGTACGGCGTCTTCTCGCCCTTCGAGACCAGGTAATAGCCGTTGATGCCGAGCGGGTTCTCGGTCCAGGCGTACGTGTGCCCCTCGGGCGCCTTCAGCACCTTCGGCAGCCGCTGGTTGATCGGACCGGGCGGCAGCTCCGCGATCCGGTCCAGACAGGCGTCCGCCAGAGCCAGCGCGTTGTGCGTCTGCTCCAGCAGGCATTCGAAACGCGCCAGACAGTCGCCGTCCTCGCGGGTGACGACCTTCAGCGTGTCCCGCAGTTCGCCGTAGGCCAGATACGGCTCGTCGCGGCGCAGGTCGAAGTCGACCCCGGAGGCGCGGGCGATCGGCCCCGACACCCCGTAGGCGTGGACCGCCTCCGGCGACAGCACCCCGACACCGCGGGTTCGGGCCCGGAAGATCTCGTTGCCGAGCACCAGCCGGTCGTACACATCCATCCGCGAGCGGACCTCGGCGACCGCGTGCCTGGCCCGGCCCTGCCAGCCGGCCGGCAGGTCCTCCTTGAGGCCGCCGACCCGGTTGAACATGTAGTGCATCCGGCCGCCGGAGACCTCCTCCATCACGGCTTGCAGCTCCTCGCGCTCCCGGAAGGCGTAGAACACCGGGGTGATACCGCCCAGTTCGAGGGGGTACGACCCGAGGAACATCAGATGGTTGAGCACACGGTTCAGCTCGGCGAGCAGCGTCCTGGTCCATACGGCGCGCTCGGGCACCTCCATGCCGAGCATCCGCTCGACGGCCAGCACCACACCCAGCTCGTTGGAGAACGCCGACAGCCAGTCGTGGCGGTTGGCGAGCATCACGATCTGCCGGTAGTCGCGCGCCTCGAAGAGCTTCTCGGCGCCGCGGTGCATATAGCCGATGACCGGTTCCGCGTGCCGGATGACCTCGCCGTCGAGCACGAGGCGGAGGCGGAGCACACCGTGCGTGGAAGGGTGCTGGGGCCCGATGTTGAGCACCATGTCGGTGCTCTCCGCCGCGCCGCCGATGCCGACCGTCGTCCGGGTGGTCTCCGTCATGGGCGACAGTCTCTCAGAGCGATGCCGGGGGCATTACTAGCGGTGCCGGGGTCGCCCGGCGCGGTGCCCACGCCGTCAGGAGCCGTGAAGGGATCCGCCGGCGCGATGCCCACGGGCTGCGTCAGCCAGCCGAACTCGCCGAGCCCGCCCCGCGCCGTCAGCTCCGCCGCCTCCCCGGCGGCCGCGAGCGCCCGTACGTACGCCGCGGGGTCGGTGGAGGCGAGGGACAGCGGCGGACGCTCCCCGCTCACCCCCAGACGGTGCAGCGCCGCGCGCTGGCCGGTCAGCTCCGCGCCCGGCAGCGCGCAGGCGTCCAGCGCCACATGGGCGGTGAGATCGCAGCTCCCGTCCGGTACGGGACGCACCTCCCGGCCGGCCAGGAAGCCGGTCAGCGTACCGAAGGGCGGCCGGGCGGCCCGTACATGCGCGTAGTCGACGGCGACCGCGAGCCCCCGCTCCAGCGTGCCGACGGCAGCCGCCCACGCCTCGTCGCGCGGCCGGCCGATCTCCGCCCTGGTGCCGGGACCGGCGGGCGGCCACCAGCGGGCGAGCCACTCCGCGTCAGGGCCGTCGACCGGTTCGCCCAGCTCCTCCGAGCCGTCCGGCCGTACGAGGACATACCGCACGACCCCGTCCGGATCGGTCTCGGCGACATCGACGGGGACGTTGTCCAGCCATTCGTTCGCGAAGAGCAGCCCGCTGACCCCGGCCGGCGGCTCCGCGCGCCACTCGATACGCGGGTCCAGGCCCGCGGGCCGCGGGGCGCGCTCGACGGCGTACGGCCGTACCGCGAGCCCGTCAGGGACCGCGGCCAGGATGCCGGTCAGCAACTCGCCGCGGCCCGCGCCGATGTCGACGAGCGCCACCTCGTCCGTCCCCAGCGCCCGGGCGGTGCCGGCCAGCAGCAGGGCGACGGCGCCGGCGAACAGGGGGGAGGCGTGCACCGAGGTGCGGAAGTGCCCGGCAGGTCCCTCGGGCCGCAGATAGAAGCCCTCGGGGCCGTACAGCGCGGCCTCCGCGGCCGTACGCCACCGCTGCGGACCGGGCTCGCACCGCCCGCCCCGCGACCCCTGCGACTTACACGTCTCATCCGTCACGGCGTCAAGTCTCCACCTTGGGGAGTACGCTTCCGGCGACCGGATCGACCCTCCGGTTGACCTCTCTCCCTTTTCCGCCTCCCTACGCTGGGTTACGTGCAGCGCTTCTACGACTTTCTCCGCAGACACCCGACGGGCGTCGACAGCTTCTGGGCTGTCCTGCTCTTCGGGTTCTCCTTGTTGTGGGCGGTCGGGGAGAACTCCGGCGTCGTGCCGCGGCTGGTGGCCATCGGGGTCGTCCTGCTGCTCAGTCTTTCCGTCGCGCTGCGCCGGGTCGCACCCGAGAAGACGCTGCTGCTCGTGGTGGCCCTGGGCGTCGCCCAGGTCGCGCTGGACGTGCAGGTCAATCCCGCCGACTTCGCGATGCTGGTCGTCATCTACACCGTCGCCGCGCAGGGCGGCCCGCGCTGGGCCTCCATGCTGGGGCTGGTCGGCGGACTGCTCGCCGCTCCGATATCGCAGGTGCGCTGGCACGTGGAGGGAGCCGGCACCGCGGGCCGGATCTTCTTCACCGCCGTCATGAGCGTGCCGTTCGTCCTCGCCTGGGTGCTGGGCGATTCCATGCGCACCCGCCGCGCCTACTTCGACCAGCTGGAGGAGCGCGCCACCCGGCTGGAGAAGGAGCGCGAGGCACAGGCCAAGGTCGCGGTCGCCGCCGAACGGGCCAGGATCGCCCGTGAGCTGCACGACGTCGTCGCGCACAACGTCTCCGTGATGGTGGTGCAGGCGGACGGCGCGGCCTATGTGCTGGACGCCGCGCCCGACCAGGCCAAGCAGGCCCTGGAGACCATTTCGAGCACCGGCCGCCAGGCCCTCGCCGAGATGCGCCGGCTGCTCGGGGTGCTGCGCACCGGAGATGCCAAGGAGACCGGGGAGTACGTGCCGCAGCCCGATGTCGACCAGATCGAGGATCTGGTCGAGCAGGTGCGGCGCGCGGGCATCACCGTGGACTTCAAGATCGAGGGCACTCCGCGGTCGCTGCCCAGCGGGGTGGAGCTCACCGCGTACCGCATCGTGCAGGAGGCCCTCACCAACAGCCGTAAGCACGGTGGCCCGGACGTCGGCGCCAGCGTGCGGCTGGTCTACTTCGACGACGGGCTCGGGCTGCTCGTCGAGGACGACGGCCGGGGCGCCGCCCATGAGCTGTACGAGGACGGCGGGGCCGACGGCCGAGGCCATGGGCTCATCGGTATGCGGGAGCGGGTCGGTATGGTCGGCGGCACGCTGGACGCCGGGCCGCGGCCGGGCGGCGGCTTCCGGATCAGCGCGCTGCTCCCGCTGAAGCCCGCGCACTAGGACGTACCGGAGCCCGCCCCGCCCGGCCTTCCGGCCCACCGCCCGCCCGATCCGCCTACTGGACAAGGAACCCGCAGATGTCGATCCGCGTCATGCTCGTCGACGATCAGATGCTGCTGCGCACCGGCTTCCGTATGGTGCTGGCCGCGCAGCCGGACATGGAGGTCGTCGCGGAGGCCGGGGACGGCGCCGAGGCGATCGAGAACCTCCGCTCCACCGCCGTGGACGTCGTGCTGATGGACGTACGCATGCCCCGGCTGGACGGCGTCGAGGCGACCCGCCGGATCTGCGGCGCCCCCGACGCCCCGAAGGTGCTCATCCTGACCACCTTCGACCTGGACGAGTACGCCTTCTCCGGGCTGAAGGCCGGGGCCAGCGGCTTCATGCTGAAGGACGTGCCGCCGAGTGAGCTGCTGAGCGCGATCCGCTCGGTCCACAGCGGGGACGCCGTCGTCGCGCCGTCCACGACGCGACGGCTGCTCGACCGCTTCTCCCCGCTGCTGCCGAGTGCGGGCAAGCCGCAGAACAAGGAGCTGGAGCGGCTGACCGGCCGTGAGCGCGAAGTGATGCTGCTGGTCGCGCAGGGTCTGTCGAACGGCGAGATCGCGGGGCGGCTGGTGCTCTCCGAGGCGACCGTGAAGACCCATGTCGGCCGGATCCTCACCAAGCTCGGTCTGCGCGACCGGGTGCAGGTGGTCGTCCTCGCCTACGAGACGGGGCTGGTGCGGGCCGGCGGCGGCGCCTGACGCGGGAGAGCCACACCCCGCGGCCGGTCCCGATCCGGTGCGCGTCAGGCGGACTCCGCCCGCTCCTGGCACTCCACCAGCAGGGCCACGAACGCGCCGACCGCCGCCCGCACGTCGTCCGCCGTCCACTCCAGGCCCGATTCCGCCACCGTGACCTCGGTGAGGGAGACGCCAGGAGGGCCGGAGCCCGAGGCGAACCAGCGGCGGAACAGCGTCACCTTCGTCTCCTCCGACTGCCGGAGCGCCGCTTCGTTCAGCACCTGCGGTGCGTACGGCAGCCACACCTGGAACTGGTGCGTGTGCGGTGGCTCCGGGTGGACGCGGAACCACGGGACCGCGGACGCCGCGAACCCCTCGGCGAGCGCCGTCGCCACCACGCGCGCGTGCGTCACGTACGAGGGCAGCCGCGGCAGCTCACGCTCCAGGCCCAGCAGGGCCGACAGGGCCGCCGGGTACTGCTGGAAGAGCTGGCCCCCGTACCGGTGGCGCCAGATCCGCGCCTCCTCCACCAGCTCGGGGGAGCCGGCGAGCACCGCGCCCGACAGGCCGTCGAGCGACTTGTAGAAGGACACGTACACGCTGTCCGCGAGACCCGCGATCTCGGCCAGCGGGCGCCCGAAGTGAGGGGCGCACTCCCACAGCCGCGCGCCGTCGAAGTGCACCACCGCGTCCCGTTCACGCGCCGCGGCCACGGTCGCGGTGAGCTCGTCCCAGGACGGCAGGACGAAGCCCGCGTCCCTGAGCGGCAGTTCCAGCATCAGCGTGCCGAAGGGCTCGGCCAGCTCGTGGATCTCCTCGGCGGTCGGAAGGCGCGGCTCCGTCGTCGGATGGACCGTATGCAGCCCGCTGACGGACGACAGCGCGCCGCCCTCGTGGACCACGGGATGCGCGAGCGGATGGAGGGCCACCGTCCGGTTTCCCGTGCGCCCCGCCCAGCAGCGCAGCGCCACCTGCTGGGCCATCGTGCCCGTGGGGAAGAAGACCGCGGCCGGGAAACCGAGCGTGGCGGCCACCCGCCGCTCCAGCTCCGCGACGACCCCGTCCCCGTACACATCGGTCCATTCGTCCAGGTCGTAGACCGATCCCGCGTCCGCCGCGAGGGCGGCGAGCCGCTCGCCCATGCGCTGGTCCGCCGACGTCCGGGACAGCACCCGCTCGGACGCCCGCCACGCGGCCAGCCGGCGCCGCCGCTCGTCCTGCGCCGACACCGATGCGGATGCCGATGCGGCTGCCGGTGCGGATGCCCGTGCGGCCGGCCGCAGCGACGCGGCGGGCTGCGCCGGTACCTCCGCCGTCGTCGCGCCGGACACCTCGTCGACCTGTTCGCTCATCTCTCCCATGCGTCGATCATCGCTCACCCGCCATCCCCCGCCCACAGCCTGTGGACAACCAGGTGGGCGGGCGAATCGCTGGCGTAGCATGGCGAGAAATCGTCCGGTACCCCCCGCGGACTGGAACGGAAGGCCCCGATTCGCGTGAACCCAGCAGCACAGGAACCCTTCGATCCCCGGGACCGCCCCGCCCGGCTCACCGTCGGTGTCGTCGGGGCCGGCCGTGTCGGCCCCGCCCTCGCCGCCTCCCTGCAGCTCGCCGGACACCGTCCGGTCGCCGTCTCGGGCGTCTCGGACGCCTCCGTACGGAGGGCGGCCGCGCTGCTTCCCGACGTCCCGCTGGTCACCGCCGCCGAGGTCCTCGCCCGCGCCGATCTGGTGCTGCTGACCGTTCCTGACGACGCTCTGCCCGGACTGGTCGAGGGGCTCGCCGAGACCGGCGCCGTACGGCCGGGACAGCTGCTCGTCCACACGTCGGGGCGTTACGGCGCCAAGGTCCTGGACCCCGCCCTGCGCGCGGGCGCCCTGCCACTCGCCCTGCACCCCGCCATGACCTTCACCGGCACCTCCGTGGACGTCCAGCGGCTGGCCGGCTGCTCCTTCGGGGTCACCGCGCCCGAGGAGCTGCGGCTGGCGGCGGAGGCGCTGGTCATCGAGATGGGCGGCGAGCCCGAGTGGATCGCCGAGGAGTCCCGTCCGCTCTACCACGCGGCCCTGGCGCTGGGCGCGAACCACCTGGTCACGCTGGTGGCGCAGTCGATGGAGCTGCTCCGTACGGCCGGGGTCACCGCCCCCGACCGGATGCTCGGCCCGCTGCTGGGCGCGGCCCTCGACAACGCCCTGCGCTCCGGTGACGCGGCCCTCACGGGCCCGGTGGCACGCGGCGACGCCGGCACGGTCGCCGCGCATGTCGCGGAGTTGCGCAAGCACGCGCCCGGCGCCGTCGCGGGATACCTCGCGATGGCCCGCACGACCGCGGACCGGGCGCTGGCGCACGGCCTGCTCAAGCCGGAGCTGGCGGAGGACCTCCTCGGTGTCCTCGCAGACGGGGACCGCCTCGGGGGCGGCGCCGGGGGCGCCCGATGAGCTTCGAACTCGCCCCCACGCGCGCAGACCTCGACCGCCTCCTGGAGCGGCGCACCGCCGGCGGCCGTATCGCCGTGGTGATGACCATGGGCGCGCTCCACGACGGGCACGCGAGCCTCGTACGCGCCGCCCGCGCCCGGGTCGGACCGGACGGCTTCGTCGTGGTCACCGTCTTCGTCAACCCGCTCCAGTTCGGCGTGGGCGAGGACCTCGCCCGCTATCCCCGCACGCTCGACACCGACCTGAAGACCGCGCAGGAGGCGGGCGCCGACGCCGTCTTCGCCCCGGCCGCCGACGAGGTCTACCCCGGCGGCGCCCCCCAGGTCAGGATCGCCGCAGGACCCATGGGCGAGCGGCTCGAAGGCGCCTCCCGCCCGGGGCACTTCGACGGCATGCTCACCGTCGTCGCCAAGCTGCTGCACCTCACCCGGGCCGACGCCGCCTTCTTCGGCCGCAAGGACGCCCAGCAGCTCGCCCTGGTCCGCCGGATGGCCCGCGATCTGAACTTCCGGGCCGAAATCGTGGGCGTACCGACGGTCCGCGAGGAGGACGGCCTCGCGCTCTCCAGCCGTAACCGCTATCTGTCCCCGCCCGAGCGCCGTACCGCCCTTGTCCTCTCCCGCGCGCTGTTCGCCGCCCGCGACCGCCTCGGCGCCCAGCACGCCCTGCGCGCCCGCGCCGAGTCCGCCCCCGCGACCGGCACCCGCGCCGCCGCGCTCTCCGCCCTCGGCGAGACCCGTGCGGCGGCCGACGCCCACGCGGTGGCGGCCGCCTGGGCACCCGCCGCGCCCGCGCGTCTCTGCGGAGCCGACGCCGTACGGACCGCCGCCCGCGCCGTCCTCGACGAGGCCGCCCGGGCCGCGCCGCCCCTCCGCCTCGACTATCTGGCCCTGGTCGACCCCGCCGACTTCACCGAGATCCCCGACGACCACACCGGCGAAGCGATCCTCGCCGTCGCCGCGAGAGTCGGCTCCACCCGGCTGATCGACAACATCCCCCTGACCTTCGGAGCCCCCAAGTGACCGGAACCGGAATACGGCTGACCGCCCCCGCACCCGGCTGGGCCGTCGACGCCGATGTCGTCGTGGTCGGCTCCGGCGTCGCCGGCCTCACCACGGCCCTGCGCTGCACGGCCGCCGGGCTCCGTACGGTCGTCGTCACCAAGGCCCGTCTCGACGACGGCTCCACGCGCTGGGCCCAGGGCGGCATCGCCGCGGCGCTCGGCGAGGGCGACACCCCCGAACAGCATCTGGCCGACACGCTCGTCGCGGGCGCGGGCCTGTGCGACGAGGCCGCGGTCCGCGTTTTGGTCACCGAGGGCCCCGCGGCCGTCCGCCGGCTGATCGACACCGGCGCGCACTTCGACACCTCCGCCGGCGGCGAGCTCCAGCTCACCCGCGAGGGCGGCCACCACCGCCGCCGTATCGCCCACGCGGGAGGCGACGCGACGGGCGCCGAGATCTCCCGCGCCCTGGTCGAAGCGGTGCGCGCCGCCGCGCTCCGTACCGTCGAGAACGCGCTGGTCCTCGATCTGCTGACGGACGAACAGGGCCGTACGTCCGGTGTCACCCTCCATGTGATGGGCGAGGGCCAGCACGACGGCGTCGGCGCGGTCCACGCCCCCGCGGTGGTCCTGGCCACCGGCGGCATGGGCCAGGTCTTCTCCGCGACGACCAACCCCGCGGTCTCCACGGGGGACGGGGTGGCGCTGGCCCTGCGGGCGGGCGCCGAGGTCTCGGACCTGGAGTTCGTGCAGTTCCACCCGACAGTGCTTTTCCTGGGCGCCGGGGCGGAGGGCCAGCAGCCCCTGGTCTCCGAGGCGGTACGGGGCGAGGGCGCCCATCTCGTCGACGCCGACGGCGTCCGCTTCATGCTCGACCAGCACGAACTGGCGGAGCTGGCGCCCCGCGACATCGTCGCCAAGGCGATCATGCGGCGGATGGGGGAACAGGGCGCCGAGCACATGTATCTGGACGCCAGGCACTTCGGCGCCCCGATGTGGGAGAGCCGTTTCCCGACGATCCTCGCGGCCTGCCGCGCCCATGGCATCGACCCGGTCACGGAGCCGATCCCGGTGGCCCCCGCCGCCCACTACGCGTCGGGCGGAGTCCGTACGGACCTGCGCGGCCGGACGACCGTGCCGGGGCTGTACGCGTGCGGTGAGGTCGCCTGCACGGGCGTCCACGGCGCGAACCGGCTGGCCTCCAACTCCCTGCTGGAGGGCCTGGTCTTCGCGGAGCGCATCGCCGCGGACATCGCGGCGGACGCGGCGGACCCGGCGGAGCCGCGTGGCGATTCCGAGGCGCCCGCCGCCGTCCCGGTCGCCGCGTCCACCGCTGCCTCGCCGCTGCCGCTGATAACACCCGACGCGCGGACCGAGATCCAGCGGATCATGTCCGCGGGCGCGGGCGTGCTCAGGTCGGCCCGGAGCCTGACGGAAGCGGCCCGGGCGCTGGAGGCCGTCCATCTGAACGCCCTTCGGGCCACCGCCCTGGACCACGAGGGCCCCGGCAAGGCGGCCGTGCCCGGCGTCGACTCCTGGGAGACGTCGAACCTCCTCTGTGTCGCCCGCGTACTGGTGGCCGGCGCGGTGGAGCGCGAGGAGACGCGGGGCTGCCACTGGCGCGAGGACCGGCCCGAGCGCGACGACACCGACTGGCGCCGCCATCTCGTCGTGCGCCTGCTGCCCGACCGCGGGCTGGCGCTCCGGCGTACCGAAACGGCCGACTTCCCGCCCGTGGATCCCGTACTCGTATCCGTCCCCGCAGACCCCGACGCCCCCAGGGAGCCGTAACCGTGAGCACGCCCGAAGACAATCCGCGCCCCGAACCCGTGGACGTACCGCTGATCCAGATCGGCGCCCCGGCCGGGGGCGGCTGCGGTGACGGCTGCGGCTGCTCCGGCGGCGCGGACGGGTACGACCCCGACGACCTGGAGTGCGGCCTCGACCCCGCCCTCGCACAGCTCCTCGCCGACGCGGGCCTGGACCCCGTCCAGGTCGAGGACATCGCGCATGTCGCCGTCGAGGAGGACCTCGACCACGGCGTGGACGTGACGACCGTCGCGACCGTCCCCGAAGACGCCGTCGCCACCGGCGACTTCACCGCCCGCGAGAGCGGCACGGTCGCGGGCCTGCACATCGCCGAAGCCGTCCTCTCCCTCGTCTGTACCGAGGAGTTCGAGGTCGAGCGGCATGTCGCGGACGGCGACCGCGTCGAGGCCGGCCAGAAGCTGCTGAGCGTCACGTCCCGTACCCGCGACCTGCTCACCGCCGAGCGCAGCGCGCTCAACCTGCTGTGCCGGCTGTCCGGCATCGCGACCGCCACCCGCGCCTGGGCCGATCTGCTCGAAGGCACCGGGGCCAAGGTCCGCGACACCCGCAAGACCACGCCGGGGCTGCGCGCC
Organism: Streptomyces sp. NPDC058198; assembly: GCF_042882605.1. Taxonomy (NCBI): domain Bacteria; kingdom Bacillati; phylum Actinomycetota; class Actinomycetes; order Kitasatosporales; family Streptomycetaceae; genus Streptomyces; species Streptomyces sp. NPDC058198. Next base: position 811,184 of record NZ_JBHVVP010000002.1, read on the forward strand.
CTGGAGAAGTACGCGGTGCGCTGCGGCGGCGGCGTCAACCACCGGATGTCGCTCTCCGACGCCGCCCTGGTGAAGGACAACCACGTCGTCGCGGCGGGCGGGGTGGCCGAGGCCTTCAAGGCCGTGCGCGACCGGTTCCCCGACCTGCCGATCGAGGTGGAGGTCGACACCCTCCACCAGGTACGCGAAGTCCTGGACGCCGGCGCCGACCTGATCCTGCTGGACAACTTCACACCCGGCGAGACGGCGGAGGCCGTGGCCCTCGTCGCGGGCCGCGCGGTCCTGGAGTCCTCCGGCCGGCTCGCCCTCGACACCGCACGCGCGTACGCGGAGACGGGCGTCGACTTCCTCGCGGTCGGGGCGCTCACCCACTCCTCCCCGATCCTCGACATCGGACTGGATCTGCGAGAGGTCGCCGCCTGATGCTGCTCACCATTGATGTCGGCAACACCCAGACCGTCCTGGGCCTGTTCGACGGTGAGGAGATCGTCGAGCACTGGCGCATCTCCACCGACGCCCGCCGTACCGCCGACGAACTCGCCGTCCTCCTCCAGGGCTTGATGGGGATGCACCCGCTGCTCGGCGACGAGCTGGGCGACGGCATCGACGGCATCGCGATCTGCTCGACGGTCCCGTCCGTCCTGCACGAGCTGCGCGAGGTGACCCGCCGCTACTACGGAGACGTCCCCGCTGTGCTCGTGGAGCCGGGCATCAAGACGGGCGTGCCGATCCTGATGGACAACCCGAAGGAGGTCGGCGCGGACCGCATCATCAACGCGGTCGCGGCGGTCGAGCTGTACGGCGGCCCGGCGATCGTCGTCGACTTCGGTACGGCGACGACCTTCGACGCGGTCAGCGCGCGCGGTGAGTACGCGGGCGGTGTCATCGCCCCCGGCATCGAGATCTCGGTCGAGGCGCTCGGCATCAAGGGCGCCCAGCTCCGCAAGATCGAACTGGCCCGCCCGCGCAGCGTGATCGGCAAGAACACGGTCGAGGCGATGCAGTCGGGCATCCTGTACGGCTTCGCGGGCCAGGTCGACGGCGTGGTGGCCCGCATGGCCAGGGAGCTGGCCGACGACCCGGAAGACGTGACGGTGATCGCGACCGGCGGTCTCGCCCCCATGGTCCTCGGCGAGGCCTCCGTCATAGACGAGCACGAGCCCTGGCTGACCTTGATCGGCCTGCGACTGGTGTACGAGCGAAACGTCTCGCGTATGTGACGCGGGGCGGGAGGGCCGCGCCCGGGGAGGGGGATTAAGCGGATTTTGTCCCTTTGGCGCGTAGTGTCGCCGCATGCCCACGCCATACGGATCCCGCGGCGGCATGGCGTTCGGCGCTGACGAGCTGAGTGTGCTCCGACGTGCCCTCGCTGTTGCCCTTCATCCCGCCCCGCTCCCCGACGAGGACGTCCAGGCCTGCCTGCGGCTCGCCGAGTCCGTGGACGAGGCGGTACGGGAAGCCGGGCGGCTGCGGGCCTTTCTGCTGGCCGACCTCGGGCGGTACCGCGAAGCGCTCCCCGGCTCCCTCACCGGCTATCTGGAGCTGCTCCAGGACGCCCTGGCCGCCGGCTACGTCCTGCGGCCCGGCGATCTCGCGGCGCTGGGCGCCCTGCGCGGCAATCCGGTCGCGGCGGCCCTGCTCGACCGCGGCAGGCGGCTCGCCGAGCAGTCGGCGCGGGCCCGTCTCACCGGACGCGTGGCCGCTACGGCCCCCGCCCCCCGTACCCGGCTCCACGCGCTCCCCGGCGGCCGCGCCGCCGACGACCCGCCGAAGCCGAAGCCCGAGCGGGAGCCCCGGGAGCCCAGGAAGCCCGCCCCGCCGCAGCGCCCGGCGACCGACCGGCCCATGCCCAAGCCGTCCGAGGTCTTCCCGCCCCGCCGCCGACCCGCGCCCCCGCCGGAAGAACGCGCCGCCGGATAGCTACTCTGGTCGCCATGGACTACGTATCCGCGCTGCTGCCTCCCGTGGTGATGGCCGCCTTCTTCATCGGCCTGGTCAGGACGATCGTCAAGAGCCAGGGCGGCTCGAACAAGGCCAAGGAGGACGCCGCCGTCGACGCGGCGCTCGCCCGCGCGGAATCCGCCCAGCGGTAGGCCCGTACCGCCTTTGACGTATCGCCGACGCATGACCGGCGTATGACCTGGACGTACGACTGTTGATCAGTCGTACGTCCTTTTTGTTACGGTCAATAACCGACCATTCGGACATCTCGCACTATCGTGGAGCTGTGCCCCGTCAATTGGGAGACCTGGAAGACGCCGTCATGACACGCGTCTGGCAATGGAACCGTCCGGTCACCGTCCGGGAAGTCCTCGAAGACCTTCAGCAGGAACGGTCCATCGCCTACACCACCGTCATGACCGTAATGGACAATCTCCATCAGAAGGGCTGGGTGCGCAGGGAAGTCGAGGGCCGCGCCTATCGATATACGGCGGTCTCCACCCGCGCCGCCTACGCGGCGGCACTGATGAACGAAGCGTGGTCGAAGAGTGACAACCCGGCGGCCGCACTTGTCGCCTTCTTCGGCATGATGTCGGCCGAGCAGCGCCGGTCACTGGAGGACGCCATCCGTATGGTTCGAACGGACCGTCAGGAAGGTGACCCCGCGGAAGATGAACGGTCCGAAGGCGACCGCCCGGAAGGCGGCCGCGGGCAGGACGAGCGCCCGGAAGACGACCGTACGGAAGACGCCGCCGAGGGCGCCGACGGCGGGCGCGACGCGGGGCGATAGCGTCCAGTCATGTCCTCAGCCCTTCCGCTTCCCAATGCCACAGCAAATGCCATCACCGTCCGGCGGGCCAGGACCAGGGATGTGGCGGCGATCCGCCGTCTCGTCGACCCTTACGTGAGCGAAGGCATCCTGCTCGACAAAGCGCCGGTGACGCTTTACGAGGACATCCAGGAGTTCTGGGTGGCGGAACGCGACGAGGACGCGAGCGTCATCGGCTGCGGCGCCTTGCACGTGATGTGGGAAGACCTCGCCGAAGTGCGCACACTCGCCGTGGATCCCACGGTCAGGGGCGCCGGCGCCGGACATCAACTGCTCTCCAAGCTGCTGGAGACCGCACGCTGGCTCGGAGTGAGCCGCGTATTCTGCCTCACCTTCGAAGTCGAGTTCTTCACGAAGCGCGGCTTCGTGGAGATCGGTGAGACACCGGTCGACGGAGATGTGTACCGGGAGCTGCTCCGTTCCTATGACGAGGGTGTTGCGGAGTTCCTCGGTCTCGAACGGGTGAAGCCGAACACCTTGGGCAACAGCCGGATGCTTCTGCACCTGTGATCGCCGGAAGCCACCCCGATCCCTATGTCCGAATCGCGCACGTTTCCCGTGTTCTTGCGACAGTGAACCTCTGCCGGGGGTTTGTGTTTTCCTGAGAAAAGCGGTTTCCTTTCCGCGTACTGCATTTTCGATGAAAGGAAATCCGGTGGCACAGAAGGTTCAGGTCCTTCTTGTCGATGACCTCGACGGCGGCGAAGCGGACGAGACCGTGACGTTCGCTCTGGATGGCAAGACCTACGAGATCGACCTCACTACCGCCAATGCGGACAAGCTCCGGGGTCTGCTCGATCCGTACGCCAAGAGTGGCCGGCGTACCGGTGGCCGTGGCGCGGGCAGCCGCGGCAAGGGCCGTGTCGCAGCGGGCGGGAACAAGGACACCGCGGAAATCCGCAAGTGGGCGAAGGAGAACGGCTACAGCGTCAACGACCGCGGCCGTGTTCCCGCCGAGATCCGCGAAGCCTACGAGAAGGCCAACGGCTGAGCATTCGTACGGAGCGTATTTCTGCGCAGCAACCGGGCCCGGTGGCACTCAGTCGCCGCCGCGTCCACGAGCCGTACGAGATCGGGGGCATCCCCACCACTGCCCCCGCTGTCCGTTCCGTGCCCGAAAGGGGCGAGCGCCGGCAGCGTCGGCTCCACCTCGCGTCCAGGCTCGGGGGGCCGCAGCCATACGGCGGCCCCCTGCGCAGCGGCGCGGGGCCACCGCGGTGGTGCGGGGGCTGTCATCCGCCCGCCCGCACCGACGGCGGTCAGCCCGAGGGCGATCCCGCCCCACTCCAGCCAGTCGAGCAGCCCCGGCAGCTCGTCCGCGCTTCCCGCGGCCACCAGCAGGCCCATGCGCGTCCCGCGGAGCGCCACCGGCCCCGTCGGGCCGATTCGCCGCAGCACGGCCGCACCGGCGTCCGCCGGCAATTCCAGTACGTCGAAGCGGAGCCCGGTCACCAGCTGGACCGGAGGCCCGGCCGCCGTGGCCCAGTCGAGTTCGCTCTCGTACCACTGCGCGGAACCGTCTTCGAGTGCGACGCGGGGAAGCGGGACAGTGAAGGCCATGCCCCGAGCAACTCCCGATCCGCACGCGGAGTTACGCTGAGTCCGCCCCCGATCGCACAGAGTCTCCGTCCTGGGGGCGTGCGGGCGCGTGAGGGAGCGCAAGGGTGTTCGCCCGTAGCGGAGGGAACCGGGGTGCGCCGCATGGAGTGTCACTCCTTACGGGTAAGACATTCCTAGTGGGGAGGGGCGACACGCGGTTTCGGGCGTCTCACGTTCGCCATCGGCGTACTGATGGTGAGGGTATCTGCCTGGCCTGCGGGAACATCGTCTCGCACCATCGGGTTGGAGCTGTTGTCGGAGTTCGGGGCTGGAGGCCTGGGACTGTGTCGGCAGTTGGAATGAGCGGTCCCCGCTTGCGGGACTAAGCTGCGGAAGGACAGGGAGGGGACCGACCCCTTTACTGCCTGACCGCTCTGAGGAGCGATTAACGATGTTCGAGAGGTTCACCGACCGCGCGCGGCGGGTTGTCGTCCTGGCTCAGGAAGAAGCCCGGATGCTCAACCACAACTACATCGGCACCGAGCACATCCTCCTGGGCCTGATCCACGAGGGTGAGGGTGTCGCCGCTAAGGCCCTGGAGAGCCTCGGGATTTCGCTCGAGGCGGTCCGCCAGCAGGTGGAGGAGATCATCGGGCAGGGCCAGCAGGCTCCGTCCGGGCACATCCCCTTCACCCCCCGTGCCAAGAAGGTCCTGGAGCTGTCGCTCCGCGAGGCCCTTCAGCTGGGCCACAACTACATCGGCACGGAGCACATCCTGCTCGGCCTGATCCGCGAGGGTGAGGGCGTCGCCGCCCAGGTCCTCGTGAAGCTGGGCGCCGATCTCAACCGGGTGCGGCAGCAGGTCATCCAGCTGCTCTCCGGATACCAGGGCAAGGAGGCCGCCACAGCGGGCGGTCCTGCCGAGGGCACGCCCTCCACGTCCCTGGTCCTCGACCAGTTCGGCCGGAATCTCACCCAGGCCGCTCGTGAATCCAAACTCGACCCCGTCATCGGGCGCGAGAAGGAGATCGAGCGGGTCATGCAGGTGCTGTCCCGCCGTACGAAGAACAACCCGGTCCTCATCGGCGAGCCCGGCGTCGGCAAGACGGCGGTCGTCGAGGGACTGGCCCAGGCCATCGTCAAGGGCGAGGTGCCCGAGACCCTCAAGGACAAGCACCTCTACACCCTCGACCTCGGTGCGCTCGTCGCCGGCTCCCGCTACCGCGGTGACTTCGAGGAGCGTCTGAAGAAGGTCCTGAAGGAGATCCGCACCCGCGGCGACATCATCCTGTTCATCGACGAGCTCCACACCCTCGTGGGTGCGGGCGCCGCCGAGGGCGCGATCGACGCGGCGAGCATCCTGAAGCCGATGCTGGCCCGTGGCGAGCTGCAGACCATCGGTGCGACGACGCTCGACGAGTACCGCAAGCACCTGGAGAAGGACGCGGCCCTTGAGCGCCGCTTCCAGCCCATCCAGGTCGCGGAGCCGTCGCTGCCGCACACGATCGAGATCCTGAAGGGCCTGCGCGACCGTTACGAGGCGCACCACCGCGTGTCCATCACGGACTCCGCGCTGGTCGCTGCCGCGACGCTCGCCGACCGCTACATCTCGGACCGCTTCCTGCCGGACAAGGCGATCGACCTGATCGACGAGGCCGGTTCCCGGATGCGCATCCGCCGGATGACCGCGCCGCCGGACCTCCGTGAGTTCGACGAGAAGATCGCGGGCGTCCGCCGCGACAAGGAGTCGGCGATCGACTCCCAGGACTTCGAGAAGGCAGCCTCTCTCCGCGACAAGGAGAAGCAGCTGCTGGCCGCGAAGACCAAGCGGGAGAAGGAGTGGAAGGCCGGCGACATGGACGTCGTCGCCGAGGTGGACGAGGAGCTGATCGCCGAGGTCCTGGCGACCGCCACGGGCATCCCGGTCTTCAAGCTCACCGAGGAGGAGTCCTCGCGGCTGCTCCGCATGGAGGACGAGCTCCACAAGCGCGTCATCGGCCAGAAGGACGCCATCAAGGCGCTGTCGCAGGCGATCCGTCGTACGCGAGCGGGTCTGAAGGACCCCAAGCGTCCCGGTGGCTCGTTCATCTTCGCCGGCCCGTCCGGCGTCGGTAAGACGGAGCTCTCCAAGACGCTCGCCGAATTCCTCTTCGGTGACGAGGACGCGCTGATCGCTCTCGACATGTCGGAGTTCAGCGAGAAGCACACGGTTTCCCGCCTCTTCGGTTCTCCCCCCGGATACGTGGGTTACGAAGAGGGCGGCCAGCTCACCGAGAAGGTGCGCAGGAAGCCGTTCTCCGTCGTCCTGTTCGACGAGGTCGAGAAGGCCCACCCCGATATCTTCAATTCCCTGCTGCAGATCCTGGAGGACGGTCGGCTGACCGACTCCCAGGGCCGCGTCGTGGACTTCAAGAACACGGTCATCATCATGACGACCAACCTCGGGACCAGGGACATCTCCAAGGGGTTCAACCTGGGCTTCGCCGCCCAGGGCGACACCAAGAGCAACTACGAGCGGATGAAGAACAAGGTCAACGAAGAGCTCAAGCAGCACTTCAGGCCCGAGTTCCTCAACCGTGTCGACGACACGGTGGTCTTCCACCAGCTCACCGAGGAAGACATCATCCAGATCGTCGACCTCATGGTCGACAAGGTGGACGAGCGGCTGAAGGACCGGGACATGGGCCTCGAGCTCAGCCCGAACGCCAAGTCGCTCCTCGCCAAGAAGGGCTACGACCCGGTCCTGGGCGCCCGGCCGCTGCGCCGGACGATCCAGCGCGAGATCGAGGACGTCCTCTCCGAGAAGATCCTCTTCGGTGAGCTGCGCCCCGGTCACATCGTGGTCGTGGACGCCGAGGGCGAGGGTGAGGAGAAGAAGTTCACCTTCCGCGGCGAGGAGAAGTCGGCTCTGCCGGATGCTCCTCCCATCGAGCAGGCGGCCGGCGGCGCCGGTCCGAACCTGACGAAGGACGTATGAGGCTCACGCCCCCGGGCTGAGTGACTGAAGGGGCTGCCCCGGACCGTTTCGTACGGTCCGGGGCAGCCCCTTTTCGCGTGCCGCGCACGCGAGGACGGTCGGACGGGCGTGGACCGCCGCTGGATCGGAGCGCGTCGGTCAATCGGGCCGTTGGTCCCGAATCGGAAGGCATTCCGGCCCGGTGGGCGTGACAAGGCGCACAGGCGCTTCCGACCCTACTAGTAGGAATAGTGGCAAAGCGGGGCGTCGGCGGGGGCCTTCGGCCGGGGCGCCGTCGGGGCTTTCGGTGCCGCGGGGGCCCCTGAGCCGGTCGGCCTGGTCGGCTGGGGGTTCGCGTACCGCCTCACGTGGCCTTAAACAGGATGGAATCGGTGCATTTCGCTCGGTCGATATCGGGCTCTAGTGGGCTATCCAGGGATGGTTCGGTGTGAAGATCCCTACGATGTGATGTCGTAGATGGGCGTTTTGGTATGGGATGGGGTCCGGGTTATCAAGGTGTGGCCAGCCCGGCGCATGTGTGTCGGGTCCATTCATGCCCGGAGGTGTCCCGTATGTCGCAGCGCAACCAGTTCCGTCTGTCCCGCCCGTCCGTCCTGCGCAGCCGTGCCGGCATCGTGGCCGCCGGCCTGGGAGTGTCGATGGCGTGTGGCGCCGGGGCCGCGTTCGCCGCGACCGATGGCGCCGGCGTGACCGCCGGCCCGGCCGCCACCTCGGCCGCCAGTGCCGTCCAGAAGCAGGCCACGGCCCAGGCCAAGGCCGCCGACAAGGCTCAGGACGCCAAGGCGAAGCTCGCGAAGGCGAAACATGCCAAGGCCGTGGCGAAGGCCAAGGCGAACGTCACGAAGGCCGCCTCCTGGACCGATCCGGTCAACCGCTACGAGCTGAGCGCGAGCTTCGGCCGCGGCGGCAACATGTGGGCCCACAAGCATTCCGGCCAGGACTTCGCGGTGCCGGTCGGCACGACGGTCCACGCCGCCCACAGCGGCACCGTCGTCAAGGCCGGCCCCAACGGCGCCGGTGACGGACCCGCGTACGGCAACGCGATCGTGATCAAGCACCAGAACGGTACGTACTCGCAGTACGCGCACCTGTCGAAGATCAAGGTGCACGTGGGCCAGCACGTCACGACGGACCAGAAGATCGCCCTGTCCGGTAACACCGGAAACTCGAGCGGCCCGCACCTGCACTTCGAGATCCGTACGACCGCGAACTACGGTTCGGCGATAAACCCGGTGCCCTTCCTGCACGCCAAGGGCGTCAAGGTGTGACCCGATGAGCCTGGCTCATCAGATCGATGGAGACCTCGAGGATGGCTTCGCGCTTCGCCTCGGGGTCTCCTTCTATGTCCCTGAGGGCGAAATGACCGGCGTGCATGGTGAAGAGCGCGCTGACGCAGCGGACCCGGTTCTTCAGGGACGCGTCCGGGTCCTGGATCAGATCGAGCATCCCCAGCATCCGGCTCTTGAACGACTCGCCGACGCTGAGGTCGCGGACCGTCGCCTGGTTCTCCTGCATGAAGCGGAAGAGCGGGGCCGCGCTCGCCAGCGCCACGCTGTAGCGGCGCAGGATCTCCGTCTTGGTCTCCAGGGTGTGCGGCTGTGTCCTGCCCCAGGCGACCAGGTCGTCGATCGGCCGCGTCAGGTCCTGGAAGATGCTGATCAGGATGTCTTCCTTGGTCTTGAAGTGGTAGTAGAGCGCCGCCTTCGTGACGTCCAGCCGCTCGGCGATCTCCCGCAGTGAGGTCTTCTCGTACCCCTGTTCGGCGAAGAGCTCCAGGGCGATGTCCTGGATGCGCTGGCGGGTGTCGCCCCGCCGCGGGTGCTGTGTGCTGCCCATGCTGCTCTCCTGAGAAATGACTTACTTGACGCCCGGCAAGTGAGGGTCTACCTTCCCCAAGTGTAGTCAACTTGCCGGGCGGCAAGTAAGTGCCAGGGGAGTGCAGGGAGTGGGGAATATGAGTCCGACCGGTAACCAGACGGGGAAGGGCGACGTGGCCGGGGCGGCCGAGAGAGCCGATACGGCCGAAAAGCCCGACCTGGTCAAGAAGGCGGAGCCGCAGCCGCGCAGCGTGCGCGTGGTTCTGCTGGCGCTGATGATCGCGATGCTGCTGGCCATGCTGGACAACATGATCATCGGTACCGCGATGCCGACGATCGTCGGTGAGCTGGGCGGACTCGCGCATCTGTCCTGGGTGGTGACCGCGTACACCCTGGCGACCGCCGCCTCGACGCCGATCTGGGGCAAGCTCGGCGACCTGTACGGCCGCAAGGGCGTCTTCCTCACCTCGATCGTGATCTTCCTGATCGGATCGGTTCTCAGCGGTATGGCCCAGGACATGAGCCAGCTGATCGGCTTCCGGGCCGTCCAGGGTCTGGGCGCGGGCGGTCTGATGGTCGGCGTCATGGCGATCATCGGTGACCTCATCCCGCCCCGGGAGCGTGGCAGGTACCAGGGCATGATGGCCGGCGTCATGGCGCTCGCCATGATCGGCGGACCGCTGGTCGGCGGCACCATCACCGACCACCTCGGCTGGCGCTGGAGCTTCTACATCAACCTGCCGCTGGGCGCGCTGGCGCTGGTGATGATCACGGCCGTACTGCACCTGCCCGCCAAGGACCGGTCGCAGGCCAAGGTCGACTATCTCGGTGCCGCGCTGCTGACCGTCGGCATCACCTCGATCGTGCTGGTCACCACCTGGGGCGGTACGGAGTACGCCTGGGGCTCCGCGATGATCATGGAGCTCATCGCGATCGGTGTCGCCGCGCTCGTCGGCTTCGTCGTCGTGCAGACCAAGGCGCCCGAGCCGATCATGCCGCTGCACATCTTCCGCAACCGCAACTTCACGCTGATGTCCGTGATCGGCTTCCTGACCGGCTTCGTGATGTTCGGCGCCGTGCTCTTCCTGCCGCTGTACCAGCAGTCCGTCCAGGGCGCCTCGGCCACCAACTCCGGTCTGCTGCTCCTGCCGATGCTGCTGTCGATGATGGTCGTCTCGCTGATCGCGGGCCGCGTCACCACCAACAGCGGCAAGTACAAGATCTTCCCGATCATGGGCGGCGGGCTGATGGTCGTTGGCCTCTTCCTGCTCGCGCAGATGGACACCGGCACGTCGCAGCTGACCTCGGGCATCTACATGGCGGTGCTCGGCGCCGGCATGGGCTTCCTGATGCAGATCACCATGCTCGTCGCGCAGAACAGCGTCGAGCTGAAGGACATGGGCGTCGCCTCGTCCTCGGCCACCCTCTTCCGTACGCTCGGCAGCTCCTTCGGCGTCGCGATCATGGGTGCGCTGTTCACCAGCCGGGTGCAGGACGAGATGGCCGCTCAGGCCGGGTCCGGCGCCGCGCCCCTGCAGTCCGCCCAGCTGGACGCCGCGAGCCTGGCGAAGCTGCCGGAGGCGATGCGTGAGGCGTACCAGCAGGCGGTGTCGTCCGGTACGCACGCGGCCTTCACGCTGGGCGCGGCCATCGCGGTGCTCGGCTTCGTCGCGGCCTTCTTCGTCAAGGAGGTCCCGCTGCGGGGCGGCGGCCCCGCGCCCGCCTCCGACGCGGCGCCCGACGTCGACAGCAAGGTCCCGCAGTCCGCCTGATCCCCACCGAGTGACTGGTGCCCACGCACCACTGACAACGGCCCCCGGCGCGCGCTGGGGGCCGTTGTCAGTGGTGCGTGCCGGACAGGACTCAGGCGTGGTCCGGGAGGCTGAGGATCGGGAAGCTGCCGGTGGTCGTCGGGGCGTGTTCCGGGAGCCAGAGGACCGCGATGGCGCCGCCCGTGCCCTCTCGGTCCGCCGCGCCCTCCGGCATCGCGTTCCGGAAGGTGAGCCGCGCGCCGAGGACGCGCGCCTGGCCGGCCGCGATGGTCAGGCCCAGGCCGTGGCCCTGGCCCGCGCGGTCGCTCGCGCCCGTACGGAACCGGCTCGGGCCCTCACGCAGCAGCGCCTCGGGGAAGCCGGGCCCGTGGTCGCGTACCCGTACCACCCGGCCCTCGACCGTGACCTCGACCGGCGTCCCGCCGTGCTTCGCGGCGTTGGCCAGCAGATTGCCCAGGATGCGTTCCAGCCGCCGGGGATCCGTACTGACCCAGGACTCGTGCACCACCTGGATCTTGATGGCCGGGTTCAGCACCGCCACCCGCCGCTCGACGAATTCGCCGAGCGCGATCTCCTGGAGCTCGGCGCGCTCCGACGCGCTGTCGAGCCTGGCCACCTCAAGGACGTCCTCGACCAGCGTCCGCATCGCCCGGGCCCGGTCCCGTACGAGCTCGGTGGGGCGGCCGGGCGGCAGCAGCTCGGCCGCGGTGAGCAGTCCCGTCACCGGCGTACGCAGCTCATGGGCGATATCCGCGGTGACCCGGCGCTCCGCCTCGATCCGCGCGTTCAGCGCGTCGGTCAGGGCGTCCACGGCGCGGGCCAGCTCATCCGTCTCGTCGCGTACGACTCCGCCGATGGCGTCCCCGACCCGTACCTCCGTATTGCCCTGCGCGACCTTGCCCGCGGCCGCCGCGGCCCGGCGCAGCCGACGCGAGAGCTGCCCGCCGATCAGCACACCCAGGGCGCAGCCCCCGAACACCACCGAGACCGAGCCGATGATCAGGGCACGGTCCAGATCCTTCATGATCGTCGTGCTGCGGTCGGCGAACTTGTTGTGCATCGAGAGCACCGTGCCGTTGCCCAGCGGGACGGCCGCCCAGACATCGGGCACCCCGTGCGAAGTCTCCTGCACATACGTCGCCCGCCGGCCCTGCTTCATCTTGATCCGCAGGTCGGGCGGGAGCGAGGGGTCATTGAGCTTCGTGCCGAACTTGGGCTCCTTGGTCGATTCGTACATCCGCTCCGCGAACAGCAGCCGCTCCAGCTGCACCTCGCGCGCGTTGTCCAGCATCGAGACCCGGGCCGCGTTGTGCACCACAAGGCTCAGCGCCACCACGACCAGCGCCCCGACGGCCGCGATGGCGATGCTGATCTTCCACCGGACACCGGTGCGCAGAGCGAGCCGCTTCATGCCTTGAGCTTGTATCCGAAGCCGCGGACCGTATCGATCCGGTCCTGTCCGATCTTGGTGCGCAGCCGCTGGACATGGACGTCCACCACCCGGGTGTCACCGCCCCAGCCGTAGTCCCAGACCCGCTCCAGCAGCTTGTCGCGGGAGAGCACGGTGCCGGGCGCGGACGAGAACTCCAGCAGCAGCCGCATCTCCGTCGGCGTCAGCGACACCGGCGCGCCGCCCCTGCGCACCTCCATCCCCTCCGTGTCGATCTCCAGATCGCCGAAGGACAGCACACCGCGCTCGTCGGGCCCGTCCTGCCCGCCCGGCTCACCGGCGTGCCCGAAGCGGCGCAGGACGGCCCGGATCCGTGCGACCAGCACCGCCCCGTCGAAGGGCTTGGTCACGTAGTCGTCGGCGCCGGCCTCCAGGCCCAGTACCACGTCGATCGAGTCGGCGCGCGCCGACAGCATGATCACGGGCACGGTCGACTCGTCCCGGATACGCCGGCAGAGGCTGACGCCGTCCAGGCCCGGCACCATCACATCGAGCAGGGCGATGTCCGGCTGGTCGGCGCGGAACGCCTCAAGACCGGAGAGTCCGTCCGGCATGGCGGTGACCACGAAGCCGTCGCGCTCCAGCGCGAGCTGGGTGGCTTCGCGGATCACGTCGTCGTCCTCGACGAACAGGACATGGGTCTCGGCCATCCCGCGGCTCTCAGTTCTCGCTCGGCGTGGTCGGCTCGGGGGCGTACCCGTCTCCGTTGCCCACCGCTTTGCTGTAGTTGTTGCGCACCCGGTAGCGCTCGGTGAACTTGGTGCCGGACCAGCTGTAGGTCACCACGTCCTCGCCGGACGGATACGACACCGGATCGCCCTTCGCGTACACCTGCTGGGTGACGACCAGCTCGCCGCGGTCGATCGTGGCGTAGACCGCCGGCTCCTCGGCCGCGAAGACGTTCTCGTAGTGCTCGTTCGTCTCGCGGTACACGTAGGTCCCGATGCCGACCGAATCGCCGCAGGTCATCACGTTGACCACGACATCGGGAGCGGTGCCGCCGGTGAGCTCTCCGTACGAGGTGTCCACCGGGTACGTGTCCTCGGCGCACGGCTTGAGATCGGCCTTGATCCGCACGCCGACCTTGGGGTCGTGCTTGAGCAACGACACCGCGTCCACCGTCGTGGCGGGCGGCGGCGCCGACACGCTGGCGGTGGGCCCGCCCCGCTCGACCGGCGAGGTCACCGCCGCGCCCTCGTCCCTCGTCCCCGTACCGCCCGTCGAACAGCCGGCCGCGAGCACGCAGAAGGCGGCGAGCCCGGCCAAGGCCGTACAGCTCGCCGCGAATGATCTGCCCCCCGGCCGGTCAGGGCCTGTCAGGCCGCGCACCTCTCCCGCCCCCGTTCCCGGCTTTCCCGCTCCCGGCTCTCCAGCTCCTGACGGAGCCGGGCCAGCGCGCGGTGCAGCGTGCTCTTGACCGTACCCGCCGACATTCCGAGCGCCGCGGCCGTCTCTTCCGTACTCATCTGCTCCCAGTGTCGCAGCACGACGACACTGCGCTGCTTGGGAGCCAGCACCCCGAGCACGTCCATCAGCAGGGCACGGTCGGCGCGCTGCTCCGTGCCGTCCTCGACGCTGGCGTCGGGCAGCTGCTCGGTGGGGACCTCTTCGAGCTTGCGCGCGCGCCACCACTCCGTACGGGTGTTGATCATGACGCGGCGCAGATAGGCATCGGCGAGGGACTTGTCCGCGATGCCGTCCCAGCGGCGGTACGTACGCGCCAGGGCGGTCTGCAGCAGGTCCTGCGCGTCGACGGGGTCGGGCACGAGGCGCCGGGCGCTCCGCAGCAGGGCCTCCTGCCGGGTACGCACGTACTCCTCGAATCCGAGCACCTCGCCCTGCGCCATGCCAACCGCCTCCGACCCCGTGATGATCCATGCCGTTCGTGTACGGCACTGAAATTACGGAGCGGTTGTCACGGAGGTGTGCGGGACAGACGTCGGCGGACGCACGGCTGCCCATCGGTTGTGTAACGGCCGCCGAGACGGCTCGCGCGGCGGGCGCGAGCCGTCGGTCAGCTCAGCGGCAGCCGGTAGACCCCGCTCTCCATGGGCTCGACCAGCCCGTCGGCGACCAGGCCGTCCAGCGCTCTGGCCCGCTGCACCGGCTCCTCCCACACCGCGTCCAGGACGGCCTGCGGCACCGGCCCGACCGCCTCGCGCAGGACGGCGAGCAGTCTGCCGCGCACCTGGCGGTCGGTGCCCGCGTACGTCTGGCCGCGCCGCGCCGGACCTTCGTGCGCCGGCTTCCCGGCCAGCCGCCAGGCGCACCGCGTGGCGATCGGACAGCGTGCGCAGCCCTCGTTCTTCGCCGTGCAGATCAGGGCGCCCAGCTCCATGGAGGACGCGGCCCAGCGCGCCGCGGTCGGCTCGTCCGCGGGCAGCAGCGAGCGGGCCAGCTTCCGCTCGGCGGCGGTGGTCGCGTTCGGCGGGTACTGGATGCCGGTCACGGCGCGCGCGAAGACGCGGCGCACATTCGTGTCGAGGACGGCGTGCCGCTGTCCGTACGCGAACGAGGCCACCGCCGCGGCCGTGTACTCGCCGATCCCGGGCAGCGCGAGCAGCTGCGCGTGCTCGCGGGGTACGTCGCCGCCGTAGCGCTCCGTTATCGCCTGCGCGGCCCCGTGCAGGCGCAGCGCACGGCGCGGATAGCCGAGCCGGCCCCAGGCGCGGACCGCCTCGCCGGGCGCCTCGGCGGCCAGATCGGCGGGGCGGGGCCAGCGGGCGAGCCACTGCTCGTACACGGGGAGCACCCGGCTCACCGGGGTCTGCTGGAGCATGAACTCGCTGACCATCACACCCCAGGCGCCGGCCTCGGGACGGCGCCAGGGCAGATCGCGGGCGTTCGCCTCGAACCACGCGATGACGGGGGTGTGCAGGGCGGCCGGATCGCCGGCAGACGTTGGAGTCGCGGAATTCGCGGAGGTAGCAGTCATGGCACCACCGATCCTGGCACGTTCCGGCGGGCGGACGGTGCAGCGAGCGGGGGCATGGCGGAGGTTGTCGCACGATGAAGATCCGGGGGAGCGCCCCTCAGGAGCGTCACCGGCGGTTCACCGCGGACCTGGGCGAAGGCGGTCGTGAGCCGGGCGAAGGCGGTCGCGAACGGGGCAAGTACCGCCAGGGCCAAGGCCCGTGAGCCGGTAAGAGGCGCAGCCGTCATCGCCCGCCCAGGATGATGATCCGTAAAACTTGCGGAGACGGACGGCATGTGGGGCGGGAGTTGGCGCCGATCTCTCGTAGAGTTTGCGCCGTGGGATCTTTGCGCAATCCGGTCGGGCCGCTTCCCTCCACCATCTACTGGCGACGGAGGGCAGTAGCGGCGACGCTCATCGCGCTGCTCTCGCTGCTGGTCGTATGGGTCGTCACGTCCCGTGGGGGTGGCGGCAAGAAGGGCGGCGACACCTCCGACGGCGCCAATCCCGCGACCTCCATCACCCCCGGGCCCTCCGGGTCGGGGCCCGCCATCAGCGAACAGCCGGGCGGCCGTGACGAGTCGGGCGCGAACGGCGGGAACGGCGGTACGGACGCCGGCGGCGACGGCGGAAAGAACGGTGACACCGCCGGCAGCGGAGACGTGGGCGGCGCGGGCTCGGGCGGCACGGGCGGCGCGGCGAGCGGCGGTGGCGCCGGTATCGGTGGTACGGGCAGTGGTGGCGGCAGCAGTTCGGGCCAGCAGGTGCCGGCCGGCTCCACCCTTCCCAACTGCGCCCCGAACTCCCTCACCCTGCGGCTCGACACCACGAAGGTCGCCTACGACCCGGGCGAGAAGCCCGCGTTCCGCCTGATCGCCACGAACACCTCGAACACCACCTGCAAGGCGGACTTCGGACCGAAGGCCGTGGTGCTGACGGTCACCAACGCCGAGGACGACGAGGTCTGGTCCTCCCAGGACTGCCCGAAGACCGGCGCGCTGCTGTTCGAGGTCCCGGCGGGCGGGAGCATCACGCGCACCATCCCGTGGGACCGCAAGCAGAGCGCGCCGCAGTGCGCCACCCCGCCGGCGGCCCCGGTCGGCCCCGGTACGTATCTGGTGGAGGCCAAGGCGTCGGGCGCGTCGGTGAAGCAGGGCCAGAAGTCCATTCGCCTGGAGAAGGACTGAGCAACGGGTCGGCAGAACGGTACGACGGAGAACGCCCCGGCCTGATGGCCGGGGCGTTCTCCGTCGTCGTATCAGCCGCTATGGCCTAGACGTAACGCTCCAGGATCGACGACTCCGCCAGCCGCGACAGGCCCTCCCGCACACTGCGGGCCCGCGCCTCGCCGACGCCGTCCACCGTCTGCAGGTCGTCGACGCTCGCCGCCAGCAGCTTCTGCAGCCCGCCGAAGTGCTCGACCAGCCGCTCGATGATGGCGCCCGGCAGCCGCGGCACCTTGGCCAGCAGCCGGTAACCACGCGGCGATACCGCGGAGTCGAGCGTCTCGGGCGAACCGCTGTACCCCAGCGCCCGTGCCACCACGGCCAGTTCCAGCAGCTCCGCGTGGCTCAGCGAGTCCAGCTCGCCGAGCGCCTCGCCGACCGTACGGGACCGCTTCGCGGTCGGCTCGGGGACATAGTCGCGCGCGACCAGATCCCGCTCCGGCTCCACGCCCGCGATCAACTCGTCCAGCTGGAGCGAGAGAAGCCGGCCGTCGGTGCCCAGCTCGACCACGTACTCGGCGATCTCCGTGGCGATCCGGCGCACCATCTCAAGACGCTGCGCCACCGCCGACACGTCCCGGACCGTCACCAGGTCCTCGATCTCCAGGGCGGACAGGGTGCCCGCGACCTCGTCGAGGCGGAGCTTGTACCGCTCGAGCGTGGCCAGCGCCTGGTTCGCCCGGGAGAGGATCGCCGCCGACTCCTCCAGGACCCGGCGCTCCCCGTTCACGTACAGCGCGATCAACCGCATCGACTGCGATACGGAGACCACCGGGAAGCCGCACTGCTTGGACACCCGGTCCGCCGTGCGGTGGCGGGTGCCGGTTTCCTCGGTGGGGATGGAGGATTCCGGGACCAATTGGACACCGGCCCGCAGAATCTTGGTCATGTCCTTGTCGAGGATGAGCGCGCCGTCCAGCTTGCACAGCTCGCGCAGCCGGGTAGCGGTGAACTCCACGTCCAGCACGAAGCCGCCCGTGCACATCGATTCGACGGTCTTGTCCATGCCGAGGACGATCAGACCGCCGGTGTTGCCGCGCAGGATCCGCTCCAGCCCGTCGCGCAGTGCCATCCCCGGCGCCACAGCGCTCAGGGAGGCGCGCATCAGCGCTTCGTTGCCGGAGCCCGCGCCGGACTTTCCGGGCGCTGATGCCCGGTCGTTGGCTGCCACTGCACTCCTCCGGCTCGTACGGATGGGCGAGACCAGGGCAAAGTCTACCGGCGCGCGTTGTCCTCCCGTGGGGCGTCCGCACGACCCCGCCGTGGCAGCACACGTAGCGCGTCCCCCATATCGGCGACTTCTGTGACCTTCATACCGGCGGGGATCTTCCCCGGATCGGTCGGGACAAGGGCCTGGGTGAAGCCGAGACGGTGCGCCTCGGCAAGCCTGCGCTGCACGCCCGTGACCCGTCTGACCTCGCCCGCGAGCCCGACTTCGCCGATCGCGACCAGGTTCTTCGGCAGCGGGGTGTCGCTGGCCGCGGAGGCCAGCGCGAGGGCGATGGCCAGATCCGCGGCGGGCTCGGAGAGCTTTACGCCGCCGACCGTCGCGCTGTAGATGTCGCGCTTGCCGAGCGAGCTGATCCGGCCGCGCTGCTCCAGCACGGCCAGCATCATCGAGACCCGGGAGGTCTCCAGACCGGAGGTGGTGCGCCGGGGCGAGGGGATCTGCGAGTCGACCGTCAGCGCCTGCACCTCGGCGACGAGCGGGCGGCGGCCTTCGAGGGTGACGGTGAGGCAGGTGCCGGGCACCGGCTCGTCACGGCGGGTGAGGAACAGCCCCGACGGGTCCGTCAGCCCCGTGATCCCCTCGTCGTGCAGTTCGAAGCAGCCGACCTCGTCGGTCGCTCCGTAGCGGTTCTTGATGCCCCGGACGAGCCGCAGCCGGGCGTGCCGGTCGCCCTCGAAGGACAGCACGACATCCACCAGGTGTTCGAGCAGCCGGGGGCCCGCGATGGCGCCGTCCTTGGTGACATGGCCCACCAGCAGGGTGGACATGCCCCGCTCCTTGGAGACCCGGATGAGCGCGCCCGCGACCTCCCGGACCTGGGCCATGCCGCCCGGCGCCCCGTCGATCTCGGGCGACGCCACGGTCTGTACGGAGTCCAGGATGAGCAGCGAGGGCTTGACCGCGTCGAGATGGCCGAGGACCGCGGAGAGGTCCGTCTCGGCGGCGAGATAGAGATGGTCGTTGATGGCCTTGATCCGGTCGGCGCGCAGCCGTACCTGGCTGGTGGACTCCTCGCCCGTCACATAGAGCGTGCGGTGCTCGTCGCTCGCCGCCTTCGCCGCGACATCGAGCAGCAGCGTGGACTTGCCGACGCCCGGCTCGCCCGCGATCAGCACGACGGCACCGGGCACGAGCCCGCCGCCGAGCACGCGGTCCAGCTCGTCGACCCCGGTGGAGCGCGCGGTGGCCGTGCGGACGTCGACCTGGCCGATGGGGAGCGCGGCGGTGGAGACCCGGCCGGCCGCGGTGGTCCGCACCGCGGGGGCGCCGTACTCCTCGACCGTCCCCCATGCCTGGCACTCGGGGCAGCGGCCGAGCCACTTGGCGGTCGTCCAGCCGCACTCGGTGCAGCGGTAGGACGGCCTGTCCTTGGCGGATTTCGTACGGGCAGCCATGGCGTCACCGTATAGGTGTCCACTGACAGCCCCGACCACGGCGACGGTCGCTCCGGCCGGGAAATCGGACGCTCGTGTCCCCTTTTGAGGGATAACTTCACCCGTAAGAAGTAAATGTGCTCAAGGAGAGTGAAGGGCGCGGGGTGCCTTGTCTACCGTCGCCGGGTGACCAGCAGCAGTCCCGAAACCTCCCCGCACACCACCGGCGCACACCGCGCGTCCCGCCGTGCGCCCCGTTCGGCGGCGCAGCGCCCGCCCGCGCGTGACGAGCCCTATCTGGACGGCCTGTTCACCTACTGCCTCTCCGTGCTGTGCGACCACGGCGCGGCGACCGAGGTGCTCGGTGACGTCCTGTCCATCTCCGAGCGCCAGTACGGCCGTTGTCCCTCGGGCGCCGGGGAGCGGAAGGCCTGGCTGTACGCACTCGCCCGCTGGGCGTGTCTGCGCAGGCTCACCGAACTGCGCCGGCAGCGACAGGGGGCGCATTCGGGCCGCCGAGAGCGGGCCCCCGCGGCCGCCACGGCGTCCGCACCGGCGGTCGCCGCCGAGCCGGAGACCGCCGCAGAGGCGGAGACCGCTGAGCGCCACCGGCGGGAACTCGCCGCGCTGGCCTGGCCCGAGGCCGCCGGTACGACACCCGAGCAGCGCGAGATCCTGGAGCTGGCCGTACGCCATCAGCTCGGCCCGCGCGAGGTCGCCGCCGTGCTGTCCATGGAGCTGCCCGCGGCCCGGGAACTGCTCGCCTCCGCCGCCTGCGAGGTGGATCGCACCCGCGCCGCGCTCGCCGTCGTCGAGACCGGCGACTGCCCGTCCGTCGCCCGGCTCACCGGCGACAGCCACGTACTGCTCTCGGCCGCGCTCCGGCGTGAACTGGTCCGGCACGTCGACGACTGCCCCCGCTGCCGCCGCGCCGCCGAGCGCGCGGGGGCGGTCGGCCCGTGGCCGGGGTCGCCCTCCTCGCCCGGCACGCCCGCGCCGTCCGTCGCGCGCACCTCGCTCGACGTCCTGCCGCTCGTCGAGGCGCCGAGGGCCGCCGCGTACACCGCGATGACCCAGGTCCCGCGCGCCCGGGGGTCGGCCCCGCGCTTCGGCCGCAACGGCTTCCCCGTGGATCCCAAGGACCGTGCGGCCCGCCGGCGGCGGCTGCGGGCGCGCGCCGTGACGACGACCGTCGTGGCGACGGTCGTCGCCGCTCCCGTGCTCGCCCTCTGGGCGGCGTACCGGGGCGCACCGCTGACCGGGGAGGGCCACGACGGCTCCTCGATCAGCGCGGGCGAGGGCCAAGGGCCGCCCGGCGCCGACGGGCGGCCCTACGACCACTACGAGAACGCGGGCAATGCCCAGTACAGGCCCGGCGCCCGCTTCACCGCGGGCGGCCGCACGCCCGATGTCTCGGTCGAGGTCATCAGCGACAGCACGCCCGCGCCGCCGTCACGCCCGGGGCAGCCGGCCCCCGGCCGTCTCACGGTCGAGGCCCGGTCCGCCGGTGACACGACGATGATCACGCTCAGGGCCTCCGGCGGAGCGCCGGTCTCCTGGTCCGCCAGGACCGGCGCCCGCTGGCTGCTGCTGAGCAGCGCTGACGGCACGCTCCAACCCGGCGAGTCGATCACGATCCGCGTCTTCGTCGACCACCGGTACGAGCCGGCCGGGCCCTGGAGCGCGCGGATCGCGCTGTATCCCTCGGGATCGGTGGTGAAGATCGACGGCTACGGCTCCAGGCCGCCGTCCCCGGACCGTCCACCGCGCCCGGGACACCCAGGACACTCCGGCCATCCCGGACACCCGGGCCCCGGCAGCCCGACGCCGCCGGGCCCCTCGGACCCCGGCTCACCAGGACCCACCGAGCCGGGACCACCGGATCCGAGCGGTCCCGGCCCCACGGACCCGGGCCCCGGCCCCGGTGATCCGGACCCGGAGGACCCGGATCCGGACCCGTCCTACCCGGATCCCTCCGTGCCGGAGCCGTCCGAGCCGTCGTACCCGGCCCCCGTGGACTAGGCCCAGGTCCTACAGGACCCATGTCTCGTCCGGCCGGCGCGTCAGGCCGTGGTGGGGTCCGCCGGATGCGGGGCCACCAGCGGAAGCTCGCTCGCCATGCGCTGTTCGCACAGCTCGACCAGCCGGTCGTACCCCTCCTTGCCCATCAGCTCGGTCAGCTCCGGCCGGTACGTCTTGTACACCGGGTCGCCTGCGCCGTGCGCCGAGGTCGCCGAGGTGCACCACCAGTGCAGATCGTGGCCGCCCGACCCCCAGCCGCGCCGGTCGTACTCCCCGATCGACACCTGGAGCACGCGCGTGTCGTCGGGCCGCTCGATCCAGTCGTACGTACGCCTGACCGGGAGCTGCCAGCAGACGTCCGGCTTCGTCTCCAGCGGCTCGCGCCCCTCGCGCAGCGCCAGGATGTGGAGCGAGCAGCCGGCGCCCGCCGCGAAGCCGGGGCGGTTCTGGAAGATGCAGGAGCCCTCCCAGCGCCGCGTCTGCCGCTCGCCGTCCTCGTCGGTCTGCGTCCAGCCCGTGGCCGTCCCCTCCTCGTGGAACTGCCACAGCTCCGGGGTGAGACGTGCGACATGCCCGGCGACCCGTTTCTCGTCGTCCTTGTCGGAGAAGTGCGCGCCCAGCGTGCAGCACCCGTCGTCGGCGCGGCCCGCCTGGATGCCCTGGCAGCCGCTGCCGAAGATGCAGGCCCACCGTGAGGTGAGCCAGGTCAGATCGCAGCGGAAGACCTGCTCGTCGTCGGCGGGGTCGGGGAATTCGACCCACGCGCGGGCGAAGTCCAGGCCCTTCTCGTCAGGAACGCCACGCGTCCGGGGAGCGCTCTTGGTCCTGCGCGGGGCCTTGCCCTGCGCCGTGTCAGGGGCCGTTCGAGCCTCCTGCCCCTGATCCTGCACATTCGGGCCCTTGGCTTTGCCCGGTTTCGCCTTTTTCGTCTTTGGCACGGGTCCAGCGTATGCGCGCGGTCGCAGTAGCGTTCCGCTCATGAGACTCGGAGTCCTCGACGTCGGTTCGAACACGGTGCATCTGCTGGCGGTCGACGCCCACCGCGGCGCCCGTCCGCTGCCCGCGTATTCGTACAAGGCGGAGCTGCGACTCGCCGAGCTCCTCGACGAGGACGGCGCGATCGGATCCGACGGCGTCGACCGGCTGGTGGCGACCCTCGCCGACGCGCTCCAGGCCGCCGAGGACAAGGGCTGCGAGGACGTGCTGCCGTTCGCGACCTCCGCCGTACGGGAAGCCAGCAACGCCGACCGGGTCCTCGCGCGGGTCAAGAGCGAGACCGGGGTCGATCTCGAAGTCCTCACCGGCGAGCAGGAGGCCCGGCTCACCTTCCTCGCGGCCCGCCGCTGGTTCGGCTGGTCGGCCGGGAAACTGCTGGTCCTGGACATCGGCGGCGGCTCGCTGGAGATCGCGTACGGAATCGACGAGGCGCCGGACGCCGCCTCGTCCCTGCCCCTGGGAGCCGGCCGCCTCACGGCCGGCTGGCTGCCCGGCGATCCGCCCGACCCGGTCGATGTGAAGGCGCTGCGCCGCCATGTGCGCGCGCAGATCGCCCGTACGGTCGGCGAGTTCGCCCGGTTCGGCAGCCCGGACCATGTGGTGGCGACCTCCAAGACCTTCAAGCAGCTGGCGCGGCTCGCCGGGGCCGCGCGCTCCGCCGAGGGCCTGTACGTGCAGCGCGAACTGAGTCGTACGTCACTGGAGGAGTGGGTGCCCAAGCTGGCCGCGATGAACGCGCTCCAGCGCGCCGGACTCCCCGGTGTCTCCGAGGGCCGGTCCTCCCAGCTGCTGGCAGGAGCGCTGGTCGCGGAGGGGGCGATGGACCTGTTCGGGGTCGAGACGCTGGAGATCTGCCCCTGGGCGCTGCGCGAGGGCGTCATCCTGCGCCGCCTCGACCAGCTCCCGACCACGTAGGCGCGGCCCGTACGCTGTCTCCGTGGCAGAACCAGTGGTGCGCGTCCCGGATGCGAAGGTCGCTCTCTCGACGGCTTCGGTCTATCCGGAGTCCACGGCGACGGCCTTCGAGATCGCCGCGCGCCTGGGGTACGACGGCGTCGAGGTCATGGTCTGGACCGATCCCGTCAGCCAGGACATCGAGGCGCTGCGCCGGCTCTCCGACTATCACGAGGTGCCGATACTCGCCGTCCACGCGCCCTGTCTGCTGATCACCCAGCGGGTCTGGTCGACCGACCCGTGGGTGAAGCTCAAGCGGGCACGGGCCGCGGCCGAGAGGCTCGGCGCCTCCACCGTGGTCGTGCACCCGCCGTTCCGCTGGCAGCGGCAGTACTCGCGCGACTTCGTCACCGGCATCTGGCGGATGGCGGGGGAGACGGACGTACGGTTCGCCGTCGAGAACATGTACCCGTGGCGCTACCGGGACCGCGAGATGCTCGCGTACGCACCCGACTGGGACGTCACCAAGGACGACTACCGGCACTTCACCGTCGATCTCTCGCACACCGCGACCGCCCGCACCGACGCCATGGCCATGATCGACCGGATGGGCGACCGGCTGGGGCACGTCCATCTCGCGGACGGCAGGGGATCGGCTAAGGACGAGCACCTCGTGCCGGGACGGGGCACGCAGCCCTGCGCCGAGCTGCTGGAACGGCTGGCCGGCGGCGGGTTCGAGGGCCATGTCGTGATCGAGGTCAACACCCGGCGCGCGATGTCCGCGGCCGAGCGCGAAGCCGATCTGGCGGAGGCGCTGGCCTTCGCACGGCTGCATCTGGCCTCCGCGCCGCCCGCGCCTCCGTCCGCCGCGCGGGCGCCCCGAACGTCCTCCGTGGGCCGTACGGGGAGCGCGCGCCGTACCTCAGGAGCCCCTGGAGCGTCCGGTGCGTCCGGTTCCTCCGGCTCGTCGGGAGCGCGTCCGTCATGACCGGCACGGCTCCGCGCCGCCGCGGCCGCCCCGCCCGCAAGGACGCGGACACGGGCCCCGGCGCCCGGGAGAAGATCCTGCGGGAGGCCCGTACGGAATTCGCCGAGCGCGGCTACGACAAGACGTCCGTCCGGGGCATCGCCAAGGCCGCCGGCGTGGACCCGGCGCTCGTCCACCACTACTTCGGTACGAAGGACGAGGTCTTCGCGGCCGCCATCGAGGTCTCCTTCGAACCGGCGCTGGTGGTGCCCGGGCTGCTGGCCGGCGGTCCCGACGGCATCGGCGAGCGGCTCGCCCGCTACTTCATCGGCGTCTGGGAGAACCCGGTGACCCGGGCCCCGCTGCTGGCCGTCATCCGTTCCGCGCTGACGCACGAGGCGGCGGCCGCGGTGCTGCGCACGTTCGTGCTGCGCCGGCTGCTGGAGCGGATCGCGGAGGAGCTCGACGTACCGGATCCGACGTTCCGCGCCGAGCTGGCCGCCTCCCACATGCTCGGGATCGCGTTCCTCCGGTATGTGATCAAGGCGGAACCGCTGGCCTCCGTGGACACCGAGGAGATCGTCGCGATGGTGGCGCCGACGCTCCAGCGCTACCTGACCGAAAGCTGAACGACAGTCCCGTATGCCGGACGTTGTGTCCAGATCTTGGAGTGCGGGCGTACGCTCGTAGACAGTCATTTTCTGCTGAAGGAGCGAGCGACGATGCCCGAGCTGAGGTCCCGCACTGTCACCCACGGCCGCAATATGGCGGGCGCGCGCGCCCTGATGCGGGCATCGGGCGTAGCGAGTGAGGACATCGGCAAGCCGATCATCGCGGTGGCCAACTCCTTCACCGAGTTCGTGCCCGGTCACACCCATCTCGCGCCGGTCGGCCGGATCGTCTCCGAAGCGATCAAGGCCGCGGGCGCCGTGCCGCGCGAGTTCAACACCATCGCCGTCGACGACGGCATCGCGATGGGCCACGGCGGAATGCTGTACTCCCTGCCGTCCCGCGATCTGATCGCCGACTCCGTCGAGTACATGGTCGAGGCGCACTGCGCGGACGCGCTGATCTGCATCTCCAACTGCGACAAGATCACCCCGGGCATGCTGATGGCCGCCCTGCGCCTCAACATCCCCACGGTCTTCGTCTCCGGCGGCCCGATGGAGGCCGGCAAGGCGACGCTGGTGGACGGCACGGTCCGCAAGCTCGACCTGATCAACGCGATCTCGGACGCGGTCAACGAGAACGTCTCGGACGAGGACATCCTCCGTATCGAGGAGAACGCCTGTCCGACCTGCGGCTCCTGTTCCGGCATGTTCACGGCCAACTCGATGAACTGCCTGACCGAGGCCATCGGCCTCTCCTTGCCCGGCAACGGCTCGGTGCTGGCCACGCACACCGCTCGTAGGGCTCTGTACGAGAACGCGGGCCGCACGGTCGTCGAGATCACCAAGCGCCACTACGAGCAGGACGACGAGAGTGTCCTGCCGCGCAATATCGCCACCCGCGCGTCCTTCGACAACGCGATGGCGCTCGACATCGCCATGGGCGGCTCCACCAACACGATCCTGCATCTGCTGGCCGCCGCCCAGGAAGCCGAGCTGGACTACGGCCTCGGCGACATCGACGCCGTCTCCCGCCGTGTCCCCTGCCTGGCCAAGGTCGCGCCGAACGTCGCCCCAGGCGGCACGTACTACATGGAGGACATCCACCGGGCCGGCGGCATCCCCGCCATCCTGGGCGAGCTGTACCGCGGCGGGATGCTCAACGAGGACGTGCACACCGTCCACTCGCCGAGCATCAAGTCCTGGCTGGAAACCTGGGACGTGCGCGGCGGCTCACCGTCCGACGAGGCCGTCGAGCTGTGGCACGCGGCCCCCGGCTGCGTCCGCTCCGCCGAGGCATTCTCGCAGTCCGAGCGCTGGGCGACGCTCGACACGGACGCCGCGAACGGCTGCATCCGCGATGTCGCCCACGCCTACTCCAAGGACGGCGGCCTGGCGGTGCTGAAGGGCAACCTCGCCCTCGACGGCTGTGTGGTGAAGACGGCCGGCGTCGACGAGTCGATCTGGACCTTCGAGGGCCCGGCCGTCGTCTGCGAATCGCAGGAACAGGCCGTGGAGAAGATCCTCCGTAAGGAGATCGCCGAGGGCGATGTCATCGTCATCCGCTACGAGGGCCCGCGCGGCGGCCCCGGCATGCAGGAGATGCTCTACCCCACCTCGTACTTGAAGGGCCGCGGTCTCGGTAAGTCCTGCGCCCTGATCACCGACGGCCGCTTCTCCGGCGGTACGTCGGGCCTGTCGATCGGCCACGCCTCGCCGGAAGCGGCCTCGGGCGGCACGATCGCGCTGGTCCACGACGGCGACCGGATCCGGATCGACATCCCCGCCCGTACGATCGAACTCCTCGTGTCCGACGAGGAGCTGGCGACCCGTCGCGCGGCTCTGAACGGGGTGTACGCCCCCGCCGACCGCGAACGCAAGGTCTCGGTGGCGCTGCGCGCCTACGCGGCGATGGCGACGAGCGCGGACAAGGGCGCGGTGCGGGACATCTCCCGCCTGGGCTGACGCCTCTGCTCCTCCGTATCCGTACGGCCACCGGCCCCGCGGTCCTCAACGGGACCACGGGGCCGGCGCTGTCGGCGGGTCACCAGCGGGCAGGGTCCTCGCTGTCGACGGCGAAGACGGACCCGTCGGGCGCGCCGGCGAAGACCTTGCCGGAGGCGACGACGGGGGCGGGCAGCGTGGCGACGAGCGTGTCGGTCCTCTCGGCCATGCGCGGCTTCGTCTGCCCCAGGAGCACTCCGCGCTCACTGTCGACGGCGAGCAGGCGCCCGTCGGCCGCACTCATGTAGATCCGGCCCCCCACGGCCACGGGGCTCGACGTCCGGGTCACCGATGTCTCCAGCCGCCAGCGCTCGGCCTGTTGCGCGGTGCCGCTTTCGCGCGTGTCGATCGCGAGCAGCGATCCGGCGTACCCGAGGACGTAGACCGTGTCCCCGGCCACGGTGGCCTGTGCCTGATCGACCGGAAAGGCCAGCGGAACGCGGCGTACGGTCCGGCTCGCGGAATCGATCCGTACGACAGCGTCCATGGCGTCCTGGTTGTTGCGGGAGAGCAGGAACAGCGCGTCGTCGGTGGCCTGCACCGGGGTCAGCCATCCGGTCACCCGCTTCTTCCACAGGAGGTCTCCGGTTCCGGGGTCGATCCCGGTCACCTCCGTGGCCGTGCCGTCCTCCGACGGAGTAATGGCGAACAGCGGGCCGTCCTCGCCACTCGCGGCCGCCCACTGCGATCCGGTCCCGGTCTCCTGCCGTGTCCAGCGCTCCGCCCCTGTCGCACCGTCCACGGATCGCACCCGCCCCTGCTCGGTCACGAGCAGCACCGAGTCGCCGGCATGGCGGACGGAGGAGTACGGCGAGATGTCGATGTCCCAACGGAGGTCACCCGACACCGGGTCGAGGGCTTCCAGCCGCTCTCCCGGTACGACGACGTGCAGCAGTCCGCCGGAAGGGACGGGCGCCGCGCCCTCTTCGACGGTTTTCGAGGCACTCGCGCCCTTCGCGGTCCAGTCGATGCCGCCGTCGGCCGGGTCGAGACGGGCCGTTCCCACCCCCGGGGCACTGCAGAAGACGGCCGAACCGCCGGTCGAACAGGCGGGAGGACCGCCCGCGCTCTTACGGCCCCGCAGCTGGGTGTGCCACGGGTGGAACGTTTCGTCCTGACTGCCCGAGCCGGCCTTCGTGGCCGCCGTACCGGGGCTGCCGTCGTCCCCCGTGGCACGCATCGCGACGAATCCGGCCACGGCCAGGGCCGCCAGCGCCACGCCCATCGCCGCCCGGCGGACCTGCCGGCGACGGCCGGTCCGGGGCCGGGCCGGCCGGTCCGGGGCGGCCTCGGACCGGACGGCCTCCGGTGGGTCGTCGTGAAGCCGTGCCGCCCGGGGGTGGGTGGTGGGCGTCGGATCCCCGGCCGCCGCGGAGGGCGGCTTCCGCTGCGCCGGTACGAGGGACCTCGCGCCGTGCGGCGACGGGCGCAGCGCGGTCATCAGCTCGTCCGTCGTCGGTCGGTCGGCCGGCTCCTTCGCCAGGCAACGTGTGATCAGGGGGAGGAGCTTCTCGGGTACCCCGGCCAATTCCGGCTCGTTGTGCACGACTTGGTACGCGACGATGTACGGGCTGTCCGAGTCGAACGGACCGCGCCCGGTCGCCGCGTGGACCAGCACCGCGCCCATGGCGAACACATCGGCGGCGGGGCCGACTTCACGCGGCCGCTGGAACTGCTCCGGCGCCATGAACGGCGGTGTGCCGATCAGCTTGCCCGTCTCCGTCCGCAGATCGCTGTCGGTGGGACGCGAGATGCCGAAGTCGATGACTTTGGGACCGTCCGCCGCCAACAGGACATTGCTCGGCTTGAGATCGCGGTGCACCACCCCGGCCCGGTGAATGTCCCGCAGCCCCTCGGCCAGTCCCGCACCCAGCTGGATCAACTCATCGGTTCCCAGCGGACCGTTCCGCTTCACCCGCTCGGACAGGGTGGGACCGTCGATGAACAGCGTGGCCATCCACGGCCGGTCAGCCTCGGGGTCGGCATCCACGACGGGCGCGGTGAAGGCCCCGCTCACCCGGCGGGCGGCCGCGATCTCCTGCCGGAACCGGGCCCTGAACTCCGGATCCGAGGCGTGGTTGGCATGGATGACCTTGACGGCAAGACGCAACCCCGAAGCGGACGTGGCCAGATGGACCACACCCATTCCGCCGGAGCCCAGGTCTGATTCGAGTAGATAACGACCGGCGTAATCCGGACGCTCGGCTTCCGGGGCCGGCCCGGTATTGCGCAGTGGTGGCATTGCCCACCCCCGTGTCTTCGTGCGCGAGCGCGCCGCACGGAGCCTAGTCGATGATGCGTGCGATCCAGCCATGGCTTGCTAGCCTGCGCGGCGCAGAGTGCGCACCTTCAATGGGGGAGGACCGAATGTCGATCGAAGAGGTTGAGAGCACCGCGGGGGATGTCGTGGAGGGGGCCGCTGCCGAGATGCTGGCGGCCAAGGTGTACCCGGTCGCTCCGGGCTACCGGGTGAATGTCCGCAGCGGTCCGGGTACGAACTACCAGGTCGTCAGGGTGCTCCCGTACGGGGCCAGCGTGCCGATCAACTGTCAGAAGCCGGGGGAGTCGGTCTCCGGTCCTTACGGGACATCCAACATCTGGGACAACATCGCCAACGGACAGTTCATCTCGGACTCGTACGTCCAGACGGGCAGTGACGGGTACGTCGCCGTGCGCTGCGGCTGACCCGGCTCCGTACGCCGGACAGGGCCTAGCGGGAGGCTCGTACGCGCAGGGGGATAATCGACTCTGTGAGCGAGCACCCCGAGCACCTTGAACACGATGAGCACTCCGCCGCGACCACGGCCACCGCTGACAGCGGTCGTGGTCGCGGTGGGCCGGAGCCCGAAGCCATCCGGTTCTTCGGTACGACCTGGGTCAGTCATGACGGGGGTTACGGACTGCGGCGTGTCGCGGTCGCCGTCGGCTCGCTCGCCACGGCCTTCGCCAGTTGCTTCCTGCTCCGCTTCGCCTATCAGGGCGTGGAGATCGCGGACGTGGGCTCCTTCGTCGGCGGGCTGATCGTCGTGATGTTCGCGGTCTGCGGTGCCATGGCCTTCCGCAGCACCTGGAGCGGCTTCACCCGCCGCCCGGCCGATCCCGGCCGCGAGGAGTCACTGCGCACCGTCAAGATGATCGGCTTCATCGGCTCGCTGATCGCCTACTTCCTGCGCTCTCTCGTCGAGGCCCCGGGGGAGGGGCTGCGCCGGGGCGAGTACGAGACGGCCGTCACCCAGTACGAGCGCCGCCGCAGCGCCCGCGCCGGCAACCCCGCCGCCCGCCGTGGCAGCAAGGGCAAGCGCAGGTAGGACGGCAGCCGCCCAGGTCCTGGCCGGGGCAACCCCGGACGGCGAGGGCCCCGAGCGGACCTCTGCCGTCAGGATGAGACGCATGACCCGTCGCGCTCTCTCCTTCGATGCCGTCGCCGACCAGTACGACACGGCCCGCCCCGGCTATCCGCCCGCCCTCTTCGACGCCATCGAGGAACTGACCGGCCGCCCCCTCAAGGGCTCCCGGGTCATCGACGTCGGCGCCGGCACCGGAATCGCCACCCGCCTGCTGCGCGAGCGCGGCGCCCGGGTCACCGCCGTGGAGCCGGGCCCCGGCATGGCGGCCCGGCTGCGTCGTTCTCTTCCCGGCATCCCGCTCGTCCGGGGCCTCGGCGACGCCCTGCCGCTGGCCGACGGCTGCGCCGACCTCGTCACCTACGCCCAGGCCTGGCACTGGACCGACCCGGCCCGCTCCGTCCCCGAGGCCCTGCGCGTGCTCAGGCCCGGCGGCGCGCTCGCCCTCTGGTGGAACGTCTCCGATGCCGGCGTCCCCTGGGTCGCCGCCCAGGACGAGCGCCTCCGCGGCCAACTCGCCGGCGGTGCCCACAGCGCCACCGGCCGCGGCCGCAAGCTGCCGGAGGAACTGGTCCGCACGGAGCGCCGCGTGCCCTGGACCCGGAGCGTCACCCTCGACACCCACCTCGCCAATCTCGGCAGCCACTCCGTCTTCCGGGCCCTGGACGAACAGGCCACCGCCGCCGTTCTCGCGCGGGAACGTACCGAACTGCTCACCCTCTTCCCCGACGGGACCGTCGACGAGCCGTATGTCGTCGAGCTGACGGTGACACTGCGCGCCCCCGGCCCGTCCACCTCTTGACGGAGCCATCGGCGGCCACACATTATTCATCACATGATGAATTACTCCGGGGCCGCCATCCGCGCCCACGGCCTCACCGTCCTGCGAGGTGACCGCACCGTCCTGCGCGGCCTCGACTTCGCCGTACCGCCCGGCCGGATCACCGGCCTCCTCGGCCCCTCGGGCTGCGGCAAGTCGACCCTGATGCGCGCCGTCGTCGGCACCCAGGCCAAGGTCACCGGCACCCTCGACGTCCTCGGCCGGCCCGCCGGCGACGCCGCCCTGCGCGCCCGCATCGGCTATGTCACCCAGGCGCCCTCCGTCTACGACGACCTGACGGTCCGGCAGAACCTCGACTACTTCGCCGCCGTGCTCGACCCGGGCCGGTCCCGCCGCGCCGCACGCCGGGAAACGGTCGACCGCGCCATCACCGACGTCGACCTCACCTCCCACGCCGACTCGCTCGCGGGCAGACTCTCCGGCGGCCAGCGGGGCCGCGTCTCCCTCGCCGTAGCCCTCCTCGGCACCCCCGAACTCCTCGTCCTCGACGAGCCGACCGTCGGCCTCGACCCCGTCCTGCGCCGCGACCTGTGGAACCTCTTCCACCGCATCGCCGCCGAACGCGCCGCGACGATCCTCGTCTCCTCCCATGTCATGGACGAGGCCGAGCGCTGCCACCGGCTGCTCCTCATGCGCGAAGGCGAGATCCTCGCCGACGACACCCCGGACGCCCTCCGCAGCCGCACCCACTCGGAAACCGTCGAGGCGGCCTTCCTCCACCTGGTCGACGAGGCCAACGCACTCCAGGAGAGCGCCCGATGACCACCACGGCCCCCGTCTCCCCCGCCAGGACCCTGGCCACCGCCGCCCGCGTGCTCCGCCAACTGCGCCACGACC
Organism: Streptomyces sp. NPDC058198; assembly: GCF_042882605.1. Lineage (NCBI taxonomy): Bacteria > Bacillati > Actinomycetota > Actinomycetes > Kitasatosporales > Streptomycetaceae > Streptomyces > Streptomyces sp. NPDC058198. The sequence continues at coordinate 842,766 of NZ_JBHVVP010000002.1, forward strand.
CGCGCTCCATCGCCCTGATGATCCTGGTCCCGTGCGTGATGCTCGTCCTCCTGCGCTACGTCTTCGACGGCAGCGCACGCACCTTCGACAACATCGGCGCCTCCCTCCTCGGCATCTTTCCGCTGATCACGATGTTCCTGGTCACCTCGATCGCCACCCTGCGCGAACGCACCTCCGGCACCCTGGAACGCCTGCTCGCCATGCCCCTGGGCAAGGCCGACCTGATCGCCGGCTACGCCCTGGCGTTCGGCCTGCTCGCCATCGTCCAATCCGCCCTCGCCACGGGCCTCGCGGTCTGGACCCTCGGCCTGGATGTCGTCGGATCGCCCTGGCTGCTCCTGCTGGTCGCGCTCCTCGACGCCCTGCTCGGCACGGCCCTCGGCCTCTTCGTCTCGGCCTTCGCCGCGTCCGAGTTCCAGGCGGTGCAGTTCATGCCGGCGGTGATCTTCCCCCAGCTCCTCCTCTGCGGACTGTTCGCCCCGCGCCCGACCATGCAGCCCGTCCTGGAGGCGATCTCCAACGCCCTGCCCATGTCCTACGCCGTCGACGGCATGAACGAAGTCCTGCGCAACCCGGACATCACCGGCGACTTCATCCGCGACACGCTGGTCGTCGCCGGCTGCGCCGTCCTCGTCCTCGCCCTGGGCGCAGCGACCCTCCGCCGCCGTACGGCCTGAACCTCTGGCCAGGGATCCCGCCCCTCGGACACCTCAGGCCCACCGCCCGCCCCCGGTGCGAGGATGGGTTACGGACGACAACTGCACCACCCACCGGCGAGGTGACCCCGAATGACCCTGACAGTCGCAGTCCTCGGCACCGGCAAGATCGGCGAGGCCCTGCTCAGCGGCATGATCCGGGCCGGCTGGCGCCCCGCCGACCTCCTGGTCACCACCCGCCGCGAAGACCGCGCCGAGGAGCTCCGCAACCGCTACGGCGTCGAGACCGTCACCAACGCCGACGCCGCCAAGCGCGCCGATATCCTCATCCTCGCCGTCAAGCCGCAGGACATGGGCAAGCTGCTCGACGAGCTCCACCCCCACATCACCCCGGACCGCCTGATCATCAGCGCGGCCGCCGGTATCACCACCGCCTTCATAGAGGAACGCCTCGCCGTCGGCACCCCGGTCGTACGCGTCATGCCCAACACCCCCGTCCTGGTCGATGAGGGCATGTCCGTCATCTCGGCCGGCAGCCATGCCCTCGCTGTCCATCTGGCCCACGCCGACGAGATCTTCGGCGGCGTCGGCAAGACCCTCCGCGTCCCCGAATCCCAGCAGGACGCGGCCACCGCGCTCTCCGGCTCGGGCCCGGCGTACTTCTACTACCTCGTCGAGGCGATGACCGACGCCGGCATCCTCCTCGGCCTGCCCCGCGCCCAGGCAGCCGACCTGATCGTCCAGGCCGCCATCGGCGCCGCCGTCATGCTGCGCGACAGCGGCGAACACCCGGTGAAACTCCGCGAGGCCGTGACGTCCCCGGCCGGCACCACCATCAGCGCCATCCGGGAACTGGAGAACCACGGCGTACGAGCCGCCCTCATCGCCGCCATCGAAGCGGCCCGCGACCGCAGCCGCGCCCTCGCCTCCGGCAACGGCTGACCCCGGAGCCGCTGCCGGAAACCCGAGCACCCACTGCGCCGCCTCCGCCCCGGCGGCTCAGCCGGCCGGGAGCAGCCCCACGGCCCGATAGGCCGCGTCGACCACCGGCCGGGCCATCCCCCTGGCCCGCTCCGCTCCCTCCTTCAGTACTCCGTCCACATAACCCGGATCCGCGGCCAACGCCGCATGCCGCTCCCGCAAGGGCCGTAGCAGCTCGACCACAGCCTCCGCGGTGTCCCGTTTCAGCGCGCCGTACGACTCATATACACCGGCCAGCTCGTCCGGGTTCCCGTTCCCGCACGCCGCGAGAATCTCCAGCAGATTCGCCACCCCCGGCTTCGCCTCACGGTCGTACTCGACCTCCCGCCCGCTGTCGGTGACCGCCCGCATGATCTTTTTCCGCACCACATCGGCGTCGTCCAGCAGATACACGATCCCGGCGCCGGCCTCGTGCGACTTCCCCATCTTCGACGTCGGGTCCTGAAGATCCATGACCCGTGCGGCCACCGGCGGGCGGGTGGCCCTGGGCACGGTGAACGTGTGTCCGTAGCGCTGGTTGAACCGCACCGCGAGATCCCTGGTCAGCTCCACATGCTGCGTCTGGTCGTCGCCGACCGGCACCTCGTCGGTGCGGTACGCCAGGATGTCCGCGGCCATCAGCACCGGATACGACAGCAGCGAGAACCGCACGCTCTCGCCGGACAGCTGGGCCCGCGCGCTCTTCTCCTTGTACTGGATCATGCGCCGCAGTTCCCCGTCCGTGGCCGTGCACTCCAGCAGATACGAGAGCCGCGCATGTTCATCCACATGGCTCTGTACGAATACGGTGCAGAGAGCGGGGTCGAGTCCGGCCGCCAGCATCAGCGTGGCGGCCTGCCGACTGAGTCTGCGCACGCGAGCCGGATCGTGTTCGACGGTCAGGGCATGCAGATCCACCACGCTGAACAGAGCGTCGGCCCGGTGCTGATCGACCTCGGCCCACCTCCGAACAGCCCCGAGGTAGTTGCCCAGCGTCAGATGCCCGGTCGGCTTGATCCCACTGAAGATCCGTGTCATCTCTACTCACCCTCCTGATCGGAGCCGCCGCTTCCAGCGGCCGGCTCCCGAGGGGAGAAACACGAACGGCCGCCGAAGCGGCGGCCGTTGAGTGCATACGTATGTGGCGGCCGCCGTCAGGCGGCCCACCACTGAAGGATGCACGCATGCGTTGTCATGGGCCTCAGACTAGCGGCCGAACCACCGAGTTGACACGCCAAACACGGATCCGTAATGTTCTCCGAGCTGTCCGACGTGAGCACCGGCCCCGGCCGGTCCCCGGACAGTCATTCCGCAAGACCCACTACAAGCGAGCGACTGCTGGTCGCATTGTTTTGCGTGTGTCTTTGCGAATGAGGAATCCGCGTTCGAAGGGACGCGGCCCCGATTAGCGTCGGGGCCGAGGATTCCGCTAAAGTCTCACTCGTCGGAACGGCCGAAGGGCCGGGACGGCAACCCACTCTGACTGGGAATCAGGCCCGAAAGGATCTGATAGAGTCGGAATCGCCGGAAAGGGAAACGCGAAAGCGAAGAACCGGAAGGCAACCCCGCTCCGACGGGGAATCGGACACGAAAGAGTCTGATAGAGTCGGAAACGCAAGACCGAAGGGAAGCCCGGAGGAAAGCCCGCGAGGGTGAGTACAAAGGAAGCGTCCGTTCCTTGAGAACTCAACAGCGTGCCAAAAGTCAACGCCAGATATGTTGATACCCCGACCTACCGCAAGG